>NZ_MTKN01000045.1 GCF_001975825.1 [Flexibacter] sp. ATCC 35208
TCAAACATAAGAACTCAAAATAAGATACACGCTCTTTCAATTCGGATAGCTGATGAAACCAGGTATGCATTTATGCAGTTCTAAGGAATTTCATTTATTTTGATACATCCTGATCGTTTGTGTTATTCTTTATAAAAGGGAATTTGTTAACTTCATCACAATACCAAAATCGAACAATGAAGTTACTGCTCTTACTCTCTATTTATTCCCACACGCAGCAGCATGACACTACTATTCTAAAGAACCTGGATAGTATTACTGTCAGCACCTACAAAAAGAACAGTGCGGGCACCAGCCTTCCGGATGTATCAGGCACGCTCATCTACGCTGGTAAGCATACCAATCAGTTACTCCTGGATGGCAGCAAAGGTAATCTTGCACAGAACCTCGCCCGCCAGTTATTCGCACAGATCCCCGGTTTAATAACATGGGAAATGGATGGTGCCGGTACACAGGTGAATATCGGTGTAAGAGGTACGGATGCACATCGCTCTATAGAAATGAACATGCGTCAGAATGGGTACAATACCAACAGTGATCTCTTTGGCTATCCTGAAAACCATTATTCATTGCCGCTACAGGCAGTGCAAACAATACAGCTGGTACGTGGTTCAGCAGCATTACAATTCGGTCCGCAATTCGGCGGGATGATGAACTATGTGTTGAAACAAGGTGACAGTACCCGCCCGTTTGTATTTGAAAGTGAACAGACCATAGGTGGTAATAACCTGTTTAATTCTTACAACGCAGCAGGAGGCACCAAAGGTAAACTCACCTACTACGCTTACTACGACTACAGACATGGCGATGGGTGGAGAGACAATGCCCGCTTTGATTACCACGCTTACCATGCTAATCTTCAATATAACTTCAATGATAAAGGTGGCCTGAGTTTTCAGTTCTCACGAATGGATTATGTACAGCAGATAGCAGGTGGATTGACAGATGCACAGTTTGCAGTAAGTGGAAAACAATCTTTCCGAAAGAGAAATTTCTTCCAACCTAAAATAAATATCCCTGCCCTTACATTCAAGTATAAATTCTCTGAAAATACAAAACTGGATATTACCTCCAATGCATTGTTCGGAGAAAGGAACAGTGTACAATTTATCAATGCGCCAAATGTAATGGATACCATCAATACCAGCTTAGGTACATACAATCCAAGGCAGGTAGACAGGGATTACTACACCAGTTTTGCTGCAGAAGCCCGCTTATTACATAGTTATCATATTGGATCAGTCAAAAGCACGCTGGCAACCGGGCTTCGCTTTTCCACCAGTAAAACCAAAAGAGAACAAAAAGGTACAGGTACCACCGGCAGTGACTTTGACCTGAGTCTCACAAAAGCCTATGGCATCGATCTGCATTTCAATACAAAGAACTATGCAGCCTTCGCAGAGAATATCTTCCAGCTGACAGATCGTTTTTCCATCACACCGGGTGTAAGATATGAAATCATCAATACCGATCTCACAGGTGTGATCAACAATGCCAGTAGTGCAGCCAACTATAAAGGCAACCGGCATTTCCCGCTGTTCGGCACAGGACTGGAATACAAGGTGAATAGCTTTAGCCAGTTGTATGGCAATGTATCACAGGCATACCGTCCTTATCTCTATGCCAGTGTTACACCTGCTGACAGACTGGATCAGATAGATCCCAGCCTGAAAGATACTAAAGGCTATGATGTGGATTTTGGTTACAGAGGGCATTTTAGTGATATGATCCGTTTTGATGTGAATGTATTCTATGTGTATTATGGTAACAGGATTGGCCTTCTCACCTTCAAAGGAGACGATGGGGCAAATCACTTATTAACTACCAATGTGGGTAACGCTGTAAATAAAGGAGTAGAAGCCTATGTAGAGCTTTCATTGTTCAGGGTTTTCCATGCGGCACGTAGCGCCAATGACCTGCGTATCTTCAATTCACTCGCCTGGCAGCATGGTCGTTACAATAGCACGACTATCAATAACGCAGGTGTGAATACGGATGTTAAAGGAAACATGATAGAGAATACACCTGACTGGATCAACAAGACAGGTATTACCTTCCAGCACAAAGGGCTCTCCACCGGTTTCTTATTTAGTTACAACAGCAGGAGTTACAATGATGCACTTAATACAGCACATAGTGCAGCCGGTGTAACAGGTGTAATCCCTGACTGGCATGTATTTGACTGGAGTTTTGACTGGCAGCTGACCAAAGGCTATCACTTCTCCGCGGGTGTGAATAACTTCACGAACGAAAAATATTTCAACCGCAGAATTACCATGTATCCGGGGCCGGGTATCTTACCAGCTGATGGCAGAACCTTTTATATTACAGCAGGGATAAAGATTTAAACTATTTAATTTAAAAAATTCCAGCCGGCTCACAACATTGAGATGTAAGAATTTCGCCTTCGGTGAAATTCTTACATCTCAATGTTGGCCCTTTTCCTCCTCCCTTCCAATATCCTGAAAAACGACCTCGTCCTGATCTCCTCCATCGTCAACCCTGTCGCCACCACCTCCTCCTCAGTAACCGCTCCACAATTAATCGCCTTCAAAAAGAAATTCAACAACCCCTGACCCGTAGCAGCATCATCAAAAATATCTTTCGTCAAAGTCGAAATAGCCGCTCTCTCCACAAATGTTTTCAACCTAAACAACGCCTCCTCATAATTACTCAAAAAGAAATGATAAGTCGCCGCATACCGCATAGGTAACTGTGCCGGGTTCAGGTCCCATCCCTGGTAAAACCCATTGATCAGCGAATGCATCGTATGATTATAACCCGTACGCCATGCCTGGTGTACATGTTCCCTATTCTCTTCCAGTTGTGCATAATTCAGGTAATCCCCTTTATGCAAAGCTACCGGTATCACATTCGTAGCCCCATCAGATAAAAATATCCCCGTACCACCCAATGCCACCTTCGTCATATGATGTGCAAAATCACAAACCGGATGTGCCATCGTCTGGTACTTCGCTGTAATACCACAGGAAGCAGTATAATCATACGTACCAAAATGTGCCGCAATACAACGTCCTTCACTCGCCCTGATAATACGCATCAGCGGATTACGTCCTTCATCATCCATAATGATCTGCGTCGCTTCTACCATCGTTTCCATTTTCAAAGTGCCCGGTTCCAGCTGATGAACTTTTTCCAGCACTTCAAAGAAACGCACTAAAGTACTGACCTGTTCAGGAATAGTCACCTTTGGCAGCATGACCACAAAGTTGGCCGGCAATTCGCCATTCGTATGTTGCAGTAAGGTCGTTAGAAACAGATCCAATGTACGCACACTTCGCTGTTTCAGATCTTCAGTAAATGGTTTGATCCGGATACCAATAAAAGGAGAGATCGTTGATGCGGCCATACCCTTTGCCAGTTCAATAGCCGCTGCAATGGCAGTCGCATCTTCTTCGTCATCAGGTCTGTTGCCAAAACCATCTTCAAAATCGATTCTAAAATCCTCAACAGGTTCGGTCTGTAATTTATAAATGATCTTATGATAAATGATTTCGGATGGTGTTGTACTTTCCCAACATAAGGCGGCTGCCAGTATATTGCTATCAGGCGCGTAGGTATGAAAATGTTGCAGGGCGATTTCCCCCATTCTGAAACAGGTATCTGCCTTGAACAGGTTCGCACCGCCATACACAGTATGTACTGGTTGCCGGTCAGGTTTATCGCCGGGGTAAGTTTTCTGAAAAGCGAGGTTTGCTATTTTTAAAGTACCCAGCAGGGCCAGTTTGTCCGAATCGGGGATGGAGAGTTGCATAGTTTGATCAGTTTAAGAACCACGGTAAGTGGAATAACCAAAGGGTGATAACAAAAGGGGCACATGATAGTGTTCATGGCTGTTGATATAAAAAGCAATTTCTACAAAAGGGAAAAAGGAAGTGGTAAAATTGCGCTCAAAATATTCCTGTGTATTGAAATGTAATTTATACAGTCCATGAGGTAGGAGGGAGGCCGCATCCAAAAGGTTGGTGACTCTGCCATCATTGTTAGTGATGCCGGCAGCTATTTGTTTCCACTCCTTGTCGTGCATTACAAATAACGTAACAGATACTTCCCGGGCGGGTATGCCGAGGGAAGTATCTAATATATGGGAAGTTAACTGGCTCATGAAAGTAATTTTTCAAGACGTAGTTGTGTGATCCTGCCTTGCTCTGCCATGGCGATCTTAATTTCTGCTGATGGGGTATTGTTTATCCTGGCATTGAGCAATGACAACATTTCCGAAGCAGATTTTCCGGTAGCACATACGATGAAAATATAGCCGAATCGTTCTGCATAGATTTGGTTACCGGTGGCTAAATCGGCTAATACATCTGTTGATGCATTAACTACACCAGCCTGTTCTTTATGCAAAGCCGGACGATCACCGATGCGGGGATGATGACTGAATGCCTCCAAACCATCGGCAGGCGTACATGCCAACCAATGCCTGCTGGCTGCTTCCAAAAGGGTAGCTTTATCCCTCATAGGAAAATCCGCTATCATCTTTTCCACCCATACATGTGATCCACAGCATTGCTGCAGGGTGGTATACAACTCAGATTGGGGTAGGTGATTGAGTACATCCAGTGTCATATGGCAGTTGGAAACCTGTTTACATTTTTGTAATAAATATACACTGCGGGTTCCTTGCCCATCGCCGTAAACCATTGCTGGCAGTACGGCGCCATCCAGATTGCATCTCCTTTTTTGACAGGATACCATTGGTGATCCAGCATATACACCCCTTGCCCCTGTAAGTATAGCAATCCATGTTCCATAATATGGGTTTCCACAAATGGCAGGTGCCCACCGGGGTCATAAGTAAAGATATTCACGGCCATATCAAAAGAAAGATCTTCCGGCAATAATACTTGTAGTCTTAGTGCAGGATCACCTAAAAAAGCAGGCCCGGGTATTTTGGCACTATCGCCAAACAGGATACCCGGTGTGCTATATCCATCCAATGGCTCGTACACCTTGTGGAAAGTAAGCAACTGCGCTCCGGTACTTGCTTGCACAATCTGGTACTCCTCTCCGGGAGGAAAGTAAATGTACTGACCAGCGAAGAGTACGGTGCCATTTGCAGTACAATGCCCTTCTATCACATAAAAGAAGATCTGTGAAGCAGCGGTTTTACCACTGACAATACTCTCCGGATTCAGGGTGATGAGTGTCTGACATAACCGTGCGCCCATCTGTTCATTGATGAGCACATGAATGGTACAATTCGTCCATCCGGGTACCACGCTATTTACATGTCCATCCGGGCATATCAATGCATGATTACGTTTTACGACCGAACGGGTGAGTGCTGAAATCTCCATATGTTTATCTGATAAGTTGTTGAATAAATGCGTGGGCGACCTGTAGGGCTGCTTCAATATCCTTCGGCTCCACATCTTCCAGCGGATGATGACTGATACCTTTGAAACAACGTACAAAGAGCATGCAAACAGGGGCTACGGAAGCTACAGCTACTGCATCATGACCTGCCCCACTGACTAGTTTTACTATTTCCATATGCGTGGATTGAATGGCGTGTTCCAGCAAACCAGATAGTTCGGCATCACAAGTGACGGGTAGTGTTTCCTGCACAATATTCCATTCAAAACTGATATTCCTTTTTCCACAGATCGTCCCGAGCATTTGCAATAATTCGGAATGCGATACTTTAATCATTTCAGGATCTGCACTTCTTACATCAAGACTACACACCACTTCTCCCGGAATTACATTAGAAGCGCCATGTACCACCTGCAAAGTACCAACCGTAGCTACCACCTTCTCTTTATGCTGCATGGCCCATTGTTCAATCATCACAATACACTCCGCTGCACAACAAAGGGCATCCTGCCGCATAGCCATCGGCACCGTACCTGCATGCCCCGCCATTCCTGTAAAAACCAGTTGACTACGTTGCTGACCCGCTATAGCAGTAACAATCGCCGCCGGAATATGTTTTTCATATAATACAGGTCCCTGTTCAATATGTATCTCAAAATACCCCAGCCACTGATCAGGAGGGAGCTGATCGTCGGCTAACTGATCCGGGCAACCTCCAATCAAACGAATGGCATCATCCAGTGTAATGCCGGCAGCATCCGTGATTTCCAGTTGCTGTGGGTCAAAAGCCCCTGTCAATACCTTACTGCCCAGGTAAGTGGTATGAAAACGTACGCCCTCTTCATCACAAAAAGCGACTACCTCAATATGAAAGGGTAGATCGGTTTCAATAGCACTCACTACATCGAGTGCCATCAGTACACCCAGTGGCCCATCCCATCTTCCTGCATTGGCCACCGTATCAAAGTGCGAAGCAAATACCAGTGTACGTGCTTCCGGATCTTTAGATACTAACCGGCCCCGTACATTGCCAATATTGTCGATGCGTGTGGATAACCCTGCTTCCTGCATCCATCCCATTATCACCTGGCTGGCTTTAATAAAAGCAATAGAACCAAAGGTGCGGGTCAGGCAGCTACTATCTTCACTGATAGCTGCTAATTCCTCTATGCGTGCAAGTATGGTGGCTGTACTCATGATCGAAAGATGTTTTCCCCCTGTGGTGCAGCTGTATATACACCTTCGTCATATACTTTTACACCTTTGAGGTAGGTTTGGAGCACTACACCATCCAGCGTTTCGTGTGCATAAGGCGTAATAGGGTGTTTATGTTGTAAGTTTTCAGGAATGACTGTAAAAGACTGATCCGGGTTCCAGATGACCAGATCCGCATCATATCCTTTCGCTATTTTCCCCTTGTAATGTTGGGTACCTGCCAGCACAGCAGGAGCGGTACATAGCCATTGCGCTAACTGTGTCAGTGAAACATTCCTTTTTTTAGCAGCCGTCCACAAAGCAGGCAAAGCCAGTTGTAAAGACGAGATGCCACCCCATGACTGCAAATAATCACCTTGTTTCAGATCGGACGGACTAGGAGAGTGGTCAGTTGCCACCATGTCAATAATGCCCGATTTCAGGGCGAGCCAGAGCAGTTCGTTGTTTTCCCGCTCTCTTATCGGCGGCGCACATTTAAACGCCATATTGCCATCCGGAATATCTTCTGCGTTGAAGTATAAATAGTGTTGTGCGGTTTCAACTGTCAACGGCAATCCTTCCGCCTTTGCTTTTATAATCTGTGGCAATGCGGAGGCAGCGGAGAGATGTACGATATGCACCCTGCAATTGAACTCCTCACATAAGCGAATCATCATTGCAATCGCATTTTCTTCCCATGCAGCAGGGCGGGAGGCCAGATAGGCTGAATAAGTACCCACTATCGATGATGGTACCGGTGTGGATAACTCACAATGTACTAACAACGGCAACCCATGTTTTGCAATTACCGGCATTGCCTTTCTCAGATCCTCGGCTGTCACATTGGGAAAATCGTCAATACCCGAATGGGTTAAAAATGCTTTGAACCCTAATACGCCGTGTTCAATCAATGGTTCCAGCTCATTCACATTCCCGGGTACGACCCCTCCCCAATAACCACAATTGGTAAATAGGTTCGCCGCCCTGATCTTCTCTTCCAGTGCCGCCACTGTCGTCGTGACCGGGTGTGCATTCAATGGCATATCTACTAAAGTCGTAATGCCACTGGCCAGTGCAGCCCGGGTGGCCGTAGTAAACCCTTCCCAGTCGGTTCGGCCGGGTTCATTGATATGTACATGCGGATCCGTGATGCCAGGCATCAATACATAATCCTGAATATCTATTATTTTTTTAACAGCATCGCCGGGTATAACAGTTGCAACATCTGCAATCAATCCATCTTTAATCAGTACCACGGCCGGTTGAATACCTTCTGGAGTAATAATGCGACTCCCTTTTATCGCCAGGTCAAACATAAATGAGATCTTATTTAAAAATAGGCATTTAATTTTTTAAATTAGAGAAGTAAATGTTAACCATCATGATCAAACTAGGCGAAAATTCATACGGCAAAAACGCCGTTCAATTATCCAAAATCATCCGTCACGCAGATTACCATGAATTCAGACAAATTACTGTCAGTGTATCTCTGAAAGGCGATTTTGAAACCGCCCATACACTTGGTGACAACACGAAGATCCTGCCAACGGACACACAAAAGAACACAGTGTATGCACTTGCCAAAGAGCATTTCACTACCAGCATCGAAGCTTTTGCCCTCCATCTGGCAGAACATTTTGTGCATACCCAGCAACAGGTATCTACTGCTACCGTCGAAATCGCAGAGGCAGCGTGGTCAAGGCTTACGCCTCATGCTTACATCAGTGGCGGCAGTGAAAAACATACGACTAAAATCGTCTATAATGCTGCTTCGACAACTATTACCAGTGGCATCACTGACCTGCTTATTCTCAAAACCACCGATTCTGGGTTTGAGCATTTTATCAAAGATCCGTACACCACATTAAAGGCAACCAGCGACCGCATTTTCGCTACCCAATGTGAAGCGAGCTGGATATACAAAGGGCAGCTAAAGGATTATGCTGTTATTTTTGATAATATCCGCGCTACCTTGCTGGGTACCTTTGCCGGCCATAATAGTCTGTCTGTACAGCAAACCCTGTATGCCATGGGAGAAGCTGTGCTGGAAGCTTATCCTGAAGTACAGGAGATCACCCTGAAAATGCCTAATAAACACCATATTCTCTTTAATTTAGAGCAGTTTGGTATGAGCAATCAGAATGAAGTTTTTATAGCTACAGATGAACCTTATGGGTATATTGTAGGCACTGTCATCCGGGAGTAGCAGGCATCTGGCTATATCATATGCTCTCTTATCCGGGAGTAGGTGTATTCCTCTCCCTGATTATTTCCGCTGCAATACTAACCGCAATCTCTTCCGGGGTCTGACTCTTAATCTGCATACCCACAGGAGCGTGAATCCTTTGCAATACCTGAGAAGAGATTCCTTCCGCTTTATATCCTTCAAACAACTGTGTGATCTTAGCCTGACTCCCCAACATCCCTAAATACCTGAACTGTTTGTGGAGCAAAGCCCTGATCACCACATCATCACTGCGGTACCCCATGGTCATGACCACTACATAATTATGCTGTCCTTCAGGTATCATTCCCTTCAGTTGACTGTAATCTTCTACGATCACCTTCTCATGCGCACATTCATTCTGCAAAAACGTATTCAGCCCAGGCCTGTTATCATACACGTGGATATAAAAATCCAGCATAAACATGATTTTCGAAAAAGCTAAAGAACAATGTCCGCCCCCAACCAGGTATAAATGATCTCTATAGCCCAGTTGTTCTGTATAGACCCAGTTATCAGGTGAATGCATCATAAATTCCGAACTACCCGGCCCTTCCCTGAACTGTAATCCCGCAGGCGATAAATGCAGTAACCCATTTTTATACTGAGAAAGACAGTGAATAATCTGTTGAATCACAGCAGCTTCTTTGTTAGTAACACGATACAATAAGATTGTCTGTTCCCCGGAACAGATCATACCACTCTGATCTCCCGGACTACTTTTATCATGCACCTGTCTACGTACCGCTGCCACTTCTTCTCCCTGCATTAACTGCTCTCTGGCCATCTCTACAAATTTGTGCTCCATAATCCCCCCTCCGATAGACCCCACCAGATTCCCCACAGCATTCACTGCCATGAAAAATCCTTGTCTGCCGGGACTACTCCCGTCACTCTGCAATACATACAGCAGCATGACGGGAATATGTTGCCGCAGACTCTCACTGATCAATTCCCAGATGACTAACTTTTTCTTCATGGGCAGGAACGGGTTGTTTCGAATACAATGCCATCAATACTTTTTCAGGTGTCATGGGTGCTACAAACGGAATCAGGGCCTTCGGATGGAAAGCCAATATCGCATCCCTTAGCGCAAACCATGCACCTATGCCATACATCAGTGGCGGCTCTCCCACAGCTTTTGATCTGAAGATGGCCAGATTATCATTATCAGTATGTAAATGGTCAATGAGAATATCTTTTGGTACCGCATAGATGTCGGGCACTTTGTAAGTGGACAGTGCATTCGATACCAGTTTTCCATGTTGGTTATAGATCACTTCTTCCAGCGTCATCCAGCCTATTCCCTGTACAATACCTCCTTCAATTTGTCCCCTGTCGATATCAGGGTTCATGCTTAGACCAAAATCGTGCACGACTTTCACGCTGTCGGTTTCATAGGTGCCGCGCAAACAATCGATGGTGACTTCAATAATAGCTGTACCGTATACATGATAGGCAAAAGGATGTCCTTTGCCTGTTTCATTATTATAATGAATAGTGGGAGTGGCATAATGACCATGTTCAGAGAGGGATACTCTTTGCTCAAAAGCAGTATTCACAAGGCGGAGCCAGTTCCATTCCGTAGGCGTACCATTCAATAATACAATTTCATTTTGAATAGTCAGCTGCCCGGGAGTGACTTTTAAATCCGCTGCTGCTAATGCCAATAATCTTTCTAACAATGCATTGCAGGCTATCCAGGTCGCTTTGCCATTCAGGTCCGCTGTAGCACTGGCCGCAGAAGGAGAGGTGTTCGCAATAGTATAAGTACTGGTCACATTGATCTTCACTCTCTCATAAGCAATGCCCAACGTCTGTGCGGCCACCTGCAATATTTTTGTATTCACACCCTGTCCCATCTCCACAGCACCGGTACTGATCCCTACACTCCCATCACTATATATATGTACCAGTGAGCGTGCATTATTCATCAGGGTATTTGTAAATGAGATACCAAAACAGATCGGCATCAGCGCTATGCCTTTTTTAACTAATAAATGTGCTTCATTAAAGGTATTGATAGCAGCACGTACATTCTCCAGCTCATACAATGCGACGGCTTTATCCCAGCAGGCGATGGCTTCGCTTTCCGCTAACTGTCCATAGGGAAATGGATCGCCTGTCTGAATTAAATTCGCTCTTTGAATCAGGGCTTTATCAATCTGCAAACCTGCAGCAGCAGCAGCTATCGCCGCTTCAATCACATACATGCCCTGTGGGCCTCCAAAACCCCGGAATGCTGTATTGGGGGGCAAATGTGTTTTACAACTATACGCGGTCGCAGTTACATTTGGTATATAATACGCGTTGGTACAATGAAATAAAGTTCTTTGCAGCACAGCGGGAGAAAGGTCTGCACTGGCGCCGGCATTCTGGAAAAAAGTCACCTCATACGCCAGTATTTTTAACCGGCTATCCAACCCAATTTTAAAATCAGCCATATAAGGATGACGCTTTCCTGTCATGGCCATATCTTCCATTCTATGCAATGAATATTTCACAGGTTTATTCAGCAGATGTGCTGCCAGTGCGCACAACGCTGCCCAGGTATTCGCCTGATCCTCTTTCCCGCCAAACCCTCCGCCAAGGCGGGATACGACTACCTCTAACCGGTGCATGGGAATACCCAATACCCGGGTAATGGTTCTTTGTACCGCAGTAGGTCCCTGGGTAGAAGAATATACTTTCAATGATCCATGTTCCTGCGGGATAGCGTATGCACCCTGCGTTTCAATATAAAGATGTTCCTGTCCGTTGATGTCAATAGCACCTTCAAAGATATGTGTGCACTGTGACCATGCACTATTCGTATCTCCCTGTATCACTGATTTTGGTGGCATGATCAGTTCTCCTTTTGCCTGTGCCACTCTTGGATTCGTGATCACTTCCAATGGATCGATAATGGCCTGAATTTTCTTTACTGCCGCTCTTGCAGCATCTCTGCTTTTTGCTACTACCAGTGCCAGCGGCATCCCTGCAAAATGAATATGATGATCGGCAAACAGGGGTTCATCCTGAATAATTCCACCGATCTGGTTTTCCCCGGGAATATCGCTTGCAGTGAAAATGCGTACCACCCCCGGTATCTGTAATGCCTCGGCAATTTCCAGCCGGCGCAGTATACCATGTGCCACAGGAGAGCCATAGGCCGCGGCAAAGAGCGTGCCCTGTAGTAGTGGCAAATCATCCAGGTACACCGAGGTACCTGTGACGTGGGTATCGGAGTCTATGTTTTTCATCGGATCAGGATGGCTGTTTCCAGTTGTGGAAACAGGGTAATAAAATGAGCCTTGAACAATTGTGCCAGTAATAATCGTTTGTAATCTTCCGTGCCTCTGGCATCAGAGATGGGGGTGACTTCCGTTTGCAACAGAAAGCTGGCTTCCCTGATCAGTGATTCAGTCAATAATTTGCCTGTCATGAACCGGGCAGTTTCCTTCAGCAGTTGTGGTACAGGTCCGACCCCACCTGCAGAAATGCGGATGTCGTCAATGATATCGTATTGCATGGTGATGCTGATAGCAGTATTCACGCTGGCAATATCGAGGTGGGTGCGCTTGCTCACTTTTTCAAAGTTGAACAAAGTATGTTGGCAAGGCAGATTGAACCAGATACGGGTGATGTATTCATCACCTGATTTGTTCAGTTGTTTATAGCCTTTGAATAAATGTCTGAGGGGGAGTTCTCTTTCTTTTCGTCCGTCGCTAAGTACGAGGGTGGCATCCAGTGCCAGGAAAAAAATAGAGAAATCGCCAATGGGGGAGGCGTTGATAAAATTACCAGCGATAGTGGCCATGTTCCGGATCTGGGTAGAGCTCACCTTTTTCAGGTAATTATTTAAATAAGGAAAGTAAGCCTGTAATAAGGGGGATGCTAACAGGTCCGAGACGGTGGTAGCGGCGCCCAGTATGCATTTGTTTCCTTCCTGCCGGATGCCTTTCAGTGCAGGTTGATCATACAGGAATCGCAGCGCTTTTTTTCCAAGGGCGTCGTGTTGTTGTACATACAGGTCGGTCCCTCCGCCAATAGGCTGCGCTTTTACATCATCGGCAGATTCCAGTGTGCTATGGAGTGTGCGTAACCGGGCTGGAATTTGTACAAAATAATCAGGCAATATCTGTGCACCGGCAGCGTATTGTGCCGGCGTCGTACCATTCCGGGGTTGTAATATTTCTGCTACCCTGGCGGCAGCTCTTTCTATGGATTTATAACCGGTGCAGCGACAGATGTTTCCATCTATGGCGGCAATGGCATTTGTCAATGTCGGTGCCTGATGGCTGAGGCAAAATCCCGTGAGGGACATGACAAAACCCGGTGTGCAGAAGCCACATTGGGTAGCGGCACATTCCTGCATGGCATATTGGACTGCGGTGAGTGAGCCTGGCAGGTTAATCCCCTCAATGGTCACCACGTGTTTACCTCTTACATTACCCAGCGGGGTTAGGCAGGAGGTAAAGGAACGGTAATGCATGGCCCCGTTTTGTAATTCCCCTATTAAAACGGTGCATGCTCCGCAGTCGCCCTCATTGCAGCCGATCTTTGTACCGGGCAGATGCTGATGGTACCGGATAAAATCCAGCAACAGCATACCTGGGGGAAGAGCGGTACCAATGTCGTCATTATTTAGAATGAAGCGTAGCAATGTGGAAATGGGTTTATTGGAAGATAATAAAAAAATGCCAGAAAAGCAATTCCCCCGATTAGCCATTACTGCCAGATAGCTTCCTCTTTCCAATTTTCAGTAAATCCCATATGTACATAGTCAATATCCGGATTACTATTGATAAGCTGTAGAAGATTAGATTTGAATTTCGAGCTAAATCATCTTCAGGTAGGATGTTTAGACCTTTCTGTTGAAGCAGCTCAATTTGCTCTTCAATAGAAAGAGGTGGTGTAGTAAACAAATTCATAAATGTGATGAAATTTGCCGGCCTGTATTTTTTGGAGTCAAAATAGGCTGGCTACAACGTGGTCTTAAAATAAAATAGCCTGCCAAATTTGCCCTTGCAAGCAGAGGGGTGGCAGACTGTGTTACTACAAATCTAATGATATTTTTATTAGATAAAAAACTTTTTATAAGACATTTTATTGGAATTCCAGTCTTTTTCGACAGCTCTATATCAGGCCTTCGACGCTTCTTCGTCACTAAAAGGTCACCTCAATATCCCCTAGATAATGAAGTGACCTTTTAATGCCCTTTTGGTAACGAAGTAATACCGGAATCATACCGAACTTATACCGGAGTTATACCCGAGTTATACTGAACTTGTAGTATACTTGACCTATGAAACCACTTACCTTCTTCTTAGCATCACTCCTCTACCTCTCCCCCGGATTCTCCCAGAAAATCCTCGCCTTCTACACTGCCAAAGAAGACGCCGCCCACATCAGCTTTGTCCACGAAGCCAACAAATGGTTCCCCACCGCCCTCGCCCAATACCACTGGACCTACGACTCCACCAACGACTGGAGCAAGTGCAACCCTGATACCCTGGCCAGATACAACGTCATTCTCTTCCTGGACACCCGTCCGGAAGCTCCTGCTCAAAGAGCAGCCTTTCAAAAATATATGGAACAGGGCGGCGCCTGGATGGGATTTCACTTTTCCGCCTTCGCCCTCACCCCTTCGGCATACAACCAGGATTGGGATTGGTTTCACAACACCTTCCTGGGCTCCGGATCTTATGGTAGCAATACCTGGCGACCGACTTCCGCCGTATTAAGAGTAGAAAACAAACAACATAAAATCGTTCATGACCTGCCGGATACCTTCCGGTCAGCACCAAATGAATGGTATCGGTGGTCCAACGACCTCCGGAAGAATAAGGATATTACCATCTTATTGTCCATCGATCCTGCCAGTTTCCCCCTTGGTACCGGACCTAAACCCAGTGAAATCTGGCATGGTGGCTATTACCCGGTAGCATGGACCAATAAACGGTATAAAATGGTCTATGTAAACATGGGGCATAATGACATTGACTATGAGCATGGTACTAATAAGGAATTATCTTATACATTCTCAAACCCTTACCAGAACAGGTTTATACTCAACTCTCTATTTTACTTAATAAATTCAAGTAGAATATTACCCTAATGCTGACAATATTTTGCTTAATATTTACAATATTTCCTGACAGAATCAGGTTAACTTTGACCTTGGAATGCTTATGAGTGATTCGCGTGTAAATACGCAAATGTTTGCTTCTGATGATGCCTTTGACCTGGTCTATCCACAAGGGATTCAACAATTGTCAAAGAGGCACTGGACTCCGCTTCAGATCGCTACGGCGTCTGCAGCGTTCCTGGCTGAAAAGCCGGGTTCCAGAATCCTGGATATAGGTAGTGGAGTTGGTAAATTCTGCCTGATAGGGGCATGTTTTCACCCAAAATCTTATTTTTACGGAATCGAACAACGAAAAGAGCTGTACCTGTACGCCAGAACTGCAAAGGAAGTATTGAAGGTGGACAATGCCGATTTTATTTTAGGTAACTTCACCCGTTTTAACGCAGACCAGTACGATGGTTTTTACTTTTACAATTCATTTTTTGAACATCTGAGTCCAGAAGATGGTATCGACCAGCAGATCAACTATTCAACAAGTCTTTACGATTATTATACCCTCTATATGCAGGATATAATGGATCAAAGGGTTTCGGGCACCCGACTAGTCACCTATTATAGTATGGGCGATGAAGTTCCGGATAGTTATCAGCTAGTAGACGCTTCGGATGATATGCTTCTGAAAATGTGGATAAAACGTTAACGGAAAAATTGATTAATGACATGAAAACAGCAGAATTAGCGTCGAAGATAATCGTCCAACTAAAAAATGCAAAAGACGACGGCGCAGTTGAAGCTTTATTAGATGTTTCTCTAAAAGAAATGGAAGCAAGCAAAATTTCCATCAGACAACTGGAAGAGAAACTGGAAGAAGTGTCACCTCTGGAAGTAGATAGTGTTCAATGGATGAACCTGCGCTACACGCGTATCTATCTTCGAAAGCAGGAGGAACTACAAGAAATTTAATAAGGAAGGCCCCGGCAGAAGTCGGGGCCTTTTTATTACTAGTGATTTATAGTGAGAATTACTTGTTCAAAATTTAACGGTCATGTCTGCCATGGTCTCCACCACGTCCACCACCATTTCCTCCATTTCCTTCATGACCACGTCCGTCACCGTTCCAACCTGGACCATTTCCTTCATGACCACGTCCGTCACCGTTCCAACCTGGACCACCGCCTTCATGACCGCGTCCGCCACCGTTCCAACCTGGACCACCGCCTTCATGACCGCGTCCGCCACCGTTCCAACCGGGACCACCACCTTCATGACCACGTCCGCCATAATATCCGCCACCTCCATGAGGTTGTGCAGCGAAGTAACGTGGATTACGTGAATCTCTGATGATCGTCTGACGGCCCCATGCTCCTCTATATCCTGCATATCTGTTCCTGTAAATACCAGGGTTCAGGTAAGGACGGGGATCATTTACCACTACTTTATAACCGCGATAAAGGTCATAATGAAAGCGTGGAGGCAAAGCCGGTGCAAACACCCATCTGCTTCCTTCCAGGTATATAAACTGGCGTTCAGGTACGTAATAATATGCGTCGATATCTGGCATATAGTAATATTCAGCATAATCATAACCCTCAGGTCCCCACGCTGGCTGGCTACCAATATTCACGTTCACATTAAACCTAACCTGTGCGTCTGCCTTATAACCGTATATTGAACCAATGGCTACTAAACAGGTAATAAGAACTATCTTTTTCATAACAAGTTGTTTTATACTTATCAATAGCCAAATAGAATGCCAAACTTTAACAATCTGCTGAAACCCTTATCTGGTAAGGGATGTGGGTGTGATGCCGGACTGCTTTTTAAAGGAACTGCTACATGGCTGAGGGTGATTTCTGAACAAGTGAATTGATTATCAGAGAGGATGATTTTATCCTACTACAAACGTGTTATATGGTACCCGATTGTTAAAGGTATGGGTAAATCCTTAGTCCAATTATATATACATGACCGTTATACATTGTCCGGGTCATCGCTGTTAATGGAAAGATAATATCTTCTTTGGAGATATGACCCGGATGGGTTTGTCGAAAAATTCCTATATTCAACACCGGAATTGTAACAATACCACGTTTATAAGACCCAATAGATCACCCCATTTTTAAACCTTGTAAATCCCCTAATGAGATATCTTTCCTACTTTTTTTATATCGGTTGGCACTGGGGCATCAGCATGGCATTTTTTATCATCTGGTATGAGATTCGCGGCGAAAAGCAGTTCGGTGTAAAGACAATCGGCACAGATGACCTGGTAAAACATTTACCGGCAGCAGAGCTGGAGCATGCATCTATGTATGAACCCGTGAACTATTACACAGGTAGCTGGTTATTTGATCATGTAGAAAAACATGAGCTGGATACTGCATTCCTGGATGTAGGTTGTGGTAAAGGGAGAGTGCTGGCCATCGCTGCTGCATATGGATTCAAACAGATCACCGGCATCGATTTTTCTCCGAAGTTATATAGTGATGCACTTGAAACCGCTACCTCCCTGGAGACCAGGTATGCCGGTTGTAAAGTTGATATTATATGTGCAGACGCCAGAAAATATGATATTCCCGACCAGGTAGGTGTGATCTTCCTTTTCAATCCATTTGACGAGGTGATCATGGATGATTTTATCAGCCAGGTCATGGAGAGCCTGATCCGGAACCCCCGGCCGCTAAAGATCTTATACGCCAACCCCCAATGTAAACAACTTTGGTTGGATGCAGGTTTTAAAGAGCTGGATGCGTTTGAGAAACTGAAATATCTGAGAGGATCAGTATTGACATTTTAACCCAGGTTAAAATTATTGTGCTGAGAAAGATTCAATTTTACATCAACAAACAAATACACAAAAAACCTAAAAACCAGATATTATGAAAAGAACAGCAAATGCACATTGGAATGGTAATTTAAAAGAAGGTCAGGGCAATATCTCTACCCAGAGCACCGTGTTGACCAACACACAGTATTCTTTTAACGCCCGTTTTGCTGATGGAGTAGGTACTAACCCCGAAGAACTGCTGGGTGCTTCCCATGCAGGTTGTTTTACCATGGCACTGAGTGCAGCTCTCACACAGGCTGGTTTTACAGCTGGTGACCTGGATACAAAAGCAACTGTAGAACTGGATCCTTCTATTCCTGGTATTACAGGAATTACACTGGACCTGGTTGCTGCCGTGATTCCAGGAGTAAGCGAAGAGCAGTTTAATGCGATTGCGAAAGGAGCAAAGGAGAATTGCCCGATTTCAAAAGCGCTGGCAGCTACGCCAATCACTTTGAATGTGACTTATAAATAATAAAATTTGCCTGCCGCAGGCAATCCGTGGTATGTAAAAAAACGCTTTTGCCGGAGGCAAAAGCGTTTTTTTATAGGATTTAATTCTTTGCAGGAGTTATCTCATCTGCCTCAGGCGTCGGATTCAACACATATTCCTTTTTCTTCGGATCGTAAATGATGTACAGATACCCACCCCTCTTTCCAACATCATTCCACACAGTAATATCCTTGTTCCCATCATTGTTAATATCATCTACGATCGCATTGCCATAAATAATGGTCCACACATTTCCACTGGCAGTTTTTACTTTTTCAAAGTCAATTTCCTGGGTCACCTTGTTGGTCACTTTATCCACAATCTTCAGCTTCCGCATAATCGCTTGTTTGCCAATGACTTTCTTGCTATATACCCCTACCAGGTATTTATCTTTCAGACTGGCACTCTGTATAATATCGATGGGAGCGATCTTCGAAGTAGCCACTGTATCAATCAGTTCACCGATCTTTTCCAGTTCTAGTACCTCAGGTGTCATGTTGTTTTTCAAAGACATCCAGGTACCTTTCATTTTAGTCCCGTAAAAAAGGAAGTCCATCATCGCATTCGGCTGGTTATTGATGGTCTCTTTCAAAACCATGTGGGTACGTTCGTTGAGTATACCATTGAGCGCAATAGGTTCGTTGAGGTTATCATACATATACACCCCTTTCACTGTAATGGCTTCCGGATCATCTCCATACCCGCGCAACAACTGCACAGAGAGATGAATGGGTCGGTCTCCGATCTTCCCTTTGAAATTATAGCAAACATACCAGCCTGCATGACTGGTGCCGGCAAATAGCAGGCATAGAAGCAGGGATAGGATAGATTTTTTCATAGGTATTGGTCATTTGGAATAGGACAAAGATACCCTAACTTATTGAGATTTTTCATATATGATGGTAATTCCGGAGATACTTATTACATTTACGTAACTAGTTACGTAAATTATGTCAACAATGGAATTCTTCAAAGAAGCAGGCAAAATGGCACTTGGCAGCCGACTCCGGCTACTCACTGAAAAGATCACTGAGGACGCAGGACAGATTTACAGCCTCTATGGTATCGACATGCAACCGAAGTGGTTTCCGGTTTTCTACGTGCTCTCAAAAGGTGAAGGCAAAACCATCACCGCTATCGCCAAAGAGATAGGTCATACCCACCCATCCGTAAGTAAGATCACCACCGAAATGGCAAAAGCCGGTTACCTCCTTGAGAAAAAGGATAAAACCGATGGCCGCCGGAATGTGGTGCAGTTATCTAAAAAAGGAAAAGATACCGCCCTTCAGATTGCGGATCAATATAAAGATGTAGAACAGGCCATCGACGAGATCTCTTCCCAGACAAGAAATGACCTTTGGACAGCGATTGAAGAATGGGAATACCTGTTGGAAGAAAAAAGTCTGCTGCGCCGTGTAATGGAAACCAGGAAACTAAGAGAAGGCAATGCCATTCGTATCGTGGAATACACGTCTGAATATCAAAAGGCTTTTCGCGATCTGAATGAAGAATGGATCACCACATATTTCAAAATGGAAGAGGCAGATTATAAAGCCTTAGATCATCCCAATGAATACATCCTTGATAGTGGAGGATATATTTTAGTGGCTTTAGATGGAGAGACACCTGTAGGGGTATGTGCACTCATCAAAATGGCAGATCCTGTGTATGAATATGAACTCGCTAAAATGGCTGTGTCTCCAAAAGCACAAGGCAAAAGCGTGGGCTATAAACTAGGTAATGCGATTGTAGAGAAAGCACGATCATTGGGTGCTAAAAACCTCTACCTCGAAAGCAATACGATCCTCAAACCAGCTATTGGATTATACCAGAAATTAGGATTTAAAAAAGTAGCCGGACGTGCTACGCCTTATGAAAGATGTAATATTCAAATGGAGTTGATCTTATAAAAAATGCGGGTTATACAACCCGCATTTTTTATTTAGTTATTGATTAATTTCATGGCACCATGCAGGTATCTTTCTCCTAAATTCGGATACTTAATCACCAGCGCCATACATATCTGCCGTGTCCCAGAAATTGATGCCCAGTTCTAATGCTCTGTGCAGGGTGGCAATGCTTTCAGTATCATTATGCAAAGCTCATACCCATGCAGCCCAATCCTGTAGCGGAGAGCTTTTCGACGGTATTGCCAAGGGTTCTGTACTTCATATCGTGCGTGTTTTTTGTAGATACAAAGGTAGGAGCCGCATGGCAGGCGGCTATTAAGGAATTCAAACGGAAACTTACAATTTTCAAACAAATACTGCTGCGTTACGGATTTCGCCCGGTGCTACGCCGGCATGCTTGCGCATTGCATCCTTTCCTGTAGTAAACAGATAGGTGACGTATCGTACCCGGCAATTGTCGGAATTGCCCATAATTGGAATAAATGACTTAACTTAAATTCGTAGTATAAAAATCAAACACCATGAGCACGATCACCATCAAAACCACGGTTAATGCACCTGTAGACAAGGTGTGGAAAATCTGGAGTAATCCCGAACACATTGTTAAATGGAGCACAGCTTCTGAAGACTGGCACACTCCCAAGGCAACAAATGACCTGCGTCCGGGAGGTCGGTTTTCTTCAAGGATGGAAGCGAAAGATGGCAGTATGGGCTTTGATTTTTGGGGTACCTACGATGTGGTAAAGCCGCACGAGAAAATCGGCTATACCCTCGGCGATGGCCGCAAAGTAGATATCTATTTCCACAGTCATGGAGACTCAACTGATATTAACGAGACTTTCGAACCTGAAAATCAAAACCCCGAAGAAATGCAAAGAGCGGGATGGCAGGCGATTCTTGATAATTTTAAGAAGTACACTGAGTCCATCTAAGCGAATTAAAAAGGGGGTGTATCAAATGTATGATACACCCCCTTTAATTCGGATACCTGATGGAGCCAGATTCCATTTTTTGTGATTCTCAGGTGTTTCATTTATTTATGATCCACCCCTTTTTCAAATCATTATTTTTGATATAAATCCTTTTTGATATTATAGACGAATTGCCATCTTAGTGAAAGTTGAAAAGCTGAACCACCCACCAGTGAACCGATGATTGCCCCACCTAACACGTCAGAAGGGAAATGTTTACCGACGTACACCTGTGCATAACAAATTGCTGCTGCCCATATCCACAACCAGTTCCATTTTTTATCTAAGTAATGTCTGATTGCAAAGAACCAATAAGTTGCCAATGCAAAGTGATTGGCAGCGTGATTGGATGGGAAGGAGTATTGGCCGCCACAATCCACCAGGCTTCTTACCATACCGTTCAGTTCCGGATCATAGCAGGGGCGTAGTCTGCCTATGAATGGTTTAACAAACTGTGCACACATTGCATCTGTAAATGCAAAGGCCACCAGGGTCATAACGATAAACAACACTGCATTGTGTTTCAGCTTACGGATGCTAAACCATAACATAAACGCATAGAGGGGAATCCATGTGAGTGGTTCTCTTATGGCTATCATGATGGGATCCAGAAATTTAACATCTGTATCATGATTAATAAGCATAAAAAGGACCTTGTCCAGTTCCCTGAACGAATGTAATATGTCCATAAATAAAGTCGTTTACACTGAATTTCAATTGGCAATGCCGGGCTTGACAATGTAGGTCTTGTCACTGGCGGCAGCTTCTATCAATCGTTTTTTTAAGTTGTAGGTATCCTATTCAATCTATTCAGACTGTAAGTTAATTATTTATTCAAATGTCCACTTTTTGTTCATAATCATTTAATATTAGCGACGAGGGTCGAAAGTTTGTCGATATACCGTTTTTGCATAGCTGTGTTCGCTTTTCGGGTCATATCGCAGGAATCTGAGTGCTGGTCGCGACAATTCCGGCATATGCCTATAAGCCTGCCTGATTTATCGGATTCAGTTGTAGTATTGACCCCGCAGGCTACCTGTACGCGAACGAACATAGACCTTTATGAAGTGTACGATACTATCGTATTTTTTATTGATTGCCTTTCCCATTTCTCTTGTTGCCCAGACTATGGTGTCAGGAACAGTGACCGACGCCGGCACCCATGCTCCCCTGCAGATGGTGAGTATTGTGATTGCTGGCAAAACAATCGGTACACATTCTGACGAAAAAGGTCATTTTACGTTGACGGCTAACGAACCATTTACACAGATCTCCGTTTATGCAATGGGATACAAAACGGTGAAATTTGCCGTAGTACCCGACAAGCAGCAGGTGATCAACGTAAAGCTGGTGCAGGATACCTATGGTCTCAATGAAGTTGTGGTCAAATCGGGGAAAAGGCAGAAATATTCGAATAAGAATAATCCTGCTGTCGACCTGATCAGGGAAGTGATTGCACATAAATCAAAGAACCGTCCGGAAAATTATGACTATGTAGAGTATCATAAATATGAAAGGATGTTACTCTCACTCAGTCATCTGACAGATACCTTTCGTAACCGGCGTCTCTTTAAAAATTACCAGTTCCTTTTTACAGAGCAGGATTCCAATGCCATTGGTGGAAGGTTGATGCTGCCTGTGTATATGGAAGAAAAGATGTCTGACAATTATTATCGTCGCAATCCTTATACCAAAAAGCAGATTATCCGTGCCAGCAAACAGGTGAAGTACGATGAAAATCTGATTGATAATAAAGGCTGGTCTTCCACACTCAATTTCTTTTACCAGGATATAGATATTTACCAGAATAATATCATGGTGATGACGAACCAGTTATTGAGTCCTGTGGCGGGTGGTGCACCAGGGTTTTATAAATATTTCATCACAGATACGGTAGATAATCAGGTGGTACTGGATTTCAGTCCCCGGAGTAAAACAGACCTGCTCTTTGAAGGGCGGTTGTATATCAGGCTGGATAGTACATATGCCATATCGCGGGCAGAACTGACGGTGGATAAGCGTATCAACCTGAACTTTGTACGGCGTATGGAAGCCAACCTTACTTTTGATGAGCGAAACCAGTTGAAAGAAAGTACGCTGAAGATAGATTTTGGTCTTAGCAAAGAGAAAGGGAAAGGGATGTATGGAGAGCGTATTGTGCAGATAGATAGCTTCTTCCTGGATAAAAAAAGACCTGCTGCAGATTATGCAGGACCTGCGGTAGAAACGCTTGCAGATGCGGAGAAAAAGGATACCGGTTACTGGACCTCGAATCGTCCTTTTGCATTGTCAGGACCAGCGTCGGGGGTATACAAAAATATGGATAGCCTGCAGCATACGCCTTCTTTTAAGAGAGCGGTGAACTGGGCTACATTTTTATTGATTGGGTTTAAAAACTTCGGGCCTTTTGAAATAGGACCGGTGAATACTTTCTACAGTTTTAATTCGGTGGAAGGTTTCCGGCCACGCTTTGGGGGCAGAACGACGGAGCAACTGAGCAAGCGGATTTACTTTGAAGGGTATGTGGCGTATGGGGTAAAAGATGAACGCTTTAAGTATTTCGCGAGTGCCACTTATTCATTGAACAATAAATCAATTTATACTTTCCCTCAACATTATATCCGGGCCAGTTTTCAACACGATACCAAGATTCCGGGGCAGGAACTGCAATTTGTGCAGGAGAACAACGTGTTGTTATCATTCAAGCGCGGTACCAGCAATCAGATGCTGTACAATGATTTTTTCAAGGTAGAGTACATGCGTGAGTTACAGAATCATTTCTCTTATTCCTTTGGATTTAAATACTGGGACCAGCATCCGGCAGGAGGATTGTCTTTCCAGAAACTGGTGAATGAAGAGGCGGTCAATGTAGCAGGTGTGAAGACCAGCGAAGTGAATATGACATTGCGTTATGCACCACATGAACAGTTTTACCAGAGTAAATTATACCGTACACCGATTACAGATAAGTATCCTGTATTTACATTGCGGTACAACCAGGGTATTAAAGGATTGCTGAATAGTGAATACAATTACCAGCATGTAGGATTGAATATATCAAAGCGGTTTTATTTGTCGCAGCTGGGGTATACGGATGTGAGTGCAGAAGGTTCATATTTGTTTGGACAGGTACCGTTTCCATTGCTGGATATTCACAGGGCGAACCAGACGTATTCCTTTCAGTTGCAGTCTTACAACCTGATGAACTTTTTGGAGTTTGTGAGCGATCATTATGCAGGTGTGAATATAGATCATCACTTCAATGGATTTTTCTTTAACAAGGTGCCATTGTTACGCAGGTTGAAATGGAGAGAAGTGGTGAATGCGAAGTTCCTGTGGGGTGGGTTGAGGAGTGAGAATGCAGGAAAACTGATGTTGTTCCCTTCCGGCACCTATTCGTTGAGTAACGGGCCTTATATTGAGGGAAGTGTGGGTGTTGGCAATATCTTTAAGATCATCAGGGTGGATGTGGTGAAGCGGTTCACTTACCTGGATCATCCGGATGTGCCATCATGGGGAATAAGGGCGATGTTGAAGTTTGATTTTTAAGCGATAAGTAGTATATTATATTAGTTATCGCGCTATGAACGAAAGAATGTTTAAATTCCTGTTAGCAGACGACGACAGGGAAGATCAGGAAATATTGATGGAGTTACAACCTATGACTTCGGCTGCTTTGTAACCTTTGATCTTTTCGGCGCCTTTATTCCAGTTAATGATACACCCATCTGTGTCGAGGAGGAGGATGGCATAGTCTTCCATTTCTTCCACCATTTTGTGGTATCGCTCCTCATTGCGAAGGAGGGTTGCGTTTTTTTGTTCAGCAAGCTGTAGCAGGCGCTCGTACGAAGCGGAGTCATCTGGTAGTGGTCTTGTGTCCATTGGAATAATGTATGTATCGTCCGAAACAAATATAAGATAATAGGAAATAGTTTCTTATTTTATCGGGAATAAAGAGTTCACGTATGAGATTACTTACCTCTATGATGTTGGCAATGTTTTGCAACATGAATAGTCATGCACAACAACTGAATATTATTCCTGAGCCTGTATCTATGCAAGTTCATAGTGGCACTTTGGCACTGGGGCAGGACATTAGCTGGACGACAGATGTTAAGGGTGCTTCCTTATCATTAGCGAAGGCACAGCTGGAAGCGGATTGCAGGAAGAATATAACGGGTTTGAATACAACTAATATTTCCCTGACCCTGTTGAAAAAAGAAGATAGTGGAATTGGTGCAGAGGGCTACCTGCTTGAAATTGATAAGGATGGTATTCATATTTCTGCGAATAAAGAGAATGGATTGTTTTATGGGTTACAGACAGTGCGGCAGTTGCTGGTAATGCCGGATGTGCCTTACCTGACAATCAGGGATTATCCTGTGGTAGGGTGGAGAGGCATGATGCTGGATGTATCCAGGCACTTCTTTACCAAAGCAGAAGTGATGCGGTATGTTGATGAAATAGCTGCTTACAAATTTAATGTGCTGCATTGGCACCTGACAGATGATGGTGGGTGGCGTATAGAAATAAAGAGTTATCCTAAGTTGACAGAAGTAGGTGCATGGTGTGTGGAAAAGTATGGTTATTACGGTGAGTTTTCAGCACCTGGAAAAGATGCAAAGTATAACTATGGTGGATTTTATACCCAGCAGGATATAAAAGACATTGTACAATATGCAAAGGCGCAGTATGTCGATATCCTTCCTGAAATAGATATTCCTGGTCACTCTATGGCGGCGGTAGTGGCCTATCCGGAGTTGTCAGGTACAAAGGATGCAGTGAATTACAAGGTGTATTCAGGTGAAAAGGGTTTCATGGATTGGACGGATCATGGTATAGTAGCCCGGTATGATAATACCCTCAATCCTGCCAAACCAGAGGTGTATAAGTTTTTGGATAAGGTTTTTGGAGAGGTAGCGGGTTTATTTCCTTTTGGTTATATACATGTAGGTGGTGATGAATGTGCGAAGAATTACTGGCAGAAAGATCCGAATGTGACTGCGTTGATGCAGAAGGAAAAACTGAAAAACTATGAAGAGGTGCAGGCTTATTTTGAAAAGAAAGTAGAAGCGATTGTTACATCCAAAGGTAAGAAACTGATAGGGTGGGATGAGATCCTGGAAGGCGGGGTGGCACCAAATGCTACCATTATGAGCTGGAGGGGCGAGAAGGGGGGGATAGAGGCCGTCCGTTTGAAACACCAGGTGGTGATGACCCCGAACAACTATGTATACATTGACTATGTGCAGGGAAATAAGTATATGGAATCAAAGGTGTATGAAAACCTGCGATTGAAGAAGGTGTATGCATTCAACCCGGTACCTGCTGGTGTAGATCCAGCCTATGTTTTAGGTGGGCAGGCGAATTTGTGGACAGAGCAGATCTTCGATTTCAGCAAGGTAGAATATATGACCTGGCCACGTGGATTGGCGGTGGCGGAGAGTTTGTGGAGTCCGGCATCAAAGAAAGACTGGCCGCGTTTTGTAGAGAAGGTAGAGCAGCATATGAAGTTATTAGACAGAGATACCGTTAATTATGCACCTTGTATGTATGAGCCGGATGTAACCCTGCAGTCAGGTGTGTGTACGTTTATTCCTGAAATAGATGGATTGGAAATGCATTATAGTGTGGATAATTCATTCCCGGATATAAAGTCTTTATTATACAAGGGGCCTTTTGTGCTGCCAGAAGATGCGGTAATGCTAAGGGTTGTCAGTTTTAAAAAGGGCAGGCCGGTAGGCAGGATAATTTCCATACCTGTAGCTGAACTGAAAAAGGGGTAAGGGATAATTTTAGAGGGGAGGCTACTTTAGAGGGGAAGTTATTTCTTCTTTTTTTCGGCATTTTGTTTTACACGGTAAATAACGATTTTAGTAATAAGATCCAGGGGAAGGGGTTGATCCAGGGGAAACTGGATCGACCCCTTTCCCTGTTTATAAGGCGCTAATTCCTTTTCAAACGCCCTGATGCCTGTTGGGGCAGGGTAGAACCCAATATGGTGCTTAAATGCCGCATAATGCACCAGATTGCCATTTAGTACAAAGGTAGGTATAGCATATTTTATAGTTTCTGTAGCATCAGGGGCAGCCTGTTGTATGGTTTGTCGTACCTGTTGTAGCAGGGCCTGGATGTGAGTGGGAAACGAAGAGATATATTCGGTGACAGTCATGTTGGTTATCATGTTGGTTTAAAATTTGTTTCCGCTAATTTAATGTTACCTCTTTACAAAACCGCTTTATTGAAGGGCCTGTTTCTGTTCATTTTGGCAGGCTGCTGTACCAGTGCATTTGGCCAGGTACCTGTACCGGCTGCCGATACGCTGAAGGGTGATTCTTCGCGTGTTCATTTGAATAACCCTGTAGTCGTTGAAAGGCTGGAAACGCAATTTGACTTTACCGATCTCGTCAGGGATATTTTTCATGTGCACAGGGATCCGGATAAGAAACCTTCAGGTATCATCATTGTTCCGAATATCGCATCCAATCCCAGTATTGGGTCACAGATTGGTATCAAGGCGGTAGCCGGGAGGAAGCTGGGCAATGATCCGAATACGTTATTATCGGTAGGTGCCACTTCAGCATCTATCACTACAAAGGGGATCATCTATTTCTACATCAGTCATAATATCTACACACCGGGGAATAAATGGAATTTTCAGGGGAACCTGGTAGCTGCAAAAACGGTGACACCTGATTATGGTTTGGGGATAGGGATAGATCCTGCGGGTAGTGAAACGGATAAACAGCTGGCAAATCCTGACCGTAAGGCACGGGGACTGCATGCGCAGTTTTATAACTTCAGGGAGAAGGTGTATAAGGAGGTGGTGCCGCATTTGTTTTTAGGAGCAGGGGTATCATTTGATATCAGGAGAAAACTCACAGAAACAGATACTTCAGGGAATACGCCTTATGATATTTATAGTGACAGGCATGGGTTTCACAGGGATCACTATATGGCAAACGGGTTGTTGTTCAATGTACAGTATACCACGAGGGATAATCAGAACCGGGCATATAAAGGGATGTATATAGATGCGGGTTTCAGGTTGAATCAAACCTGGCTGGCGAGTACGCGAAATGCGTTGCAGTTTACATCTGATTTTAGAAAATACTTTAGTTTGTCGCAGCGGAATCCGGAGCATGTGGTCGCGTTCTGGAACTGGGGATCTTATTTGATAGCGGGGAATATTCCTTACCTGGAATTGCCGGGTACGAGCAAGGATCCGTCGTTTAGAAGTGGGAGGGGGTATACGGTAGGGTATTTTAAGGGGACGCAGTATAACTATTCGGAGGTAGAGTATCGGTTTCCGATATTAAGGAATAAGTTCCTGAGTGGGGTGGCGTTCTTTCATATGCAGACGGCGAATGATGCATCAGGGACAAAGTTGTTTCAGGTGTGGCAGCCGGGTGGTGGTGCGGGTTTGCGGGTGTTGTTTAATAAGCTGACGAGGACGAATTTGTGCCTGGATTATGCCTGGGGTAAGTTTGGAGCGAAGGGGTTCTTTTTGGGGTTGAATGAGGCGTTTTAGTTGGAAGGGATTTGGTTTGCATGAAGCGGTTTAGAATGCCAGTCTTTTTTTCATTTCTTCTACTACATTACACATGAAATGATACTCTTTTTTTCATTTCTTCTACTACATTGTAAATGATGAGACAGGTGCTGTAATGAGTGAAAGTGGTAAATAGTCGTTTATTAAACTTTGGCAGGTGCAGTGCCGGAAATTCCCGACAGCCGGCAAAGCGGTGTTCGTAGATGGTGCAGCGGCTTTCGTGCAGGAAATGACAGGGGATGGTGTTGATGATCATCATGTCATTGCTGGAGCCGGTTTCGATATATTTTTCCTTGAGTTCGGTATTGGTGGTGTTGAGATGTGTAGCTAATACAGTGACTTCATCTTCCGTAACATTGATCATGAGGTTACGGCAGCAATTACCACAGGAGGTGCAGTCTATTTGTGGGGTGATGAGGGTATCCAGTTCCTGTACAAGTTCATCTATGTCATCTGAGTTTTGTGATTGCAGGTATGATCTGAATGCGAGATTTTCAGCTTCCTTTTCTTCCGCAGCGCGTGCGATTTCTGTGAGTGTGGTAGTCAGTTTCAAGCTGCGAAGGTAGGTGAATTTTTAAGAAAATAGAAACTGATACACAATCAAATCATCCAGGTTCTTTCATCGTTACTGTGCAGTCTGAAGTAGTACCACCACCTTTAACCTGAGAAGCAGTTTGTTTGTCCAGTTCAGCGATTTTCTTCTTGTTGAGTTTGATTTTCTTTTTCATGATTCTTTTTAGAGATTGTACCTTACTCTAATACGAATTTCAGACTTGACGCGATGGATCCAAAAGTTTATATTGATCCTACAATAGTTATAGTAATAGTTGTCCGGATATAGCTATGTTGTAGCTATAACATTTCAATTGAATTGAACCTGACAATGTATTTATAGGAAAAACCCGAGTCTGTTTAGCCTCTCCACATTAGTCAAACAAACATTTCCTGTGTTTATATAATAGATATCATCGCTGATATCACATATTTCACGTACTAAATGGTCTGTGACCAGGAACCCTTTATTCTTCTTTTCGTGACTGATTATTTCTTTTAATCGTTCTATATAAATTGGCATCAGATAAACAAACGGTTCGTCCAATATGGTGAACAGCGTATTTGAGCGAATAACCAGGAAGGCTTCTATCAGCTTGGTTTCACCACCTGATAATTGGCCTAACCTGTCCGCTGTTGAAAATTTCAGCTCTGGGAAGTATTCAAAAAAATCACTTGTCTCCATGGAGAAAAAATCAAAAGCTTCTTTTACTTTAAGCGCTTTAGGTAAAAAGGAAGATTGTGGCAGGAAGTTTATCAGACCTTTCACCTTATACAGATCATTCCGCAAGTAGGTATTATTCAGTCTTACTGATTTGTTTTCTGCATTTACAGTACCATAGATCACCTTAAATAAAGACGATTTACCTTGGCCATTTCTTCCTATCAGCGTCGTTATACGACCCGTTTGTGTTTTTATATATACATCCGAAAGTATCTGTCTCCCCATGACGCTATATGTTACACTATCAACTTCTAATATATTCATCGGGCTATTGAATTTTGTGAGGTAAGGAAAGCCAGTATGCCAAATAATAAGAAGTCTGATAGATACGTGTAAATATAAAGTTTGTTTGGATTCACGTTTAGATTGTAAAAGAAATAATATTCATTACTTCTATACGTCTTTAACAGGAAATAGAATACAAGGTTACTCAGGGCTTTCATCCATATAATAGCCCCTATTGTATTCGTTAACTGAAATCTCCAGATAACTAAACAGCATACTATTGTGAACAGCACGGAGGGCAGTATAAACCTTTTGCAAAAGATAAATAACAATTTTATCATTAAACTACTCCTGCTAGTGGTACTTTTCTTTATCATTTTACTTACCCGTCAGTTTGTGTTTTTGCAGTGTTCCATTTTCGTCGACCTTAATGGGTACCTGTCAGCATTGGTCGGATATCCGGCTCATCGCAGTTGAGATAAAGTACTTTTCCTTCAGCCTGTTCCATAATTGCCTGAAGCAAAGTGGTTTTTCCTACCTGCCTGGGTCCGGTAATGATAATGGCTTTTCCTTTGAAGAGACTGCTGATAATCTGATCATATATAGCTCTTTTAATCATTTTCGGGCTGAATTATATAGCAAATGTAGATCTCATAAACCTGAATTTGCAATAAATTCCAGGTTTATAATCCCTGAATTTAATTGAATTTCAGGTTTACAAATCACTGAAATTGGGTTTCAGTGAATGAAAGACTATTCTCGTTAGGATGGATTATTTTCTGGAATACCGCTTTTGTCCAGACCACCATCCCTTTTGGGTTGATAGAGTGGTATCATTGTATATGATAAAATTTTCATGTGGCGTATTCTCTTTGAAAAAGCTATTACGGTCATTGTATCTAGCTTAAAGCATCGGTAATAAAAATAAATAAACCTCCTCAGAAGTGCTTAAAGGACTACCTATCTCCATTAGGTATCTGAATAAAACGAGGCCGTATCTTACTTAAGAAATACAGCCTCGTTTAATTTCCTTGCGTTCCCAGGTATCATAACCTCGAACCAGATTATGCAGGATCGGGTTTATTTAGGGGGTGGTTAGACTAAATTGTGTGAATATAGTATGGTTAAAGTTCGAGGGTAGTATAAATAGATGTCAGGATTTAGTCCGGGCGTGTAAATTGGACATTACCTATCTGTACAAGCTTATTTCCATCCCCCTCCTAAACTTTTGTACAACGTTACTAATGATGTCAATTGTTGCAACCGGTCGTTTACGCCGCTTAATTGTGCAGATAAATAGGACTGTTCAGATGTTAAAACATCGGTATAGGTGACGTAACCGTTTTTAAGCAGTTCGCGGTTGTAATCTACAGATCTGAACCAGGCATCAAGTTGCAGCTTACGTGTTAAGGCTTTATCCTGAACTGCTTTGTAGTTGTATAACGCGTCAGAAACTTCGCGACCGGCATCAAGTACTGTTTGCTGAAACGTTGCCACATTCTCTTCGTATTGTGCTTTCGCAAGTTGCAACCGTTGTTTGTTCTGTCCTTTGTTAAATACAGGCTGTGTTAAACCTCCTACAACATTACCAAAAATGGTAGCGCTTTTAAACAGATCGCCAACGGTTGCCGATTGCCAACCACCCTGGGCTGTAATATTAAGAGTGGGATAAAAGTAAGCGCGGGCTACATTGATCTGCTCAAAATAGTACCTGACATTATACTCCGCCTGTTGTACATCAGGGCGGTTGCTTAGCAATTGTGCAGGCACACCGGTTTGTAATGTAGTGTCTACCTCTTGCCCATCAAGCATGTTTCTTTGAATTGTACCAGGATGTCTTCCAGTCAAAACGCACAATGCATTTTCAGTCTCGCGAATACTGTTTTGCAGATCGGGTATGGTAACCTCGGCCGCATAAAGGTTGGCCTCACTTTGTGCAACTGATGCTTCATTTACACGATTAGCTATCTTTAATGCTTTATTAGTTTCTACATCTTCTTTACGGTTATCCACAGTTTCCACAGTTATAGCCAGTTGCTTATCGTAAGCCAACAGGTTATAATAGTTGGTAGCAATGTCGGCAATCAGTTTTGTCTGAACAGACCGTTGGTAGGCATAAGTTTGTAAAAGTAATGCGAGTGAAGCCTTTTTGGCACTACTTAATTTTCCCCACAAGTCTATTTCCCAACTGGCGTTGCCTTGAACCGCGTAAACGTTTGCTGGTGTAAAACCCAGGTTCCCGCCTTGTGTAGCAGCAACTTTTTGCTTCGTGTATTGTGGTTCAACGCTTAGTGTTGGTAAAAATGCTGCTTTGGCCTGCCGCAAGTTGGCTTCGGCTTGTTTGATCCGGGCCACGGCGATTATTAAATCGTAATTATTGGCAATTCCTTCCTGTATCAAAGCCTGCAATTTGTCATCCTTAAACATCTGTCTCCAGGATAAATTTGCGATGGTAGCTGTATCTGTAGTGTATGCGGCGCGGTACAGACTATCTGTTTCAACAGCGGGGCGTATGTAGGCCTGCCTTATTTTGCATCCAGGCAATATTAGTACAGCCACTGCAATTACAGCAGCTGTACGTGTAAGATATTTTAAGTTCATGTTGTTTGATTTAATTAATGATCATTAATCTAATGCAGGAATTACCACCTCACCTGGCTTCTTTTTTCCGCTGAATTTTTCCTGTAATGTTTGAAAAATGATGTAAAGGACAGGAATAATAAATACACCGAATATTGTTCCTACTAGCATTCCGCCTACAGCACCGGTGCCAATAGAGCGATTGCCGGCAGCACCAACACCAGATGAGAACATCAGCGGCATCAGGCCCACAATAAACGCAAGTGACGTCATTAATATAGGCCGCAAACGTGCTGTGGCAGCTTCAATGGCGGCGTTTACAATTGTCATACCTTTCTCTCGCCTTGCAACTGCATACTCAACTATCAGGATAGCATTTTTAGCGAGTAAACCAATCAGCATCACTACAGATATTTGCATGTATATGTTGTTATCTATCCCCATGATCCTTGCAAAAAGGTAAGTGCCAAACAAGCCTACAGGAAGGGATAATAGAACTGCAAACGGTATAATATAACTTTCATAAAGAGCGCTCAGTAAAAAGAATACAAACACTATACAAAGTATATAGATGAAAACTGTTTGTCCGCCAGAATTTACCTCTTCACGTGATAATCCTGAGTAGTCAAAAGTATAACCGGCAGGCAGGGTTTGGGCCGCAGTTTCTCTCACAGCATTAAGTGCATCGCCGCTGCTAAACCCGGGTTTGGGACTGCCGATAACAGATATATTATTATACAGGTTGAACCTTGACAAACTTTGTGGTCCATTAACAGAAGTGAGGGTAACAAATTCGGACACAGGCGCCATGTTACCAGATGCATTTTTAACATATACATTATTGAGGCTCTGTGAATTGCTCCGGTATTTAGCATCAGCCTGTATCATAACCCGGTATTGTTTACCAAACTGGTTAAAGTTAGAAGCATATATACCACCGTAATACCCCTGCATAGTTGACATCAGATCGCTGGGTAAAATGCCGGCTTCTTTTGTTTTGGCTACGTTTATATTCATTAAATATTGAGGGTAGTTAGGATTGAACCCAGTAGCGCCGTATAAGATTTCCGGGCGTTGGTTAATTGCTCCCAGGAAGCCACCGGCTACTTTGCTGAAATTTTCAACGCTGCCCCCTGTTTTATCCTGCAATTCAATGGTAAACCCGCTAGAGTTACCGAAGCCTGGTACAGTGGGTGGTGCAAAGAAGATGATTTTTGCATCTTTTATTCCGGCAGTCATTCCAAATAACCTGCCAATCACATCATCTACTTTTACCCCCTCTCTTTTATCCCACGGCTTTAACTTAAATATGAGCAATCCAAAATTGCTACCGGTACCATTGATAATGCTTTGCCCGGTTATTTTTGCCCGGTTAGCAACTTCAGGTATATTCTTCGCCATATTGTCTACCATATTGGCAACCTGCATGGTTTTTTCAAGAGAGCTACCCGGCGGTAAGCTGATATCAGCGAAGATGGTTCCCTGATCTTCATTGGGCACAAAACCGCCTGGCGATGTTTTCATGAAGAAAACCAGGAATGCGGTAAATAGAACTACTGCAGACGGAATGATCCATTTTTTGCGGGTTAAGAAGCCTATTGACTTTTGGTATTTGCCCTTTAAGGCATCAAAACCGGTATTAAAAGCCATATAAAACCTTTGCAGCAGGTTTTTTCTGGTTCCATTATGTTCTTCATGTGGTTTCAAAAACAGGGCGCATAATGCGGGGCTTAGCGTTAAGGCATTGATCGCTGAAATTACAATTGCTGAAGCCAACGTTAAACCAAACTGTTTAAAAAATACCCCTGAGCTACCGCTGATAAAAGAAACCGGAACAAACACGGCGGCCATTACCAATGTAATTGCTACGATAGTTCCGCCCAATTCAGACATAGCATCAACAGATGCATTGTATGCTGATTTATAACCTTCATCAAGCTTGGCATGTACCGCCTCTACGATCACTATAGCATCATCTACCACAATACCGATGGCCAGGACCAAAGCAAAAAGCGTTAGCAGGTTAATTGTAAAGCCAAACAAGCTGAGACAGGCAAACGTACCGATGATAGACACCAATACCGATATACCCGGTATAAGGGTGGAGCGAAAATCCTGGAGAAAAATAAAAACAACAAGGAAAACCAAAATATAGGCTTCTATTAAAGTGTGTATTACTTTTTCTATAGATGCACCTAAAAAGTCATTCGCGTTCAACAAGGGTATATAACTAACACCTTCGGGAAAAGATGCGGAAGCTTTATCAAGTGTAGCTATGGCATCCTTAATAATGGCCTGGGCATTGGATCCTGCCGTTTGGCTTATAGCAATAACTGTTGCGGGCTGATCGTCAGTATTCATAGTAGAAGAATAGGTGAGGGAACCCAATTCCAGCCTGGCGATATCCTTTAATCGTAATAACTGTCCATCAGTTTTAGAACGCATAATAATGTTACCAAACTGCGTGGTATCGATCAACCGGCCGGTATATTTAATGGTGTACTGAAAAACCTGGTCACTGTTTTCTCCAAATTTACCGGGCGCAGCATCAAAATTTTGTTCAGCAAGCGCGTTGTTCACATCTGCAGGGGTTATGCCATAGGTTGCCATTATATCCGGCTTCAGCCAAACACGCATGGAATAGTCCTTTGTACCAAATGAAACTACACTGCCCACGCCGTTTATCCGCTTAATTTCCGGTATAAGATTGATGTTGGCATAATTGCTTAAAAATGTCTGGTCATAAGACGGATTCTTACTTTTAAGCGCAAAGATGAGCAGGTTACTACTTTGCTGCTTATCTACAGTTACTCCTGCTTTGGTTACTTCGGCAGGCAGTAAATTAGTGGCCCTTTGCACCCTGTTCTGTACGTTTACAGCGTTTATATCTGAGTTTGTACCAAGTTTAAAGTATACAGTGATGGTAGCATCACCATCATTAGTGGCGGTGGATGTCATGTAAGTCATTCCTTCTACACCATTTATCTGCTCTTCCAGTGGTATAATAACGTTTCTTTGGATTACGTCTGCGCCGGCACCAGTATAAGTAGCCGATACCTTAACTGTAGGGGGGGCGATTTCAGGGTATTGTGTAACGGGGAGCCCTAAATAAGCTAATACTCCCAGTATTACTATTATTACCGATATTACAGTAGATAAGACCGGTCTTTTTATGAATATCTTAAGCATAATATTTTAAAGTTTTGTGTGAACCATTACAGTGAATTGACCTACTTATGTTTACCTGCATCAGCATATAAGCTATCGGTATTGGTCGGTAGTGGTTTGACAGCCATTCCCGGTTTTAAGTTACCTACACCTTCTACTATCAGCTTATCACCTTTTTTCAAACCGCTTTCCACCACATATAGATTTCCAATAGGATTTTCGGATACACTTACACTGACATTTACAGTATTATCTTTATCGTTTACTGTGTAAACAAATTTTTGTCCCTGCATATCATATGTAGCATTTTGAGGAATCAACAAAGCGTTCTCCATTTTAACAGGTATTTTGATGGTCGCACTACTTCCGCTGCGTATCAGGCCAAGCTTGTTGGGGAAATTGGCCCTGAAACTTACTGATCCTGTTTCTGTACTGATTAGCCCACTGGCTGTAACGATTCTTCCTTTTTCCGGATACTCTGTGCCATCAGCAAGTATTAATGACACATCGTTCATGGTTGCCAGTTTTTCTTTAAGCGTTGCGCCTTTTACCGTTCTTGAAAATTCAAGTAGTTGTTTTTCATTTAAAGAAAAGTATACGTAAATGTTATTTGTGTTGTAAACCGTGGTAAGTGGACTTGCCGATGTGCTGCTTACCAAACTACCAACCTTATAGGGTATTGTTCCTATAACGCCGTTAGAAGGACTGGTTAAATAGGTATAACCTACATTTACTTTAGCGTTAACCAGGTCGGCCTGGGCTGATGCCAGAGAGGCTTTTTTGGAATTTAAGGCATATTGTTTTGATTTTAACTCGTAATCGCTGATGATCTTTCTTTCCACCAGGGGCTTTACCTTTTCTACATCCATTTCTGCAGTCTGAACGTCTGCCTCTGCTATCTTAACAGCAGCAATAGCGCTTCTTACAGCGGCTTCGTATTGTGGATTCCGTAATTCAAAGAGTGGCTCACCTTTATGTACGGTTGCACCTTCGTCTACAAATATGTTTTGAATAAAACCATCAACTTTAGGGCGTATTTCAACATTCTGTTCACCTTGTATAGTAGCAGGATAGCTGTAAAACATGGTAGCATCTCCTGAGTATACTGCTGCGGATTTATAAGGGGGAGGTCCTGCGGGGCCACCTGCTCCGGGTCCTGCTGCTCCATGTCCTGCGGCTGCAGGTTTACTCCCGCATGAAGCTAATACTAACAAGGTTGCCGACAATTGAATGATTAGTAGTACCTGGTTTATTTTTATTGGCATTTTCATACTTATATGCATTAATTGATGTGATTGTTTACAGCGTATTTTTTTATTGATGGCACAAAGTTGAGTGTTAGACCATCATTAAAAAATGTCTGTAAGGAGTGAAAGCATGTGTATATATCGCATTTAACTATTTGCCTGCATTTGAATGAGCCATTTAGACATATTGTTACCACATACAGACATGGATACATCCCTTTTTAATACCAATATTTGTATTGTTTTCACAAGCAGTTAATCTTTATAAGATGTCATTGAAAAATAAAGTCGCGATTTTAGCGGGTAGTACTGGTGTAATAGCGATCAACATTGTAAAAATGTTATTGAAAGAAAATGCCATTATTATAGTACTCGCGCAAAGCGCCAAGGATCTGTTATGGATCAAACAAATGGAGACAATTTCGAACGGGGGTTCAATCATCACTATGCTGGTTGATTATCCTGATTATTATAAGGCGGAACAATTGGCGGATGATATTATTGAACGTTTTGGTCAAATAGATTTGAGTATTGCCTGTTTTGAAAGTGCTACACTCAATAAGCCTCTTAATGAGGTAGAAATTACGGAATGGGAGCGTACTATTGAACAAAACATAACAGCTTTTTTTGTTGCTGCAAGGCTATCCATCATGGGTATAAAAAAATCCCGGCAAGGTATGTTCATCAGTATCGATTTTACGGACCATACTTTAAAAAGGAAGCTGGCTAAACTTACCCGCTTATCACTATGCATGCAAAAAGAAATGGCAAAAATGTTCTTCGAAGAAATAAAGGACACAAATATGGAATATTATCATTTATATGTAGATCCTAAGAAGAAGAACAAGGCTAAAAATAATTATATCCATCCGGATGAGTTGGGAGCATTAATACTGGATTTGTATGACGGCAATACAAAAGACAAAGGAACGCTGTTTCAATGGATGCAGAATAATCATTAATCAATAGTTAAATATGGAACACACTCATAAGAAGGTGGTAATAATAGGCGGTGGTTTTGCAGGGTTAAACCTGGCTAAAAATCTGGTAAAAACCCCTGGTTATCATATTACATTGATTGACAGGAATAATTATAACTTTTTTCAACCGTTGTTATACCAGGTAGCTACGGGCTTTTTAGAGGTTTCCAGTATAAGCTATCCTTACCGGAAATTGTTGCAGGGTAAAAAGAACATTCACTTCTGTTTAGGCCGGCTGGTTGAAATTTTACCTGTAGAGAATAAGGTATTGCTGGATGTAGGGGAGATGGAATATGATTACCTGGTTTTGGCTACTGGTACTAAGAGCAATTATTTAAATCTGAAAAACATTGAAGCAAATGCATTACCCATGAAGACATTAGATGACGCTATAAATATGCGTAATTATTTGCTTCAGCAAATTGAAACAGCTTCCAGGGTAACGGATATTGCTGCAAAGAAAAAGTTAACTACTATTGTTATTGTAGGGGGCGGTCCAACAGGAATAGAAATAGCTGGTATGCTTGCTGAAATGACAAAAAGTATTTTGCCTAAAGATTACCCTGAATTGAATGATCATGCAGGCGGTATCTATTTAGTAGATAGTCATCACTCCTTACTATCTTCAATGAGTGAGCGTTCACAAGCCTATACTTATAATAAATTACAGGATATGGGGGTGAGGATTATGCTAGGTGCACGCGTAATGGATTATGTAGATGATATGTTAATGTTATCTACGGGTGAAATTATTCCAGCTAAAATTTTAATATGGGCAGCAGGTGTTACAGGCGAGGTATTTCCAGGTATTCCCCAAAGTTCCTATGGCAATGGAAACCGTTTAAGAGTGGATGCGCACAATACTGTAAATGCTTTTTCAAACATTTTTGCTATTGGTGATATCGCTTTGCAAACCAGTGATCCGAACTATAGCAATGGTCACCCCCAGGTAGCGCAGGTAGCAATACAACAAGGTAAAAGTCTCGCTTATAATTTAATGGCAATTAATAGTAATAAGCCCCTTAAACCATTTACCTATTTTGACAAGGGATCAATGGCTATTATTGGAAGTAAAAAAGCGGTGGCAGATATGCCAAAGCAGAGAATACATTTTAATGGATTTATAGCCTGGGTGATGTGGTTGTTTATACATTTAACCTATTTAACCAATCATCGTAACCGTGTTAAAACTTTTTATAACTGGATGCTGGCCTATTTTACAAAAGACCAGGTATTACGTATGATCATCAGGCCATCTTCAAGAGCATAGGTTATTATTATCGCTTTAGTAGTAATTAATTTATTGAGATATACTTAATTTGTATCATGTTTCATAAACAGGGTTAAGGAATATAGAATCTGGTTTAATTTAATTAATTTGGTCTTTCACTCATGTCAATTGTCATGTTAAGTTTATGAAAACCAATAATATTTCCTCCATTCATAATTATACGATAAATGAAGTCAGTACTGACATTGGGCATAAGTGCCCGGCTAAAGATTTTCTCACTTTCAGGAGTGATGAAGTAAAACCTAAAGAGGAGATATTAGGGAACCCTATACGTTCAGATCATTTTTCAATTGCGTTGGTTATTGAGGGGGAAATAGATGTTCAAATCAACCTGGTTAATTACTGTGTAAAAAAGAACAGCCTTGTCGTCATTCCTTTTAATACTATACACCAGATTCAAAATCATGATGATAAATCCATAGTAATAGTTGTTTGCTTTTCACATGATTTTATTGGACAGTCCCGGGTTAGCGAAAAGCATCTATCATCCTATGGTTTCTTCTCTCCACAAAATAATCCTTATTTAATATTGGACGATGAGGATGCTGACGCATTGCATGGAGTTATAAAAATGTTGCATAAAGCGAATGATCCGGCATATGAGCATCCGTTTAAGGCGGAGATAGTTCAACATGGGTTTAATATTTTTATTTATGAAGTAGCTGCTTTATTTAAAAAGTACCGACCTAATGAAGAAGTGAAATTAACCAGGAAAGAAGAGATATTAACATCTTTTTTAAAGCTGCTTTTTCAACACTTCAGGGAAGAGCGCGGGGTTCAATTCTACGCAGATGCGCTCTATATAACACCTAAGCACCTCACTAAAATGGTAAAAGAAGTTACTAATAAGACTTGTGGTGAAATGATTGATGAAATTGTGATTTTAGAAGCAAAAATAATGCTGAATGATCTTGGTCTCTCAGTGGCCACGGTGGCGGCGCAGCTGCAGTTTAGTGATCAGTTTTTCTTTAGTAAATTTTTTAAAAAGCATACAGGTATTGCTCCTAGTAAGTATAAAGGAGCGGTTAAATAGGGTTTATAGAGATGTGCAGCGGTATAGGCTAAAAGGGGAATTTGTTAAAAGATATCATCATTCGGGCCAGGAGGTTCGCACCTCGCACCAATTTATGGCGGATTTATATAACATTAATATTCTCAGTGGTAAAATTTACTGTTAAGCATATTATTAACAGTATAATATCTAAAAGTAATATTTTCAAAGAGTTAAAGCAATTACTGCCTAAAGATTAATTTTCCATATTTGATTTTAATTATATCGGGCCATAAGTGCCATCATTTGATAATGATGGCCCGTATTGTTTTTATATCCGGCCATAACTGTGTAACTTTATATAGTTATGGCCCGATATAAAATATTCGCTGGTTAGGACAAGTAATCTATCAATTTGATACTAAATTTTATTTTCAATCGACTTTTACTAATCTTATTAAAAATCTTAACCACAAGATCAAAAAAAATATACCCCAAACCCCGACATTATTATTTGCACACTTAATCCCTGAAAAACACAAAACTTATAATAATACTTAAAAGAGACACTTAGGATAAATTCAGCTTCTATTTTACAAATATTGTAAAATCTTCGACATCCAATCTTACCTTCGCGGCATTTACATAGGGATCTTTTTCAGTATCTCTGTACCCCACAGCTAATAATACAACGCTTTTTAATCCCTTTTTCTTTAGTTCAAGGATTTCATCAAATTTTGCTGGATTAAACCCTTCCATTGGCGTAGTATCTATGCGCAATTCCGCTGCTACAGCCAAACCAGTACCCAAACCAATATATGCCTGTTTGGTAGCCCATACAAAATTCTCTTCTTTAGATCTCCCGGTAATGTGCGCCGTCAAAATTTCCCTGAAACCTGATAAAGATTCAATCGGAAGTCCTCTGGTATCAGCCATGCGTTGCATGTATTCGTCAATGTCAGATGTAGAAAGCTCTTCCTTTGCCGCAAATACAAGTAAATGTGAAGCTTCCGTTATTTGAGGATTAAATTCGCCCTTACCTAGTTGCGCACGTATTTCCTCATTTTCAACTACAATGACACGATACGGTTGCAAGCCAGCTGAAGATGCTGAAAGGTTAATAGCATCTAAAATTGTTTGCAGATCAACATTGTTAACTTTTTTATTGCTAAATTTCTTAACAGCATAACGCCATTTTAAAGATGTAATTAAACTCATCTTTTTATTTTGAATGTTTTAAAAACAGGTATTATTTAATAAAAAATTTATCTGCAACCAGGAACTAATCTTAAAGACCAAATACTTCGATAAGGCCATCCTTCAGTCCAACAGGTTTCCTGCCCAGCAAGTTTTCCAGATCATTAGTTACAATTTCAAACTGCCTGTTCTTTATATCAAGATTAAAACCGGTTACTACAAAGACGAAAAACTCATCCACTCCGGCACTTTTCAATTGTTCTGCAAATAGAGCAGGATCTGCTGATGTATAGCTAATAGATTTCCCGGTAAGCTTTGCTAACTCATCTGCAACTTCCGCATATCCATACAATTCACTGCCTGTTATATCATATATTTTATTCTCATGACCCTCCTGCAATAACACATTTGCAGCTGCTTCACCCATTTCCCGTCTTAACGCAAAAGGCACCTTACCATTTCCTGCCGGAAGGAAAAAGCCACTCTCAGACAATTTTTCACCACCAAAAAGAGGAATGGCCTCCATATAAAGTGTGTTTCTAAGGAAAGTGTATGTTAATCCGGTATCACGGATATAATCCTCTGTTTTAAAATGCGCATCCAGTCCTGCTGTAGCTGATGTCTCTATATTTTTGCACGATACGCCAGGATAAACAATGTGCTTTACACCATTTTTTACAGCAGCATCAATCACTTTTTTGTGTTGCTCCAGGCGATGAGGTGCGATAGTAGGAATTAATAAAACTTTGCTGATACCTTTCATCGCCTGTTCCAATGATTCCTCATCATCGAAGTCCCCTATGCGAACATTCACACCTTTATCAATATAACGTTGTGCTTTATTTCCATCTCTTGCCAAAACTGCCAATTCATCAGGTGCGATTGTTTTCAATAGCTGTGCTACTGCAGCTCCACCTAACTGGCCAGTTGCTCCTGTAACTAATATCATTTTCTGTTGTTTTAAAGTATTAAAATATGATGCATATATTCTTCTAGTAGGCCGCCGTAAATCTTACCTGGTGATGTTTCGGATGTTCAATCTCATCAGCTATCACCACTGCAAGATCTTCGCCTGACAGGACATTTTTACCATTTTCATCTGTTACAGGATAGTCTGTACCCAGCCTGTATCGACCTGTTCTGCCAGTAGTAATACCCTGGTGCATTTCCAATGCCGGACTGAAAAACGCCCAATCAAGATCAGTTTCCTGTTTAATAATTTCCAGATAATCTTTAGCAGCTTTTGCGCCGGCATAAAATGGATGATCATTCGAAACAGTATCTATGACCTGAGGACCACCTGGTGAAACATACAAGCTTCCTGCGCCTCCAATGGCAATCAAACGTTTTACGCCTGAAAGTTTTACGGCCGCCTGAATAGCCTGAGCACCTTTTAGAAATTGATCATAGATCTCCGGGTTATTCCATCCCGGGTTAAATGCATTGACGACAACATCACAACCCTTTATTGTTTCAGCAAGTCCGGCAACATTCATCACGTCCATACTGATATAATTAATAAGAGGAGTGTCTGTTATTGAGCCCTTTCTTGATATACCTAATACTTTGATATTCCTATTTGCTAATTCTTTGGAGATATGGTGACCAGTAAAGCCGGTAGCACCAATTACAGCAACTTTCATTGTAAATAGATCAGTTTAATTATTATGGTCTTCTAATACCATTTGTTTCGGCGATATTGCCAAATTTTCCATTCTTAAAATCTTCGTATGCTTGTCTTAGTTCCTGCTCGTTGTTCAATACAAAAGGGCCATTCGCAACAAAAGGTTCATTATTGACTTCTCCGCCCAGCACTAGAAAGTTTGCATCCTTCTTCGCCCTGATCTTAATAAAATCGCCATCCCGCTCAAAAAGCGCTGCGTCGCCGGCATTTACCTCCTGATGATCGTTTACTTTCAACTTCCCGGTCAACAGGTATATAAATACATTTTGGGTCGGATCAACAGGGAGATCCAGGTAAGTATTTTCTTTTAAAGAAATATGCCAGTAAATGACCGGCATTAAAAGTTTGATAGGGGATTTAACCCCGTATACTTCCCCCAGTATGACTCTAATGGTGACATTTTCTGAAATAACCAGTTCGATATCATCTTTCTTCAGGTAACTGGCGGAAGGATTCGATTTTTTCAAGTGGGATGGTATGTTCAACCAGCACTGTATACCTTGAAAAACACCGCCATTTTTATATAAATCATCCCCGGTCTCCTCCATATGCAAAGCACCCCTGCCAGAAGTAAACTGAATAAAATCACCCTCATAATATTGGAAATCATTGCCCATACTATCACGATGATGAGCGTTACCTTTCAAAAGGTAAGTTGTGGGAATGATACCCGCATGTGGATGCGCATCTACCCGGAATTGAGCTCCTTTGGGCAGTTGCATAGGGCCAAATTCATCGATCAGGAAAAATGGGGAAACATGGTTTTGATCATTCCCTTGAATAACATTTTTCAATGTCATCTTACCCATATTTGAACCGGATGATTTGATGACTTTATACAAGCTGCGTGGTACCTTCTTTTGTGTGGACATTGCTACCGACATTAAATCTGTTGCTAATATGCCTGTTGCCATAGTAAATGATTTTTTAAGGTATTGTCTCCTGTTCATATGTGGCGATAGTTTTATAATCCGTAGAAACGGCACAAGACATGCTGGTGAATAAGGGCTGAAATTATTAATCAGGCATTTCTCAGTTTATGAAAATAAATGTTGGATATCACCAAAAATACCAGTGGGACCATGGGGACAAAGCCTAATCCGGGTCCGTCTACTATGCTGTGCGCAATGATGCCGGAAATAAAGGTGATACCAAACCCTACATATGCCCATTCTTTAATGCGGGAAGGGATAAATGGAAGCAGTAGTATAAGCATACCGATAATCTTCGCAATACCCAGTTCTATCCTGAAGTAATCGGGAAAGCCCAGATGCCTGTATCCTTCAATAAATTTGGGACTTGTGAAGTACATAAATGCTGATGAAGCGCCTGTTAACATGGCAAGTAAGGTGGTGATCCAGTAGATAACTTTTGTTTTTTTCACATTGACTGATTTAATTAGGATCAAAATTATTTTATATTTGCTATACTTTTTATACCGATATACTTTAGTATAGTGAGATTTTTATTATATGGAAATGGAAATAGATATTGACCTGAATGTCATTAAAGAATGTCCGCATTCATTTGTGGTAGCAGTGAATGATGCCATGAACGTGTTGACGGGTAAGTGGAAATTGCCTATCATGGCTACGTTGGTTTTTGGTAAGAAGAGATTCAAGGAGATTGAACGTGAAATTCCAAAAATCACTCCCAGGATGTTATCTAAAGAACTCCGGGATCTTGAATTGAATGGAATTGTACAAAGGATGGTTCATGATTCGATTCCGGTTGTAATTGAATATGAGTTCACTTCATCGGGGAGATCCATTAAATATGTGCTGGACGCAATGGTTGAATGGGGGATGCAACATAGAAAAGAGGTAATGAAGCGGAAAATAGACTAATTATTCTCATCCTGGTAAATATTAAATAAATTTCAGGAGGGGCGAGCTTTAATCATTTGAAACCAGCAATGTAAACATGCTCACCAATGTTGGTTTATAAATAAACACCTGCGCATTTTCCTGCCAAAGCAGTTGGCGATGTTACCGTATGACAATGAAAAGAAGAAAATAAATTCCCTGGAACAAACAGGTTATCAGTCACACCGGCTTACATTGATGCGGAGCATGTTAGATACCCTTAATACTTATAACCGGCAACAGCATACCAGCCAGGTTTTCGTGAAGCGATGACACAATATATCCGTTATTGGGCAGCTGAAGGCCTGTTGAGATATGGCTGGCTGCATATTCCAGGTAAATGGGAGCCGCTTTCGGGGGAATATCTGGAGTTCCTGCAACAAATTTCCCTTAATAAGCCACAAGATATAAGTTCCCATTTGGGAACCAGGGATATTGCTGCATTACCTGAGTTGAGAAAGGTAATTAATGGGATGTTTCAGAAAAGGCAGGTATCCAAAGTAAGCCACGTGTTGGTCTATACTCTCGGCCGTTTTTCCCGAACAGGTGGTGGAGCGATTAAACTCGCGGAAGAGCTAAGAGATAAATACGGTATTAACGTATTTGCCGTTACGCAACCAGCAGATACATCTAATCCCAGTGGAGTATTACGGGTGGTCCAATGACCTCCGTTTTAGACACTATGTAACAGTGCATTCAGTAGATCTGATCTGTTAGTACTAATATAGCAATCCTTATTAGAGATTTTAATAATAATGTAATATCTCTATAAATTAATCCTGTAATACCCAATTTATTGCTCTAACTTTAGCAAGGTTGCATTTGCCCCCTTCTGATTTATTTTGGGTTTCTTTTTCTTCCTAAGTTGCTGTTTTTTAGCAGTATTTATGTTTAATTAAAATTATAATTGTGAATATTTTTGTAGGTAATATAAGTGACAGAACAACTGAAGATGAAATATGGTCTTTATTTGACCCATTTGGAGTTGTATATACTATTAATGTGGCTTATGATAAGTACAGTGGCCGTTCCAAAGGCTTTGCATTCGTTGAAATGCCAGACGATTCCAATGCAGTACAGGCAATTAAGGAATTGAATAATTCAGTAGTTGCTGGCCAGACAATAGTAGTGTATGAGGCTCGTCCAAGACCTGAAAGACCAGAAGATAATCGTTTCTCCAGATCCGGTCCAAGACCTGGATTTAGATCCAGATACTAATAGTTGGATGTTTTAAAACGTCGATTACCTTTATCTGTTAAGAGAGCAGAAGAGCAAAGCCGCAGAATACGTTAAGTAGTTTGTGGCTTTGCTTTTACCTTTCCATGTACCAAATAGTAGTAACCCAAGCTGAACTTCCCACTTAATTTTCTAATCATACCCTCAATAAACCTCCAGGATGGGAGAACTTTCGAACTTGTTCGCAGAGGATCTATCTAGAATTCATACGTTTATAAGTAAAAATAATTGCCAAACATGCTATTATTAATGATTATATCTTTAGTTATTATGTTTTCTTAGATAAAAAACTATTATAGGCAATTCACAAATCTCAAGAAATTTTTCACTCATCTTTAACAATTATACCCTAAAAGGTATAAATCGATTAATATTCAGTTTTTTATACCTTTTAAGGTATAAAATGACTCTTTTGGCCCAAAAAATTAAAGCTAAGCGTAAAGAAAACGGATTAACATAAGAAGAGCGATCCTTAAAATCTGGATTGGGATTACGGCTCATCCGGGAAATTGAACAGGGTAAAACATCCATGCGTATGGATAAGGTGAATCAATTACTCAATTTATTTGGGATGGAACTTATACCAGCAACTAAAACAGCATATCATGAGTAAGACTGCAAGAGTATATTATAATAACATACTTGCTGGTTCACTAATAGAATATGATGGCGGCTATAAGCTTTTATACCATGAAGATTATTTGGTTGATGAATCGGCTGAACCAATAAGTTTAACCTTACCATTACAAAAAGAGGTTTATCACAGTTTTACATTGTTTGCTTTCATTCCTACGGCTATGCCAAGGAAATGTGCGGTCATTGGTAATGATCTTTACCTTGTAGGTTGTTCAGACAGGATATTTGGTAAGACAAAGATCGCGGTTGGAAAGATATCAGTGAAGTAAAAATTAAATAGGCCCATGCTTTGGTGTGGACCTTTATTAAGCGAAATTTTTAATCTTTTTATTTTGAATTGTGCCCCTACATATTTTTTTCTTCATACAGTACAATTTGCCCTATCATCCCGTTTGGGAGGGTAAGGCGGCACTGTTTAAATATCTAAAATTCACAATTTGACGCGGAATCAAAAGGATAGGTGTTAAATTTTTAACGAAGCACTGGCACAGTTTGCAGCGAAAGATTTGGCTTGTACACGCGAAATAAATGGCACAGTTTCCGCGAAGTATCCATTATGTAACTTGAATAACTTTAAACTTATCAATGTTAATAATAAATCATTGAAAATCATTACACTTTTTATGTAACTGTTATGTAACTACAAAAAAAGCTGGGAAACTAGAGCATTGGGTTTACTAGAACGTACATTGAATCCAGTGCCTACTGAAATAAATGAACTTGATTGGAAATCCACTTTGTCGGATAAAAGCGATCGTCTAGCTCAACATTTGTCTGCATTTTCTAATTTGCCTGGTGGAGTTTTTTTAATTTTTGGTGTCTACGATGATGGTTCAATCAAATCAGTTGATCCGATGAGATAAATAGTACTGTACAAAAGCCAGGTATATTGCGAGGAATAATCTTACCCACCCTGTTACAATTGATCATATAACTGTTTCCTATAAAGGATGTACTATTTGTATTTGGGTTGTTTAGATAAATAAATCAATTGCTAAACATGTACATTTAAGAGGAGAACAATATATGATAGTTATAGAAGATCCGCTGCTCAAACAGTTAAAATGTCTTCAGCGGAAATGGCAGTAATGATCGCTGGCTCACATAATGTAACCTTTGAACAACTTGTGGCTTCATCAAATGCCTCTGCTGATGAGACTTTGAATATGCTTGATTACGACGCATTTTTTGGATAGGGGACAAACCGAAGGGGTAAATATTTCAGTAAAAGCAATTTAATAATTATTTCACAAAAATGACCTGAGTGCCGGATGCTGTGCTGTCATCATCCGTGGAGCAAAATTTGTAATATTTAAACAATACCTCATTTACAATTGCAAGGTTTTTCAATTTTACCATCCTCACGTCTGGATTAACTATTACCGCCATGCCTAAAAAGAAGTCTATCATTAAAAAAAGAACGACTGGCCATCGCCAGCCGTTCTGAATTATTATTACAGCTCCTTATTATCATTGCTTGATCACTTTGAACACATAAGGATGTCCTGCATCCTGTACCTGCACCCAATACATCCCTGCCGGATAAACAGAAAGATCAAACATGACTACATTTCCACTTTCGGTACGCTGTTGCAATACCCTTCCATTCATATTCATTATCACAATCCTTGCATTGTTCAATGACTTCACAAAGGTGATCTTAAAACTTCCTGTGGTAGGATTGGGATATAAGGCTGTCACCTGAGGCAGTTCTGCTGTCGAATCCTTTACGGCGGCCAGTCTGCCCCCTGTTACTGCATTGTTGCAAACATACATGCGCTGGGTACGGTTGCCCGTAGCATCGTAACTATATACTACACCACAGGTATTAACTGGTAGGTTCTGGGATTTGCCCACCATTGTATAAAAAAGTAAAAATGATAAAATAAACAATATTCTTGGCATATATATGCTTTGTAAAATTAAAATGAAAGCTCTCCTGTAGCCATATCAATGCGGGTCGCTACCGGTCTCTGATCTCCCTGACCATGTTTTACAAATACAGATTGCTCCCTGCAAAAAGGATTTGTATCATTCGGCCAGCCATTCGCTGCCAGACGACGCCAGTAAAAGGCCTGGTTCTTCCGCTTTTTTGGTTCCTGGTAGCGGGATAGAATAATACCTTCTCCATCACGCTCTATTGAGATCAATTTTCCGTCTTCATACTTATACAGCTCGTTATCACCTAAACAGATACCCCAGATCTTTGTAACCTGCTGCACACTACTATCAGCACCCATTGTATATACTTTTACATAGCCAGCACCCTTCGTCGTATCAGGAACTGCCCAAACGCCCATAGAAGATTCCGGCTTATTAACAGTAAAAGCGTCATAGGAGGTGAAAATTCCTTCATTTACATTTGCATCTTTCATTACAGGCAACACAACCTCTGCAGATGCTGTATTAATAACATCTGAAACAGTGAATACCTTTTGACGGGCTGCATTTATTGTTAATCTTTCTGCTTTAGCCAGTCGTGCCACAGATTGCTGATACAGACCATCCATTGCATTGACCAGCCCGGCCACATAATTGCTATCACTGTTCATAATTCCTGTAAATACGGTATCAGTGGTAAATAGTTGCCGATAAGCAGTTCCATCCCCATTTACATACACCGTAGCCTGTAACCTGGTAAAAAAATATTGTGCGCTCAGGTCGGAGGTGATCGAAATGTGCTTAATTGCCCATAATAACTGCTTTCCCTGAGATGCATACGTACCTCCGAATCTATTCTCCACAAAGGTCTCCAGCCATTTATCATAGCTACATTCAACCATCAGCTTACACGTTTCATTCCCATATTGCACAGGTGCATATCCAATCAGAGTATCATTACCGACCGTTATGGTCCTTATCCCCGCAATTTTTGCAGAAATAATTGCACCTGTATATTTACCCACCCCGTCTATATTTACCCTTCTTTCTGAACTGATTGCTGGTTGAGCATACAACTTTATGCTCAGACATATTGCAAATAATAAAAAAGAATACTTCATTTAATTTCATTTTTAATTAATCTATATCATCCCATTTTTGCCGAGCTGTGAATGAGCCTGCCTCTTTTTTTCTCATTAGCCGGGCCCACACTGGACTCATTCAACGATAATTCGTTTTCATATACCATACAGACACCTGCGGCTACATAGTAGCTGGTACCTTCAGTAATAACCTCAAACAGATGACTGGAGGGATAGCTTAAAAATTTCCTTACTGACGGATACAGGATAGTACTTTCTTCATAAGAAGATTCCCGGATTGTAAGGCCGGCAAATGATGGAGGTAACTGTACATAATGAACCCCCATAAAAATGATATCAACATTCCTAAAGCCGTTGCCTGTATCTTCAGCTGCTCTGATCAACAGCTGACTATGACTAATATGAAAATCATGCATCGTAAAATGCTTGTCTGAGCTGAAAATAATATCCTGCATATCCGCTAGTATTTATAGTCCTAAAAATGGGTTGGCGATAACCCTTCCCTGGTAATAGAATATAGTCCTTGACAAAGCATCCCCTGTGTGCTTTATTTCAAACAGCTCCCAGGAAGTAACACGGCTACCGGAATAACCATTTGCACCTTCCTTAAGCGCTTCCCATACATTCATCATTTTTCCATCCTTCATCGTCAGGTTGAAATGAATCTTTACTTCCGGATCCCGGATCATATTCTGAAAAGCAAACTCGAATTCATCTGCACCCCATTCCCACCAGGGAGAAGCCTTCACGCTTGCTGAAAAATCGGCTAATAATTCACCTATTCCCAACGAAATGTCTTTCGTCTTTTTTGCTAAATTTAAAACAACTGGTGTACGTAATGGTCCTCCATTGGGCTTTATAGCCTCCGGCATTTCTCCGGTTAATTGACCGAATGATACACTCGCTTTCACCTTGCCTGTTACTCCTCCACCATTGCCAGCACCCCCTGCACCCGTCCGTCCTTTGTTCAGATCCGTTTTTGCACCGGCAGTACTTGCTTTTAACCGGCCAGCAATATACCCTGAAGCACCTCCTACTACAGTACCTATCACCACGTCCATTCCAAAATCCTTCAAGGTATACTTGTCGCCAAAATAAACAGCATTCCCTATTCCCTGTACCGGACTCGATGTTACTGCACCTGCAAAACCCGCCACGGCACCTCCTGCAACCGTAGTTGCCTGCAATCCAAACATGGACAGCGCCGCACCTCCTGTAGCCGCCCCAACAGCCCCCGCTGCCGCTCCAATGCCAAATGCAGCAAATCCATCTCCCACATTATGGATCTTTCCCTGTACCGCTTTTACAGTCAGATTCAGGACACCTCCTATTGCAGCGCCTACCACAATATGAATCCACTCTCCGTTAGGATCCCGAACAACCAGTGGATTATTTAATCCATAAGCATATCTGTTATATCCCTGACTACTTCCGGGTACAGATACAAAGTTATCAAGGCTCATCATACGACCCAATACAGGATCATACATTCGCCCATTCATATTGATCAGGGAAAAGTCCTTCAGGTGCTCGTGACCGGTAAAGCCCCTATACAACCATTCCGGTTGATTGGGAACATTATTATAACTCCAGTCCGAAGGATTCCTGTAACGCCCCCATGCATCAAAGTTCTGGGAAGCTATCACATTACCGGATGCATCTGTTACGGTCAGGATGCTACCCAGATAATCATGGTAAACGTAATATACTGTGACAGCACTTCCTTCCTTGGTAAGGATAGCACCAATACCATTACCAGCTTCTATATAATGAATATCCCTGGTTACACTGCCTTTAATCTGCCTTTCATACCCTCCCAGGTAATATCTCGTCTCAGCTAAGGCCCCGTTTTGTTTAAAGGTACCCTTTATTCGCCCGTAGTCTGCACCATAAGCATATGTCAGCTGATTGGACCCTTCGGTTATTGTCGATGTACGGTTGAAAGCGGTATAAGTCACATCCTGTTGCAGCTGTGATATCACCGATGGTGGTACCTGGCTACCCGCAGGATTTGTTATAAAAGCCAGCGCATTGACCTTCTGATCATTATAAGTATAATTACCAGCATCCGTCTTTGTCTTGATATTCCCAAAACTGCTGCCTGCACCATCATAGGTAATATTCAACTGTTGAACATTATTAATTTTTGATGTCAGGAGACGGTTAGTATTATCATAAGTAAACACCTCATCCAGATTCCTAATCATGTCTTTCCTGCTATTCAGGTTGCCGGTCAGGGGGTCAAAGGAATAGTTCATCTGGAACACCCCCGGGGTTGAGGTTTGAGTCATTGCCCCCAATGCCAGATTATAGCTTTCAGTCGTAGATTTACCATTACCATAAGAATAACCTGTATAATATCCAAGGCTGTTCATACCAGAAGCCGTGAATAGGGTAGTAGCACCAGTACCTTCACCCATTTGTACCCCTGTGACGGTTCCATTTCTGTCATAGGTACGACTTACAGTAACTCCGGATGGATAGGTAATCTTTGTCAGGTTATTATAAGCATCATAACCATATTGTGTATTAAATGCATTACCATCTGTTGTAATTTTTTCTGATAGAGAACGTCTGAGGTTATCATAAGTATACTCCGTCACATCTCCGTCAAAGCCTGTTACTTTGGTCAGGTTATCGTTACAATATCCGGTGCTGGCTTCTTTCCAGTATTCATAGGTAGTTGTTCCCTCCGGGCCGGCGTGTTGGGTTACCCTGCCAAATGGATCATAGGTTAGGGTTCTTGTTTGCCCCTGGGGATTTGTTTCAGCTACCAGTTGCCGGAAAGCGTCGTACTGATAACTATAAGTACCCGCATGCTTATCAGTCACACCGGTCTCATTACCATACTCATCATAACTATTGGCAGTCATCACTACACCGTTCACAGACGTCTCTGTCTTATTGCCACGGCTATCATAAACAAATCCAACCGAACCGGCATTGTCTGTAGCAGCGATAATCATACCACTGGCATCCTCTGTCTGGCTACTGGACTGTCCGGAGCTACTGGTAACGGTAGTCTTATATTGACCTCCTGCCAGCTTGCTATAAGAATAATTAGTGGTGACTGTACCATTGGACACCTGGCTGGTACGACCGTAATTATCGTATTGATAAGTGGTAGTAAGAGGCGTCTCAGTGCTATAATATGGAGCAGTTAAAGAAACCAGTTCACCTTTTGCATTATAGCTTTTTGAAGATACAAGTGTTCCTCCATTATAACCAGACATTTCCATTCTCACTTCCCTGCCCAACAGATCATAGAAAATCTTTTGATTATTACCACCACCAGGTCTGGTAGCACTCACTGAATACCGGCCAGAGGTACTTTCCCATGCCATAGTTTGCGTGATACTATATCCTTCCGGCAGGGTGGTCAGGTTTAATCTGCCAAATACATCATACTGGTAACCAGTGGTCAGCCCATCAGCAGATTTCACTGTAGCCGGTAACCCAAATGAAGTTTCATAAGTGAATACCTGCTTTTTAGTAACATCCGCCCCTACTGTTTCAGATTGTAACAGGAAACGCCCGGTATTATCATAAGTTGACTTCTCAGAGCGGGTAGGCAATCCTGTCGCTACCAGATCTCTCTGCTTCACATTCCCAAATGCATCATAGGTAAAATTGGTAGTATATGCCTTGGCCTTCCCGGAAAACTCTACTATTGATGAAACCAGATTGGCAGTATTATAAGCATAGGTAGTCACCTTGCTCACTTCTGCCTGTCCATTTCTCACATTCTTAGTAGTGATGGATTCCGGAGAGGCAGGGAATGGTGTTCCATGCGTACCGTATACCGACGTGATCGTGCTGGTCTCAATAGGAGTAACTACATCTCCACTTACACTACCTACTTTGGTAACAGATTGGGTCGTATTTCCATAATTATCAAAAGTACTGGTAGTTTCAGCCGCTTCTCCTGTAATACCGTTGATGGTAAGTGTTTTCGGCACCTGTACAACCACCCGTTTATCCAGGTAATTACTGGAAGGCTTCAGCAGGTTGGTTGTAAATTTCGTATCACTCAGTGTCTCTGCTCCATATACCATCGTTTGTCTTGTCCGGTAAGGGATCAGGTAATCGGGATGAATATCATTTTCAGTAGTGGTTACAATTCCAGAACTTTCATCCGACGCTTTCACCTTTTTAAAACCCAGGAAGCCCCTGATGGGAGAATAACAGGCATCCGTATATTCATATGAAGTATAACGTAATCCAGTGCCCACACCATTAGACTTATAAGTCTCCTTTACAAGGTACAATGGGGAGAACAACACATTGTAAGGATTGCCATTGGCACCTGCTCCAATCGCTACTCCTTTCTTATCATATTCATATTCAGCCGAACGGATATAATAACCGCTTTGAATTGGCATTACATAATTAAACCCTTCCTGTGCCCCAAGACCATCTGTTATCTTTGTAAGAAAGCGTTCTTCCTTCATGGGCTTGGGATAGATGAAACGTCCTGAATTGCTACTGTTGATAGACAGGATATCAGGTTTTCCATCTCCGTTAAAATCACCTACTACTGTATTGGACTTTTTGCCTCCATTGGTACTCACAGCCTGATCGTAGTGCTCAATGTTAAAAGTGAGCCCATTACTATAATAAATCGTATGCCGGGAAGAGGAAGTAGTAAGATCGAGCGAATGCCATACATCTGATTTTCCATCTCCATTGAAATCAGCTACTACCAGATGATGGGCAGTACCAGCTTCATCACCTGCCAGGTAAGGACGATTATAAAATCCAAATGCCTGCGAAGTATACGCCTTTCCTGTACTTGTCAGCTGAAACCAGCTGCCAGTAGAAGTACTGGGCGTATTTCTATACAGCAGGTCCGTTTTCCCATCTCCGTTAAAGTCACCGGGCAATGTTGGATAATTGCCTTTTATATCTGTAAAGGTATAAAGTACCTGCGCTGCATAACTATACCCAGATGATGCTGATACAGGATATACAGATAATACATAACTCTGATTGTCTTTTACCACAAGGATCTCCCGCTTGCCATCCCCATCAAAATCTATGGGCAGCAACTGCTTTGCACTTGCTATAGAATTCGCATAAAAAGGATCACTTGAAGTCCCTTCCACACCAAATAGTGCAATCTCCTGGTTGTAAATGCCTTTCTTCGGACTGGAGAAAAATCCTTTAAAAGCATTACTATAATTGATTCCGAGAATAAGGATATAATCCTGCGCACCATCCCCATCAAAATCACCAGCCACGAAGTAGTTACCATATGTAGTACCGTTACGGTATACATATTTAAAATCCTGTGTATAAAAACTGGAATGAGGTAGTGCCGTATAATTGACAGAGTCATAATATGCTCCCGAGTAGACATTGAATTTCCTGGAATAATTAATACGGATGCCATTGTAAATCCTGTCACTTCCACTTATAATCGTATTTAACATTACGACATCATCCTTTCCATCTCCATCATAATCAAAGGTTTGGAAATTGTAGTAGCCATTACTCGTTCCTTTCAGTTCAGTAACACCTGACTCGGGAATTTTAAACTGGTAAAAATAGGAAATAGCTGGCTGCCCCGCATAGGTAGAAAAATGGCTCATTACATCGTAAGATGTATAATGGGGAACACTGTTGTTATCCAGGTAATAAGAGGATTCCAGTACATCCTGCTGACTATCCCCATCAAAGTCTCCTGCATACACATTCCCCTGATTCATTCCGGAATACTGGACGGACGTAGTTACATCGGGAGCTGTAGTATTAGCACCATAACTAAACACCAGCGGATTAAAGGCTGATCCATTGGAGCCCTTTTCTGTAAAGGACTGCAGGAAATATTGATTTTTAATCAGGGTGTATGCCAGATCATAAGAACGCACGGTTTGTGCTGAAGCATTCTTTATACTGATATTACTCAGATTGTATGCCCTGCGTAAAGAAGCTCCCCCATCATAGACAGTGCTATTCTGCCAACCGGTGCGGGTAGTGTAAGTAAAGATAATCTTGTTATAAGTTGTAATACCAGCCGTAGCATTACCTGTATATTGTATCTCTGATAATACATAGGTACGATCCGTAGTATTAATTGTATACACATATACCTGATAATTACCACTGATGTCCGTCACCTTGTTCAAAAACCACATCATTGTACTACCAGTACCATCATCAGTGGTCATTTTTGCATTGGTAGCATTGCCATATTCCAAAACTGTACCATCTTTGGTAGTGACCTTAAAATAAGCAGGGCCCAGTGTTTCGCTGCCACCGAATGACTCTATTTTGGTGAACTGCTCATTCTCCAGACCATATACTGCTCCGTTCGCTCCATTCGTACCTGATGTAGCGAACATACGTTGTCCGTCCAATACAAAGGCATCATTTGTATTGGTATACTTTACCGGCGTATTAATGCCATTGTAAAAATTCGACTTTCCTGCTCTGCTGATCACAGACATACAGGATAGATTCCATCCCCAACCAGCTACACCATCTCCGGATTGGGAATTGTACATTAAATTAACAGTAGGTGTCATGCTGTTCGTACCCGACAGCACTTTGATAGGAATCGAGTAAGTACTGCCACCAGCACTACTTACCCCGCTAGCCCCCTTAGGCGAACCAACAGGCAACGATGTATTGATCGTTTGCGCCCGCGGTAGCATAGGCAATAGGCATAGCAACATTACCTGAATTTTCTTCAGGAACTCTTTCGGAAAGGGAAACATAAAACTACAATTATCGATATAGGTTATACAATATGGAATACTTCAATAAGGCACAATGAAAAACGCGAACAATCTAAGCGCTATAATCGCTTGTCCCACCTAATAGGTTAATAGAAATGAACATAAATTACAATTGTATAAACTCGTAGAAGTATTCCTCGGTTATAAGGGATCAATTTTGCTACAGCATATAAGTTGATTTCAAGGGCGGCAAATTAATAAATAAATTGAAGGATGCATTTTTTTTCTGATAAATTTATTAATCACAAAATAAATGCTAATTATCAGAACCTGCTATTTCCTTACCCCTGGCCCCATTCAGGCTACTTTCATTAAATGGGAGATCATTTTCGTATATCTTACAAAATTTAGCGAGCAAATAAAATTTTTCTCCGGAGGATATAATTTCAAATAAGGTGTTATTGTAAGAATGCTCATTTTGCGTATAGGGCAGCTTCACCTTATTGGCATCTGCTATTCGGATACTCAGGCCGGAGAATGAAACTGGCAATTGTATCTGCTGTACACCTTGAAAGATAATATCTACATTTTTATTCCCATCCTGAGATCTTAATAACAATTGTTCTTCTTCTTTTTGAAAATCAAAAATGGTAAAATTCTTTTTGGATTTAAAAAACGATCCCCCTATTAACTTTGATAATAAATTTGCCATAATTAACGCGAGTGCTGTTATAAATTCGTATGTAGGTTATTAGCCTTCAAAATTAGGAAATAATAATCTCCAAAGAAAACTCCTGAATATAATTCTGACCTCGCCTAATTTACTTGAATTGAAATGTACTATAAACCGGAGGAGGTAAGAATATTTGTAAGACAATATCCTGATATTTCTATAAGGATTAACCATATTTTGCAGGCAAAGGAGGTGTACAATTGCTTAAAACCATTGGTGAGCAGGCATTTAAAGCAAACCCATTTTACCTTTATCTTTAAACACAACACGACGTGATCTATGATTTCCTTTGCAAGATCAATCTTGGTCGACTCCGATCCCAAAGACAATCTGGCTTGTACAAGGCTAACCAAACTGCCTCCACATAGAGCGCCAAAGACACCGACCTGACAGTTCTCTGTTTTACTAATTTGCCCGCAGTATTGTCTTTTCACACCTGCAGAGAGCCTTCCTTTTTTAGGATTGCCACTTTCATCTATTATCAAACAGGTATCGTCTTCCAGTCCACTCTGTTGTAAAAGATGCCAGAAATCTAATGTTATCCTATCCATCAACTTTGAATAACACCACTTGCCAATGGTTATAAAGTGATGTAAGCATTGCTGACTGGTATTTTGAAGCTCCTCTGCCATCACCTGGCAATTACGTTGTCGACTAACCATTAACCCCTTCAAATAAGAAGCTGCATTTGATGTTCCGTCTTTTGTCTTGCTCTTAAAGTAAAATGTAAAGCTGAGAAGAAATTGTAACAACCGACTCTCTACGAGCCGGAAATTGTTTATTTTCGACTCATATTTTTGTTTATTAATAAAGCCCGTTCGGTTTCTACTGTTTGGGCTTTTCTTTTGGGATATTGCAAATGTATGCAAAACCCGCTTCCGTGCAAAGTTTCGACTATAATATGTAAAGAACTATAATTTGACTAAACAGAGGTAATTCTGAAAAGATTTTAATCAAACTTTTAACTATGAAAAAATTTCCCTTATTTTTTATATTGATGTTTACCAGTCTTAAATGTAAAAACGGCAGTTCTTCAGAAAGTCATAAAACTATCGATTCTAGTGTAATTGAACAAAATGTTTCCATACCAGCACCCGTACCCGAACAAACCCACCATGATACAGCACTTGATCCTGTTAGTGTGAAAAATGAACCTAAAACCTATAGTGATACTGCTGTAATCATTACTGATACAACCACTATTGAGATAGGACAAATTAAGAAGTATGGTGTTGATGAGGACTCGGATAAGCAATATCTTTCTAGGTGTAAGAAATGGAATCTTGATTCAGCTACCATTGTTAAACTCTTAAGAAATAGCAAGCCGCTGGATGGGATTGGTTGGGATTTAGCCTACAGTCATCTGGAATGTAAGTTATATTCACATATAAAGGTAAGTGGCAAGTCGTTTCTACTTGAAGTTAATGCAGGATCTTGGCTGGAACTAACTTCAAAAGATACATCATACTTTTTTATACCTAAAGACAAATCATTTGATAAATACTTTATTCTTCATGCAGGTGAGTGAAAATGAAAAGAAGGTGTCTTCTGCAAGCAGAGGAAGCAGCTTGCAAAAATATTCCCAAAATTCGGTATGTAACACAGGATATGGTAGAACGGAATTTTCTACATATCCGCGCCGATATTCAGAAAGTGGTTAATGCCGAATATATACACATCATGAATGATTCAGAACTGGCTCACCTCATAATCAAAAAATAGTTTAGGTCCTGATAGTTATAAAAAAAGGTCTGCTCCTAATTAAGGTAGCAGACCTTTTCGTAAGGGGGAAGTGATCAGGCTTCCAGCGTGGCGTTTTTTTCCGGGTTCAAACTGCCTGCATTTATCATTAAATCAGTCTTTGACGATGGCAACCTTTCAAATAGGGGTTATTCTTTTGGTCGATGATGTAAAACGGGAGCGGAATAAAGGAATTAACCAATTGAACAAGGTTAATGCGAGGTTAATGATTCAAATTGCTACAATTTAGTAAGTAAGGCAAGTGGTTGGGTAAATCACAGATGCTGTCAAAATATGGTTTGGCTTTGTGTTCTACTGTAGTTAAGACATCGTTTGAGAGAAAAAGATAGAATTTAGGGCTTCGCCCCCGTAAACTTCTAACGTTGGGAGTCATTGATAATAAAAAAAAACTCCTATCAAAATGTCAACATCTGATAGGAGGATTATTATTGCTACCGTAAATTGGTTCAATGAAATAGCTGACGCTAATCCACAAATAAGACGATTAGTTAGATATACAAAGGCGTGGTGTGATTATCGAGAATTTGCGCGGGTTGACAAAAAAATGCCAAGTGGTTTGGTGTTGACTATTTTGGTTGTAAATAATTTCTATTCTCATGATCGAGATGATATTGCTTTGAAAGAAACAATGGTAAATATGGAATATACTCTATCCAAAAACTTCAGTTGTGGTAGACCGACTCCGGAACAGGGTGAAAACCTTTTATCTAGCTATACCAACAAGGATTATTTTATGAAATGTTTATCAGATTTTATCTCCAATGCAAAAGAGGCCCTAAAGGAGAGCAATGGAGTTAATGCGTGTGCTCATTGGCAAAAAAATTTTGGCGATAGATTTCCATGCCACTTAGCAAAAAATGAAACAGGCAATAACACTGCTACTGTTGGTCTTTTTACAGGTGCATCAACTAATCGTCCATGGGGCTTGAAAATATGAATAAAAGCAGAGAGATATTTGAGAGTCAATCAAATAGTTTGATTCTCAAATATCCACAACTGAGTAAATCGTCTTTAGATGGACTTCCCATAGTTAAAGGCATGTTAGACATTGTAGATCAGAATGGAAAATACTGGCAAACCTTTGAAATAGAGATTCACTGTACGAACAGTTATCCCAACCGCTTTCCTTCTGTTTATGAAGTAAGTAATAAAATACCTAAAATTGCAGACTGGCATATGTATGAGGACACTTTAGCATGCTGTATTGGAATTGTACCAGAAGAAATTATTCGATGCAAAAATGGGATTATGTTACTCGATTTCTATGAAGAAGCCGTAATACCATATTTTTTCAATCAAACGCATCGTATGGTTGAAGGCTACTATGTTAATGGAGAATATGAACACGGACTAGCAGGTATTCTTCAATATTACACAGAGTTATTTATGAATCTCAATTCTGAAAAGGTGTTAGGCTTACTTATAAAGTTCCTAAAGAATGGAGATCTTGGCAGAACCTCTCAGTGTTTTTGTGGAAGTAGAGAAAAAATGAGGAAATGTCATAAATCCCAATATTACACACTCATGCAAATAGGCAGAGACAATGTCAAAGAACACGTAAGCACAATTATCCACGTCTTGACCAAGACAAGATAATCAGAAGTTAGGCAATTCAAGATTTACATTTCGTAACTTAGTAAAAGCTGATTAACCTGTATAAAGTACGGGAAAGAAATCGGGGTTATACAAAAGGAACTCAACTAAACGCTCAACTAAAAAAGTAAAACCTGTGACCAGCGCAGGTTTTATAAGTTGGCTGTGACCCCGTCTGGACAATTCTCGAACCGGTTTTATGATCATCTAAAAGCTCTTTGTGAATTAAAAATACTGATAACCAAATAGATATAATTAACGTGGAGATAAAATTATAATTCCGACTTGCTCCAGGGTACCCAGAATCCCTGCCAGCAATTCTGATCCGGATGGTGATAATAGGTAAGCGCCTCCTTCCAATAAGGAATATCTGTATCATTCAATCTAATTGTCATCAACACATCCAACTCAGGAATACCTTTTACAAGATCTGTATATCCCTCCGGATAATCTTCTTTGTCATCATAGTATATCTCTGTAAGTCCTAGTTCCACATCAAATTCCAACATCAAAAAATGACGGAGGCTCCATCCCATGATTATCGTATCAAAACCGTAAACCGACATTACAGGTCTCAGGCCATGCCCGCCATCATCCATCAGAAAAGTGTGTGCAGTAATAGGTAATAAACGAGGTGCTTTTTGATACCACTCTCTGAATATCTGAACTCTTTCTTCATCGGATTCAGGACGTGGGCCCCATGAACGTAGCCAGGACTTACCAGGTCCTGATATGCTAATGGTATAGAAGTCATTTATCCACGCAAGTCTGCTTTCGATCCATTCCTTTTCAGTTATCCAGTTATAAAAATAAGACGGACGGTATAATGGAGACCAAAGTGGCTTTCCCCTTCTCTCTTCTTCGGATTCAATATATTTTACTTCTTCCCATTCATCATCGTAATGCTTATCTATGGTGTGCAATATTCTTAGAAATAACCTATGTTCAATTCCAAATTTTATAGAATATTTTAACTCCAGTTCATCGATCTGCTGATCTGTAAGTGGCAACCATTTTGCTCCATGAATTAGCTTGTCATGAGGTAATTTGCTCCAGTATGATTCTGTTGTGTCTTTTACCCAGTAGAGGAAATTGGATAGGTTCTCAGGAAAGGTTATGTTTTTATTCAATGACATTTTTTTAGCAGGAAAAATATGAATATAACCAATATTGCTAATACCAGATTCTAAAATTAAGTCGTGCCCATTTTCAGATACGGCTGCTTAAGAAAATTTTCCAATTATCCAGACGCTGTCCGGACAATTGAAATGATCTTGTCCTTTTAGAACTACGACCAGTCTGACAGGAAATAAAAGATAAATTATCGGAGATACCTACTGACAATGTCATTAGAGTATCCAGTTCTGAAGAAGTTGAACACCTGGCCAGAACTGCAATAGTCAATATTGAATCTGACAGTACAATGGATTCTTGTATAATTATGTAGTAACTAGCGATGAGTCAAACAGGAAAAGCCGGAGTTGTTGGCCTACAGCAATTCAAGCGTCCCAACATGACTCGAACTCTTTAAAGCTTGATAATTAATCCCGTATACAACTTTCTCAAAAAAGCAAACGCTCCAAGTCTTTGAACTTGAAGCGTTTAAATTTCCTGTGACCCCAAGTATCAGAAACTCGAACCAAATTATGCAAGAATTAACGTGTCTATTTTAAGGGTAACAATAAATAGGCAATTAAATATCATAAAAGTTCGAGATCTATCTTGTGGGATCTTTTCGTTATAGGTATGAATAATTATAAACCAATGTTACTTAGAAATTAATTAATAAATATCATACTTTTTAAAATGCATGTATATTTAATTTAAAGCTAGGATGTTAACAGCACAAACTTTGTATGAATGGCAAAGAATTGATACTAAAATCATCCTAGTCATCTGATGAGACCTTTGAAGTATCGTATTTAGGAATGTTAAGCCTTTTACCCACCATCTACAATTAGAAATAATCATTATTGGGCATAAGAAACTATTTCTTCCTCAAATACTGGCTACGCATATACGTGGCGTTGACGGCTAGTACTTTAGTCAACGACTGAAAGTGTGACATTAACAAATGTTTCTTTATCTTTATTTATAAACCCCCATTTATTTATGAATACAGATTTGGAAAACATTCTAATTGAACACTTTATTTTTCACGTTGTACATCACGGTGAAGATGACCCGATTTTAATGGATGAGACGCCCATAGATCGATTTGAACTATTTTTTAAATTAAGAATTCAGGAAGTACTAGATGGAAATAGATTTGATTTTACGCCTGAATCGCATTTTTTATCTCAGATAAAATCCATAAATAGTTCAAATGGTTTTTTGGATATAAGTAAAGAGATAGCGAGGATATTCCATTCCCATCGAGATAACAGGATAAAACCAGGAGTTATGATCTTAATAAAAGCACGTATTAGTGGGTTAGCTAAGTATGTCTTAGTCAAATACGACCATGAAAATGTGATCTATTATACTCAGAGCAACAACAAAGCAATTTTAAGTGAAATATCAAGCACATTCAGCAAAAATAAAGATGCCCTTCAAAAATCTGCTATCATAGATTTAGATACATCAGTTCCACATGCTATAGTGGTTGATAAATCCGAAAAGGCTCATGTTACACAATTTTTTAAAAATTTCCTAGGAATCAGAAGAACATATACTAACACAACATTAACAGAGAAAGTCAAAGAATGTTATTTAGAAACCGTAAAACAACACAAAATAGCTTTGCCCAAAGAGTATACAAGTAGAGCTAGTCTTAACTTCTATGAGTATGTTCAAAATAATGATACGTTTGACACAGAAGATTTCCTGCAGAACATATTCGGCCATACTTACATTCCGGCAATGGGAAATTACTTTAGGAAAGAATTGAAGAAGAAAGATATTGCTGGTGAAACATTCGCTTTGGACAAAAACATACCGAAGCCTAAGTTGAGAAAGATGAGAACATCTGAAGGTGTTGCAATTCAATTCCCTCCTACAGCAGAGGATACCATCAATATTCGGCATGAAAACAATCAAACAATTGTAACGATCACAACCTCGCAGCTTATAGAAGAAAAATAATATGGTTGAACATATTTTATTAACTCCGGCCTTTAAAAATAAAATATTTGAGAACAAAGATGTTATTAGATTAACCGATATCTCATATAATGAATCTGTCTCACTTATATTGAGAGGCATTCAAAAATACTTTTTTGAAAAAGGGCTTGGAGTTACAGAAGTAAATTCTGAGCTAGGCGAAGAAATCGATATTAATAGTGAATATAATTCCGTACATGATGGCCTCATTACTGTAAGAATAAGAAAGACAGGAGACATCTATTTTATTTTGGAGGGTGCCTTTGAACATTTTTTAAGTCGTCAGAAGTCTTGTACAGCATATTCAGTCATTAAGCTATTCTTCATCAGCAAGGCTTATAGAACTCCTACAACGATTTTCGTTCCCTTATCTGATGAACAACTTATAACAGCTAATCCAGGAACTAGCGACGATGTAACTCCAATAAAATATGTGAAACCAATCAATCAAGTCGGTCAAGAATACATGCCAGATTCTATAAAGTCTTGGCTAACAACTGCAAGCGAACTAAGTATTACTCCTGATGTCTGGAAAATTAGCTCGACAAAAAAAATGATCACTACTTTAGGGTCAGAATTTTCGATAGTAGATGATAATTTAATGTTGGAGTTTAAAGGTGATAGAAGGAGGACGCTCGTTCTTAAAATGGATGAAGTTGATGTTTTCCTTACATTGTGTGAAGTTATATACGAGATCGCGGATTGGATCTATTATCAAAGTAAGGATATTGAAAGCAGACATTCGCTCTTTAATTATCAAATGTCATTGTTGCTAGATGACGATTTGCCAGAGGTTAATAGTATAGTCCTGAATAAAAAATTGAAGGTCTGCCTTGAAAATAGTAGACTCGCTTATAGATATTATCTGTCGAACGCATCAAAAGAATTGAATAAGACTTTAGGAGAATTGAATAAATCAATGTTTGATTACCTTAGTAAAATAAGGCAGAATACTGCAGATTTGTCAAGTGGATTGTGGCGGGACTTTACAACAGTTATGGGGGTCATGATTTTAAATTTTTCCATTAAAAAGGCGGACATTATCAGTAAATACTTTCCTTTCTTTGCAATTGCACTATGTGTATATGTTTGTGTCAGTTTTTTTATAACTGCCAGTTCAGGGTTCGCTTTTTATTATAATCTCAAGTCTACAATGATAACCTGGAAAAGTAAACTTTATAGCTATCTTAGTCAAACGGAATATGATACCTATTGTTTATCTCCATTAAAAACGGCATTTAATAAATTCCGTTTTTATTTTCTAATTGTATTAGTCGCATATCTTGCATTAGTAATATCAGTCTTATCGGTAGCTTATAGCTGATATTTGTAAAGAAGCTAAGATAGTAGTTTTAAATAAATGATCGTATTTTCATTTACATGAATTCATTTTAGCGGATTTGATGGGAGATTTAGTTAATCCCCTTACCATAATTAGCGTTAAAGTAGTCTAAGAGACTCGTTTCAAAATGAGCTAAATCAAGACCGTCTTTAATATATTTTGAAGGTATAAGGGTTCTGTAGTCTCCATCTAAACTGAATTTATCTTCTTGATGTGCAGTGGTAAAAATATCGACTAAATGCCCCACATTGCTCCCTACATCTGTATTAAATTTCATATTCTCTACTATGCTCTCAATTGATTCCACTGCGTACTTATCTGCACCTTGGTATTGAGTCATATCTATAGAACACAATGCAAAACTTCTTGGATATTCATGCGCTCGAAGTGTTTGTTTTCTAGATATTCGGATAGGGGTAGTTTCTAACCATTTCGATTTTACTTCGATATAATAAACTGGTTTATCTTCAATGTAAATTACAAGATCTTGTCCATCTTGTTCACTTAACACCTTCGCAGTTATACTTTGGGATAGACGTTCGCGTAGTACATCCTCTAAATGATTTCCAATTTTCTTTTTATACTTCATTTCAGCTTCTTCTTGCTGTTTTTTAAGCAATGCATCTTCGCCAAATTTGATTAAATCACCAAGATTAGGATGGGCTGCAATTCCTGCAAGTTTTTTTATCACTGATTCGTCCTGACTTAAAATTGCAAATGAAGCTTCACCATTTGCAAGTTGTACCAAAATAGCAGATTTATTTCGTGATGTAGCTGGGAAGAGCTTTTCATATATCTCCGATTGGGGTTGATCTGGTTTGAAATTTCGAATTATATCAATAATATCAGTTCTATACGTGTGATTTTCTATGTGAATTTCATTTCCCGAATCACCAAAAAATCTCTGTTCTATTATTGATGTTAAATCGAGACTTCGTATCGATTTCATTTCCTCATAAATATTTTCAATAATAGAATGTGCCAATTTGGCTCTAATAGGTTCGAGAGGATCGACAATTTTATCGTATAAATCTTTCACGAAAGATGGAATACTATTATCCTTATTCAGCGAGCTTATAGATTTAAGCTTGAAAAGCTGGTTTGGATAAACATCATATCTCAAAAATACTTTTTTAACATCTGCATAATTAAACGCTTCTATAAAAACTTGGGCAAAATCATTAATATGAGCTTTTACCCACTCCTCATCCTTATCGCTAAGGTCATTCAAATAGACTTTGAATAAATCAAACTGCCCCTTTCTTACATCTATATTATCTTCACCTGGCAGGGATGGAAGAACAATTTGGTTCAATTGAAGATTGTAATGCGTTGCAATCAATTTTATAATACGAACAGGGCCACTTGCTGAATCTTCTTTGGGAACTATGCTAGTATATTGTATCAAACTGGCAAGATAATTTTCAGGTAGTTTACCGGAACGTGTTCCATCTTTTATGTGCTCATCTAAAGAAGCATTGATTAGCTCCATGTAATGTCTCCTACCAAAAGGCTCAAATTCCAATCCTTCTAATAAAAAATCTTCATCTATTTGTCTGTTAGATATTTTTGGATTAATAACATCTGCTAATGGCATTAGATCCGCTGTTAATTCAACAGATCTACTAAGCTCAATCTGTTTTCTGAATTGCCCTTTAATGTTAGGTAGCAGTGCCTTATTAGCAAAAAGCTCTCCTTCTCCTTTACGAATTATCTCCTTATATAAAAGGATCAATTCTGTCCTATTGTAAGATTGAATAGTTCCTTTTTCTTGAATTTTCTCCGCTATTTTTGAAAAGCCAATCTTTGTTATATCAGTTATATTCCATTCGTCAGTAATCTCAGTCCAATTTGAAATAAGGTCGGGTTTGGGAATGTTTGGGCAAAACATGCCAACTATATTGTATATTGCCTGTCGCGTCTGTGAATCTGTTCCATCGATAACACTTGTATCAAGAAAAACTGCTTCCTGCGCTGAAATTCTATTTGTGAGTGTTTCCACAAAGGGAAGTGTTCTGAACTTGGTTATCCACTTCTCTTTTAATTCGATAAAATAGCTATTCAATTTAAGATCGTCCGAACTTACAGAAAAGTTGATTTCAGCTAACAAATGAGGATTTTTAATTTTTGCAAGATTATCTCCTAAAAATTTGAAAATCAAAGAGGAAGCCTCTTCCATCAATTTTTGATTGGCTTCTTCTTCTATCTTATTCTTTTCATTTTCCGAATTCAGATGTAGGCCATCTCTTGGCTCTGTAGGTTGAAAATTTTTGGAATGAATAACAAAATTGAAACCAAAATCCTCGGTTCCAATCAACGGATAAAATAAGAACAGTCTTGGTAATGAATCAGGTAATGATTCTGCTTCTCCAATATAACCATCCTCATTGGAGATATTTTGAAAGGGCAGTACTACTAATAGTTTCTCAGTTTTTAAGTAGTTGATTTTTTTTACTTCATTATTAATTTGAATTTTACGAATAAAATAATGTTCCATGCTTTCCTCATTATCGTCTTTTAAAAAGGTGGTTGTATTGCCTTTAGTATCTGTGAGGCTTACTTTTTTTAATCTGTCGTTGAAAACCATTACATAAGGCAATATCGTTTTGAGCGACTCAATGGCATCAAATGCCCTCCTTTTATTGAGTTCATTATTGAACTCAAATTTAAAAACTGTAGAAGGCAATTCTTCATAGGTGAGTGGTCGGCCCAAAAGCTCAATAACGTTCTTCCTAAGATTACTTATTTCATCACATAATTTTTCCCAGTCTTGTGTACTTCGATCAATAAGAAGGTTTTCAAATTGGATATGTCCTTCAGGTTCTACGTGGAGATCTTCTACTGTAAAATCATCTCTAATTGCACCGCTAACCTGCACCACATCACCGAATGAGTGAACAGTCATAAAGCCAGTACCATACTGCCCAATTGGGTCAACGTCCTCTCTATCTATTTTTTTTTCAGTTAAGGTTTTTGAACTTACTTGAGTAAACAAGCAATCTAATGTATGCATGGTGAATGGCACTCCATTGTGAGAGAATATTAGCTCGTTTTCAGAAATACTTACTGAAATTTCACAAGATGGACTTAAGTCAACAGCATTTTGAAACAGTTCCCATATTGCTCGTTTGGCATGGCTAGGACCGATTTTCTTAATACCTTGTATGATTTTATCAGCATGCTGTTTTAGGTCGTTTCGTTGGGTCTTCAACCTATATAAATCAACTCTTGATTCTTGTACTGTTTGTTTCATTTAGCCTTCTTTATTAAGTTTCGTTTTTACAAAGCGTTAGCAAAAATTCAAGTTCTTTCGTTTCTTATTTGGGATTAATTGTCGGTATAAAACAAGTGTGCCTAAATCTGCGATTGATTAATTTAGCAATTGCCTAATTTTAAATATATGCAATATTTAGCATTATAGTAAATAATGTGAACTATCGACAATCAACCGAATCAAAATATCCTAAAAGAAGATAAATATATGAGTGAGAATAAACCTACACCAACGCAAGCAATTTCAATACTTGCAATGAAGATATAACAGTGTCGGAAGGAAGATGCAAAAAAAACTCGAATTAATTTATTCCTTAGCCGAAATGACAATAAAACAAATTCTAATAACGTAGATTAGATAAGATCATATTTCAACATAGCACCCATTCAATACCCTTATGGTACTCGAACCCAATATCTTTTGCAAATCAATTAGTTGCAGGTCAAAGCAAAGAAAAACGGTGACATATCGAACGGAAAAAGGCTTCAAAACGAATACGTTCTGAAGCCTTTTCTTTCTCTGTGACCCCGCTGGGATTCGAACCAATTAATTAACTTTATTTATAAAAAACTGTCAATCCTCATCAAATAGGGTAAGAATATTAAGTTGAACCTGCCGGAACTCGACTATCCATGCGACTAAAAAACAAAACCCCGCGCTAAGCGCGAGGTTTCAATTTAACTTGCGGGCTGCGGGGGACAAGTTTCGATTGCGCTGTGCAAAGTCCGTGAGGTGGGGATTTATAAATGAAACACCTCGAAATTACCCGGCAGGTTCTCAATCCTGCCCGACAAGGTCTAGTCAACCACCGGAAGCGAGTCTTGCGTAGTCATCAGTAATGGTGGCAGTCGGGTAAGGATAT
>NZ_MTKN01000046.1:0-49343 GCF_001975825.1 [Flexibacter] sp. ATCC 35208
GCACAGGAGAAGACACTCTTTCCCTTCCCAACGCTCTTCCTATCTGCATAAGTGCTTGACAGGGGAATTTCACTGTCAAGAACTTTAACACTATTTTCAGTCACACTGGTGATAGACTCTAATGCCACAATGTAACTACGATGTACACGGCAAAAGAGTGCCACGGGTAGCTGTTCCTCCAGTTGGCTGAGGTTACTACTTACCAGGTAAGTACCCTCTCTTGTAATGATCCTGGAACATCCGCCACTGGCCTCTACCAGTATGACGACTTGGCTACTCACCTTCGTGAAAAGCCCTTTACTTTTGCGAACAAATAAATCTACTGTCATAAATAAATGGGGGTTTTTATCTCTTCGAATTAAGCATCAGCAATCGATAAGCAAGATAAGCCGGGTCATGCTCAGTATAAAAATTACAGTACTCGCGTAAAGTAGGTTTATACTTCTTCGGTTTATGATTGCCGTCACGATAATCCTTGAATAGCCTTTGCGCATTACGAAGAGATTGATCAGTTAATTTTGCGATATCACAAGGATGTATCGCTGAATCTATTATACGTGCAATTTCGTCATTAACGACAATTGCGACATTAACGCCACTTTGCAATAGTTCTTAATTTTCATGCTTATTTTTATTTAGGGTTTAATTTACGTGGCAGCACAAATATAAAAATAAATGACCTTATCACAACTTTTTTAAATCACAAAAATTTACAATTACGCTATGCTAAAAAACGATCAACGCCCCAACAGGCGTAAGGAGAAACGTGTATCAAAAAAAAGAAAAATGAATAGAGAATTGATTCACATTGCCCGTGCATCCAAACTCATTCTCACAGTATGTTATTGCGGCCCTGTCTATATGCAACCTGACCGCAGCAGATTTAGATTACTTCAAAGATTTCTTTACCGGGAAGTACTCAAAAATGATTCATCCAATACTTCAGGAAAACGACATATAAGTATGTCAGGCCTGCGTCCATTGATAGGCTATGACCTGGATCCGAATCAGGCCCTGTCAGATTTTTTTGATGTCTATTATACAATTAATGTGCAGGACTACACAAAAATTATGATTGACATATCGTCTTTTATCCCGGCTGCACAGGTAATAAGTCCCACCAATGCTACACATTGCAGAATAATAGCGGTAGCTGCAGCATTGGATTTTTATAGCTATTCAGCCTACATGCAATCAACACAGTCTTCGCTTATTCCATTGAACCGCGATCCTGTAAATGCTTTTAATCTGACAATACCAATGCCCCAACCTCTTGGAGAACCCATCGTTATCCTGCTTGGCCTCTCATTCATAAATGGAGAAATAGCAGAACCAGGCATCCCGGTATACTGTCAGTCCGTAAAAATCATTCATGTAGAAAACGCAACCCCTAAAACACAAACACAAATTCAAGCGCCAACGAATGCCCAATCCCAAACTTATACACAAACACAAACACCATGAATTTTCCATTTTTCCCCCTCCACGACTTACGCGTCAGCGTGGAAGAATACCTCTGTGAGTCCGATGAACTCAAAGACGCAGCATATGATAATCTCCAGGAGACGCTCACATTCATGCAAGACGCAATAGCCGACTTTATGCTATCCGCTAAAGACGATGCTGTATTAAGAAGATACATGCGTACCTGGCAGGAGCAGGTCAGACAAATATTCGACCAGGTCCCACTATCATGGCTCGGTGATCTGGATCCACAAGAACCATCTGCATATGATGACCCTGCTGCCAGAAATAAGAATGTATGCTATGAATGCTTTCGCCTGCTAAAGGAAATGCAGCTTCAATATCCATCCCATTTCGACAAAACCAGTGCACCACCATTGATCTATATAGAAATTGAAAAATCAATGTATCACCACAAGGTGCTCCTTATCGCACAATGGATGGAAGAGAAAGGAAAACACTTACAAAAACTATGGCGCATTATGTATGCCGCCATCTGCAAATTATGGAATCAGGTGAATACCCGATTTAGTTATCACGAACATGACTATATCTGGAACCTGGTTACCCAACTAATGGCTCTCATTAACACACAGGGAGAAAACCTGCATAAAGATCAGGTATACGGGCTTTTGTTTTACCTCAATTTTAATGAAATCACTTTTATGCATCACCTCACCTCCTCCATCACGGCAGAGATGGAAAGTACGGTGTTGACAGGTGAAAAAATAAAGATTCTGAAAAATATGAATAGCACAACCAAGGATATCCTGGTCAGAAACGACGTGATCTTTGATCCGGGAAATCCACCCATCACTAAAATGCTACGACGCTGGCTGCAAGGCCAACTGGAAGAACTGCAATCCTAAAACCATCAACATACATCCCATGAATTACATCATTCATCTCAATGCCTTCTTAGATAAGGCCGCAAAGGAGAAATGGATGGTATCATACCACTATTCCCTTTACATGGCACTCTTTAACACCTGGAATAAACTGGGGTTTAGAAAAACATTTAACATCCGGCGCGACGAAATAATGTCCGCAGCAAAGATCAAAGCAAAATCTACCTATTACCGCTGCATCAAGGAACTGCATGCACATCAATACCTGGTCTATTATCCGTCTGCGCAAAGACAATGCCCGGCCACTATATCCATGATTCCATTAGATGGACTCACAGAACGGTTAAACAGACCACAAAACACGAAAATGGAGAATGCTATGGTCTCTCTGGAAGGACACTTATTACAAACTAATATAAAAACTATATCAAATGATGTGTCAAATGGTCTTCCCAATCTGGAAGAAGTACTGAAGTTTTTCTCGACACAAAATTATCCGAGAGAAGAAGCACTAAAATTCTGGTATCACCATGAAGCCACCAGCTGGCTCACCGGCAATACCCCGGTGCAACACTGGCAACCACTCGCGCATAAATGGATGTTAAACGTCTCAAAATCTAACAACAACAATGAGGATTACGACCAGTCTTTTTAACTACAAACAAATCCTGCACCTGCTGGCTGAAAAAGGCAGGGAACAATTCGGGAAACACTTCCATATACACAACGAAGACCTCCCTGTATGGATACCCATCATCGCCTGGATGCTCCGTGATGAAGAAGTGGCCAACGAGTTTAACATCGACCTGCATAAAGGCATCTTTCTAGGTGGGCCGGTAGGAGTAGGCAAAACACACATCATGCGCTTAATGCAACTCATAGTTCCGGCGCCGCTAAACTACGAATTACAAAACTGCGACAGGGTCAGTGCCGCATTTAATAGACAAGGTCCTGTTATCCTGGACAAATACATCGGTGACCCTGAAAGAAAAGATAGTTATAACCACCGTATCTGGTGCTTTGATGATCTGGGCATGGAAGAACCCGGACATTACTATCGTATTACCTGCGAGGTAATGAAAAAGATCCTGTTAGGAAGACATGAATTGTTCACTCGCTACGGTACCTTTACGCATATCACATCGTCATTAAATCCTGATGCGATTGAAAAAAAATACGGGAAAGAAGTGAGAAGCCGGATGCGGGAAATGGTAAACAGGATCACATTTGATAAAGATACGAAGGACAAGAGAGGGGCTTTCAAGCATATAAGGAGACCATAGCATTCGCTATGGTCTCCTTTAAAACACACATATGCCCGAGGGAGCACCACAATAATGGGGCCTTATTGACATCTGATTCCTGATTATCACCTTTTCCAATATTTTCATGACGAGAATCATACCATGACATTACTAAGTACTTTTTCCTCCACTAATATCCTTGTTATTTTTGTGATGTTTCTTTTACCGGTTATAATAGTATTTGTCATACTACACCTATTGCCGAAGAAAAATTCAGCAGGAAGAAAGTACACCCTCCTTCTGATCGGAATTGCTTTGTTAAGTATGCTCGTTGTATACACTCTTGTACTATAACCAGTAAAAGACATTGGAATAAAAAATAACCCAATCATGAAAAGTTATATTCCTAAGGCAAAAGATGACCTTCAGGCCGTTAGCATTTTGGAAGAGTTACCATTTGAAGAAGTCCGCATGGACGTAACCCGGCTATTAGAATGGGTACAGGATCTTCGCTGGCATGTGTCGAGACCAATTGGAGAATATCTGGCGCCGCATGTGAATGAGATCAAAGATGAAATATTGCAGGTCTTTTCGACCGATGATGATGAATGGAAGTTTAGTATCATGGCTGGCTTGATAAAACAGGCACCTATTAAACTGGATGAGGAACTGGAAGTGGTGATTAAGAGAATGAGGGATAGCCCGACGCAGAGAGAAGAAGATGCAGATCTGAAATGGATCGCCGAAAAGATATTAAATTAGTGGTGCTGCAAAAATGAATTGATTTTCAGGAACAAAAGATATTAAAATGGTACGCTAACAGTGTACCATTTGTTTTGTATATGACCAAACTCAATAGCCGGATTTAGCAGCTTTGTTTATTATTTCCTGCCTGCAGGGCAAATACATCAACTGCTGAGCAAGAGTCTGTAAATCAAAAAGTCACTTCTGCTCACGAATTAGAATTGATCGTACCGCGTAGCCATAATTTAAAATTAGTTTACGCCATAGTGACAACCTTAAAACCCTCCCCATACTCCTTCATCTCAATCGAATTCGCCACCTTCCCCGGCAGCTCCACCATCATATTCTTCCACGGCGTATACGGCAATACCCTCCACATCTGCTGACTCATCCCTCAAATACCTGCCTGATAATTGCTTTCTGTTTATTGACGTCTTTCCGATCGTAGTAAAAAGGACTTGATGGTCACCTGCCATCCGTATTTACTCAGCCACCAGCCGGGCACCGGACCAGCGATGCTGGCGCCGGAGATGAGTATATGTTTTCCTTTCATATTGTAAAAGTAGCTGAAACAATCCTATCCAGGTAAAGCCAACCAAAATGACCGGTAAAAACCAATTTTGAACCAGTGAAATATCTGAACCTTCTAAAGGCCGACTTTTACCCCATGAAAAATCAAGGTCCGAAATATCAACACAAAAATATTTTTATATTTACATAAACATCCCGTTATGGCTATCAACACCCCAGATGAATTCTTCGCACACCTTTCCCAATGGAAAGATGAACTGCTCACCCTACGCAAGATCCTCCTCAAAACCGGCCTGGAAGAAACCTTCAAATGGGGTAAACCCACCTACACTTCCAATGGCAAAAACATAGTAGGCATCAGCGACTTCAAATCCTACTGCGGACTCTGGTTTTTCCAGGGAGCCTTATTAGCAGACAATGCCAAAGTATTGATCAACGCCCAGGAAGGTACCAAGGCCATGCGTTCCATGCGCTTCGCCTCCGTAAAAGAAATTGATGAAAAACTGATCAAAGATTACGTTGCCGAAGCAGTGGCCAATGAAGCCAAAGGCATCAAAATAACCGCAGATAAAAACAAGCCGCTGATTATTCCCAAAGAACTACAAGACCTGTTAGACACAAACCCCGCACTAAAGGAGAAATTTGAAAAACTAAGTAAAACCAATCAACGGGATTTCGCAGAACACATCGCCACCGCAAAACAGGAAAAAACAAAACAGGCAAGATTAGAAAAAGTAGCCACCCTCATAGCACAAGGTATCGGTCTGCACGATAAATATAAATAAACACGCATACTACTTTGGCAGGTTGTGACCCTAAATAACCCCAAAAAACAGTCCCGCCACGACTGGCAGGACTGATTCCATTTTCGTCATTTTATCTAAATCGAACTGCGTTATTCCTTATCCCACCAAATCCTCGCTACATCCGTATTCCCACCATCCAGGCGCTCCACTGCAATTGCCAGGTTATCCGGATTGGTCGTCGCCTCTGATGTCGCATACTTAAACCGCCTCGGTATCTCCCCACTCTCATTCGCCGCATTTACCGAAGGCGTCAACACCGGGTACCCCGTCTTCCGCCATATATTCCACGCATACAAACCATTCGGATACACCGCTATAAACTGCTGTATCGCGATCTTCTTCACATTATCTGTGCCCCATACAACTCCTTCCTGTGATAAATACTCATCCGGCATATCCTCTCCCCAATCATCAAAAGACAACTGAATTCCCGCAGCATATAAAGCTGCCGCACTCTCCGTCGTCCAACCCAGATTCGCTGCCTCTGCCCGAACCAGCGTGATATATGCCGCTGAGATCAATACCATCGGACTTGTCTGCAATCGCAGATCTCCCCGTAATATCCTCGCATAACCCGTATGCGCCGCCGTCCAGTTCACAATCTCCGTCCTCGTTACACCATAAGGCAATCCCAAAGAAGAGGATGTCGTATCCCCCACAGTCGTCGTCGCACCACCAAAAGCATGCTGACGCGTATCACCTAACGATGCCATCAGATCGGTCATCGTTTCACTCTCCCCATAATCTGAGCGGGAATAATATGTCTGGTACCAAAGATTCTGATAAGCATCTCCCGGATAAACAATACTGAAATTCTCATCATTTGCAGAAATATACCCGCCTGCATTGCCAAGCGCTGTATTAAACGCTGTCGCGGCCGTTCCACCCGCGTCCGGATAGCGCTTCGATAATTGTATCGATGCCAGCATAATAATAGAATTACCTACCCGCTTCCATGCATCAGGATCACCATCAAATGCAATGTCCCCATCAATGGTCGATGCATCAATAGAATCTACCGCACCTCTGATTGTACTGATAATACCACTATAAATATCCTCCTGCTTATCGTACGCCGGCTTGGTATTCGCATCCCCCTGCAATGCTTCACTATACGGTACATCCCCCCAGTTATTTGTAATATTCAAATAGTAATACTGTTGCAGGATCTTAGCGACCTGCACCATATTATTAGTAGTACTACCTGCATACCCCATTCGGATAATCTGCTGCAAATAATTCAGGTAAGCGGAATAATACCCGGTGAAAGAAGAAGAGTTGTCTGAATAAAAACAAGTACCCGGGTATTGTGACTCCATGGCATACTGCACATAAATCCCCTGAGTAATGTAAGTCGATGCTGTATAGGCCAGTGTATAAGTCAGAAAACCTCCCGCATCTCCAGTATTTACCGCCGTAGGATTTTCGTTCGTATCTCCGAAGTCTTTTATTTTACTACAAGAGAACAAACCGGCTATCAAAAAACAATATATATACTTTCTCATTGTTGTCGATTTAGAATTAAAAGTTCAGTGTCACATTCATACCATAACTTCTGCTACCAGGCAGGTTAGCCGATTCCCCATACACATTGGCAATCTCTGACGGATCAAAGTCACCACCTGTCTTGCTATACAGCAACCATAAGTTACGCGCCACCAGCGATACATTCGCGCTGTTAAATACCTTGTCTAGTCTCAGCTTTTTCAAGGGTACATTATAACCAACAGAAATTTCACGCAGCTTCACAAACGTCAGGTCATATACATAATCATTAAAGATGTAATTGTTGTACATGTTCTGATAGTAGGTATGTGTATCTACATAAGTATCTACTTCAGTTCCATCAGCTGTATACCCTTTTAAATGCATACCTCCGCCATCTTCCACCGCATCCCTTTTAGGTTTACCTCTGTCATTCAGCCCGGCAGTTCTCGCTGTCAAGCCACTGAACGTACCCCACACTTCAGATAAGGAAACGAATTTGCCACCCAATTGCCAGTCTATATTAAAACTGAGCGTAAAGTTTTTCATGATCGTAAATGAGTTCTGTACACCCCCTGTATGTGTAGGCAAAACACTTCCATAATTGTAGGTAGAATTATTGACAAATGAAGTTCCACTGGCATTTACCAACGGGCGGCCTTTGGCATCATACGCTTTACCACCACCAATCAGTTGTCCCCAGCGCTTACCAGCCACATGGTACAGTGAAGGGAAACTGGTACTCCATATCGTACCCTGACTCGCCGTTTGATTGATATTGTATTCCTTACTGATTTCCTCCACATCGTTCTTAATGAGTGGAGACCAGTTAGATGTCAGGTACCATTTGAAATTCTTTGTAGACACGGGTATTACATTCAGGCTAAATTCCATCCCGCTGCGCTCAATAGCACCTATATTCGTCAACATAGATACATATCCGCTGGCGCCATTGATGGTCACTGTATAAGGAAAATCCTTATCCTTGGTTTTGAAATAAGTAGCGGCAATGGTGATCCTGTCTTTCAGGAAACCCAGATCCATGCCCAATTCAAATGATTGGGAAGCAGCCCCGTGAATCTTTGAATCTACCAATGCTGCGTTCGTATACATAAGCAGATTACCATTCCATTTGTTATTCAGAATACCATATAGTGATCCCGGATACCTGTAAGCACCAAATGTTTCACTGGTAGTACCTAATGCTTTGGGTACTTCACCCCAGGAGGCCCTTACCTTACCATAGTTGAGGAATGGTAACACGTTTTTAGTAAATTCAGAAAATACAAATGAGCCCCCGATTGATTTAGAGAATACACTATTATCATCAGCCGGTAGTGTACTGAAATAGTCGTTTCTGGCAGTCGCATTCAAAAACAGGAAGTTCTTATATCCCAGGTTCAGGTTGCCGAAAAATGCACGGTATTTTTCTTCTGATCTGCCGTTGCCGGATGTAGCCGTGTTGACAGAGTTGCTGATCGTGTAAAGATTATAAATGGATAATCCTCCACTCGTAGCAGCATAGTTTGTTTTAAGGAGGTACTTGTAAAAGTCCGCACCCGCCATCGCATTGATTGAGAAATCATGGATCTTTTTATTATAACTACCCTGCAATTCGATATTGCGCTTGTTATTATTTTCGCTATAGGTATAATAATAACCAACCTCTCCCGTCTGTCCACCACTCATGGCCAGATCTGAGCTACGCATATTTTCTATCCAGAGTATCGCCTGTTGTTTGCGGTAGGTAGCTGTGAATTTCAGGTCCTTATTTACTTCGTAAGTAAAGGATGCATTGCCAAAAATGCGATCAGTATTTTTATTGTAGTTGACATTGTTCAGATAGGTATAAGGATTATACCAGTAGTTGCCGGAATAGAAATTGTCTGGATCTGAACTACTGTAGGATGTTGGATTCAGGTGGTTCCAGCTGGCATATACCCCATCATCCGTCTTCAGGTTTTGCAGTTCCTTCATAATACCAATATCCAGGTCCCTGTGAAACCACTGGTTAAAACTTCCCGTCGTTGCATTGGCATAACCATCACTTACTTCGCCAAAAAGGAAAGTATTATCATAGGTGATATTTGCAGCTACCGAAAAGTGGTTATTAATAGCATAGGTACCAGTCGCATTCAGGTTGTTGCGCTTTTGATATTGCGTAGGTACCATGCCTTTGATGTACTGGTTTTGATACGCCAGTTTAAAGTTTAGCTTATCACTGTTATTCGAAAATGATACACTGTTATTGGCAGTAATACCTTTGTTAAAGAAGCTTTTTGCATTGTTCGGCTGTGGTGTAAGGGCGGCTGTCTTGTAGGAGTATTTAGTGCCGCCATACCATGCATACCAGGGAATATATTCCTGCCCGCTCATCTTCGGACCCCAGCTGGCATCATCCGCATAGTCATGATAATACTTACCATCCAGCGCCTGCCATGCTTCCGGTTGCCCTGTTGTATAATGGTATTGAATAAGTGTATCAGAAGATCCGCCGGCATATTCATTCTGATAACGCGGCAGGTTCATAACATTGTCTACCTGGATCCCCATATTCACCTGCACACCTACTCCATTACCTTTAGCACCTTTTTTCATAGTGATCACTACCGCACCATTCGCACCTCTTGAACCGTACAATGCACCGGCTGCAGGGCCTTGCAGAATGCTCACATCCTGTATCTCATCCTGGTTGATACTGTTGATGTTTGAAATAATGGTACCATCTACAATGTAAATGGGTGAATTGTCTGAACCGGTAGAAAAACCTGTAACACCTCTTAACAGGATAGAAGCATTAGATCCCAGCTTGGCGGCAGACTGGCTCCTGACCTGCAAACCAGCTACTTTACCTGCCAATGCATTGCTAAAATCGCTTTGCCGGATGGTGTTAATCTGTTCACCGGTTACTACCTGTGCATTGTAGGAAGTAGACCGTTTAGATTGTTGTGTACCATAAGCGCCGGATACAAGGACCTCTGACAAATCACTGGCAGCGGGCTTCATTACGACATTGAGTTGTGCAATAGCTGTGATCTGAATATTTTCCGTTTTAAAACCAACACTGCGTAATACCAATGTTTTAGTTTTTGCAGGCACACTGATGGAGAATGTACCATCCGGACCGGTGACGGTACCAAAGGATGTTCCGACTACACCGACGGTGACTCCCGGTATAGGTTCATCATCAATACCGACTACCTTTCCGGTAATTTTTCTGGTGTCCTGGGCCATGAGGAGACTGACTTTCAATAGAAAGATCAAAAGGAGCGCGGGTAATTTTCCTTTCATAGTTGTTTGAATTTAGATTTTGGTTTAAAAAAAGAACCTGAGTAGGTGTTGGCAATAAGTCCCTCTCCGCGATTCAGAGTGAGAATCACGGACGTTAATAAGCATCATAATAAGGCGCGTTGCCGCGTCACTTTCAATAGTTGTTTTGCAATCTTTTAAATACAAATTTGCTTATACCCCGTCAGCATAGGTATAGCCAAAGACATTCATTCACATATGATTGAATAACAAAATAACAGGATCATCATTTCGCCATTTTGGTTGACATTTATGTTTTAATCAAATGATAAGTTCAATAGTTCGGGTACTATAACTGGATAAAAACTTAGTGCGTCTTTTGCTCATATAAAAATAGTAAAAGCAAAGATTCCTTGTTTGTATTTATCAAATTTTAAGAAGAGTCAGCTAAAATACGGGCAACCTGTTTTACAATATATAGGGATCATATAATATGATTATATGTATTTCCTTTGGGGGTAAAAGCCATATCTACAGGGCGATTGGTTGATTATTGAGCACCCGGATTTTCTATATAGAGTGCGGTGCTTATTAACTTGTGGATTTTTTTATATTGGGTGCAGCACTATGGTGTGAATTATATTTATGGTATATTCGTCTTATTGACAATTATAGCCGATGAGACATCTATTTACCTTTATCCTGCTCACGCTGACAACATTTCTGCACGCACAGATCCATCCTGCTGCTCCCTGGCCGGATAACAATGGCAATCATATTCAGGCACATGGTGGTGGCATTATCAAAATCAAAGATACTTACTATTGGTACGGCGAAGAAAGACGGCAGGGACTGGATACCGGGTATCGTTATGTGAGTTGTTATGCAAGTAAAGACCTGATGCACTGGACTTCCAAAGGGGATGTGTTAAAATTGTCTGATCCTGAAAATCTCGGACATCATTGGGTATTGGAAAGACCGAAAGTATATTACAATAAGAAATCTAAAAAGTACGTCATGTACTTTCACCTCGATAACCGTAGTTATAAATTCGCCCGGGTGGGGATTGCGGTGAGCAATAAACCCGATGGTAATTATACTTACGTAAAGAGCTTTCGCCCGCTGGGTTTCGAAAGCCGTGATATCGGGCAGTTCATCGATGATGATGGTACGGCGTATATAGTATTTGAAGACAGGCCGAATGGCTTTCACATTGCGAAGTTGTCAGATGATTACATGGATGTGGAGAAGGATATGAGCCTGGTGAAAGCACCAATGGAAGGAGGCGCGATAGTACATTATAAAGGACTGTATTATTCCATAGGTTCACGGCTCACAGGCTGGGACCCTAATCCCAATAAATACGCTACTGCACCGACCCTGGAAGGTCCGTGGACGGAGTTTAAAGACATCGCACCACCAGAAAAGAAAACGTACGGCTCACAATCTACGATGTTACTGAAAGTAGATACCACGGTGATATTTATGGGTGATATCTGGAAGCCTAAAGAACAATGGAATTCCGCGTACCTTTGGATGCCATTGCAGATAGGTGATGGAAAGCTATTCCTGCCGGAGCCTCAGCCCTGGACGATAGATGTGAAGACGGGGGCGTGGAAAAGGATAGATGCATCCACGGAGTCTAAATGAGATGGTATGATGCATCTGTGGTATCTAAATGTGATGGTATGACGCATTCATGTTATCTAAATAAGATGGTATGACGCATTCATGTTATCTAATGAGATAGATGGTATGATGCATTCATGATATCTAAATAAGATGGTATGACGCATTCATGTTATCTAATGAGATAGATGGTATGATGCATTCATGTTATCTAAATAAGAGGCCATTTTACCGAAATAGAATTATTCCATAAAGCAACTCCCTTCATCCGTATTTGCCTGTTTTTTTACGCTAGCAACAGCTCCCTAATCGTTCCATTTCCGGGCAAATCCACTGCGACTACCACCACCTTACCACCAGGCGGTAAGCCCACCGTTTTATAATACCAATCCACGCCATTCCGCCCCAATACTGCCTTGCCCCTTTCTAATATGCTGCCTGCAGCATCGACTACCCGTACTTCCACTTCCGCAACCCTGAATTCATCTTTCGCCGTCACCACCACATCCATCTCTTCCAACCGGATTTGCTGGATCTCCGGAGACCTGAAAGCATCCTTCACCGCCATATTATAAGCATTCTGGCCAGGTCCTGCGAGTGATTGATAATAAGCCTTTAACACCGGATCTTTCAGTATTACCTTGGCATAAGCCGCCGCAATTTTCATCTTATATCTTGCTTCCAGCTGTTTTTTCGTTGGCTTTTTCTTTGACGGACCGCGTTTCTTCGCCATGATTATCTGCCCGTTCCTTTCGTAAATCGTGATTTGATCGCCGAGCGTGCCTCGCACGAGTTGGAGGAGTATGTTGTCTTTTACAAGCGCCATAACAAACAATTTTGGGATTATAAGAACAATATTAATACATACGCTGGAGCTATAGTGTGACTATAATACCAAATGAGTACTAACACATCACTAAATATTCACCTCAATATCGAATCGATATATGGATGTACTTGTAATGACCTTATAATGTCGTTTTGGTATTGTAGTCACGACGTATTTTGTACCTTTGCACCCTATGGTTAAGATCGATCAAATAGTGCTGCCCGAATTCCCTTTGCTCCTTGCGCCTATGGAAGACGTGAGCGACCCGCCATTTCGCGTGGTGTGTAAAGAGAATGGTGCCGACCTGATGTACACGGAATTCATTTCCAGCGAAGGACTGGTGAAGGATACCGAGAAATGCCGTCGTCGGCTGGCCATATTTGGAGAGGAAAGACCGGTTGGCGTACAGATCTTTGGGGGCGATGAGGACAAGCTCGCTATGGCGGCTAAAATCGTCGATATGACCCAGCCAGACCTGCTGGATATCAACTTTGGCTGTCCGATCAAGGGGATTGTGAACAGGGGAGCAGGATCAGGGGTGTTAAAAAATATCGATCTTATGGTGCGCCTCACAGAAGCCTGCGTAAAAGCCACCCACCTGCCGGTAACGGTAAAGACACGCCTTGGATGGGATGAAGATTCAAAAAATATTGAGGAAGTGGCGGAACGCCTGCAGGATGTAGGGGTGAAAGCCCTCGCCATTCATGGCAGGACCCGGTGTCAGTTGTATAAAGGGGAGGCCAACTGGGAACTGATTGGCAAGGTGAAAAATAACCCACGGATCAGGATCCCAATCTTTGGAAACGGGGATATTGATAGTCCGCAGAAAGCATTGGAATATAAAAATCGCTATGGAATTGATGGGATAATGATTGGCCGTGCGGCCATCGGGTATCCATGGATTTTCAGAGAGGTAAAGCACTATATTCAAACAGGGGAGCTATTACCCGGTCCAAATCTCGCAGAAAGAATCGCCGCCTGCAAGCTTCAGTTAAGTAAATCTATCGAATGGAGAGGGCCGCAAATGGGGGTATTTGCCATGCGGAAACACATGACTACTTATTTGAAAGGGTTGCCAGCGTTTCAGGAGTTTCGTAAGCGGTTGGTATCAACTACTATTCACGAAGAAATAGAGCAGGTATTGGATGAAATACAGGCAGCTTACAAAGGATTTGAATTTGAAAACAAACCTATTCAACTGGTAAACTATCACGAGAATTGCGCACTTTGATAATGGCTAGACCATATCAGGGAGTTAGCCGGATCTGATTTTATCCAAACCTATTCAACTGGTAAACTATCACGGGAATTGCGCACTCTAATGATTGCCAGATCATCCGTAGGTCTCAATCCTGCCTCATGTTCCAGGTATTTCAATTTCTTCTCCAACAACCCGGTATCAGATAATAAATAAGAAACAGGATCCAGATCCGTCTCTCCGCCTTCTAATGCCATAAAAGAACTGATACCATCTGTGGAGATGCTGATATCCTGCCAGTTAGTAATTGATAAAAACGCCTGCTTACCATACCAGCCATCAAAATCTTCCTGCAAATGATAACCTAAATAATCCGGCTTATTATCCTGCTCATATTCAGTCACCTGACCATCTATACTCACCACACCATCACCAACCACCAAACCTACGCCATTGCCAGGTTCCACCAGCAAAATAATAATCGTTGTCAACATTTCCTCTTTCGACAATTGCAATTGATTCTTCAATAATTTTAACTCATTAAATAATTGCTGTACAATACTTTTTAATTGTAAGCGCAAAGACGATTGTGATGGCTGAAAAAACTCAAGATAATGTCGTTCTTTTACAATCTTACGTAGCAATTTCCCTACTAAAGTAGAAATGAAATAACTATCCGTACCCATCGTGCATCCATCCATGACTGCACATAGCAATCTGTCGGTACCGATGTGATCATGGAATAAATAATCTTCGCAGTGTTGTAAATGGTAAGCGCCTATTTGAAGAGTGGAGTCAATATGCATAGGTATATGCCGCAAAGGTAAGGCATTATCCTGAATTAAGCGCAGGCTATATATTGATGTCTTGCTGTACAATCAACTCTTTGGTCTCCTCTGGTTTATGATTATACTTTCGCATTTCATCCCGGAATTTCTGAAGAGAGTTTGCACAGTTTCGATTTAACTGAGGTTTCAATTTATTGCAAATTCTTGCAGTAATCTTATCGTAATCATGTATGTTATGATTATCTGCAAACAATCTGATCGAATTAATGATCTGATCTGTTGATTTACTGATCCATTTAGTCTTACTTATTCGTTCTTTCAGTTCGACAAAAGAAAGTTGGTTGTCATGCGCCAATAAGCCGTCCCACAAACTCTCAATATATTGTTCATTGGGAGATGGTAAGGGAATTCGTATAGCATGATCCAGTCCATAAAAATCCGTTTGTATTCTACCCGGATTTTTTACAATACCAATCCATTTAAATTTATCTACCTCTAAAATATAGGATGGATTTTTAGCAGGAGCAGGATCATCACAAAGCCCAAATTCCTCCTGAATTGATTGTGTGTGGTGTGCGCTAAAAAAATCTATCGGTATTTATCTTCAATATCTAAAAGTTGAGAAAATAAAATGTTTGAATTCTCCAGCATTTCATTCAGGTAGTTTTCATCTGATGGAAGGCCTTTATAATTATCAAGTTTTATTACTTCGCCCTTATTATCAATTTCGTAGATGACTAAGTCTTCTGAATTCAAAGCCGAATTATATGGTACAACATTTTCAATTTCTTCCAGTAATTCTTCCTTTCCTGCATCTTCTATTTTTTGATATACACTCCATGCTTTTACTGCCAGGGTCAAATAACTTAAAATATAAGGACTATGAGTAGTGATGATTAGTTCATTACCTTTACTTAGATTGTAGTACTCTAATAGGCTTCCCATAATTGACCATTGGGAAGTAGGAAATAAATTTTGCTCAGGTTCTTCTACTATGTTTATAAATGCTGTTTTGGTAAACTGGAAAGAAAGTGCTGATATCGCTTTACGACGCAACTCTTCTGATAAGTCGGGGTTTCTCAATATTTCACTAACAGCATCTTTAAACCTTTTAGACTCATCTGTACTCATTGGTTCCCTGGCTGAATTAAAGTTACCTTTAACAATATTGGCGAGATACCACGTTACTAAATATAATGGAACTACAGATTGAAAGCCACTTGAAGCACGATAAAGATTATCCTGATAACCATCTCCAACCAAAAATAACTCATCCCTGGTCGAACTATACTTCAGCAACATTCCATTAATAGGCAATCTTAGTGTGTCATTTATATTCTTTTTTGCATTTTCAAGCTCGGAAAGCATTTCAATTAGTGGCTCTGAAACTAAGCGAATGGCTTTCGGATCGCTTATTGCACTAAGAAAGTTTCGCTCTGCAGGTATATATATAATTTGGGGCAAAAGGTAATTATCTTTAGCCTTTTCTGTTATTTTAAGATGCCTGGGCGTATAAACTATATCTACTGCTTCTCCCTGATATGCTATTTCTGGTTCAATTTCCTTTGTTTGACCAAATAAATCAGCGTATTCTGGAAGATAATGGCTGATTTTATGATACTCCAAACGGCTTCTGAAAGCATCCATTTGCTCAAAATAACTTTTGGGATAATCACCTCTGGTAATCGCCTTTTCTATCCATTTAAATGTAGAAATAAGTTTGGCCAGCGTACTTTTACCAGTACCCTGATCTCCAATAAAAAGTGTTGCCTTTTTAAGGTCTATCCATTCGTCTTTGAATCCTTCTTTTATCGGCCCGAAGTTTTTGACCTTAATCTTAACCATCCTATGTATAAAGTTTTAACCCATAGATAGATGATGATAAATGCTTGTATGAAAACAAGTGCCTCAAAGTTAGGTAAAATTATAGCAAAGTTTGTTGGTGAGATATCTTACTTTTTTTATCAAACAATATGAAAAGGCAAAGGAGTTCATTACGAACAATCCTGTGCCGGTGGAGCTACTAAAGGTAGAATAACTTACTTACGATAGCAGGTTGTAAAATTGACACCTGCTGAAATATTATAAATAAAGCCCCACCATTTGGCAAGGCTTAGAACATGTTTAAAAATAATCGAGTGGCAAATTACCCGGAAACTACCTTCCGTAAAGGGGGTTATTCCACAAAAAGGTAGGTGACAGGTCGAACGATCTTTTTTCTGGCTGATTTTTTTCAGTAGGCTAGATAAGGATCATGAGAGGCTACCTGAATCATCTGTTGCGTTCATTAAGATAGCATTCATTAATATTCTTCTAAAATGAGTCGTTCAGAAATTTAAACATGTTCTTAGTTAAGATGGCAGATTGTAGAATTTACGCTTGGTGAATCATTATGAATAAAGCCCTGCTGTTCGGCGGGGCTTTATTCATAATGATTCCTTATAAAATATGAAGGGAATGATGTGTGGTGAAAAATTTGTGTAATGGTTTCTCAAATTGATTTCTCTATTTGCAGCTGTTGATACAAGGCAGAAAATGAATGAAAGTGAACAAAGAAATTGTTATCGGTAAACCTACATTTGTAGTACCATGAATACAGAGAAATATCCTTATATAAAAGCCGACGTTTCCGCACAATTTAAATTTGAAAGTCGGGGCCCGAATGGTGCTATAAAAAAGATGGTGATTTATAAATTATTAGGAACACTAGCAGATGAAACACTTCTTTTCAATCTGGGCTTTGGAGATTACAATGAGATGGAGGAATCTTATAATGATCTTACTGTTTCAAACAATGAAGACAGATTAAAGGTACTAGCTACAGTCGCGGGTACGGTAATGGAATTTACAGCGCCTTATGAAAAGATCGCTATTCATGCTGTTGGTAGTACTCCATCCAGAACCAGGCTTTATCAGATGGGTATTAATGCATACAGGGAAGAAATAGAGACTCATTTTAAAATTCTTGGTTATAGTGACGACTGTTGGCAGGAATTCAAATCTGGTATTAATTATGAAGCGTTTCTGGCAATAAAAAAATAATTGTAAATTTGTTTAAACAGGAAAAATATGGCATTTAAATTTTCCAAAAAAATAGAAGAGAAAAATGAATCTTTATCCCCTCAAAAGGAGATAGCTCTTGCCGATCCACAGAAGAGCCCGTTTTTTATTAAACAGTTTGAAAAGGCAAAGGAGTTCATGAAGAACAATCCTGTGCCGGTGGAGTTACTAAAGGTTAAATAGTGTTGCTAAGGTAGCAGGCGGAAGTATTTACGCTTGCCTGTATATTAAGGTGGATAATATATTATAATTAAAGCCTCGCCGAACAGCGGGGCTTTAATTATTTTGATTCCATATAAATTATACTGGTAATAATGAGTGGCGGAAGATTTCTTATAATACATGAAAATACCAGTCTTGACTAATGTAATATCCTGATTACATTCACCGAATTCGGCTTTAATAACACTCGCAAAGAATCTCCCACCACTGTCTCCGGTACATATTCCATCGGCGCTTCCATACTATTCTCCGCATTCGCAGGAGCCGATAAGGAACTAATTACTAAAACATGCTTCCCCGCTGTTTCAAGTTTAATATCCGCCATTACTGATGAACCATACCCATTTACCGCTTTTACAATAACATCCCCATTCTTCGCCTTCCCCGCTATACTATAGAATTTCTGCGGCGGGATATATTGCATAATCAATGTATCATTTAAAAAGCACTTCACCGTATCCTTGCCCACGTCTAATTTTACATCATACCAACGCCCGGTTTCCAAAGGATTCATTTTCTTTTGATCTGAAATCCCCGCTACGTCATACCCATTCGTAACACTTTCAAATACACAATGACTATTCCACCATGAACCAATATGTGCCCGTAAATAAGTATTACTATCCAATACTGCAAACGGGATCATGAACGCATTGACCCCACCTGTTTTGCGTGCCTTCAGTGTTAATGTGTAACGATCGAAAGAGTGGTTTTTTAATACTGCCAGTTGCTGTGCGCCTTCCGCAGTTTGCGCAATAGAAGAGTCAGTTACTTTCCAGGCACCTCTTGGAAATGACCATTCTGAAAGATCAAATGCCTGACCATTTACTTTGATATCTTTGAATTCAGCTTCTGTATCCCATGTGCCTACACCAATACCTCCTGAATAAAGTGGGGCGTCATTATCAGAAGAAACAGTAACTGATGTAGGTAGATTGAAATCCGCTTTATTATCTGCGAGTAATTTAATAGCATAATAAGAAATACGCGCATAACTATTCGCTGCATCAAAATGAATGAGATTAACCGGCCAGTCTACATCGTGTTCATTTACTAATAAAGGAGCATAGGATGACATTTTTACCAGGTCTGCATTCTTCTCCATGCTGAGTACATAAATCGCATCACTTACTGCCGCCTGCATATTACCTGTGCCTACGCCGGAATTGGTGGCGTATTCTCCTACATACATATCCCAGTCGCCACGTTTGTATTTATCAAAGTGATCGAAATTCCGCATGCTCCAATAAGCATCTTTGTAAGCATGTTCATCTACCCGTTGTACATGTTGCATACTGTCTAAGGTATGCCTGTTTACATCACCGATGCCCATGCTGGCCAGGATGGTAATGTTTGGATACTTTGCATGTATGGCATCATAAAAGCGATTATATCGCTTTGCATAGACAGGGCCATGTTGTTCATTGCCTACCTCTACATATTTCAATGGAAAAGGAGCAGGGTGCCCGTTGGAAGCCCTTACAGCTCCCCATTTGGATGTAACCGGCCCTATGGCATATTCTATTGCATCCAGTGCATCCTGAATGTAGGGTTGTAATAATGAATCTGGTACTGATGTGCCGCTACGGTATTCGCAGGATGTACCTGCGTTGAATACAAACAATGCATCTGCATGGATATCTTCACAGAATTGCAAATATTCATGGTATCCAAATCCATCGCTGCTCCAATATCCCCACGGACTAAATGTACCTGGGCGATTTTCTAATTTACCAATCGTGTTTTTCCAGTTGGGCGCGCTTTCAATGGTAATGCCTTCTACGAAGCAGCCACCTGGCCATCTTACAAAGGATGGATGCAGACTGTCGATGAAGGTAGCAATGTCATTGCGTAAGCCGTTAGGTCTGTTGTGAAAAGTTTTGATAGGAAATAGCGAAACGAAGTCTACATATGCAGTGCCTTTCGAGCCAAAGTCTAAAAAGAATTTTGCTTTGTCAGCCGTACTATCTGGTACAAGTACACATTCGTATTTTTGCCAGTCATTATTAGTAGCAATATCAAATTGATGTGCAGCGATGATATGATCGTGGGATGTTAAACCCGCTGTGACAGTACCTTTATACCCTCTTAAATAGAAAGATAGTTGATAGCTTTCACCAGCTTTTACAGCGATACCCCAAAAGCCTTCATTGATTAAGGTGGCAGGGGCTTGTAGTTTTAATGAGTGTGGTGTAGCAGCCGATAAAGGATGATCTATAGTCAGAGAAACATTGGGAGAAATTAATTTTGCATTAGTCCCGGATACAACCTTGTCGTCATTACTATCCCTTTTCACCGACCATGCCGGCCAGTCACTCTTATAAGGCCATTCCATTTTCCATTCTGTTGGCGGCGCCTCCAGCATACCATTTACCAGTTTAGTCCCCGCTGGTATCCGACTCTCTTCAAATCCCCTGTTCTGAATCATTTCAGCATATAATCCCCCTTCTCCTGCATGACTGATTTCTTCAAAAAAGATGCCATGTAAGGTAGACGGGATTGTATCTTCAGAGCGTAAACTTTTAACCTCAATTGTACTTTGTATAACAGGAAAGGCTTTTAGCAATTTTACCCCATGCGGTGGTATTTTTGCACGAAAGCTATCTGTGCAAAATCTTTCATCACGCTGTCTCCATACATTATGTAATAATACTTTTGATGGCAGTCCTACCTCTTTAAATGATAAGGTGATATCACGATATACTGTATCTAAATTAAATATTCCAATTGCCTTGCTACCATCAGATAATTCCTTCACCCAGATATTATCCTTCACCCGTACCGCCTGCTTCCCTAATGTATCCTGATCTATCGCAATCACCTCATCATTCGTCAATAAATTCAACGTAAAGCTATCCAGTTTGCTAATATCGCAACCAATCAACAACGGTGCTGATAACAAACTCCACAAACTTACATGCGTATATTGCTCATCAGGTGTCAATCTGGAAGGATGCAGACTTTCTCCCCAACCCACCTGACCTACGATCATCATATCCGGATCATTCCATTTACCTGGGCCTGCATACGGTGCCAGTGGCCCCTGACTAAACCCGATATTATATAGGCTCTCCCATGTATCATCGATATCTTCTGTCGTACGCCAGCTTTGGGCATTGACGGATGGGGCCCATTCCCATACCCGCTTCATCCCATACTGACAAAGATTGTATACAATATCCCTTTTTTGCGACGCCAATGCCTGCTGCATCACTTTGAACGGATAGATATAAGCAGCTAATGACGTATCTGTTTGCACATAACTACACCAGTCATATTTTAGATAATCTACTCCCCATGCACTATAGACATTTGCATCGGCTGATTCATGTTGATATGAACCCAGAAAACCACCACAGGTAAGTGGGCCGGGGGAGGAGTAGATACCGAATTTTAAACCTTGATTGTGTAGCCAGTCACCGAGTCCTTTCATATCTCCAAATTTTTCATTGGGTGAAAGAGTCCCATCTGCATTGCGTGCTGCTGCCTGCCAACCGTCGTCAATGTTGATATAAGACCAGCCATGATCTGCGAGGCCTTTGTCAATCAACGCCTGTGCAGAGCTTTTTACTTTATCTTCGCTTACGCTCAGGCCCCAGCAGTTCCAGCTGTTCCACCCCATAGGAGGCGTGAGTTGTAAAAGAGAATCGACTTTTATCAGGATGGTTTTTGAAGTAGTACCATGGGAATTGGACACCAGTATTTGAATAGGGTAGTGGCCAACAGCAGCAATGGATCCTTTTATGATAGCTCCTTCCTGTATAAGACCGGATGGCAATCCTGTTATTTTATAAGTTAAAGGTGTGGCGCCTGTAGCTGCGATACGGAATAATATAGGATGGCCTGGCCTTGCACCTGATACCAACGCATTATTGATTCTCGGGAATACACCTGGCGCGGGTGTTTGAATGTAAGGGACTATTATCTGTCCTTGTGTGGTCAGACCAGTGCCCGTTTCTTTGAATGTGTATTTAAATACAATGCCATCTTTCTGAGGTGCATCAACAGGAAAGGTTTTCTCTTCAAGGGGAGCAAGACTTGTTGGAATAGAAGCATGTTTAATCTCCCGGCCTTCATCTAAAACTGAATAACTAAAGGTCCCTTCTATTCGCAGGCCAAAGTTATTCTTAATATTACCCAAACTCACACTGATCCCATCCACTTTCTCCAACATATCTACAAAAGGCTGTCCCATAAATATCCCTCCGGTGCCACCGCCATCATACACCCTCACCGCTATCACATTCTCCTTATCCCATTTTATAGCCGGATGATCTGCCGCTAAGTGATACGACCGCACATTCGGCCATTTACTTACATACCCACCTTTATCCTCCGGCGTAGTACCTGTTTTACCAATTAATACACCATTCAAATAGGTAGCATCCACATCATTCACATGTGCGAGAAATATCCGTAAGCTATCTTGCCATTGCCCGCTCTTGTGTAACCGAACATGAAACCGGTACCACGCATATCCATGGTAATCAGGATAGCCTTGTTCCTGCCAAACCTTACCCGGAACAATAGTCCCCCATGAACGATCATCAAACGATGAAGAAGCCCAAAGTGGAGCATCACCTGTTTTGAATTTTGCAGAAGAAAATACGACTGCTCCGGGATGCTGTGCAAAAGCAACAGAAGAAATCAGCGGGAAAAGGATGATCAGAACAGGTGTCAGATATCGTTGGATATTGCAATTTAAGAATGCCTGCTTAAAAAGAAATAGCGTTAAATCCCTGGTCAGATCCCTATTTAAGAATACCTGCTTAATAGAAAATAGCTTCAAATATCTGGTCATATTACCATGTAAGTATGCCTGCTTAGTGAGAAAATGCTTCAAATACCTGCTCATATCGCAATATACCTCCCCGTATCTTTTGTCAGTTTACACATTTTGCCGTATCTTGCGCAGATTTTAGTAAATTAAATTATAACCCCATGCCTTACATTATGGTAGACATCGAGAGCGATGGCCCTATACCCGGAGATTTTTCCATGATTTCATTTGGTGCCGTGCTCGTAAACGAAAAATTAGATCAGACCTTTTACGGTCAGTTAGCTCCTATTTCTGAAAAGTATATTTCTGAAGCACTCGCTGTATCTGGTTTTAGCAGAGAAGAAACAAAGACTTTTAAAGAACCCAAAATTGTGATGGCGGAATTCAAAACCTGGATTGAAACGGTTTGTGGAAAGGATCGTCCTATCCTGATCAGTGATAATAATGGTTTTGATAGTATGTTCATTGCATGGTATTTTCATCACTTTATTGGGACTAATCCATTTGGGCATAGTTCGCAGAATTTAGGAAGCCTTTTCAAAGGAATGGAAAAGGATATGTTTAAGAACTTTAAACATCTGCGGGTAACAAAGCATACACATCATCCGGTAGATGATGCAAAAGGAAATGCAGAAGCACTGCTGACAATGAAGAAGGAATTAGGACTGAAGATCAGGTGGTGACAGCCTTCACGCTAAATTTCCGCAACTGAACCCACCACTGGCATTGGAAAATACCGACTTCTGTACATTCGTACCTTTTAATATAGTGATATAAGCATCTTTGAGCGTTTGCCGCGTTACTGTATCAGCGGGTTGGCCATAGATTTTACCTGTCTTCTGGGCAATGGCAGGCATAGACACAAACAATAACAAGTACAACAGAATATTATTCTTTAATGATGGCATCCAGGTTAAATGGTTGGGTTTGAACGTAAAAGTACGGATTAACAACGGTTAACAAAAAGTTAATATACTCCCATCTCATTATAGAATAGCTTTGCACCTACTCAAGTCGTATGGCAGTGGGACAAAACGATGAAATACAACTTTGGGAACAGTTTTGCAAAGGGGATAAGCGGGCATTCGACAGTGTGTGGGCTTATTGGTTCCCTATATTATTCAAATACTGTAACAGGTTCACCGGCGACAAGGGCCTGATCAAAGATGTATTACAGGATTTTTTTATTGAGCTATTTACCAGCCGTTCCCGGCGTAATAATGTACAGCATTTAAAGAGCTATCTCATGATCGCTGTACGTCGTAAACTGCTGCGTGTTATCAGCCAGCAGAAAGCCAGATCCACCGAGGATTTGGGCAACGATGAAAGCTATGGCTTTTACCTCGATCTCTCCGCCGATCATCCCATCATTCAACAACAGGAATTGCATAATCGCAAACAGTTGGTACAGCACGTTATTAATGGACTGAGCAACCGTCAGCGTGAAGCAATTTATTTGTATTTCTTCGAAAATATCGGTTACGAAAGTATTGCTGAAATCATGTCTATGAAAGAAGTGAAATACGCCAGAACCCTCATCTATAGAGCGCTGGACGAAATGCGTGATACCATCACGAAAAATAAACAACTCACTGAACTGCTGTAACCGAAAAAAACATAAAATTTACTTAGGGTATTCAAATTACTTCCAGCCTCTTACTGATATCAACTGGTCAGGAATGAGTAGCGATATGTGATCATGGGAAATAACAATTGTAACCGGAAAAAACTTAAAATTTCCTGAGGGTATTTGAATCACTTTCTCCCTCTTATAAATAGCAATCAGTCATGTATTAGAAGCGAGATGCCATCACAAAAAATGATCATAATTTCTTAACGTATCCAGATCACTTTCTATCACTTATTAGTACTAGTCAGTCAGGAATAAGATATAAGATACCATCACAAGAAATAAAACAACTATCATCAAAAAAAAAACTTAAAATTTCCTGAGGGTATTCGATTCACTTCCTCCCTCTTACTAATAACAATGGATCAAGAACAATATACAGTAGCGGATCTGATGACCAATCCCTCTTTCAGAGCATGGGCCGATCAGTCAGATGAAAAGGCCCGCGCACATTGGGAACAATGGCTCGCCGCCCACCCGGATCGTCATGATGATGTGAACACCGCTTTCACCTTACTTTCTTTGTTGAAAGAAAATGAAAACGGACCTTCTCCCGAAGATATGCTTGAAATGCAGGATAGATTCGATACCGCACTTGGCCGCCAACGCCGTATGCTGCTATACCGCTGGACAGCCGCCGCTGCATCACTGTTATTGCTTATTACTACAGGTATATTATTCAATAACCGTAGCACCACCATTCACACCGGTATCGCTATGACGAAAGAAGTAAACCTGCCGGATGGTTCCAAAGTATTACTAAATGCCAACACTACTTTAAAATACAAAGGGCACGAAGTATGGATCGAAGGGGAAGCTTACTTCAGCGGTGAACACCATGACCTGAAAGTACATACCGGTGGCTTGGATGTAGCTGTTCTCGGTACCGCATTCAACATCTACAATCGTAAACAACAGATTGAAGTATTGCTGGAATCAGGCAAGGTAAATGTAACCGGTGCAGGATGGGCGAAAAACGCAGGTACCCTACACCTCACACCCGGTGAAATGATCCACCTCGATGCGACCAACAAAATGATGACCCGCATCAATCCAGAGACCTTCACATCCTGGAAGAACGGCCGTCTGATCTTTAAAAATACACCACTATATAAAGTTGCCGCCATACTGGAAGAAAATTACGGTTTTCACGTCCGGTGGAAAAGCACCAAATTACAAATGGAACGCTTCTCCGGCTCATGTCCCTTAGACAATACAGACATTCTCCTGGCAGCTATTCGGTCAGTGTACAATGACCAGTTAATAGTCCAGGCTAATCATACTATTGTATTCGAATAAGCTATTATTACTTCGTAAACTAGAAAGCGCAATAATCTTATATGAAACGCAAATTGAACAGGTACGTTGTCCTGACTGTCCTCCTATTGCTGGAAGTCTGGCAGGTAAGGGCCCACACTGCTCCGATCGCTTATAACTATGTAAGTGAAAAGGTCTCGCTGATTACAGCACTCCAGAAAATGGAAGACATCTTTCACGTGAATTTTAATTACAACAGCGCGACCGTCGCTAACAAATTTGTATACCTTGAACAGTTCCCGCAACAGGGGGCTTTCAATGCCAGCAAGGTAGCACAAGCCCTCCAACCACTGGGCCTCACTATCGTTGAACTGGGTCATAAAGACTACGCGATCCAGCGTATGACCACCGCTAACGCGATCACCATCTCCGGCAATGATCACAATGCCAATAACGATGATCACAAAATCATCAACGGTACCATCACCAACGATAAAGGTGAACCTGTACCCGGTGCTATCATCACCGATCAGGCCACCAACAAATCTGTGATCGCTGATGATCAGGGTCGCTATACCATCGAAGTAAATGGTGCGACCACTTTATTGGTGCACGCTGTCGGCTTTACCAAAAAGACTGTTAAAGCGGGTACTTCTGCTATGCTGAACATCCAGCTCATGCCGGATGTAAAGGACCTCTCTGCCGTGGTGGTGACTGCATTAGGTATCAAACGTGAAGAGAAAGCACTGGGTTATTCTATCGCTACTCTCGACGGTTCTAAAGTAAGCACTGTAAAAGATGTGAACATTGTAAACAGCCTCTCCGGCAAAGTTGCAGGTGTGGACATCCGCTCTGCCAGCTCTGATCCGGGTGGTTCTGTGCTGATCACCATCCGTGGCGCCAGCTCTATCGCTAATAATAACCAGCCTTTGTTCGTTGTGGATGGGGTACCTGTCGCTTCGGCTAACAGAAGCCCAACCGTTCCTGTAGGCCAGGTGACTGTTGACTACGGTAGCCCTATCTCCGATGTAAGTCCGGACGATATCGCCACCGTTACCGTGCTCAAAGGCGCCAGTGCTGCGGCTTTGTACGGTAGCCGTGCTGCTAACGGCGTGATCCTCATTACTACCAAAAGCGGTAATGGTAAAAACAAAAAAGGACTGAACGTAAGCGCAAACTTCAGCGCGATCTATGACAAAGCCTGGCAGTTCCCTGACTTCCAGAGTGAATATGGTGCAGGTGATGCCACGGGTTCTGTAGATCCATCCAATACCTTGTCTACTGCTTCATGGGGTCCTAAACTCAACACCGGCGCCAAATATATTCAATGGAACAGCCCTACCGATGCCAACGGCGACAAGGTAGCGACCGACTGGATCGCTTATCCTAACAGGGTGAAAGATTTCTATGAAACTGGTTCTACCTATACCAGCAACGTAGCCATCACTGGTAGCAACTTCCGCCTCTCTTATACAAATTTGCAAAATAAAGGTATCACGCCTAATACAGGTCTGCAGCGCAACAACATCAACCTCGCCGCAGGGTATGATCTGAATCCTAAAATTAAGGTGACTACCAATATTGCTTATACAAATAATACCAGTAATAACCGTCCTACTTTCAACAGGGGTAGCTCCAGTTATATCCTGTATACCATGCCGGCGAACATCAACTCCAAACTGCTGAAAAATTACTGGCAGAGTGGTGAAGAAGGCCTGCAACAATGGTCACAGGATCAGGGTAGTACAGATAACCCTTACTTCGTAGCTTATCAACTGACCAATGCCTACAATCGTCATCACGTAACAGGCAATGTGCAGTTGACCATGGAACTGGCTAAGGGCTTAACATTAATGGGTCGTACAGGTCTCGACTGGTATACTGAAACCGACGAAAGCAAGCGTGCAGTAAGTGCTGTGCAGAACCCTTATGGTGCCTATTATATCGGTGACCTCTTCGGTAGTGAGCAGAATACAGACTTCCTGCTGACCTATAAGAAAAGTCTTCAACACGATTTTGCATTTTTCGTAAGCGTAGGTGCTAACCGCATGGACCAGCATTCTAACACGCAGTCACAGGCTGCCAGTAAGCTGGTAATGCCGGGTGTATACAACATCTCCAATGCTGCTGCAGGTACTGTTACCAACTCTTCTTACAAGGCAACCAAACGCATCAACAGTTTGTATGCAATGGGTGAACTGTCTTACAAGAGTTATGCATTCCTGGATCTGAGTGCCAGAAATGACTGGTCCAGCGCGCTGCCTACTAATCACAACTCCTACTTTTATCCCTCTGCCTCATTGAGCTTAGTGTTGTCTGATATGTTGAAGATCGAACACGGTGCGCTGTCTTATGCCAAATTGAGATTGAACTGGTCTAAGGTAGGTAAGGATACTGATCCTTACAGCCTGTACAACAGCTTTACCTTCAGCTCTCCTGACTGGGGTGATGTGAAGATGGCGACCTTCAGCACTACACTGAAGAACAACAACCTGAAACCTGAAATCGCTACCTCTTATGAGATTGGTACGGATCTGAAATTCTTCAACAACAGGTTAGCGGTAGAAGCTACGTGGTATACCACCGATAGCCGTAACCAGATCATTCAGATCCCGACTACCATGGCCAGCGGTTATAGCGCACGCATCATCAACGCCGGTGAAATCCGTAACAGAGGCTGGGAAGTAGCTGTACACGGTACGCCGATCTCTGGTAAATTCATCTGGGATATCGGTGCAAACTTTACCCGCAACAGGAACAAAGTGATCGCACTGGCTGATGGTATTACTTCTTACCTGCAAGGGTCTGCAGAAGGTATGCAGTACCAGGTACGTGAAGGTCAGTCACTCGGCAATATGTACGGCTTCACCTGGACAACCGTTCCTGATGGTCCTAACAAAGGCAAGGAACTGCTGGACGAAACCGGTCATAGCCAGTATGCAACTGGCCTCGTGAAGATCGGTAACTACAATCCTGATTTCTCACTGGGTATCACCAACACCTTTACCTACGGTCACTTTACACTGAATACCCTGATCGATTACCGCCAGGGTGGCCAGTTCTTCTCTTATATGTTCATGAACCTGTTGTCTGACGGTCGTACTAAAAATACACTGAAAGGCCGTGATACAGAGCATGGTGGTCTGAGCTGGAACGATGGTACAACCGACCGTACAGATGGTATGATCGAAGACGGTTATATCTCAGATGGCAATGGTAACTATGTTAAGAATACCAACGTTACAGATCCTGAAAGTTTCTACGGTGACTACTATTGGAAGATGCACGCCCGCAATACCTTCAGCGCTACATATGTAAAGCTGCGCGAAGTGAGCCTGACATACCTGTTCAGCAAAGAGCAGACTGGCAGACTGCCGATCTCTAACCTGAGTGTATCACTGATAGCACGCAACCTGTTTAGCTGGACAGCCGCTGGTAGCGGATATGATCCTGAAACTGCGATGACGATCAAGAGCGGTAGCATCACCCCTGGTACATCCAGCTGGTCACTGCCATATACACGTTCTTATGGTGTGAAACTGGGTCTTAATTTTTAATATTCATACGACAACTATATGAAAAAGATATATGCCATTGGAGTGCTGTTCCTGTTAAGTGCATGTACAAAGAACTTTGAGGAAATCAACACAGATCCAAATACGGCGACAACTGTGAATCCGCAATACCTGCTTTCAACGGCACTGGTAAAGACGGCATATCCCTATCAGAGCGAGGCATTTCTCGACCAGCCTGCAGAAGCAGGCCGTTACATCACCAAAGTACGTAACGAAGGTGATGACCTGTTTGGCTGGTCTGGCAATAGCTGGGACGGGTATTACGGTGCGCTGACATACAACAAAACCTTCCATGATCTGGCAGCCGGCAATGATATGTTGCAATACACAGCCGTGTCAGACATCATCAGGGTTTTCAACTTCGCTTATATTACAGACCTATATGGAGACATACCTTATAGTGAGGCCTTACTATCTAAAGACAGTAGTATAGTACATCCCAAATACGATCAGCAGGAGGATATCTATCCTTCGCTGCTGGCCACACTTACCGCTGCAAATGATACGCTGGCGGCGACAACGCTGAGCATCGATGCAGACTACGATATCCTGTATGGCGGTGTTGCACTGAACTGGCGCAAATTTGCAAATGCACTTCACCTGCGTTTACTGCTGCGTATGTCGAACAAGTCAGCAAGTGCATATACTGAAATGCAGAATATAGTAGACAATCCTTCCAAATATCCTTTGTTCGACAGCAATAGCGACGATGCCGCACTGAGATATTTAGGTGTCAATGCATCTGATGCATGGCCGGGTGGTAACCTGAACAGCAAGACGACTGAGATCGATAAATACAAACCTAGTAAGGAGATCGTAGATACACTGCTGCGTCTGAATGATCCAAGGCTACCGATCTGGGTAGCGCCTGTATCAAGTACAACAGGGTATACAGTAGATTCAAACCTGTATGTAGGTGTACCAAATGCGATTTCTTCTCCTTATGATTATAATGGTGGTGAGACGCATATTTCCAAGATGGCAGCTATCTTCTACGCTAACCAGGATGATTTGCTGAATGCAAGTATGATGACCTATGCAGAGCAATGTTTTATACTGGCGGAAGTAGTACAGAGTGGCAAAGTAACGGTGAGTGGTGAAACAGCTTCTTCTTTATATAATAAAGGTATCAGCGCATCGCTGGATGCATACGGGGTATCTGCTACTGATAAGGCAACTTACCTGGCACAGGCCTCTGTACAATACAATGGTACATTGGTACAGCTGATCACACAGAAGTGGATTGCGAATTTCCTGAAAGGACCAGAGGGTTGGTTCGATCATAGAAGAACAGGGTATCCCGTATTTGTGACCGGACCACTGGCTGCTATATCTGAGATCCCTTCCCGGTATAAGTATCCTACTACAGAGCAGTCTTATAACCTGGATCAGTATAATGCTGCGGTAGCAAGACAGGGTGCGGATGTACTGACAACGAAGATGTGGTATTTAAAATGATAAATAATTAGCTATGCAATTTTTTTCAATACTATTGATTGCATTGCTGCCTGTCGTAAAGCATAAACATGTAGTGATCGCCCATAGAGGCGATCACACTGTTTTACCGGAGAACACACTGGCAGCATATACACGTGCAATAGAAGATGGAGTGGATTATGTAGAGGTAGATTTGAGGACGTTCAAGGATGGGAGATTATATATTAGTCATGGGGAGCTGTCTGCGCTATCTGACAAAGTGCCTTCCTTTGAACAGGTATTGAGTCTTTGTAAGAAAAAGGTAAACATCTACCTTGACTTTAAAGATGCCGATCCGGCTATAGTATATCCATTGATTAAGAAAGCGGGTATGCAAAAGCACATCGTTGTATTCTGCAATACATTTGAGCAATTGAAGGATTGGCACAAAGTGGCGCCAGATATGCCACTGATGACGAGTGTGCCTGATGAAGTGAAGGATCTGAATGCGTTTTTTGACGAATACCCGGTGTCAGCGATCGATGGCAGCATTGGACAATATACCCCTGAAATGCTGGCAGTTTGCAAAAAACGGAATGTAGCCATATGGCTGGATGTGCAGGCAAAGGATGAAGATCCTCTTCGCTGGCAAAAGGCGTTGGATACACCTGTACAGGGTTTACAAACCGATCACCCGGGGGCATTGATCAATTACCTTAAACAAAATGGGGACAGATAATGAATAAGCTATTATTTTTACTGCTGTTTATGGCGCCTGTAGATAATATTATAAAGGATTTCTATCACCACCATGAATATGTATTGGTCGCGGCCCATCGTGCCGATCATGAGGAGTATCCTGAAAATTCTCTGCCGGCTATCCAGCGAGCGATAGATAAAGGTATTGACATTATTGAATTAGATGTTCGGGAAACAAAGGATGGGGTACTTGTGTTAATGCACGATAAGAGTATTGAGAAAAAGACGGATGGACATGGAAATGTAACCGATCTTACTTTTTCTGAATTACAGGGTGTACATTTAGAAAGAGAGGGCGTCATTACCTCAGAACGAATTCCTTCTTTTCAGAATGCGTTGGAAATGGCGAGAGGAAAGATCATGATCGATATCGATTTTAAAGCAGATACACGTAGTGCGATGGTATCGACCTGTAAATTGGTACGCGACATGGGAATGGAAAAACAGGTGTTGTTTTTTGTATATGATTATAAAGATGCGGATCTTGTAAGAGCAATAGATCCGAATATACCGGTGATGCCAAGGGTGCATAATGCGGAAGAGACTATGGCGGTGGTAAAACAGGGACGTTATGCTATCCTGCATGGAGATGATGATTTTTATACGGATAGTTTAATGCAGGTCGTGCGGAAAGCGAATATGAGAGTGTGGATGAATGCACTGGGGGATTATGATGATTTAGGGGAGAAGGGGTTTGATTCGCTGTTGCAGAAGAAGCAGGTGAATGTGATTCAGACGGATAGGCCGGAGGAGTTGCTGGGGTATTTACGGAGGAAGGGATTGCATAGATAAAAATAACGTAAAGATCATATAGTAATTACTAGAATTAAACAGAATTATGATTACCTCGCAGAAAAAAATGCAAATGAAGGGATGGCTGTTGCTTTGTTTATTATTTGGTGCGTTTTTAAATGTGCGTGCCCAGATCAGTGATGGAGATGAAGACCCGATTACAGTGATCCGTGGCCCCTACTTACAGGTAGGATCCCCCACCGCTATGACGATCCGCTGGCGTACAAATGTAGCCACACGTAGCCGTGTGCGCTTTGGTACGACAGTGAACAAATGGGATCTCTTAAAAGACGATTCTACAATTACGACAGAACACATCGTGCGTATTTCAGGTTTACAACCTCATACCCGTTACTATTATACAGTAGGTACATTTGCCGATACATTGCAGGGCGATGCGAACAACTACTTCTACACCCTGCCGGCTGTGGGTAGCAAAGACCTGATCAGGATCGGTGCATTTGGAGATTGTGGCAATAACTCCGCCAACCAGCGTAATGTAAAACAATCCGTACTCAATTACCTGGGTAATAACTATATGGATGCGTGGATACTCTTAGGTGATAATGCATATGGCAGTGGTACCGACCAGGAGTTTCAGACAAAGTTTTTTAATGTATATAAAGATGATCTGTTAAAACAGCATCCCTTGTATCCTACACCGGGTAACCATGATTACAATGACCATGATTTTCCCGGTGCGGTAGAAGTAGCGATGCGTACGCACAAGACCGCGTATTATCAGAACTTCTCTATGCCGACAGAAGCAGAAGATGGTGGTGTACCTTCTCACACACAGGCGTTCTTCTCATTTGATATCGGAAATGTACACTTTATTTCATTGGATAGCTATGGTAAGGAAGCAGATCAATATCGTCTGTACGATACACTGGGTCCGCAGGTACAATGGGTAAAGCGTGACCTGGAAGCGAATAAGAATAGACAGTGGGTGATTGCTTACTGGCACCACCCTCCTTATACGATGGGATCTCACAACTCTGATGAAGCAGATGAGCTGATCAGTATCCGTGAAAACTTTATCCGTATACTTGAGCGGAATGGTGTAGACCTCATCCTTTGCGGACATAGCCATGATTACGAGCGTTCCCGCCTCATGAAAGGACATTATGGAATGATGGATTCATTTGATCCTGCGGTACATAACCTGAGTCATTCTTCAGGGCTGTATGATGGTAGTGAGAATAGCTGTCCTTATGTAAAAGATTCACTGAATGCAGGAACGGTGTATGTGGTGAGTGGTTCAGCAGGTAAACTGGGTGGCAGACAAAAGACCTATCCACACAAGGCGATGCAGTATGCGAATGATACGAATGGTGGGGCATCCTTGTTAGAAATTGAAAACAATCGGCTGGATCTGAAATGGATTTGTGCAGACGGCGTGATCCGTGATCATTTCACGATGATGAAAGAAGTGAATAAGCACAATGAGATCAAAGCCAAAGCGGGACAGTCATTGACACTGACGGCTTCATTTGTGGGTAATTATAAGTGGAGTGAGAAGGGGCAGGAGACTAAGTCAATAACGATCAAGGTGGCAAAAGGAACGAACACTTATACTGTAGAAGATAAGGAAGGTTGTGTAAAAGATACCTTTACAATTACAGCGCGATGAAAAGAATAAGGGTGCTCACCGGTTTGTGTTTGTTGTTGTGTCTGGGGATAGTCGGTGAAACACCAAAAGGGTACCCGGAGCAGGCGATCCGGTATTTCAAAGAGCAGCAGGTCGTATTTGCATCAAAAGCAAGCGCTTTGAAAGCTGCTATTGAAAAGTATGATGTGAAAGATCCGGTTACTGTGGAGCAGGCGAAAGAAGCATTGAAGGAATGCAGGATTGCTTATAAACGCATTTCATTTTTCCTTGAATACTTCTTTGTGAGCGAAGCGTATGTGTTCAATACGCCGGCGAAGTATGAGGTAGAAGAACCTTATATAGAATATGAAGAGCCGGTAGGATTGCAACAAATAGAAGCGTTATTATACAGTCATGCATCGAAAGAAGAACTGATGCAGCAGGCAGACATCGTCGCAGAAACAGCGGCAGGTCTGCCTGCTTTGTTATATAACTTTAAGGCCACGGATGCGCAGGTGATGGAGAGTATCCAGTTAGAATTGATCCGGATACAGAGTTTGTATATAACGGGGTATGATGCGCCTTCCTTACAATGTGGGGTGCCGGAGGCTGCGGCGGCGATGGATGCATTGCGACATGTGGTGGGAGTAGATAGTATTCGCTCCGCGATGTCAGCTGCGTTTGATTATTTGCATGACCATCCTGATTTCAACAGTTTTGATCGTCTCACGTTTATTACAGATTATGCCATGCCGGTACAACTTATGCTTTCAAACGTAGAAGCGACGCATACGGTAAGAGCGCTGAATACTACAGCGATTTATGGTGCGCGGGATGCATTTAAGAAAGAAACCTTTACACAGGGAGCGGATATTACAGTAGATGGCAGGGGGGATGTAATACGTAACGCAGATAACAGTGCGCCAAAGATTGGGTATGATACAGCTTTAGGTCGTCGGTTGTTTTTCGAGAAAAAACTATCTGGAAATAGGCAGCGCAGTTGTGCCACCTGTCATTTACCGGAAAAGCATTTTACAGATGGGATGCCGCAGAATGCGTCTTTGTCAGGAGGTTTTTTACCAAGGAATACGCCTTCATTATTATATGCAACCTATCAGTATGCACAGTTCTGGGATGGCCGCGCAAAGAGCCTGGAAGAGCAGATAGATGTGGTATTGCATAGTCCGACCGAGATGGGGGGAACGGATGATAGTATTGTGGCGCGTATGCAAATGCCGAAGGCGAAGGTCATCCGTGCGCTGGCGGCTTATATCCGTACATTGACCCCGTTTAATTCTCCTTTTGATCATTATATAGAGGGAGATAGAACGGCGATGACCAGTCAGCAGAAGCATGGGTTTAATATTTTTATGGGCAAGGCTCGTTGTGGGAGTTGTCATTTTGCACCGTTGTTCAATGGGTTGACGCCTCCGTTATTTAACAGAACGGAATTTGAAATATTAGGAGTACCCCTATACAGTGATCTGCAACATCCGGTGGCAGATACGGACAGGGGTAGGATAGCGGTGTTTCCCATTACCTTTTATGAAGGCGCTTTTAAGACGCCTACAGTGAGGAATGCGGCTGCTACGGCGCCTTTTATGCATCATGGGAATTTTAGTACCATGCAGCAGGTGATTGACTTTTACAATCAGGGAGGCGTGACACCGGTGATGCATCAGACGTTGTCTTCTGATACATTAGGGCTGGATAAGGGGGAGCAGCAGGCGCTTATTTCTTTTTTAGAGGCATTGGTGGATGGCGTGTAAACTCTTTAGCTAAGCTTATTTTCTAAGGTGCAGGCTGGTTTTCTTCTATTGACGGTAGGTGCTTATTTCTTTTTTGGGCCTTACATTGGTTTGAGTTTAAGTGGGAACCACGCATCCGAAGTATCTGCTGACCATAGGTCTCTGTACACCCATTTTCCATTGTGTTTTTCAAGGTAGCCGGGGATGTCGGTGAATGGTTTGGGAATTGTTCCCGAATTTGTAAAGAATGCAGATTCCCTGATCCGAACGTGACCAAGTTGCTGCCATTTACCGTATCGGTAATTACGTATTTCAAAATGATTCAGGTTACTGTAATCAGGTACATCTTCGCAATAGACAATAGCGGTACTATCAATACTGAACAGGCAGTATGGTCCGGAACCCAGGCCGATGAACAGCGTATCTTTTGGATGACTGGATAGTAGGAGAAAGGCTGTTATATCATTATAGTAGTGAACCAGTGAATCGTAGTCCACAGTATCATCAAAAGCCGGCACACTGTCTTGTTCATGTTGGGTAGTATTGTTAAGCAGGTGTGACCGCACGGTATCTTTTCGCCCATCGCCATCAAAGTCTCCAATAGTCTGCAGGCTATTTACCTTTATATATTTTACAGCAGTAGGTTTTGTTTGAGGTTGCTCGTACTTGGGTATTTGTTTTTTTTGCGTGCACCCCCAAATTAAAAATAGGAAAATAAGGTACCGGGTCATTTTGCAAGAATTTTATCTCTCCATCTCAAAAATGGTTTTTCAACCAGGAACCTGAGCAGCGATGCTGCCGTGAGGCAGGTGATCGTACAAATTACAAACATCATTGTACTCTTCTTATCTATACCCCATTGCGAGACGATCTTCTGGGTCACATGAATGACTATCTTATGGCTCAGGTACAGCGCATAACTCAGCGCTGCCAGCGAGCGGGTGATCCAACTACCCTGTCTGTATAAGAAGCATTCAGGGCTGGCGGCAGCAGCTACAACACAACCATAGCCAATGGCAATCAGGGGGAACCCATAAATGGATTCATTAAACAGGTCTTCGTTGTCACACAGGATGTAGGCGCCTGCTAGTATGAGTAGTCCTGCTATCAGGAGCGGGGTACTATATTTATATAGCTTTTCTTTTATGGCGGCGAGACTAATACCTACAAGCAAGCCATCCAGCCGGCAGAAGGTAGGGTAGTATATCCATTTGTACCACACCATCCAGTTATCGGTGGTAGCGGGTAAATAGAAATGGTTCCAGCAGTAATAGCGAACGCCAAAACCAGCGAGGAATAGGGAGGCGATGAACCAGGGTGCGATTTGCGTCAATCGGTAGGTTCTGAAAAAGATGATCAATATAGGTAAGAGAAGGTAGAATTGCTCTTCGATACAGAGGGACCAGGCATGTGAGAAGGCGCCGGTGTTTTTCAGGTCGAGGCCAATGTTTTGGGTGAAGGTGAGGAATTTCCATAATGGAGGGAGGGTATCACGCTCCCGTAGGTACGGAAAAAGGAAGTACAGTGCTACAATGAGGAAGTAGGCGGGGAAGATGCGGAAGACCCTTTTGGTATAGAAGGTCTTTAAAGAGATCGGATCTTCACTGAATAGTTGGCCGGCGATGAGGAAGCCACTAAGTACGAAGAAGAGGTCTACGCCTGTCCAGCCGAAGCTACCGACTGTATAAATCCAGTTTGGGTGGCCAAATAGGTTGTAATGGAAAAGGAATACGAAAGTGATGGCAAATGCGCGAAGATGGTCAAGCCCGTTAAGCTTACGGGTGATCGGTTGATGTAGCATAGTAAGTAATGGGAAAGGATTGCAAAATAGTATTTTTTGAATAGTGTACAACGAAGAGATGTATTTTTATTTATAGCGATTAGTGAAGAAGATATTATTCATTTGGTTTGATACTTGCATAAATTGCACCGGGTGTATATCTGTTATTGGTCGCCTTCCTTTTGGTGAAGGCGATTTTTTATTTACATTCATAGTTATGAAAAAACTGACTGCGGAATTTTACAACCGGCCTGAGGTATTGACGATAGCAAAGGAGCTACTGGGAAAGATCATAGTAACCCGGTTTGATGGGGTCCTGACGACCGCGCGGATTGTGGAGACGGAGGCATATAGGGGAGTGGTAGACAAGGCGAGTCATGCTTATGGTGGGCGTCGTACCCAACGTACAGAGGTAATGTTTGGGGCGGCGGGCAAGGCGTATGTATATCTGTGTTATGGGATCCACTTCTTATTTAATATAGTGACGAATGAGGCGGAGATTCCGGAGGCGGTGTTGATCAGAGGGGCGGAGCCGCTGGAGGGCATCCCGGAAATGTTGAAACGAACAGGGAAGGCGAAGGCCGATTTTACACTGACAAGGGGGCCCGGGAATGTGAGTAAGGCTTTGGGGATTGATAAAATACATACGGGATATAATTTGTTCTCGAAGGATTTTTATCTGGCGGAGGATGGGTATGTGCCTGAGAAGGTGGTAGCGACGCCCCGCATAGGAGTCGATTATGCGGGGGCGGATGCGTTGCTGCCGTATAGGTTTATAGTGGAGGGGAATAGGTATGTGAGTGGGAAAAGGATTGTCTGAGATTCATTGAATTTAAGTATTGAAGAGGGAGGCCGGTAGCCTTTAGGTAAAAGCCCTGAACTAATTCGGTATTGAAAATAAATCCTGCTGATGCCTAATAGCCCTTTTCATTGAGCAATTTTTCAATAAATGCACTATACTCATCCCGCATTGGCAGTATATCATTCACGACCAATGTCCTTCTCTGTACAGTCATCTGTTGTCCTGTCAGATAAAGGAATGCTGCAAAATAACAACCTTCACACCAATACAGAAGATACTGTTTTGCAGACGTGCCAAATAGCAGATTGCTATGGCTTTACCTTCTACGATAGTATGATCACTACTGAGGCTTTGGAAAGCAACTGTAATCTGCTTTATTCAGAAGAATTAAATTATACGGACGGGTTATTGATGGAAAATTAACGGTAAAAATCCCTTTAAATAGATAAACCATTACTAATTTACAATTGCAAAATTTATTTATTATAGATATTGGTAAATTTAGTATTTTTAAGTGATTTTCACATACCCATTGATTTAAGACGCCCATGAAACTACTAGTTGGAATAAGACACATACCCATCTTCTCTGCTTTTTTGATAAAATCACTATTTTGCTTTTCTCAAATTTCTACCCCTAAATTTCAATCTTTCGAGCCGATTGTTACAAACAAATCTACATCTAATAAACTATCTGAAAGCACAAATAATCTGATCCAAAATAAAGAGGAGGAAGAAAGGAAAATAGAAAGTAAATATGCCTTATCGCCAAAGATTAATCAAGTAAACGAAGAAAATGTGAAGGCGATGTATGGTGCGAATTCCGTTGATCCAGACAATAGATCGGATGCGTTAAGTTATTTTAATAAAAGCTTTCAACAATTTTTGCAAATAAATCCCGATAGCTTTTCTATTACCAAGGCAGTATATCTTTCTGAAATGCCATATTACAGTCAATCCTATAGTTATTCTGAATTTGAAAAAGTGATTGAACAAAAAGCACAATTGGTAAAGTTTATATTAAAGCAGGAAGGATTGAATGAGAAAAGCAACTTAGCGCTCCATTATGCTATACAAAAGTTATTTGGCCAATTGAATGATATTAAGGATCCTTTGCATAACAAGTATTATACTTTAGATAAAATCAGGTATGACTTTGAAGACCCAATGGGAGAAAATGATTGGACAAAAATGTTTGTCACCAAATTACTATTAACTAACAAGGGGCAATGTCATTCTTTACCATTATTATATTTATGCATTTCAGAACATTTAGGAGCGAAGGCATATCTCTCGCTATCTCCTAATCATTCCTTTATACAATTCTTTGATGAATCTGGCAAACGATATAATTATGAAACAACTAATGCCCATCTTGTTTCAACCTCTTGGCTAATGCAATCAACATACGTGAACTCTACTGCTTATAAAAACAAAACCTATCTTGATACACTCTCAAATAGAAAATTATATGCGCAATGTTTAGCTGATTTGCTTTTATGTTACCAGGAGAAATTGAAGGTAAATTACGATAGCTTCTCTCAACTGCTGATAAATAAGATTTTGAAAGAGGATTCGGTAAATCTAACAGCACTAATGGTACGTGCTAATTATTATATTACCACATTTGAAAAATTAGCTTGCTCAAAAGGATACCCTTCAATTAAGGACTTTTATAAGTTTCCTGACTTACAATTAGCTTATAATAATGCCAAAGTAACGCAACAGGCAATTACAGTAACAGGGTTTCAGGAAATGCCTCCTGAAGCCTACAATAAGTGGCAGGAATCTTTAAAAGATGAAAAAACAAAGGAACATGAGAAATATGAACAAGAAAAAATGAATATAGAAATTAAAAAACTTCAGATGGTTCAGAATAGTTTAACCAACAAGCCTCAAAAATAAATTTTCACTTTTCAATAAATAAAGATGCATAACCTAAGGCCTTTGAATTTAATTTTCATTCTCCTACTTTTACTTTCTATATCATCAATTGCTCAAAATAAAAATCCATATAAAAAGATTGGTAAGAAAGCAAGTATTGTAACCTTGACAAGTGGTAAGTATAAGGAATTATTTGATGAAGACAGTATCCAAAAGATCGGTACCGCATTAATAAATATCAATACAATGCAGGTCGTCCATTTAATGGATGAAAATACCGAGATCCGAAGGAGACCGGATAATTCTACTAGCAGTAGGTTTTTAAGTACAGATCCTCTTACAGGGAGTTTTTCAATGTTAAGCCCGTATCAATATGCAAGTAATAGACCCATTGATGGTATTGATCTTGACGGTATGGAATATGTAACGTATACCTTTGTTTTCAACTTGGACAAAACTGATCCTAAAATAGGTAACCTGAGCAATGCCAGCTATGTCTGGTATAATGCGAATCAACATAATGCGCATGGCAGTTTAGGGCAAGGTGTTCAATATATTATTAAATTTCAAAGTGGAGGCAAAGATATTGGGCAAGACGCATATTTTGTTGCCCGGAATGCAAGTTCATTTGGAGTAAGTCTTGAATATGGCAATTATATGGGTGCAACTGGTCTATTTAAACCAAACTTTGATGGGTTGGGAAGTAGCAAGAACTATGACTATGATTTGCCAGCAGTAGATCAGGTCGATTTTTTGGCAAAACAACATGATGATGCTTATGATAAATTGAATGCAGTTGGAGGCAATTCCTTATTTAATGATTGGGGAACAACTCCGGTAGATGAAGCAGCATTAAATGGCTGGAATGATTTCAGGGAGAAATATAAAACTGGAAGTAGTGATCCTTATAATGGCCAGGCTGTTACTACTGGTGAAAGAAAAGCCGCATGGAGAGGTGCATCACTGTTCAGAAATGTGGTAGCTGATAAAAAGGTGAACATATCCTACTGGATGTTGCAAAATTATTCAAATGAAGCCCGTACTACAAAAAATGGATCTTTTTTAAAACCTGATACTCAATACAACTACAATTTATTTTTGGAGAAATATATGGAAAAAGATATAGATGGAAATTGGAGAAGAAAAACGGGAATGTGGGACGAAGATAAAGATCATAATTTTACACCTAAAGTACCATCTGAATAAATAGTAGAATGAAAGCAATTTACAGAACGAGCATACCAATTGTTATATTGGTAATATTTTTTTTCGCTTGCAATAATTTATACAAGGCAGGTAATAGAGTTTCTCTTATGGATTTAAAAATCACTACTAATGTAAATGATGAATTAGTTTATAACTATCTTGACAGCATTAATTATAAAATTGACACCTCTAAAAGATATTCTTTTTTAATTAATGGAGGAGATTTGCAATACTCCTCATACATGAATAAAATAGCTTACTTTGTTGATAGTCCATTTGAAGCATACCACCTTTCTTCGAACGGGCTGTTTAAGCTTGCTGAGGTGTATAATCCAAATAAATCCATGAATTGGATAACAAAAGGAGAAAATTTAACCAAAGAAGATTATAGTAGAATCGAAAGAAGGATTAATTCTTTGCTTAAAGGAGTAGTTAAAAATGCCAAAGATAAAAATGTTCCAGATACAGTTGTTTTTTGGGAAAAGCCCTATGACACGGTGATTTGTAAATTAGAAACGCCTTATGATCAGTAAGAAACAAATCATTTTAATTTTATATACCTCAGTATTTAATACTTTTTTTTGTGCTTATGCTCAAACGAATAATAATACATCAATCCGAAAAAACTATGAACAATCATATGACCTGCTAGATTCTTGCCTTAAGAATAATTCTTCTTTTAAGGATGCTGTATTTATTGCAGAAAATTGCTACAAAGCCAATAGGTATAGCAAACAGATATTTCAGGGTTTTATTACTGAATACGCGGTACTTTGCAAACTGAATATAGATAATATTACTGATGAAAATAATAAAGTCGATTCGTTCAATTTTATTGGGAATTATTCAATTTTCAAGTTATTATGTGACACCTCTATATTCATCAATAAATCTGATTCTATTTCTACATTACATCTCCCATTCAAATATGATGAGGATGACCCTTCTGCTAAGCATGCATGGAGCAATATGTTTGTGTTCAAACTCTTATTAACTCATACAGGGAATTGCCACAGTCTTGTCTATCTATATAAGATTCTAGCTGATGAATTGCATGTCAAATGTTGGCTTTCCTTAGCTCCTAATCATATTTATATTCGTAATTACAGCGAAAAAAGTGGTTGGTACAATACCGAATTAACAAGTGGTACTTTCCCTACTGATGCCTGGATAATGACTACAACAAATACGCCATCAGAAGCTGTTCGTAATGGTCTTTATATGGATACTCTCAGTAATCAACAGTCCATTGCATTATGTGTTCTAGACCTAGCCAAAGGCTATGAATTTCAAACACACAATTATACTGACGGATTCATATTAAAATGTTGCGATCTAGCACTCAAATACCATTCTATTAATCCAATGGCACTATTACTTAAAGCAGAATCACTAAAGAAATTATACCTCAAACAGCATAAATTACAACTACAAGAAGCAGCTATTACTTATTCAAAGATGTCGAATACTTACATAACATTAGCAAAAATGGGATATCGTGAAATCTTTTAATTGCGCATTATACGTTTTTAGACGACGAGGAAAGTGATGCATTTGAGTGGTATACCCAAGAGGAGAATGATGTTGAAATGAGAGCTTAGGCCATACTAATGTAGTGCAGAATGAAGTTAAATTACTGACTAGAACTTATTTCATAAATAGGATGTATGATCAGTCGGGCCAGGTCCTGGTTTCCCAGTCATTTTCTTTGTAAAGATTATTTTCATCCGGAACTGATGAAAGGGTGTCCAAACACTGGATGATAGTTGTATTCATTGCTTACTTTAATTATACGGCATGGGTGTCAGCCTTGATTAATTTATTTTTAAAATATTCATATACCTGCATCATTGAAATTATTTTTTGACCGGTAACCAATGTTTTTTTCCAGGGATTATTTACATCATTATGAAAAGCCTTAATGATAATATTATCTCCAATATGCCCATAAGTATTCCATACCCGGTCAAGTAAGTGCTGGTCTTCTTTGGAAATAGCCTGATTACCCTGTGGATTAGGCAGTTTTTTGTAATAATATCTCCTTCTGGAGACAATCATATTTTCCCATAATGAAGCAAATGTAGCGCAGCTGATATGGCAAATCAACGGTTCTTTGATTAAGGTTGATCTACCTTCTGAAAAAGCAAGATACCAGCCATATGAGAAATAGGTAAGGCCAACAAGTTGGTTGACATTAATAGGTACATATTCTGATGCATACGTGGTAATAAAATAATTGGCAATTGTAGTTGGATTATAGGCCATGGTCTTTTAATAATTTAGTCTTTTAATAAAATGGTCTTTAATGAAATATTCTTTCACCTACTGGTCTTTCAATTATTCAGTCTTTTAATGAAACAGTCTTCCCCTCCCGGTCTTTCAATTATCTAGTCCTTTAATGAAACAGTCCTTTCCCTCCCGGTCTTTCAATTATTCCCTCTTCCAATGAAATAATCCCTTCCCCCTCTCATAATCCCAAATCTACACCCTTCTTCTCTGTTCATTTTGTTCATTCCTCCATTCCCCCCACCTCCCCCTCGCCATTTCTCTGAACAAAATAAAATTCCCTAAATTCACTCCGCAAAATCTACCCTTTTATGAATCGTATCACCCTTGTCGCCACCGGCGCCCTGCTCTCTTTCGCAGCCTGCCAGTCCACCGGCAAAAACAACCACCAGCTTGTCCAGCTACAAGCCCAGACCTACCTGGATGGTTACAACAAACAATTTCAGGACCTCATCTACAAAGACAACCTGGCCCAATGGACGCTGAATACCCGTATCGTAAAAGGAGACACCGTGAGCCAGCAGCTGGCAGATGCCGCCGATAAGGTGCTGGCTGAATATACCGGTAGCAAAGCAAACATTGACTCTGCGCAGAAATACCTGCAATTAAAAGAACAACTCACGCCCTTACAAATAAGACAGTTCGAAGTCATCCTCTTCAACGCAGGCAATAACCCCGCTACCGCCGGCGATATCGTGACCCGCCGTATCAGCGCCACCAACAAACAATTATCTGCTCTCTATGGATTCAAGTTTACCCTCGATGGCAAACCCGTTACTACCGGCCGTATCGATGAAATACTGGAATCTTCCAACAACCTGCAGGAGAGAAGAAAAGCATGGACCGCCAGCAAAGAAGTCGGCAAGACTCTAAAAAACGGACTGGATTCACTGCAGTTCCTGCGAAATGCTTCTGTTACACCATTGGGTTATAAAGACTTCTTCGACTATAACGCCCGCGAATATGGCATGAGCGAAGATGAAATGATCAAACTGACCCGCCAGTTTGTAACAGAAATATGGCCGTTGTATAGAGAACTGCATACCTGGGCACGTTATACCCTCGCTGAGAAATATAAACAACCCGTACCTGATTATATTCCTGCCGACTGGTTGCCCAACCGCTGGGGACAAGACTGGTCTTCTCTGGTGGATGTAAAAGGGCTGAGTATCGATTCTATTCTCAAAGTACATGGCGCTGAATGGATGGCACATCAGAGTGAAGACTTTTACAAGAGCCTCGGTTTCGATGCACTGCCACCTGTATTCTGGGAAAAGAGTAGCCTGTACCCGGTACCTGCAGATAGCCCGTTCACCAAGAATAACCACGCTTCTGCATGGCATATGGACCTGGATAAGGATGTGCGTTCTTTAGAAAGTATTACCCCTACCACCGATTATTGGAGTACAGTATTACATGAATTCGGACATATCTATTATTATATGTCTTACAGCCGTCCGGAGATCCCCGTAATTTTGCGTGGTGGGGCCAATAGAGGCTTTCATGAGGCTTTCGGAACCATGATGGGATTAGCTTCTTTACAAAAGCCTTTCCTTGAAAACCTGAATTTGATTCCTAAGAATACGACGACCAATGATACACTGAAATTGTTAAAAGAAGCATTGAGTTATGTAGTGAGCCTGCCATGGAGCAGTGGGGTGATGACGGAGTTTGAATATAATCTGTATGCAAAGAAACTCCCGAAAGATCAGTATAATCAGGCATGGTGGAAACTGGTAAAACAATTCCAGGGGATCGTACCGCCTACGGAGAGAGGAGAGGAGTATTGTGATGCGGCGACCAAAACGCATATCAATGATGATCCCGCTCAGTATTACGATTACTCTATTGCGAGTGTACTGGTATTCCAGTTTCATGCTTACATTGCTGATAATATTCTGCACCAGGATCCACATGCCACTAACTACTGGGGAAATAAAGCCGTAGGTGATTTCCTGAAAAAGGTAATGAGCCCGGGAGCCAGTATTGATTGGAGACAACAGCTGAAAGATGACCTGCATACTGATATGAGTGCGAAGCCAATGGTCGCTTATTTCAGTGTGTTAATGGATTATCTGAAGAAAGCAAATACCGGTAAAAAATATACATTGCCGGCACAACCTGTGTTTGAATAAACACTTAAATAACGCGCAGGAAACTCACCTGCGCGTTATTTAAACAAAACTAACAATAGACCACAACGCCGCCCCTGCAATCAACACCCACAACACAACTCCCTGCACAAACGGCCTGATCCCCACTGCCCTCAACACATTTGCATTCAACCCACACCCAATCAAAAACAACGTCAGCGTCAACCCTGCCTTAGCAATATCTACCACATAATGACCATATTCCTGCACAATAGGTATATACGTATTCAACACCATCGCCACTATAAAGAACCCTATAAACAAAGGTATCTTCACCTTCTTCTTATCAACAGAACTCAACAAAGAAAGCGGGATGATCCATAACGCCCTCGCCAACTTTACCGTAGTCGCCACCTGCAGGGCGGTTGTTCCATACTTACTGGCAGCCCCTACTACAGAACTGGTATCATGTATCGCAATCGCACTCCACAGTCCAAACTGTGTCTGCGTAAGATTTAACAAATGTCCAACAAAAGGAAAAAGAAAAAGCGCGAAAGAGTTTAAGATAAAGATCGTTCCCAGTGCCACGGATATCTGTTTTTCTTCAGCTTTGATAACAGGAGAAATCGCTGCTATCGCACTCCCTCCACAAATCGCCGTTCCCGCAGATATCAGGTAAGATATCTTTTTATCTATTTTTAACAATTTTCCAAGCAGCGTTCCGAATACTAATGTACCTGCAATAGACGCTATGGTAAACCACAACCCCTGACTCCCCGCATGCATGGCACTCGTTACATTCATCCCAAATCCCAATCCTACTACTGAGATCTGCAATAACAAATGGGTCGCCTTATGATTCAAATGTAAATATGGATGCCCGACAAACTGGGCAATGATGAACCCCATCAATAACGCTACCGGCGGCGTGATGAGCGGTGTAAGACAGAATACGAATGCCAGCAGAAAAATGACTTCCCTTGTCGTAAGACTAACTGTCCGGTCTAAAAATGTTTTGTTCCCTGTTTCCATTTGCCCACAAATGTCCGGCGAAGTAATGGCAAATGAAAATCGAAAATGGTAATGGGTTATAACTTTATGTTATGCAAAAGGGGCGATAAAAAGACTCTTTTTATCACCCCTTTCTACTTAAAAAAACACTATTTCACGACATCTTCCAATTCTACATCTTCATTGTTATCACTGTCCTCCTGCAGCAGCACATCCTGGATATTTGACTTATCCTGGTGCCTGTTGCCATCCTCTTTTCTACCCCTGACCTTCACTATCTGTGCTTGCAGCACATCTACACACTCATTCACAGCAGGTTCAAAGTGAGGACTCACTTTCTTTACAAAATGATCCTGACCGGGTACTTCCAGCCTGATTTCGCAATAATTATTTTCAGGCGTACTATCCGGCCCTTTATATAATGTAACGTTTGCTCTTACGATTTTGTCTGTTTTTAACGTGTTCAGCTTTTCACGGATATATGACTCAAGTGCATTACTGGCTTTAAATCCGAGGGATTGAATAATAATATCCATAGTTCAATATTTTTAATGAAGTAACTACAGGAATTGTGCCAGATGAAATCAGGCAAGCAACTGATGCCGGTTAGTGGGCTATAATAATCCGGTGCGCCGGTGAATGACAATCTCAAAATGCAGGAGATGCAGTTCATCAATTATTTCATGTCATTCATGTAACGGCGGCGGAAAATAACCCGCCTTTTGCGTAACTTCAGAAAGATGCGTAACTGGTTCTACAAATACAAACTTTACCACATCCCCTTTTGGATGCTCTACCAATTTATATGGTGGACAGTGGCTGTGGGCAACCCCATCAAAGCAGCGACCATCATCTTTACCACCACCATGTTTCCAAAGTATTTTACCTATGTATTCTGGGAAACATTGGCTGTGTATTTCAATTTATATTTTCTATTGCCTAAGTATTTTGAAAAGGGAAAATATACGACCTATGTCATTCTGCTGGTAGTGACGACGTTGTTAACAGCAGGATGTATCGTACCAGGGTATTACCTTACCGCTTCGCTGGCAGGTACGACTGTGAAGGAGCTCTTTCATACAGATAGTTTCCTGAGCATTTTATTCGCCAATTCCCTTCCCAGCGCTATTGCTGCCATGACCCTGGCCATGAGCATCAAACTGGGTAGAAGCTGGCTGCAGACCAGGCGAAGAGAACAATTACTGGAAAAGGAGAAACTGGAAACCGAACTGAATTACCTCAAGTACCAGTTTAACCCCCATTTCCTCTTCAATACCATTAATTCCATCTTCTTCCTGATCCATAAGAACCCTGACATGGCCTCTGCCTCCCTGGCCAAATTCTCTGACCTGCTCAGGCACCAGTTGTACGAATGTAACGATAAGCAGATCCTGCTGAATAAAGAAATTGCTTACCTTGAAAATGGAATAGAACTGGAAAGACTGCGGCAGAACGCCAATGTAGAGGTCGATATCCAGTTGCCGGCCCTGTACGATGCCAGGCTGGGCATTGCCCCGTTTATATTGATGACCTTTGTAGAGAATGCTTTCAAGCATGTATCAAAGCATGCTGATCAGCAAAACTGGGTGCAGATTGAGCTGCAGATAAACGGTCAGGAACTGCAATTGGCCGTGGCAAACAGCGTATCCGGTGCTGACAGTGAAGAAGTCGTGCATTACGGAGGTATCGGATTGAAAAATGTACGGCGCCGGCTGGACCTGATGTATCCCGGTCAGTATAACCTGACAGTAAATAGCAATAGCACCACTTTTACCATATTACTTACTTTACAATTGTCCATATTGCAAAGTATGCCGATCATGCATAAAATAGCCTGAAAACGATGATAAACTGTGTAATCATAGATGATGAACCCCTGGCCCGCGAAGGGATGGCAGACTATGTGAAAGAAATCGATTTTCTGCACCTGATCGATACCTGCGAAAACCCGGTAGCGCTCATGAAACTGATGGATCAGCATCCCGTAGACCTGATTTTCCTGGATATCCAGATGCCAAAGATGAACGGCATCGATTTTCTGAAGATCATCCAGAAGCCACCTATGGTGATTATCACAACGGCCTATCCCAGCTATGCGCTGGAAGGATTTCAGCTGAATGTAATGGACTACCTGCTAAAACCTATCACTTTTGACCGTTTTTTTAAGGCCGTAAGCAAAGCGAGGGAATACCACCAGCTCGTAAACAGACCTACGGTACAGAAGGCCGAGGTTGCTACTGATTATTGCTTTATCAAGTGCGGCAGCAAGTATGAAAAGATCCATTTTGAGGATATTTTGTATGTAGAAGGCATGCAAAACTATATCACCATTTATACCGTGAAAGGGAAGTATGTAACGTTACTCTACCTGAAAAACCTGGAACAAAATCTCGATAGCAATGCATTTATCCGGGTGCACAAATCTTACATTGTGGCCATTGATAAAATTGAGGCGATAGAAGGGAATGAGATCTTTATTCAGCAACACAGGATCCCTATCAGCAGAAATTACAGGGAACAGGTGATTGAACAGGTGGTGTCAAATAAATTGTGGGATAAGATCCGTTTTTCGTAAAATGTTAGTGCAATTACTCCATACGAATCAGGAACTACTATGGACCGCAAAGGTGTAAACCA
>NZ_MTKN01000046.1:49501-68577 GCF_001975825.1 [Flexibacter] sp. ATCC 35208
CCATGACCGCAAAGGTGCAATCCAGACTCCATGATCGCCGGGAATAACCCATTCTAAAAACCTGGTCAATAGGACAAATCTTTATGACAGGCATTCATTTCTGCGCATTCCGGAACCCGCTATACCCTTACTGGCAGAGCTTGTGCCAGATATTCCAGTTTCTACTAATGAATCATAAAATGTGATACATCCAAACTGAACATTGCATCAGGCATATTGTTTGGTAATAATAAGCGACTTAACTTAGTTGAATGCCTGAAAGAATTGAAAGTTTTGCAAGAGACATTGAGAAAGTACAACAGATTGCTATCGTACCATCCCTGTTGGAAGTGATTTGCCGTACAACCGGTATGGGGTTTTCTGCAATTGCCCGTGTTACAAAGGATAGGTGGATTGCCTGTGGGGTAAGAGATGAAATTAATTTCGGTCTGGTACCCGGTGGTGAACTGGAAGTGGGCACTACCATCTGTGACGAAATCAGGGATAGCGGAAAGGCGGTGGTAATAGACCATGTAGCAGAAGATCCCTTGTATCGCAATCACCATACCCCTAGAATGTATGGCATACAGAGTTATATCTCAGTACCTATCATCCTGAAAAATGGTGAGTTTTTCGGTACCCTCTGTGCCATCGATCCCCGCCCGGCAAAATTAATAGAACCTAAAATAGTCAATATGTTCCAGCTCTATGCTGAGCTGCTGGCATTTCATTTGCAAAGCCAGGAAACCATACTTGAAATGAGCAAACAACTCAAGGAAAGTATCGAAGAGAACAAACAATACCAGTTTATTTCCCATCATAATTTGCAGGAACCTTTGCGCAAGCTCCGTTTATTCAGTGATATCCTGATTGATGCGGTGGATAAGAATATGGTAGATAAAGCAAAGGAATATGCTGTGCGGATTAATAACAATGCACAGCGGGTATCCATGATGATCCGTGACCTGTCAGAATATTCCGGTTTGAATGATAGCAAGATCCTGTATGAATCCGTGGATCTGGATAAGGTGGTGCGTGATGTTTGTATACAACTATCCGTTCAGGGGGCTGTGACAATCGGGCCGCTCCCTGTAATTTCAGGGATTAATTCCCAGATTGAACAGCTATTTTACCACCTGATCCACAACGCAGTGAAGTTTGTTGCCCGTGAGCGGCCTTTGCAAATTGACATCAGCGGAGAGGAAGTAGTACTGAAAAAACGCTATATAGCTATCAGGGTGGCAGATAATGGAACGGGGATTGAAAAACAGGACATGGAAAAGGTCTTCGACATCTTTTCACATATGCAATCCGGCGTAGGACTGGCTTATTGCAGGAAGATCGTCCGCAATCACGGTGGTGACATCCAGATAGATTCCACACCGGGAGTAGGAACGACCTTCACGCTATTATTACCTTTGGAGAATTAGAAATTAAATAGGACGTGGTAGCTGATGATGTTATGATCTTCACCCGTTATACCCAACAGATAACCTGCACCTAGTTCTATGTTTTTCCTTCTGTATGTCCTGCCTACAGCCAATCTGATACCTGCACTGAACGTGGCGCCGGTAGAGAAGGGTGAACTGGTACCAATACTTTTGGTTTCGTTGAACTGGTAAACTTCATGATAATAACGCAGCTGTACACCATAGCCTGCACCCACAAAAAAACCGAACCGGGCAGGTGCCTTCTGGGATGAACCCGCACCATAGGCAAAGTTGAATAGTACTGGCAGTTGTACGATCACGCTTTGCCAATCGTCTATAACGATTGTATCATTTGAATTCTGAGAGAAATAAGTAGACGCATAACCCACCCGGAAAGGTGCCGTAATGGATAAAGCATATTTCCTGGTTTCCAGGAATGTCACTCCCGGTGTATAGGCAATTCCAATGTAAGGATTGTTGCCAGAATAATTAGTTTCGTCATGTAATATGCTTATCCCCAATCCATTGGTAAAATGTTGGGAATGGCAGGTTAAAAATGCGGTTACGCAGAAAAGGGATATAAGAAGACTTTTTTTCATAGGATCTATTGATTTACAAATGTATAAAATAAATATCTATTGGTTTTGTCCAATTCAGAAACCCCCGTTTGTTATAAGGGCAAAATCTCAAAATCATGAAAAATAGACTGAACTATTTTAAGGGAGCCAACAATCCCCTGCAAGCTTTAAGTGGTTTTGCCCCCTATCTGGCAAAATCTCCACTTGACAAATCCTTATTAGAATTGATTTATTTTCGGGTATCGCAAATTAACAGTTGCGCCTTCTGTCTGGATATGCATACAAAAGAACTGCGTGCTATGGGTGAAGAAGAACATCGTCTGTATGTAATGGATGCATGGAGAGAAGCCCCTTTTTATTCAGACAGAGAGCGGGCGGCCCTGGCTTTTGCAGAAGCCCTCACCAAAGTGAGCACAGGTAATGTATCTGATGAAGTATATAACGCTGCTGCTGCACAGTTTTCAGAAGGAGAACTGGTAGACCTGGCCATTGCTATTGTGGCGATTAATGGTTACAACCGTTTGAACATCGCATTTGGTTCACCCATGCCGGTAGGCACTTATAAAGTCGGCCAGTTCGCCGAAAAAAATTAATGTTATGAATGAGTTCTTATTGATCTTCAGAAAAGACAATTCTAAAGAAGCACAACCTTCTCCCTCAGCATTACAGGCGAGTATCAAGCCCTGGCAGAAATGGCTGGGTAAACTGGATGCCGAAGGCGCCCTGGTAAGTCATGGCAACCGCCTCAGACCCGAAGGTGCTGTGATCAAAGCGGGTAAGATCGTTACAGACGGACCATATCCGGATATCAAGGAATCCATTGGTGGATTTGTGATCATCAAGGCCATAGATCTGGCGGCTGCCACTGAGATCGGGAAAGACTGCCCGGTTTTAGATGCCCCCTGGAACGGATTTGTGGAAGTACGTATGCTCTCCAAAGAAGTGTGATGGAAGATCAGGAGCTGCTCCCATATTTATTCAGGACAGAGTACAGGAAGATCATTGCTGTACTCTGTCAGCTATTTGGTATTGCACACATTGAAACGGCTGAAGACATTGTGAGTGATACTTTCCTCTCTGCCACGGAATTGTGGAGTGAGCAGGGGCTTCCCCCAAACCCTGTGGCATGGCTGTATACCGTGGCCAGGCGCAAAACGCTGAACCATATAAAAAGAGATGCGTTATTTGCAAAGAAGATAAGTCCGGAGATCAGGAACGCAAGTCAGGATATAACAGAGATGGATATTGATCTGTCAGATCAAAGTATTCATGATAGTCAGCTGGCAATGATTTTCACAGTTTGTAACCCGGGTATTCCAGAGGAATCGCAGGTAGCGCTGGCATTGAACCTGTTGTGTGGCTTTGGCGCACAGGAGATAGCGGATGCGTTTCTCACCAATAAAGATGTCATTTACAAAAGACTGCAAAGGGCTAAGGACAAGCTGAAAGCAGATCATATTGCTATCACCGCTCCTTCCGCCGAAGCAGTGCATCACCGTTTGGATACGGTGTTGACCACATTATACCTGTTATTCAGCGAAGGGTATTATTCTACCTCGCAGAATACCACCTTACGGAAAGACCTTTGTCTGGAGGCGATGCGGCTCACTTATTTACTGGCTTCGCATGCGCCCACTGCTGTGCCTGCGGTGTATGCATTGTTGTCACTGATGTGTTTTCATGCATCGCGGTTCGAAGCAAGAGCGGATCAGCAGGGAGAGATGATCTTATATGAAGATCAGGATACGAACTTGTGGGACCACGAGCTGATTGCGAGAGGAACGTATTATTTGAACCAGGGTGCAACGGGCAATGTATTGACCAAATATCATTTAGAAGCAGGCATTGCTTACTGGCATACGCACAAGGCAGATAGCAGGGAGAAATGGGAACAGATATTACATTTATACGATCAGCTGGTATTGATGGAACCTTCTCCTATTGCTGCGCTGAACAGGATCTTCGCATTGGCGAAGGTAATGGGCAATGCAACAGCGATAGAAGCTGCTGCATTGTTACCATTGAAGGATAATCATTTTTATTATGCCTTGTTAGGACATTTATATACACCACTGGATCGTACACAGGCCATGGTGCATTTCCGGAAAGCCTTGTCACTGGCCATCACTGCGGCTGACAAGGAGGCTATCAGAAAGCAGATGCTGTAGCTGTTTTATTTTAGCTGGTGTGTGCAGTGACTTTCTCAGGTCTGTTACGCTCAAATTACCGGACCTGCTTTTGTACAGGAAGGTTTTAAAAGGGTATTCATGCAGGCGTTCGCTGTGTGCACTTGCGAAAAGGTCAAGTTGCGCTTTGATTGTGGGCAGCGAAGCATCGAGGTCTGTTAAATAAGAGCGTTTATTATTCAGATAATCCTTTATAGCAGGCGATTCTTTGTACGCCAATCTATCCAGTTCTTTTTGAATAGCACTTATTTCCATGTTATCCCAGTCTTTACTTTCCAGAACCGGTATTTGCCATTGTGCCTGTTGTTCTTTCCAGTGATCTTTTTCAACTTTTACCTGGTGGATGATAAAACCGGGAAGCTCGATGGCGGTGAGGTAACCACCATGACAGGCGCCGGTATCGATGCCGTAGGTATTGTTGACGATGCGCGGGAGATGGCCGGTGACAGAGTGTCCATAGATGACGGGTTTGGTACCGGTATAATGATCTGTCCAGTATGCGGAGGTGGTAACGCCGGTATGGCGACCTGTCTGGCCGGTTGTATCTGTTGTTGTCTTATGTTCCGTCTCTGTTGTTGTCTGGCCGGCTGTATCTGTTGTCGTCTTATGTTCCGTCTCTGTTGTTGTCTGGCCGGCTGTATCTGTTGTCGTCTTACATTCCGTCTCTGTTGTTGTCTGGCACAGCTTATCTTTTGTCACTCCCTGACCAGCATATTTCTTCTCCAGGTATCTCTCACCGGCAGTCGTGCCACTCAGTACATCCTGTCTTTGCACATGCAGTGGCAGGTCATGTTCCATAGCCGCATGTACGATGATCGCATCGTCTGTTTCAAAATAATAAGGCAGTGTCATAGCCCAGGCCAGGAAATGAGGGTATTGCTCACCCATCTGTATTTTCACAATTTCCTGTGCGTAATTATGAATGCCTTGCAGGTGTTTTCGTTCATGGTTACCCATGAGTGTAATGGTATTAGGGCGATCCATAAAGTACTGCCATACTTCTTTGGATGTATTGCCACGGTCTACGAGGTCGCCCACTGATATCAGGAGATCTTCGTCCCGGAGGCCGGTTTTTTCCAGTAGGGTCAACAGCTCATGGTAGCAACCGTGGATATCCCCCACAACTATTGTTCTTTTCATGTCACAATATTATTTGCGGATAGCGTAGTCTTTCTGCGTATTTCTTATTTTGCAGTACAACTTTTTACAAGGAATGAGATTTATAACTTTACTACTGTTATACTGTACATTGGGTGCAAAGGCCCAAACCATTGTATCCCATGCATTTGGTGATGCGCACAACCCCGCTGTTATTTTTATGCATGGTGGCCCGGGCAGTAATGCTATTAATTTTGAATCTACCACCGCCGCAAAACTCGCAGCACAGGGATTTTATGTGATCACTTACGACCGGAGGGGAGAAGGTCGTTCTGTGGATGCGAAGGCGGCGTATACCTTTCAGCAATCTTATGATGACCTGAATAACCTGTATAAACAATACAATGTGAAAAGAGCGACCCTGATCGGGTTTAGTTTTGGAGGGATCGTAGCTACGGGTTATACGGCAAAATATCCTGCACAGGTGCGGGCATTGGTGCTGGTGAGTGCGCTGGTGGATTTGCAGGAGACATATAAAACAATCATTGCCTCCTGTAAAAAGATATATACTTCCAATAATAATACAGCAGGTTTAAAAGACCTGACCGCATTAGCAAAACTGGATAGTAGTTCCATTGAATTCAGGAGAGGATGTTTTAAACAGGCTTCTAGAAACGGTTTCTTTGCTACACCGAACAGAACGCCTGCTGCACAGGCGATTTATAAACAACTGGATGCGGACACCTTGTACCAGCATTATGCAAACCTGAACAATGATACCCCCAGCAATGAGTTTTGGAAACATGAAAAGTATTCTACCATCAATAACCTGCCTGTTCTCGAAAAAATAGTGAAACAGGGAGTGCCTGTGTTTGCCATGTATGGTATGGATGATGGATTGTATTCACCTGGACAGATAGATGCACTAAAGGCCGTGATAGGCGTTAATCATGTGCTGTATTTCCGGGATGCGGCGCATTATTTATACAATGACCAGCAGGTGCATTTCCTGGGTGGCATGCTGGTGTTTTTATCATATTAGTTACCTTTGGCGATATGGAGATTACGCAGCGTCAACGGACTTTATTACTCTACATCCTGGAATGTGTAGCAGGCACGGCGATTGGATTTTACCTGTACCGCGTTTATCCTACCATCGGTGCCTGGGCCCTGATCTCTATTATTCTGGTATTGGCGCCAGACAGGAAAGATGCGATGACACTGGCTAAGACCCGTATCAAGGCGAACCTGGTAGGGGCTACCATTGGATTGACGATCTTCTTTATCCACCCGGTAAATCTGTTGATGATGTGTATAGGAGTCACCCTTTCCATCATCGCCTGTGAATTACTGAAATTACAGCCTGCTACCCGATCGGCGGCAATTGCCGTATTGATCATCACCATGCATGAACCGGGTAAATACTTCTGGGATGTGGCATTGGAGCGGGGAGGCGGGGTATTGGCAGGTTGTGTGATCGGGATGCTCATTACCTGGATCTTTCATACAGTCATTATCCGTTCTAAAAAAGTGATACGAAAAATAGGAAAATGAAAATAGCTACCTATAATGTGAATGGGGTGAATGGCCACCTGGCAGTATTACTCCGCTGGTTGACAGAAACAACGCCGGATGTGGTGTGCTTGCAGGAACTGAAAGCGCCACAGGAAAAGTTTCCGGAAGCCGCGATCCTCGAAGCAGGATATACCGCCATCTGGCACGGACAAAAGAGCTGGAATGGGGTGGCAATCCTGTCTCGCATCGGCAAACCTGAAGAAGTAAGAAGAGTGTTGCCCGGTGATCCTGAAGATCTGCATAGCCGGTATATAGAAGCTGTTGTAAATGGTATCACCATTGCATGTTTGTATCTGCCAAATGGAAACCCGGCTCCGGGACCAAAGTATGATTATAAGTTAGGATGGTTCAAGCGGCTGCATGCACATGCACAGGAATTGAGAGACAGTGGTAAACCAGTGATTATACTCGGTGATTACAATGTGATCCCTACGGAGAAAGATGTATATAAACCTGCCAGCTGGGTCACTGATGCGCTCTTTTTGCCACAAACCCGTGAAGCGTTTGAGCTACTGAAGTCGCAGGGGTGGACAGATGCATTACGGAAATTATACCCGGAAGAAACCATCTATACCTTTTACGATTATTTCCGTAATGCGTATGGTAGAAATGCGGGTTTAAGAATAGATCATTTTTTGGTGAGTCCGGATGTAGAAAAACGATTGATAGCCGGCGGCGTGGATAAGGAAGTGAGGGGATGGGAGAAGACAAGCGACCACTGTCCGGTATGGATTACAATAACAGACTAATATGAATATTAAATCCTTATTACCGTACGATCGTTATACCCTGACTACCAGATTGAATGAGGGGGAAGTGAGGCGGAGACTGGACTTTTAGTGATATATAGTTAGCCGAAGATATTTGAATACCTTACCGGAAGAATAATTTAAATTATACATGATAGCCCGTACACCCACACCACCCTACTACGCAGTTATATTTACATCACTCAGAACGGAGGTAGAAGAAGGTTACAAAGACACCGCTACCCTGATGGTAGAACTGGCGCAGGCACAGCCAGGATATTTGGGCGTGGAGTCTGCACGCGATGGAGTGGGCATTACCGTTTCTTATTGGGAGAGCCTGGAAGCGATCCGTAACTGGAAGCAACAGGCGGATCACCTGATTGCGCAGCAGCTGGGGCGGGAGAAATGGTATGAGCAGTATAAGACGAGGATTTGCCTGGTAGAAAGAGATTATGGTTTTGATAAAGAATAATATATTTTATGAACGTTGATGGCTAGTCGTATAGCAGTATGAGTGGTCTGAAAGGCTTGAATTAAGTACCGACATTTGACTTTATAAATATTTACTATACTATGAGGGTCTTATTGCTGCTTTCTTATTTAACGGTAAGTTCGTTATTTTGTGCTGCGCAGGTGCCTTTGCCTGCAAAAAATCTAAGTATTTTCGGAAGGGGGATGTATCCGGGGGATGATTCTACCTATACATTATTGCAGGAGGCGGGTTTTAATACCGTGTTGTTATCCAGCTTTTATATTCATGGAGATGGAGATCTGTATTCCGGGGATGATAATCAGCATCCCGTGATCCACGATGGAAAGTGGGTAGGGGATACGGCTTACCTGAGAAGAGTCGCAGCGTTAAAGAAGGGGGCGAGGATTGAGATCCTGCTGGAAGGAAGATGGTACGATCAGCCACCGAATACGTTTGATTTTATGAGAGATTGGGTAGATTCAACTAAACAGGTACCGGGTGTGGTGACAGGAGTGGGTGATAACAGTACATTGTTTACCATTTGTAAAGTGTTGAAAGAAGTGGTGGGTGCCGATGCATTTTGTATAGATGATGAATCCGTGTATGATAGTCATTCTATCATAGAGATGGGTAAGATAGCGGCGCGGTTAAAAATGCATATGACGTTGTGTCCGTTTAGGGTGAATGAGTTTTGGAGTACTGTGTTGAAGAATACAGATCCGAAGGTAGTGGACGCGATTTATTTGCAATGTTATGATGGAGGAAGGAATGCAAATCCCGGCTTGTGGAAGAATGCAATGAAGCCAGTACAGCCGGTGTATCCGATATTTATGTGCAGGGGAGCGTTTAGTACTTGTGGCACATCGCATAATAGTAAGACGGTGGAGGAGATAAAAGGAGAGATGACCAGGTTTAAAAAAGACTATCCTGAGATGAGTGGTGCAAGTATCTGGCAGATGGCGGATGTAAAGAATTTTGTAAAGAATAATTGTGCGGTGGTGGACCCATCATCCGGTACAGCAAGATCAGTAAAAGAGTTTTTGGCGCAGATAAAAGGGGCTTTATCAACAGGCCTTTAAGCTGGCAACACGGTTTTAAACTGGCAACACGGTTTTAAGCTGTCAACAGGCCTTTAAGTTGTCTACACACGGTCTGTAAGCTGTCTACACGGCTTTAAATAAACTACAGGCTTTTTAAATGGCCTGCTGCTACAGGCCATTTAAAAAGCCTGTGCCTAAATACAAAGGCCGATTGCGTAGCAATCGGCCTTTGTATTTAGTTTATTAAATCACAGAAAATACTCTTCAATGCTATATTGTTTCCTCTACAGAAGAGACAAATTTCCAGATTATGGAAAGAATGCTACCTATGCCAGAATAAAATTTATTGAAAATCAATTAGTTGTGATGTTTTTTACCCATTGGCATCCATTTCGCACTATACTATACAGAGAATGAGAAATAATCAAACCTTTTTCCAATTGGAACACACCGGGGTTCTTTAGAACCCCGGGGATTGTTCCTCAGATGACAAACGACGAAGCTAAAGCCTTACATAATTAATGCTGACTGTTTGGGGGAATGCTAAAGAGGAGGGAGCGAAAGCTTCCTCCATCTTTTTTTAAGCCCTTTTAGAAAGTCTTTATTCAGAAAGCACTTTTTTGAAAATCTCTTTTCAGAAAACCTCTTTTCAGAAAGCCTTCATTCAGAAACTCACCACCAGTTTACCAAAATGTCCACCGCTTTCCAATTCCCTGAAAGCCCTTTCCACCTCCTCAACAGCAAACACCTTATCAATCACTGGCCTGATCCCCGCTTTCAACAACCCCTTAAAACTCTCCCTGCTACCTACCGCAAATCCTGCAATCCGCTTAAAATTCAGGTTCAGATCTCCATACACATCCAGCGTAATCGTAGACCCTGTCAGACCACCGGCAGTACATACCAGTCCATTCACCTTCACTGCCTGCAATGATTGACGAATCGTATCCTTACCGCCTACATCCAGGGTCACATCTGCCCCGAGTCCTCCTGTAAGTCTTAACACCTCCTCCTGCCACTGCGGATGGGTGTTGTAATTGATCACGGCATCCGCACCTAATTCTTTTAACCGAACAGCCTTCGCATCAGAACTGGTCGTTGCTATGACCCTGGCCCCTGCCTGACGGGCTATCTGCAAGGCAAACATCGATACCCCACCAGTGCCCTGTACCAACACCGTTTGGCCCAATTGTATTTTGGCAATATTGATCAGCCCTTCCCATGCTGTCACCCCTGCTACCGGCATGGTCGCCGCCTCCTCAAAGGAGAGGGAATCGGGGAGTTTTACCAGGCCATAATCAGGCACCGTTACATAATCCGCCATCAAACCCTGTGTCTGCCAGCCAATACGTACCGCATCTTTTAATGGAATCCCATCCCCTGAAAGAAAATTCTGTACATAGGTCAGCGCTACCCTGTCACCCACCTCCCATTCACTCACCTTTTCGCCCACTGCTGTTACTATTCCCGCGCCATCGCAACCAGGTGTATATGGGAAAGGAAGTCCGGTCGGGAAGTCACCCTTCACGATCATGAGGTCCAGAAAATTCAGCGATACTGCTTTTATATTCACCACCACTTCATGTGCAGCCGGTTGGGGGATGCTTGTAGTGCCTACCTTGAGTGCTTCAATTCCTGTTTTGTCTAACTGTACGATTCTGTTTTGCATATCCTTATTTTTGTATTGCAAAGTTGAAACCGTACGGAACGAAAGTCAAGTACCGGGAATTTAATCACCAGGTGATAATTTAATCACCTTTTAAGGTCTGAAACATGTATACAAGGAAAATCCCCCGTTTATATAATTGTTCGCTGGAAGTGACGATGGAAGTAATGGGCGGAAAATGGAAGCCGTTTATCATCTGTTACCTGCAGCAGGGTCCAAAACGCCCCAGTGAACTGCTCAAAATGATCAATGGCGCCAGCAAACGGGTGATCAGTCAGCAGCTGAAAGAGCTGGAAGACCATGAAATTGTCGCTAAAAACGTGTATGCCGAAGTGCCGCTGCGTACGGAATACTACCTGACCGACTTTGGAAAGGAGCTGTTACCCGTCGTATTGATGATGGAGCAATGGGGTAGAAAGTATCAGCCGCACCTGGAAAATAAGCGGACTGCCTGATTCAAATTTTCACAAAATTTTTACATTTAAATGTTGTGAGTTTACTAAATTGGCAGCCGTTTCATTTTAATAGGTAAGTAAATAACAATTATTTCAACCAGTATATAATTTATTATTTATTAATCTCGAATTGGCAATGTCAGCTACTACAACAAAGCATCAGCGCCGGATGACGCGCAGTCTGTATTTATTCGTATTATTATTCAGCAACCAGGTCTGGGCACAAGCAGTCAACAAATCTTCTCCACCGTTCACTGCCAGATTGATGAACATCGAGGCCGCGGCCAACACCACGTTTAACTACAATACCAAACTAAAAAACGTTGCGCCCGTATCCAGGGTATTCCAGCTCTTCGCAGGATTGCCTCCCGGATGGAACGCGAATTTTAAGGTGGAAGGAATGTCGGTGACTTCTGTAAACATTGATTCTAACAGAACCGCAGATGTTTCCATCGAAATCGTTCCTACACTGGATACCAAACCAGGTAAGTACGAAATCCCTATAACCGCACTGGTCGGCTCAGATTCCCTGAAACTAAACCTGGAAGCGGTGATCAAAGGTACCTATGGCGTTACCCTGACCACCCCCAGCGGCAAACTGAGTGAAGATGTAACGGAAGGCAGTACGAAAGAACTGCAACTGGTCATTAAAAACACAGGCACCATCGCACTGGACAACCTGGATCTCTCTGCACAGAATCCGTCTCAATGGCAACTCACCTTTGCGCCTGCTAAGATCCTCCACCTGGAAGCCGGTGCCGACACTACTATCGTAGCGACCCTGCAGGTGCCAGACAAAACACTGGCCGGCGACTACATGACCAACGTTACCGTAAGGAATAACAATGCCAATGCGAAAGCAGATTTTCGTATCACCGTCAAAACTTCTGTATTGACAGGCTGGCTGGGTCTGGTCATTATCCTGATCGCCCTGGGCGCTGTTTATTTCCTTATCCGTAAATATGGCAGGCGATAGTACATTATGGAACAACCAATCATAGAGATACATGGGTTATCCAAAACCTATGGGTCTTTGAAAGCCGTTGATAATCTCAACCTCACCATTCAGCAGGGAGAGATCTTCGGACTGCTGGGACCTAATGGCGCCGGAAAATCTACCACTATATTAATGCTGCTGGGGCTCACAGAGCCTACAGCTGGTACCGCACATATCTGCGGATTGAATGCTTCCCGCAATCCAATTCCCGTAAAGCGAAAGGTGGGTTACATGCCGGACAACGTTGGGTTTTACAACGAACTCTCTGCTCTGGAAAACCTGAAATACATCGGCCGGTTGAATGGCATTCCAGAAGATGAAGTGGAAACTGCTGCCCGGGAAATGCTCATTTCCGTAGGCCTGGAAGCCGCTATTCACAAGAAAGCCGGCACCTTTTCCCGTGGTATGAAACAGCGACTGGGACTGGCAGATGTATTGATCAAACGCCCGGAAGTGATCATTCTCGATGAACCTACTTTGGGAATTGATCCCGCAGGTGTAAAAGATTTTCTGGAACTGATCAGAAGGCTGAACCAGGAGCAGGGCATCACCATCCTCTTATCTTCTCATCACCTGCACCAGGTACAACAGGTATGCAGCAGAGTAGGCATTTTCGTAGGCGGACACCTGTTAGCCGACGGAAGTGTGGAAACACTGGCCGCTAACCTGTTCAAAGCAGATCCGCATGTAGTACAGGTTACGCTGCAAACCGCAGCAGGAGTTTCGGAACAGGACCTGCTGCAATTGCCGGGTGTAACAAAAGTAAACATCGTGAATGCCGCTGTGGAGATTTCCGGGCAGGCAGACATTACCCCCGACATTGTACGATACTTTGTACATAAAGGGTATGATGTAACCGGCGTGCAAAAACGGACGTATGGTCTGGATGAGATTTATCAACGTTATTTTGAAAATAATTTAAAGGAAAACGAGGTACAAAATGAAAAGTCTACTGGCTTATTCCAAAGGTCATTCCTTGGCAGGTTCAAAAAGCGTTAGTCCTTTTTGGGTCATGGTAAAAAAGGAGGTGGCTGACCAGGTGCATAGCTGGCGGTTCATCATTATGGCCCTGTTGATCCTGCTCACCTGGATAGGATCGATGTATGTTTCGTTGTCCAATATCAGGGCGGCGATGGAGAATGTACGGGAGCATGATACCGTGTATTTTTACCTGAAATTACTGACTACAACAGACCGGTCATTACCACCGTTTCATGTATTCATCGGTTTCTTAGGCCCTTTGCTGGGCATTGCATTAGGCTTTGATGCGATCAATGCTGAGCAGAGCAATGGTACGCTGATCCGGTTGATGGCGCAACCTGTATACAGAGATTCGTTGTTGAATGCAAAATTCACCGCTTCACTGATCGTAGTGAGTATCCTGTTCTTTTCGCTGAACATGCTGATGGTAGGCGGGGGCATGCTGATCACCGGCGTACACATAGAAGGCGCTGAGTTTGTGCGCATACTTTGCTTTGTAGTATTGAGTGTAATTTATGTGGCGTTCTGGCTGAACCTCTCCATTCTATTATCAGTAAAGTTTAGGCAATCGGCTACTTCGGCATTGACAGCGATTGCCATCTGGTTGTTCTTTACGGTGTTTTATCCTATCCTGGTGCAGATTATCCTAAAAGGCATTTTGCCTGATCCGAATAGTCTGAGTCCGGAGCAAATGGTGATCTACAACCAGATCAGGCACAACTTCCTGCTTGTGGTACCAGGTCAGATGTATGCAGATGGAACGACAACGTTGTTAATGCCGGTGGTAAGGAGTATGGGACCTTTGTCGATGGAGCAGATGGCGATGGCGGTGCCATCACCCTTGCCATTGAGAGAGAGTCTGTTGATCACATGGCCGCAGGTAAGTGGGTTGATAGCGGCTACCGTGGCTTGCTTTGCCGTGTCTTACTGGTTGTTTATGAGAAGAGAAATCAGAACTTAATGGTTGTCATTGTTTTGCATCAACCTTCTATAAGCTTCCTTCGACTGTTCTTCGACCGTTGTTCGATTGTTGTTCGACCGTTGTTCGATGCTTCTTCGATGCTTCTTCGACTGTTCTATAACCTACTACTGATTTCCAAACTGTTATAATAAAAAAAAGAGAATGTATCATAAGTAACAGGGAGGCCATGAGAATGGCATGTATGAGAATTCTCTCAATCTGGTGCCCGAAAAAAAGGGGCCGTCTCGAAGTTTTGAGGCGGCCCCTTTTCTCTGAAAATGCTTTTCATCCCCCGTTGGTGAATTCCCTCTTTCATGACTTTTTTATTGTATATTTCATTTGAATACCTAATATTCATTTATCTCTCAAAATTAACCGGCATGAAAAGAACCCTTCTGCTACTTGGCCTATCCGTGCTCACACTCCTGCACGGCTGTACAAAGCCAGAATCTGAGCAAAGACTATCAGGTTCCTCCACGTTTAAAGCTGTCACCGCCGCCAGTACTTCGGTCATCTTTACAAATCCTTTACCATCACTCGACAACGGTAGTTACTACGATCCATGGGTGATTAACATCGGCGGGTATTTTTATTATTGTGGTTCCGACGGCGGGCGTTTATGGATTACAAAGTCGGCTACACTCGAAAACCTTTTACAGCAGACAAAGACTTACATTTTCACACCACCATCCGGCACGGGATATAGCGGGGAGCTCTGGGCGCCTGAGCTGCATTACCTGAATGGCAAATGGTATGTATACTTTGCTGCAGATGATGGTACGAATGCCAACCACCGTATGTATGTACTGGAAGGTGGTACGGATGCCAGCAATCCATTGAACGGCACCTACAGCTACAAGACGAAGCTGAATGCCACTACTGATCGTTGGGCAATAGACGGCCATCCGTTTGTATACAACAGTCAGTTGTATTTTGTATGGTCAGGATGGGAAGGTACGACGAACGTATCCCAGTACCTCTACATCGCGAAGATGAGTAACCCTTATACCATCGATGGGGAGAGGGTGGAAATATCCCGACCAGATTATTCATGGGAGCAGGTAGGCACACCTACGGTGAATGAAGGGCCTACTTCCCTGGTCAGCGGCAGCACGGTGAACATTATTTATTCTGCGAGTGGCAGCTGGACGAATGATTATTGTTTGGGACGGATCACCTGTACAAACGGGAACCTGTTGTCCAAAGCTTCCTGGACAAAAAATTCAACGGCTGTATTTTCTAAGTTCGGGAATGTGTATGGTCCGGGTCATGCTTCTTTTGTGAAGTCACCGGATAATATCCAGAACTGGATCGTGTACCATGCGGCAAACAGTGATGGCAGTGGATGGGATAGAAGAGTGATGGCGCAGCAGTTTAGCTGGATAGGAGACGTGCCTTTCTTTGGGTATCCGATAGAAAAAGGGATACCGGTACCTGCGCCTTCAATCGGACCAGGTTATGCAATGCCCATTGCGAATGGCACTTACCGGATCAAATCAAAAGTGACTTCACAGTGTGTGGATGTACCGAATGCCGCTTCTACAGCTGGTTTACAGATCCAGGAGTATACGGATAACGGAACGAATGCACAGAAGTGGGTGTTTACCTCATTGGGCAATGGGTATTATACTATTACAAGTGTGGCGTCAGGGTTGAACCTGGATAATGCAGGTGCGTCTACAGCTGCGGGGAATATTCTGATACAGTGGACGGACAATGGGAATGAGGCGCAGCATTGGAGAGTACAGGATATGGGTGGTGGATATTATAAACTCATCAATCAAAGGAGTTTGCTGGCGCTAAATGTACCGTATAGTAACCAGACCCCGGGTACGAAATTGGAGCAGTGGTATGAGAATCAGTATGACGCGGAGTTGTGGCAGATCATACCATAAAGTGATTTATGTAGGGAAAGGGATGTATCATTAGTACCAGGAAGACAATGAGAATTACATGTACGAAAATTCTCTCCTTCAGGTGTACCCAAATAAAAAGGGGGCGTCTCGAAGTTTTGAGACGCCCCTTCCTTTTTGTAAAAAAGATCGTCCCATAATAACTAATGTCTTTTTAATTGAATAGTAGTTACTTATAAATCCTGTAGTCGTTTTGTAGTCGCGCTTGTAGTCCTCCTGTGACCATGGTTATTTGGAAAGATACCCTTGCTCCCGGACATTTGTGCCTACAAATTCTTTATATGAAATACCGATTACTAGCCAGCTGTTTGTTACTCCTTACCGGAAGCATTAGGGCACAGCAAAAATACGAAGGCGGCTCCCTCTTTGTGCAGGGGTTTGCCAGAGTAATAGACCATGGACAATCTATTTATATCGACAGCACTGGCAAAATAGCTTTTGACACCATTTATAATGATAGAAGTCTCTCAGATGGTTGGGTAGACATCGACACCGTATACCTGCCACAAGACATTCTGCAGGTAGGCTTAAAAGGTAAACAGGGGGTGATGACAGTGTTGGGCAAATGGATATTGCCTCCCGAATATGATACCATTGACACGCAATCCGCTGAACAATGGACTGTAAAAAAAGATAATAAAGTAAGTCTGTATACCGCTAAAGGCTTTATACTCCCCTTCCGTTTTGAAGACAGTAATCAACTGGACAGCGCCTGGTTTGCCGTAAAGGAAAACGGGAAATGGGGCGTATACTATAAGGAAAAGGATCAATTGACCGTCCCTTATACTTACGAGGACATAGATTACTGTTATGGTTGCAACACCAAAGGCAATTACGTATTTGCCCAAAAAGATGGCAAATGGGGGGTGGTGAGTTTCAAAAACGAGATATTAGTGCCCTTTGAATATGATCACGAGCATATCAATATGCGGAGTGATGAATGGATAGAATCCCTCTATAAGGATTCCCGGAAGTACAGCATCAATCTCAAAACAAAGAAAGCAGAGGTAGATACCTGCGAATGTCTGCCAACAGAAGATCAGTCAAGTCTGGATACAGAGCTGGGCACCTACACCGGACAGCGTAGAAATGGCAAATGGGGGTTGGTGAATGCACAGGGCAAATTGATCCTTGACCATGTATATGACGACATTAACAATTTCGGTGACAGCAGCGGGGTAGTGGGCATCGTCCGTAATGAAAAATATGGAGTGGCAGATAGTACCGGTAAGATCATTATTCCACTGGCGTATGATTATTGGGTGGAACCTCAATGTAATGGAGCTGTATTTTTAGGAGAAAAAAACGGGAAAGGCATTGCATTTGACAAAACCGGGAAACAGATCTTAACCCAATACAGCCATTTTAATACAATGACCCTGGAAGATGGAACTAAGTTGCTTGGGATTGTGCAGGGTAAGTTAATGGGCTTTTATAACCCCGCCAGCGGCAAACTGATACCTCCTAAGTACACCACCCTCAGTTATTATGGTGATGCACATTACCTCACAATCGGGATAGGTGACAAATATGGATATATCGACAAAGAAGGTAAAACTATCGTACCACCTATCTACGATTACACAGATCTTCATTTCACAACAGGGAATGACCTGCTGGTAAAAGTGAACCTGAAAGATAAAATGGGTGTGTTTGATATCAAACAACAGAAAGTGATCATCCCGCTCGTGTACGATTACATTGCCAACTATACAGACAGCACAATCCTGCAGGTGACCAAAAACGGGTTACATGGATTGTATGATATTTCAGGCAAGCTGCTTTGTCCGGTGAAATATAAAGACATCATTGCTTTTGATACCGTGTATTCCTATTTAAAGGCGAAGGATACATCAAAAGTAGAACTATTTAACAAGCGTACACATGAGCTGACAAAACTGCCATGGGATACCGCGTTTGTAGCATATGAAGGCCATTTGATGCTGGTATGGGAGCATGGAAAGAGTTTCATCTATGATATAGAGAAAAAGCAGCGGGTAGAAGGCGCTTATTCAAAAGGAGGTTACCCTGAATACCTGGGGTATTTTGCAAATCACCGTGCGAATATCCTGAAGAACAAAAAGTTTGGTTATATCGATCCGAAAGGAGATTTCGTGATCCAGCCTAAGTATGATTATATTTCTAATTTCCACAAAGGGGTAGCAGCGGTGTATGAATGTCTGGATACGGCAAATCGCATTTACAAATACGGCTATGTAGATTCAACAGGCCGGGAAATCGTACCGCTTATTTATGATGTACCGCAGGAGATCGTGCAGCGATTTACAGAAGAAGCTTTCTTTGGAGAGGAAGATGCAGAAACGCTGGTGCTGATGAAAAACGATGGCCGGAGAGGTCTGGCAGGGTTAAATGGCAGGATTATATTGCCGGTGAACTACGATAACATCTCTCCTGAAAAACATGGCAAAGGTTACCTGGTTCAACAGGGAGATAAATTCGGTATCCTGGATACGAATGGCAACGAAATATTGAAAACCCAATATGTAAATATCATGCTCAATGAACTGGCAGGGTATGATGGCAGGGTATCATTTAGTTTTCCGGTAATGGCGAGAGAAGGTAATGATGATAACTGGATGTATATAAACGAGCATGGCAAATCGATAGGTGTGGATGTAGCAGCTTATGTAGATCTGAGATCATTGGATTGGGGAGAGTTACCTATGATAGACCCTCCGGTCGTGCCGGCGCCACCCGTGACAGGCGAAGATAAAGAGCCACAATAAAAAAATAGCACCAGGGAAGTGCTTAAATGACAACTGTGACCCGAGGGGCTGACCCAAAAGTCAAAAAGGGCTTTTTGGATCAGCCCCAATTTTTTTCGACTGGTTTCATATTTTTTTGGCACAAACAAACTGTAGAGCGGTTCAAAAGGAGTAAACATCATTTTTGTGGTCGATTTTGCCTTTTAGGCAGCTATATGGATGCTTTTGAGATGGATTTTGCGCAAGTTATGCGCAAGGGCTATTAGGCCA
>NZ_MTKN01000047.1 GCF_001975825.1 [Flexibacter] sp. ATCC 35208
TACCTGTTACAGTCAAAATCATTCGCGGCATGACCGCCAATTTCGATCTCAAACCTACCAAATATTGAAGGCCTTCAGATGGAAAATCTGAAGGCCTTCAATATTTGCTAAACCCGGTCAGTTTATTTAGTGGGCTGCCGGGGTACAACTTTCGAACCAGTTTATAGAAGATTTATCTAAAATTCACGCTTTCATTAGAGATATTATTCATTCTGAAACTAGTTATTGGTAATTGTGGAATACTCCACCGCCTTGTTACCTCTTAGTTTTGAGTTGAGCTTTATTAAACTTAAGTGTGCAAATACGAACCTGCCGGATTTCACTCAAGGAGCCCTGAGAAGGATGCTTCAACATTTGATTTGCTAATCAGCTACCAATAAAATAACTTCATAAAGTGAAGTAAAAGAAGATGATTTTGGGAGTTGTAAATCACTTTCTTACATTATCATATTGGCCAAAACATAACCTAATTATACGATATCATTCTAAATGGAAAACGAAAATTCATTTCAATATAACGACATTATTTTCTACAGTACACCTTCAGGAGATATAAGAATTGAAGTAATATTTAATGATGAAACATTTTGGCTTACTCAAAAACGGATGGCCGAATTGTTTGCAGTGGAAGTACCTGCCATTAGTAAGCATCTGAATAATATATATGAGTCGGGAGAGCTGGATAAAGGTTCAACTATTTCCATTTTGGAAACGGTTCAACAAGAAGGGGAAAGGCAGGTAAAACGTAAATTGGAATTTTACAATCTGGATGCAATAATAGCTGTCGGCTACAGGGTAAATTCAATGCAGGCTACTCAATTTAGAATTTGGGCTACCAGGAACCTGAGAGAATTTATCGTTAAGGGTTTTTTGTTAGATGATGAACGTTTGAAACAAGGGAAGTCATTTGGCAAAGATTATTTTGACGAACTATTGGAACGTATTCGCGAGATACGGGCAAGTGAACGTAGATTTTATCTCAAAATAACCGATATATATGAACAGTGCAGTATCGACTATAGCAAGGATTCTGAAATAACACAAACCTTTTTCAAGACAGTACAGAATAAATTACATTGGGCTATTACCGGTAAAACAGCTGCTCAAATTATTGCGGAGCGGGCTAATGCTGACAAGCCCAATATGGGGTTGCAAACATGGAAAAATGCGCCGTCCGGTAAAATACTTAAAACAGATATCAGTGTTGCGAAGAATTATCTAATTGAAAAGGAAATTAAGGAACTGGAACGTATTGTAACTATGTATCTTGACTTTGCTGAGTTACAAGCATCGAGGCAGATTTCTATGAAAATGGCAGATTGGATAAGTCGTTTGGATGCCTTCCTGCAATTTAACGAATATGAGATACTAAAGGATGCTGGCACAGTAAGCCATGCAGTCACTATTAAGTTAGCCGGTGATGAGTACCAGAAGTTTAGGATAACACAGGACGAAAATTTTGAGAGCGATTTTGATAAAGAGATTTTAAAGATTACGACATCTTCCGCTAAAGGACGAAAAAAGAACGTCTGATTAATATCTGCCTATTGAATTATATCAACGGTAATAAGAATCAACTTTATCCGCTAATAATTCTTAGTGTCGGTTTCGAGTTTTCTAAAAAAAGCCTTCAAATCTCACGACTTGAAGGCTTTTTATTTAGCGAAGAAAGAGGGATTCGAACCCCCAAACCTGTTACAGTCAGAATAATTTTTGATAAGACCTGCCATTAGATCTCAAATACGAAAGAAGCCTTCAGATTTTTACATCTGAAGGCTTTAATATTTCCGAAACTGGTCAAGTTTCTTCGGCGGAGAAAGAGGGATTCGAACCCCCGGACCTGTTACAGTCAACGGTTTTCAAGACCGCCGCATTCGACCGCTCTGCCATTTCTCCGGTGCAAAAGTAGGAAACTGGAACAATTTTCAAAAAAAAATTTTCAAGTCCCCCCTCATCACGCACGAAAATCCAACCGTAGTCTGCATTTGCAAAGAAAAAAAACCTATTTTTAAGAACTAAAATGTTTACCCGGACGACTTAAAACATGCTAATTAAGAAATTTTTCCTGTACCACCTGTTGGTGCTGGCTCTTATGAAAACTGCTACAGCGCAAACCTGTACCTCCATCGGCCAGACTCCCTCCACCGCCTTCCCGGTCTGTGGTACAAAATCTTTTATTCAGCAATCCGTCCCCGTCTGTGTCACCCACGAAATTCCCGGACCAAATTGTAACGTGCCCGGCGATGGCACCCACACAGACGTCAATCCTTACTGGTATAAATTCACCTGCTATACTTCCGGCACCCTGGGCTTTACCATCACCCCCAATACATTATCCGACGACTACGACTGGCAGATCTTCGACATCACCAACAAAACAGCTGATGCTGTTTTTACTGATAAGTCATTGTATGTCTGTATGAACTGGTCAGGCGAAGGCGGTAAAACCGGCGCCTCTTCTGCCGGCACCTCCCTGGATGTATGTGGTGGCTATGGACAGCCACTCTTCAGTAAGATGCCCACCATCACCAAAGGACATAACTACCTGTTACTAATCAGTCACTTCGATGGCGATTCGCAAAGCGGGTACAGCCTTTCCTTCGATGGCGGTACCGCAGATATTACAGATCCGACTGTTCCGGAATTACAGTCAGCAACTTACCGCTGTCTCAATAATACCATCAAGGTGGCCCTCACCAAAAAGGTCAATTGTACGACCCTCGCTGCAGATGGCAGTGACTTTACTTTCGTAACCACAGGCGGTTACCAGGTAACCGGCGCTTCCAGCACACAGTGTAGTAATGGGTTCGACCTGGATACCATCACGCTCACCCTCAATACCACACTGCCTTCCGGAGATTATATCATTGCCGCTCAGGCAGGTACAGATGGCAATACATTGGCGAATACCTGTGGCAACCCGGTACCTGTGGGTGATACGTTGCATTTCCATATTGGCACGCCATCAGTGGTCACCACCGTTTCGGATGTAACTACCGGCTGTGCTCCGGACCAGTTAAAAGTAGGACTATCCTCCCCGGTACGATGTGGATCTATCGCGGCCGATGGTAGCGACTTTACCATAAGCGGACCCACAACAGTGAGTATTACAGCCGCTTATGGCCTTTGTGACAGCGATAACCTGACGGATACAATCGTGCTGCAACTCTCCCGCCCTATCTATACAAAGGGCAATTATAGCGTCACTATCAAAAACGGCAGTGACGGCAACACCTTGCTAGGTGAATGTGGCCAGTCGGTACTATATCCTCAAACCACTGTTTTTCATACGGCCGATACCGTAAATGCGGCTTTCTCTTACACCAGGAATATCAATTGTAAGATCAGTACCATTGATTTTTCGCATGATGGCGCCCACGATGTAAACAGCTGGCTATGGACATTTGAAGATAGTTCCACCGCTACCACACAGGAAGTGGTGAAGGTGTATAATTCCTTTGGCGTCAAAACCGCACAACTGATAGTGTCCAACGGTGTATGTACAGATACCGCATTTACCAGCATCACCTTTGAAAAAACACTGGGCGCCTACTTCACAGTAGATCCTGGACCATACTGTCCACTGGATGTAGTGATGGCGAAAGACAGTAGTTATGGCAATATCATCCGTTACTACTGGGATTATGGCAATGGGGTAACCAGCGTCAGCCCATCTGCAGAGCCACAACAATACTTCCCGACCAGCAGGGAGCAACAATACCTGATCCGGTTAATTGTGGAAGACGAACTCCATTGCAAGGACACTGCCGATCATTACATTACAGCTGTAACGAGTTGTTATATAGATGTTCCGAATGCATTTTCTCCCAATAATGATGGAGTGAATGATTATCTTTATCCACTGAACGCATACAAAGCGATAGACCTGTATTTTGCTGTATATAACCGCGTAGGACAACTGGTATTTGAAACCACCGACTGGACCAAACGGTGGGACGGAAATGTAAAGGGACAACCTGCCGATATTGGCACTTATGTGTGGATGCTCAGGTACACAGTGAAAGATTCCGGAAAGAAGATTTTTAGAAAAGGGACAGCCACCCTGATAAGATAAGATAACCTAAATTAAATTTACGATGAAGAGCCCTTGTTTGCTGCTGGCAGCACTATGCCTGACTGTGTCAGCAGCAGCCCAGACGATTTGCATTGCCCATGTGAACATGATAGATGTGAAAAAGAATGTGACCCTGCCAGACCAAACCATTATAATTACAAAGGATCGCATTGTCACCACCGGCCCTGCAAATAAAGTAAAAGCCCCCGCTGATGCCACCGTCATTGATGGCACAGGCAAGTATATCATGCCGGGGATGACAGATGCACATATTCACTTCTTTCAGAGTGGAGGTTTGTATACACGCCCTGATGCGATCAACCTGACCAATTATCATCCTTATCAAAAAGACCAGGATTATGTAAAAGCAAACCTGAGCGACCTCATGGCGAGATACCTGGCTTGTGGGATTACGTCTGTCATAGATGTAGGTGGTCCCATGGCTAATTTTGAAATCAGGGACAGAGCGAATAGCGATTCCGCAGCGCCGACAACATGGGTGACGGGCCCCCTGGTTTCTACCTACCTGCCGCAGAGACTGGATGAAAAAGATCCGCCGATTGTGAAAGTGACCTCTCCGGAAGAAGCGAAGAGACAGGTGCAAAAAGAGCTGCCTTATAAACCGGATTTTATCAAGATATGGTATATCGTCTATTCCGGACATAAAGCGGATAGTACTTTGCCCATTGTGAAGGCCGCTATTGCAGAAAGCCATGCCAATGGACTGAAAGTAGCAGTGCATGCTACACAGTACGAAACAGCCAGACTCGCGGTAGCGGCGGGTGCCGATATTCTCGTACATAGTGTGGATGATGCTGTTATGGATGGTGGCATGCTGAAGATGCTGAAGGATAAACATATCCTGTATATTCCAACACTGAGGGTGATGGATGGATATTACAGGGCAATGATACAACGACAGCCATTTACCACGCATGAACTGGCCTATAGTGATCCTTTTATGCTGGGTACGCTGACTGATTTGCTGCATATGCCTGAAGCATATGATTATAAAGCGGCGCGTGGTTTTATTCATGTACCGAACAAAGCAGATACGATTATGGCCACTAATTTAAAACTGGCTCAGGATGCAGGTGTATTGGTAGCGGCAGGTACGGATGCGGGAAATATTGGTACTCTGCATGCCAGTTCTTTTCTGGAAGATTTGTTGGCCATGCAAAAAGTGGGTTTGAGTAATGCTGAGATTATTAAGGATGCGACATTGAATGCAGCGATCGGTTTTGGAAAAGAGAAAGATTATGGGAGTATAGAGAAAGGGAAAATCGCTGACCTGATCTTGTTGGAAAAGGATCCTTTACTCGATCTGAATGTGTTGGGGAACGTATCGATGACTATTCATAATGGAAAGATCTTTACTAAAGAAAAATTATTGCCGGTGACACCGGAGATACTCGCACAGCAACAACTGAATGCGTATAATGCGGGGAACCTGGAAGCTTTTCTGGCGCCTTATAGTGATAGTGTGAAGATCTATGATCAGGCAAGTGGTAAATTGTTACTGGAAGGTAAAGAGGCGATGAGGAAAAGTTATGGACCGCTTTTTAAAGCAGCACCGGAATTACATTGTCAGGTGGTGAAGAGGATTGTGGCAGGGAATACAGTAGTGGATGAGGAACGGGTAACGGGGATAAAAGATAAGGCGCTGACAGCGGTAGTGATTTATACTATTGATCATGATAAAATAGTGAAAGTTGCAATGGCGATGTAGGATTGTTGCAGTGGGATAGTGTAAATTGATTGCTTTATTACCTTCAAAATAACATGTATGAAAAAGCAACAAGCGAAAAAGCTGAACCTGCAGAAGATTAAAATTGCAAATCTGAATGTGAGTAAAGGTGAGAAGAATGTAGCGCCGACTACTACGGTTTGGTTGAGTTTGAAGAATCTTTGCTGAGTGATTAAATCATTGTCAAAATGAGAATGGGATTGGCTTAAAAGTCAATCCCATTCTCATTTTTTGTGCAATATCATTCATTATTATGGACTTTAAAAAAAACATACGACATTTGAAAGAAATGAAAAAGCCCGCCATCCGACCAAAGATAAAACGGGCTTTTATTTTGTAACCTGCAGGGCCGTAACCCTGCAAAAAATTTGAGATAATGAAAAAGAAACGAAAACCTCCGCGATGTTTTTGGGAGGTATTCCCTATTATTTTAAAATTGTTACCGGTCATTATTGATTTATTACACAATCATCGATGGTAACAGAAAAATTTAATTACATTCATCATAAACGGCCTGGGAATTCCTTCCTGGGCCTTTTCTATTTCATTGATACCAAAGATAAGAATATATTCATAATTACACTCCGATTATCAACTCAGAAAATATTTATACAAAAATGATAATTTCAATATCATATCCAATTTAATTTCGCCAACATCAGCAAGCTATTTTGCAGCTTTTTTTTCTTCAATCATTCTCTCAGCAAGATGAATAAGGTCTTCATTATAATATTTATTCTCTTTATCAAACGCAGCCCAAACGGTATTTCTATGGAATGGTCTGCCATCTTCTCTCAATTCACCACTACGCTCTTCAATAGCTTTAAGAGTGATCCGATAGTTTTTCAATTTAGCTCGAACAATCCCCTTCTTTACTTTTTGCTGGCGGGTGGTTAATACGGACATGAGTAATTTTTATATTTATATTTGCTAAAATCTCACTGTGAAAATCACTATGGAAAATACTGTGATAAATACCGTGAAATTCACTGTGGACGTGATACAATAAGATTTAAATTCATCAAATTATTCAACGTGAAATTACAGTTTTTCTGTATAAAAATAAAAAATCACTATGGCAGCAAACCAGCTAACTGAACGGTTTATAGACCTTTTTAATATCCTGAAAAAAATTAAAGGACTTCCTGCTAACAAAATTTTAGCTTCAGAACTGGGATATAAAACTGGAAATTCAATTACTGAAATCTCAAAAGGAAGGCAGAATATTACATTAAAAGCAGTTCAGGCTTTCTGTGATATTTACGGAAAAAAATATGGTTTTTCTATTGACTATTTTATTAGAAGTGAAGGAAGCCAATCAGAAATAAAAACCTTGATCGAAGAAGAAAGAATTACACGCGAATTTTATATGGATCAATTTGCTGAACTAAAAATGGAGCTTGCCGAGTTAAAAGGCCAATCATTCTCCCGGGAAGATTATAGAAAAAAACTATCAGCAAAATTAAAGGCCAAACTTCAGGGGGATTAAATATTACATCAACTCCAACTCCTCCCCTGTCAAACCATAAAACAAATTCTGCAACTGATGCACATACACCATTGACCTCCCATACGGCACCAACCCTGCCGGTGACTCTGCCAGCATTTGAAAAGAATACCCCTCATCCCGGATATAAACACTATCCTTGTGCGTATACCGATAAGAATATACGTTGATATCCTCCCCATACTCCCGCTCCCCCCTCACAAAACCCAACGCATTCAACTGATCCACCTCCAACTTTAACGGATTCACTTTTGCCAATGGCAACTTGCTTTTCGGCAGACAGGAATTATAGACATACCCTTCCAATATACCTTCTATTTTGAAAGTAGTTTCATTCATATACAAATCATAGTAATAAACTAAATTCCCCACACGGATGTCTGTATCTGCTATCATTTACAAAACTTTGTTATGCAATTATAGGTATTTTGTCTATTTTGACGACCTACTAATTTTAATTATTGATGCCCACTATCAGAACAATGGAACAGCGAGACAATAGCGCACTCGCAAAAATAATCAGGGACATCTTCATTGAATTCGACGCACCTTTGATCGGAACAGTTTATGACGATCCGAATACAGATAGATTGTATGAAGTTTTCCAACACCCCGGATGTGTTTATTATTTAGCAGAAGAAAATGGAGAAGTATTAGGAGGATGTGGATTGTACCCTACAGATGGATTGCCGGATAAATGTGCAGAACTCGTGAAGTTTTATCTTTCTCCTGCAGCACGTGGAAAAGGATTAGGGAAAATATTAATGGAGCAGGCTATTGCCGCGGCACCCGGATTGGGATATAAGGAGATCTATTTAGAAACATTTGATCAACTGGCGACTGCGGTGGGAATGTATGAGAAAGCAGGATTTAGAACACTGGAAAAACCGGTGGGAAATTCAGGACATTATAATACCACCCTGTGGATGATAATGGACGTGAAATAAACAAACCAGTTTTGCCATAAATGGCAAAACCGGTTTACTTTAAAGGACGTTTCTTTGTATCCGGCACCCTATATTTCTTTTCAGGAGTCAGCGACCACTCCGCTTCAAACCGCCCCCGCACATTCTCCACCTCACCATCACTCATATCCAACAGTACCGTCTGCGGCAGCAGACTACCATCAATAATATTCACGCCACAAATATGTAAAGTCTCCTTTACCTGCTGTGAATCAGGAATACCTTTACCCCTGTATTGTAATATATAGTTTGCCATAACAATGAATTATTTTTCTTCTGTCAACATACCTTTTCCCTCATAATTCGCACCAAATCCCATAAATTGAATCTTTGTTGAAAGATATTTCATCATCTCATCTGCCCTTGCTGAAGCTCTTGGCAAAGCCAAAATATCAGGCGCATCCGCCAATACCCGCGCTGCCATACCTACCGCCGCCGGACAAGCCATACTCGTACCATCCATGATCGCATACAAATCATCCGGAAAGGTAGATATAATTCCCACCCCAGGAGCTGTCAAATCCGTTTCCACACCTATATTGGAAAAGTCTGCTATAAAGTTAGCCTTATCTGTACCATATGGTGACTTTACAATCCCTGTTTGTACCGTATTTTTTGGAAACGTATTTTTACGCCCCATAGCAGACACGGCTACCGACAGACTGTAATTGGCAGGAAAACTCACCGGTCCCCTATCATCATTGCCATTGGCACAAAAACACAATATCCCCGCATTATAAGCCTGCTTGATATAACTACTAATCCCTTCATCCGTTCCTGATTCACCCAGACTCATGTTGATGATATCACATTCATCCTGTATCGCCTGCGCCAATCCTTTCATGATGTAAAAGTTAGACGCATCGGAATTTTTAGGGAACACCCTGTAACTATAAATTTCCACGCCGGCAGCCAGTCCATATACCCCCCCATAGGCACTTACAATACCTGCTACGTGGGTCCCATGCCCTTCGCCATTATCTTTATAATCACCAGGATCTTCATTCGCCACACAATTCAGACCGCCACTTACCACCAGGTCTTTGTGCGGCCCTACACCTGTATCTATAATACCAATGCGGAGCTTCTGCGTAATTTTTGGCCACTGTGGTGTGTCGTAAAAATGACGTAAGGAATCGGTGTAACCGGTATCTATTTTCTGCAGTTTGATGGTGAGACTGGTGGCAGAAAAACCCGTTTTGTAATATCCCCAGTACGTATGTTCCGGATACACATAAATCCGCTCTATATTCTTGCTGGCTAAGGTCAGTGAGAGCCTGCCCTTTGCATTGGTATTCCCGGAATCTCCCGTTCTGTTCTCAAAATCAGTAAATGCAACAATGAAAATACCAGCTATGGGCGTACCGTCTGTATCCGTTACTGTCAGATCCAGTTTTTTAGTGGTCTTCGTTTTCTTTGCCTTCTGTTGAATAGATTCCCTGAATACCAGCGCTTTCTTGTAAAATTTCTCTTTAATAATACGCAGACCGGGATAGGAGAAACGAAAATCTGCCAGTTCTTCCTGACTAAGTTGTACGAGCTTGGCACCGTTTTCCTGAATAGAGTCGATGACTTTCACAGGAATTCTCTTTGCAGATTTTTCAGGTCCGCGGGTTTTCAGGCTAACGGCCTCCCTGCTTACTGCGGGTTCTAACACAGCTGTCAGGAAGTTTTCAACTTTAGGATTCGTGTCGGCAGTAGTTTGAGTGTCTGTGACGGGCAGCAGGATGTAGTTACCGGTCTTTGATTTGCTCTTTGCCATAACAGGTAGTTTTTTGAGTAAATGGAATTCTTCTAATGGTATAAAAGTTAACTATATGAATGTACTAAAGAAATAGCTAATCGTATCTGAACTTATTAAAATGAGCCAAATCATCAAAACCAAGCTGACGCGCAATCTCCTTCATACTCGCCCCTGAATAGGGAGCCTGTCGCCTGACCTCGGGCACGACCCGTTGCCTGATATGATGACTCGCAGGAAAACCGGAGACCTTCTTCACCATTTCATTCAGATATCCCTCCTACTACACTGGAGTCAAAAATGAGAAAACCGGGGATCCGGAAACAACATTTCCCGATCGACTAAATAACGATATTTCGCACCAATTTTAATAATATAACGATATATCGTTAATTTCAAAATCGGCACCTATTCATAAATAATTGATTTACAATCATATTTAGTTAGGCACAGGATGTGACACTTTCAGGCAAAACACAGCTATCATGAAATATCCTGAATATTTTCCTTTGGTGGAATTTAAACAGAAGGAAGCTGATCTTCCTTTTGAAATCCATCCCTTCCGGTGGGATGATGAATCTGTCAGAGCGCATAACGCGCTTCCTCACCGTCAGAACTTTATTGAGATCATCTGGATAACAAAAGGTCACAGCACGCTGATAGTAGATTTGCAAAAGTATGAGATGCCCGCCAATAGTGTTTACTGTGTTACTTCCGGACAAATCCATCAGCTGGTTGGGAATGAACATACTGAGGGGTACATTTATCAGTTCACGGAAGACTTCCTGTATATGGGAAAGCATGAGTTTGATCTGATGTATCATTCGGGTTTGTTTCAGGCGTTTTCGCGATCGGCAGGCATAACCGTTGATAGCGAGATAGCGGTGGAAATGAAAGAGATTACATTGAAGATGATGCGGGAGGCGGATAATTTGTATTTATTGCGGACGGAGTTGATGCGGAGGTATCTGAAGATCTTTTTGATTTATTTGACAAGACAGCTGAGAGGGACTTTGCAGACGACGATTCAGACGAGGAATATTGAATTGGTGGAGAAGTTCAAGAATATGGTGGAGGCGATGTTTAAGAGTAAGAAAAAGGTGGCGGATTTTGCGAGGGGGTTGTCAGTCACGCCAAATTATCTGAATGAGATTGTGAAGAAGATTACGGGATATCCGGCGAGTCATCATATCAGGCAAAGGATTGTATTGGAGGCCAAGCGGCAGGCAGCGTATTCAGATGTGTGTATGAAGGAGGTGGCGTGGAATCTGGGGTTTTCTGATATTGCGCATTTTAGTAAGTTTTTTAAGAATTCGACTGGGACAAATTTTTCTGATTTTAAGAAGGAGTGCCTGGTATTTGCTTCTACACCCCCTGAAAATTAGTCCCCAAAAATCGCTTTTACCTTCGGCAAAAGCGATTTTTTGGGGCGTAGTGGCCTGCAGCTGGCTTTTAATGTTTATAATTTTATGAAAGCCTTTATTTTATGAATGCTTTGATGAATGCACCAGCATGTAACATCGCATCTTGTGTACTAGGTACTGTCGCCAGTGGATTCAACAGCCCCCAATCGTGGATGGTAGTGCTATAATCTACAAGTGTAGTGGTTACCCCTGCAGCATCCAGTTTGTGTGCATAAGCAGTGCCTTCATCATGCAGTACATCATTACCTGCTACCATTACCAATGCTGGTGGTAAACCTTTCAGTTGTTCGGTGGTAGCCTGTAATGGAGATGCGTAGATATCTTTACGCCTTGCAGCATCAGGCAGGTAGTTATCCCAGAACCATACCATCATGCTCTTTGTGAGGAAACGGCCGGTGGCATATTTATTATAAGATTCAGTTTCGAAGTTAGCATCTGTCACTGGCCAGAACATCAGCTGGAACCTTATTTCAGGACCTTTCTTATCTTTGGCCATGAGCGCTACTACAGCGGTCATGTTACCACCTACGCTATTACCTGCGATACCCAGTTTTTTGCTGTCTACATTGATTTCTTTACCATGTGCAGCTACCCATTTTGTTGCAGCATATGCCTGGTTAATTGCTACAGGATATTTTGCTTCAGGAGAAGGTGTATAATTTACGAAAACCGCTACAGCGCCGGAACCTACTACCAGGTCACGTACCAGACGCTGGTGTGTTGGAAAATCGCCCAGTACCCATCCACCACCATGGAAAAACATAAATACAGGCAACTGCCCTTTTACACCTACAGGACGAACGATGTTTAATTTAATAGACTCACCATCTTCAGTGATTGTCTTTTCAGACACTTCGATGCCAGACAGATCAACTTTTACAGATTCCTGTGCACCTGTCAGTACTGCGCGTGCATCTTTTGGAGAGAGGGTCTCGATTGGAGCACCACCACTTGTATTGAGGGCATGTAGAAAACCTTTTACACGGGTTTCAATGGCGGGGTCTTTGTCCGGATCTAACGGTGTAATGGTTTGTGCTCTCATGTTCATTGCGTTGAATGTGAAAGCTGTCATTAACAGGAATGCAGCGGCTTTGTTCACTCGTTTGATTTGTTTCACTTGTAGTTATTTATATTGTGAAAATTCCTGCAAATCTATGCCTGTATTGGGCGGGAGTCAATTGATAAATACTGTTTACCCTTGTACATTTCACTGTGTTGAAAATAACCATTATACGTACAGCGCTTTCGATAATTTGTACAACAGTTGCGATAATCCGGCAATTGGTTATGGAGTTGGTTGCACCTAGCTTTGACCCCATATTGTCTCCATAAAAATCAGGTATCCACGTTACTGTTTAACCGCTTCAGCATTTAGTTAAAGCATTATTTTAAAAAATATTAAGAATGAATACTTCATATAGATTAGCGCGGCTGATGGATGCTGAAGAACTCACCATAATGTCGATGGAACTATACACCGAAATAAGCAGTCGCAAAGACTTTACGGAGAATAAGATTGTGGCTACGCTACGGTTCTATGAGCAGCATAGTAATATGGGGGAAGTATTGATGATTGAATGTAATGGTGGACTGGCAGGGTACTCGGTGATATTTCGGTTTTGGAGTCAGGAATATGGAGGGCTGATGGTGGGGGTAGATGAATTATATATCAAAAAGAAATACCGCAGATTAGGGACGGCGAAGCAATTCATCGATCTGTTAATAGATAGTGAACGTATGCATCCCCAATTTGCGGGTATTGAGCTGGAAGCGCATTATAGTAATACACTTGCACTTAAACTATTCTCCTCTCTTGGTATTCCTAAGAATAATAACGCTTTTTATATAAAGCTGCTCAAGGAGTAAATACCCCTAATACGTACAAGTTATTCCGCTTAAATGCCATTGCAGGTGTGTGATGGGATGAGCATCTTTGTGTTACAATTTATCAGGTTGGCATTGGTTATGATCCGGCTTTTTTTATAGAGGAACAGCCTATTTTTTGAGAGGATGTTGAATGACAGTGTCAAACAATCTATTCAGAATTTACCTTCCTCTACATGGTCGGATGCTGTTCAACCAAGGTCCATGATTGTGAACGAACATCTTTTTTCTTTGCAGCTAATACAATGTTCTCCTCCGCCTGTGTAATGTATAACTCCGTTCCCTTCACCCGAATCAGGTAACTATTCTTTTCAGCAGGCAGAAATTCATACTGCTGGTCCGCAATAGGTTGCTCTTCCAGAGATGCTCCTTTTGGTTGTAATGTTTTACCAGAAAAAAGATTCTTTAGCTGGTAGGTCTGGCCTTCTACAATTTTGAAATCCCAGGTCACACATTTCCAGTTGACTGGAGAGTATGGAACAATGGGGGTACCATTGGCTGTATTCGCATCTTTAATACGGAGTACCATGCCGGAGGCTACGTTCTTAATGGCATATGTGCCATGGATGGTCTGAGCATACGTGGTGACAGTGGCTATGATGAGCGCCAATGTACAAAATAAGCTTTTCATGTTGGATGGATTTTTCTATATCAAATATATAAAAAAGGCAGCGCCATACGGGGAATATGGCGCTGCGGGTTAACAACAACTTATCTACCTATTACAACTGTTATTTTTTTTGATTTTATATAAATCTGATTCGATCTGGTTCTGATCCCTTCTACTTTTGATCAAATCTAATTCCGACCCTTTCTAATTCTGATCCTATCCAATTCGAATCATTTCTACTGCCGATCCCATCTAATTCTGATCCTATCCCAACCAGATCATTTCTACTCCCAATCCATCCAATCAGATCTAAATCTTTCTTCGCTTCTTAATTCCATCCACCCCCCAGGCTTCTGTACAATTCCACACCAGCACTCAGTTGCTGACGGGTAATATCTGCCTGTGTCAGCTCAGCCTGCAAATATTTTCCCTGTGCAGTGATCACTTCCAGGTAGTTAGCCATACCGCTGCGGAATAGTAATTGTGCTTGACGGGTAGCCAATTGCGTAGTTTCTACCTGTTGGGAAGCGATGGTTTGCTGCGATTTCAACTTATCCAGTTTCACGAGTGAATTGCTCACCTCTCCTACTGCATCCAATGCCAGTTGGCGGAAACGGATCACAGCTTCTTCACGCTGAATCTTTGCTACTTCCAATTGTGTTTTCAATTGTCTGTGCTGAAACAATGGCTGAGTGATACCTGCAGCAGCTACTCCAAACAGGGAAGCCGGCACGGTGAACCAGTCACTCGCTTTGAAAGCATTCAATCCGCCGGTGGCAGTGAGGGTCAGAGTGGGATACATACTCCCCTGCGCCACACCTACTTTTGCATTGGCAGCTACCAGCGCCATCTCTCCTGCTCTCACATCCGGACGCTTGCTGATCAGATTGGCAGGAATACCTACCGGCAATGATTCGCGCATCAGGTTAGTACTCAGTTGCTGACTACGTACGATGGTACCTGGTAATTCACCTGTGAGGATACGCAGGGAATTTTCCTGGATAGCCAGTGCCTGTTCAAGCTGAGGTATGAGCAGGGCGGCTGTTTGCTGTTGGGCAATGGCCTGCTGTACACCTAGTTCTGTTACTTCGCCCGCTGTTTTTTGCAGGCGGATCATCTGCACAATGGTATCGCTCAGCGACAGGCTGTTTTTAGCTACCTTTAACTGTGCATCCAGCATAAGCATGTTATAATATGCATTGGCGATATCTGATACGAGGGTGGTTTGCACAGCATGTGCTCCTTCGTAGGTTTCCAGATAACTGGCCAGTGCTGCTTCTTTTTGTCTTCTGATCTTGCCCCACACATCTATCTCCCAGGATACTGCTGCATTCAATGAATAGTCTTCGATATGATCGGTACCCAGGAATGAACTAAGGCTAAGTCCATTCAAACTGTTATCAGACGGATTGGTGGTATTCGCGGATACATTCAGCGTGGCAGTTGGCAACCAGGCTGACTTTGCCTCCTTTAAGTAGGCAGATGATTCTTCGATTCGTTTTACAGCCAGCTGCAGGTCGTAGTTGCCACTCAGGCCTGCGGCGATCAGCCTTTGTAGTGTCGTATCGGCAAAGAAGTTCTTCCATGGTATCTCCGCTATACTGGTATCTGAAGGAGCTTTACCACCGCCAGCAGTGCTGGTACCTGAAGCAGCCTTATCGCCAGCAGCACTCGTACCTGAAGAGGCATTGTCGCCAAACCGCTCCGGCAGTACCAGGGCAGGCTGTTTGTAGTCACGGCCCACCCGGCAAGCTGCCAGTATAATTATAGCAATGAAGACGGTTAGGACACTGATATATTTTTTAGTCATCACTTTTTTCTTTAATTTTTTTAATACTCTGCTGCTGTCTGCATGTCTTCCTGTCTTGCAGGTTTACCGCTGATGCGCTCCTGTATATACTGGAAGATGATGAACAACACCGGTATCACAAAGATGCCCAGCAATACGCCTGTCAACATCCCTCCTGCTGCACCGAAACTGATTGAACGGTTACCCTGTGCAGATGAACCTGTCGCTCTCATGAGTGGTGTCAGACCTGCAATGAATGCAAACGATGTCATGAGGATCGGACGCAAACGTAACCTGGCCGCTTCCAATGCGGAGGCCAGCAGCCCCATTCCACCCTTGCGCCGTTGTACGGCATATTCTACGATCAGAATGGCGTTTTTAGCCAGCAAACCTATCAGCATGATCAGACCTACCTGCACATATATATTGTTGTCTATACCAAACAGATTGATGAAGGCAAATACACCGAAGATACCCAGTGGAATAGAGAGGATCACTGAGAATGGCAGAATGTAACTTTCATACTGTGCTGACAGCAGGAAGTATACAAAGATCAGACACAACAGGAAGATAATACCAGCCTGACCACCAGCTGCAATTTCTTCTTTTGTCATACCTACCCACTCGTAAGAATAACCTCTTGGCAGGTAACTAGCCGCCACTTCTTCTACTGCCCTGATCGCATCACCAGAACTATAACCCGGTTTTGGCTGACCATTGATGCTCACCGCATTAAAGAGGTTATTGCGGGTAACGGTTTCAGGGCCATATACTCTTTCCAGTTTTACCACGGCATTGATCGGTACCATTTCACCTGATTCATTCTTTACAAACACTTCATCCAGTGAAGAAGGTTCTGCACGTGCAGGTACATCCGCCTGTACGATAACACGGTAGTATTTACCAAAACGGTTAAAGTCAGATGCAAAGGTGCTACCATAAAACACCTGCAATGTTTGCAGGATCTCTGATACTTTCACTCCCAGCTGTTTCGCTTTGCTGTCGTCGATCTGCACACTGTACTGAGGGTTACCGGCATTAAAGGTGGTAAAGGCAAATGCAATTTCTTTGCGCTTCATCAATTCTCCGATAAAACCGTAAGTGGTATTTGCCAGTTTATCCATTGGGCCACCGTTACGGTCCTGCAATATCACTTCGAAACCATCTACGTTACTGAAACCAGGTACGGTTGGCATGTTAAACATGAAGATATTTGCTTCAGGAATACCTGCCAGTGCGCCTTGCATCATACCCATCACGGTTTTCAGGTCTTTCACCTTCCCACGCTGTTCGAATGGTTTGAGTTTTACAAACCCTACACCAGATGAAGAACTGCTGGAGTTGGTGATGATGTTAAAACCGGAAACGCTCAGATAAGAATTGACAGACTCGAAGTCGTGCATGATTTTTTCCACCTTGCCCACAACTTCCCGGGTACGTTGCAATGAAGCACCTGGAGGCATGCTCACAGAGTATACTACGAAACCATTGTCCTCTGTAGGAATAAACCCGGTAGGGGTACGTTTTACTAAGAATACCGTTACTGCAGTGATCAGTGCCAGACCACCTATTGCAATCCATTTACGTCTTACGAGGAAACGGAGACTATTGATATATTTATTTGTTACCGCATTAAAACCTGTATTGAATGCTTTGAAGAAACGACTACCGAAGCCCATTGTTACATGCTTTGGTTGATGGTCATCTCCATGGTGTATGTTCTTCAACAACAGGGCACAGAGAGCAGGACTCAGGGTCAATGCATTCAATGCAGAGATCAGGATCGCGATAGCCAGTGTGAAGGCGAACTGACGGTAGAATACACCCGCAGGGCCCTGCATGAAACCAACAGGTACGAATACCGCTGCCATGACGAGGGTGATGGAGATGATCGCACCGGATATTTCCTGCATACTGGTGATGGTCGCATTTCTTGGAGACATATTGATCTTCTCCATCTTGGCGTGCACCGCCTCGACGACGACGATAGCGTCATCCACTACGATACCAATAGCCAGCACCAGTGCAAAGAGGGTAAGCAGGTTGATGGTAAAACCAAACAGCTGCATGAAGAAGAATGTACCTATGATCGCTACTGGTACTGCGATAGCAGGAATCAGTGTAGAACGGAAATCCTGTAAGAATATGAATACAACGATAAATACCAGTATAAATGCTTCCAGCAGGGTGTGTTTCACCTGGTCAATAGATTCATCCAGATATTCCTTGGTGCTATAGATATTGAAATATTCTACGCCTTTAGGGAATTGCAGGGATGCTTTCTTCATCAGGGCATTGGCAGCTACCTGGATATCATTTGCGTTTGAACCCGCTGTCTGATAGATAGCTATACCAATACCGTATTTCCCATTCACCTTGGTGTCACTGCTATATGTAAAGGAACCGAACTCCACTCTTGCCACGTCTTTCAAACGCAGTAAGGAACCATCTGCATTTGCCTTCAGCACCATGTTTTCATAGTCTTCGTGCTGATTCAGTTTTCCTTTATATTTTAATACATATTCGAATGCCCTGTCACTGCTTTCACCGAAACGACCCGGTGCTGCTTCTACGTTCTGCTCCTGGATTGAACTCAGTACATCCTGTGGTGACAGGTGATTGGCAGCGAGACGATCAGGGTGCAGCCAGATACGCATTGAGTAATCTTTGGAACCGAATACCATGGCCTGACCTACGCCTGTGATACGCTGTAATTCAGGGATGATGTTGATCTTTGCATAGTTCTGCAAAAACTTTTCATCGTATTCTGATGTATTACTCATCAGGTTCACCACCATAATCATACTGTTCTGTTTCTTCTCTGTGGTGATACCTGCACTCACGACTTCGGATGGTAAGAGGCTGGTGGCTTTGGATACGCGGTTTTGCACGTTTACTGCTGCCAGATCAGGATTGGTCCCCAGTTTGAAGTACACGCTCAGGGTCATGGAACCGTCGTTGTTGGAAGTAGAGGTCATGTAGGTCATGTTCTCTACGCCGTTTACCGCCTCTTCTATAGGGGTGGCTACGGAACGGGCTACCACTTCGGCGTTAGCGCCGGGGTAGGATGCTGTAACGGCCACGCAGGGAGGGGCAATGTCCGGAAACTGAGTAACCGGCAATGTGAATAGCGATAAGATCCCCAACAGTACCAGCAGGATGGAGACCACCGTAGCCAGTACCGGCCTTTCTATAAATCTTCTTAACATAAATCTTTAGTTGAATTTTTTACAAATGGACTTGCCTTTAGCTGGCAATCCATTTAACTGGTTTGGCCATCTACAGGTAATTCATGATAATGGAACTGCTTTCGACACATCATCCATTTACATGTTTTTCACCTTTAGACAGGCAATCCATTTATGATGGAATCACCTTCATACAGCCGCCCCATTTTACAATGGCTTTACCTTCAGCAGGCTATCCATAGATATTGGCTGTGGAGCAATCACAGCACCATCCTGTAGTCTTCCCAATCCTGCATATACAATAGTCTCACCTGCCTGCAGTCCTTTCTCTACGAAGTAGTACGCGCCAGATTTACCAGAGATTATAATTGGCTTGCTCGCCACTTTATTGCTATCTCCTACTGTGAATACAAATACTTTGTCCTGCACCTCAAATGTCGCTTCCTGTGGCACCAACAGTGCTGCAGAGAGTTGTTCAGGAATACGGACTTTACCTGTATTACCGGAACGAAGCAGCCCTGCACCATTCGGGAAAATAGCCCGGAAACTTACAGAACCCATTGTTTTATCAAACTGACCTTCCATCGTTTCTACATGCCCTTTTTCGGTGTAGATGGTATTGTCTGGAAGTACCAGGTCTACAGCCGGCAATTTTTTCACTTTATCAGCGACGGTATTACCAGCTATTTTATTTTTAAATTGGAGAAAGTCGATCTCACTCATGGAAAAGTAAGCATACACCTCATTTATATCCGATAATAAGGTAAGTGGCTGTGTTTCTCCACGGCCTACCAGGCTACCGCTTTTGAATGGAATACGACCGATGTAACCACTAACAGGTGCAGTGATCAGGGTGTATCCTACACTGATACGTGCATTGCTTACATTGGCACGTGCCTGCGATACGTTGGCTTTCGCAGCCGCATAGGCAGCATTGGCAGTTTTCAGTTGTACGTCAGATACCACGTTGTTTTGTACGAGTGGCGTAAGACGGTTTACCTCTACCAGTGCCTTTTCTTCATTGGCCTGTGCAGCGAGTAAGAGTGCAGATGCATTACTCAATTGTTCCTGGTAAGGACGGTCATTGATGCGGAATAAAGGTTGGCCTGCTTTTACGTAAGCACCTTCATCTACAAAGATCTTGTCGAGGTATCCATCTACCTGTGGGCGGATTTCAACGTTTACCTTTCCTTCTAATGTCGCGTTGTATTCACGATAGGTAGTAGCTGGAACGGAAGTTACTTTCAGCACAGGAAGTACTGCTGCTGGTGCTCCTCCTGCATTTTCTGTTTTTGCAGAAGAGGAGGCGCATGATGAAAGGAACGCGACAATAATGATACTATAAAGAAGACTCGCTGGTCCGTGTTTTTTGTGCGCTTGTTGTAAAAAGAATAAGTGATTCATACAATTGTTCATTTTAAGAAAAGTATGGCAATAGATAGCCACGCCGCCAATGGCGGAAATTTTAGGCAAAAGCCTCCCCATGGCCATAGTTAGCCATTCCACCATTGTCAGAGATGTAATGCATACCTCTCCCACACACGGTGGTCACCGGTTAATAAATAACGACAGTTATTGGAGATAGAAAAGCCACCCCACCCGCCTGAACCGGGAAGCCAGATGACAAAGTTTTTTGATTGGTTACTGCTAAGAGAAACTTATGAACAGGTTAGCAGGAGAAATTTAGATACTTCATGTGCTAGTGGTTTTTTAGGACGACATTATTTCAACATCATCATGTTATGATTATTATAACCTTACAAAAGTACAATGATCAGCAAGGAAGTTCATTTAACTAATTACGGTATTAATTGTACTTTTCCCGGATACTCTTCTGGAACGTTGCTGGTGTGTATCCAGTATGCTTTTTAAAGAACCGATTGAAGTACCCATCGTCTTCAAACTTAAGCTCCCACGCGATTTCCTTGATGGTATGTTCGCCATAAAACAAGAGTCGCTTGGCTTCCATCACCCGTTTTTCATCGATAATCTGTTTTGCGGTTTTTCCCAACACAGCCTTGATCGTATCGTTGAGATGACCAGGTGTTACATACATCATATCTGCATAGTGCGCTACCTGCGTTTTGTCTTTGTAATGCACATCAGACAATTCATCGAACTGACGTACGATGCGGTTAGGCAGCGTATCTGATTGCATAGCGGCAATGTCCCGTTGTGGTAAACGGGAGATAGCAGCAATGAGAGAATGTAGCATGTTGCGGATAATCAGTTCCCGCAATGGTTGCCTGGTTTCCATTTCTCTCAGCATGAGACGCGCGAATCCCATGAGATCTTTCAGTTGTGCATCCGTGAGTTCAATTACAGGCGTGCCGCATACGCAACCCCAGCAGATAGGACTACCTAAGCCTGTTTCATTCACAAGAAATTCCTGTGAAAAGATAATATTAACGACCTCGCATAAACTATCGCCTGTATGTTGATGTACCTGGTCAGGATATAACATCACTACAGCAGGACCTGTGACAGTATATTTTTCGAAGTCGATATATTGAGTTGTTTCGCCTGATAGCACAAGTGTGATACTGAAATGCTTACGGCGATGCGGTTCTTTAAGATCTTCTGGTTGTACCAAGTAGGTAGTGCGGTTGATTAAAAAACCTTTTAAAGGATTTTGTATATCAACACAGTCGTCAACATTGTAAACTGGTATGACTACATTAGTCTTCATATCACATACAGTTTAGTCGTTAAAAAGAAGAGGGCTCAGTCGTAAAAGTTCAGAGGCAGTGCCATTCTAGCTACAGAATCGGCATGGATTAATTAGTCGGCAGGATTGTAATCAGTAGATGATTAGCAGATTATATCTATTACATAGTGCGACAAAAATATAATTTACATTTCATTTTTCATCGAACTATTTTTACATGATAAATATACTTATTATCTTCAATTATTATTAGCCGGCTAATTAAATAAGTAAAAAATATTATTTCTTCAGATTTTCCAGTACCTGCATGAGCAGACGTTTTAAGATTATCCTTTCTTCTGTACTTAGCCCTTGCACCATTTGCTGCTCCAATTGGTTCCAGGTTTGTTCTGTGATATGCATAGCGGCTTCTTTACCTTTTTCAGTAAGGGAGACGCGGACGGCGCGCTGATCGGTACAGCATTTTTCTTTGACAAGGAAGCCGTTTTTTTCGAGACGGTCAGCCATGCGGGTGACAGTTACGGGTGTGACTTCCATGTTAGTCGTAAGGTCACTGAGCATGATGCCGTTGTGACATAGTACTTGTTGCAGGAAGATCTCCTGACCGGCGTGCAGGTTGTATGCCGCGAGCATTTGATTTCCTTTGTTTCTGTGCGCTTTGCTGATTTGTACCAATAGGTGACCAATGGTACTGCACATAAGCGGTTTGTTCATGAAGCAAATATAATAATTAGCCGGCTAAATAAAATAAAAATTAAAAAAAACGCTTTTACCACAGGTAAAAGCGTTTTTTTTCGAACGAAAGCGGTCTTTCTGATGCCGTCGCATTAGAAAGACTGCAGAAACACAGAAATGCAGGAAGCCTGCAAAAATCTATTATTTAGTAGCCGGCTCCTTTTCTTTAGGACGTTCTTTCACTAATATCAGATCAGCCAACAATACGTTCATCGGGATATTACCCAATTTAACGATGCCTCGCTTATCACGTATTTCGATCAGTTTGCCCACCTGGCCGTTTGTTTTAATTTTTACAAGGTTGCCAATCTCGAGGTTGCTACCCACTACTTCCTGGAATTTGTCCTGTACCTTCTTCTCCAGCTTGTCATTGATAGCCTTTTCACGTTTTCTGAACAGGAGTGCTTCGGCCTGCTTCAAAACTTTCTGTTTGTCGTCGGTACGCTTCCATTCAATCACGATCTGCTTCATCTTGCGCTCCATATCTTTCAGGTAGGCCAGTTCGTCTTCCTTGATCTTATTCTGCAACTTCATCATGCCGAACTGCTGGTTCTTTCGTTCCTTGTCAGAAAGTACCTCGTACTCACGTTTCAACTTTTCGTTTTCACGCAGCAACTGCTGTAATTCCTTCTCTTTTGCCTCTATCTTTTGCAGATCCTGTTCTGCTTTGTTCAGGAGCTTATCCAGCTGAAAATGGCCTTCATCTACCAGGTTTCTGGCCCTGTTGATCAGGGAAGGATGCAGACCTATCCGCTGTGCGATAGAGAATGTATAGGAGCTACCCGGTTTACCTACTATCAGTTTGTACATCGGTGACAAGTTCTCCTCATCAAAGCCCATCGCCCCGTTGATGATACCCTTTACCTTGTTGGCCATTACCTTCAGGTTCAGGTAGTGGGTGGTCACAATACCAAATGCGTGTTTCTTAGCCAGCTCCTCCATGATCACCTCCGCAAAAGCACCACCAAGGTTCGGATCGGAACCGCTTCCCAACTCATCGATGAAAAAGAGGGTCTTACCATTCGCATTTTCCATAAAATACTTCATATTTTTCAGGTGCGAACTGTAAGTACTCAATTCAAATTCGAGGGATTGTGTATCACCAATATGGATCATCAGTTGCCTGAAAATACCTATCTGGGAACTGGGATGTACCGGTACCAGCAGTCCTGCCTGCAGCATGAGCTGGACCAAACCGACTGTTTTCATAGTCACCGTCTTACCACCGGCATTCGGTCCACTGATCACGAGGATATGATTGTTCTGATCCAGCGTGAGGTTGATGGGAATGGTCGGCTTGGTATTACGACGGTTGTACAAAAGTAACAGTGGGTGATACGCATCTACCAAATGCAGTTGTGCTGTGGGTGTGAGCATTGGGTAATTACCATCCATATCAAGTGCCAGCTTAGCTTTGGCACGGATAAAGTCGTAAGTACCGAGAATAATGTGGTAGTTGTTCAGCAGCAATGAATGCTTGCTCAGGTCTGCTGTCAGGGTACGCAATATCTTGTACACCTCACGGCTCTCATCTCTTTCCAGGGCGGCTACATCATTATTCAGCTCAATGGTTTCTTCCGGCTCCACGAATGCGGTACGACGGGTATCAGATTCTCCATGGAGAATTCCTTTTACCATACGTTTGTTTTCGGCATAAATGGCCACTACCCTTCTGCCATTCAGAAAAGCTTCGCCTGTATCGGCGAGGTAGCCCAGTTTGCTGAGTTTGGACAAACTACGGTCAAATACCCGGCGCAGTTCATTCCGCTTGCGAAACAGGGACATACGGATCCTGGATAACTCCGGAGTGGCGTTATCCCTTATCAGTCCTGCCTCATCCAATATCTCGTCGATGATCAGGATGATCTTCTTTTCGTAGTGGGTATGAGTGATCACTTCGAACAGACCCGCATAAGTGACGCGCCTGTCGTGATCAAAAAAACGTACAATGCTGCCCATGCTTTCGGCCAGCTTGCGCAATTGCATTACCTGCTCTCCGCTCAATACGGCTCCCTGGATGCCCAGTAAGCGCAATTCACTTTTCAGGTTCAGTACATAATCGTTGGGAAAATGTTCCTGCAGCAGCGTGAGCTGCTTATATTCGTGCGCCTGCTGTAATGCTGTTTTGACGTAGTCAATGTGGGTATGTAAACGCAGTTCCTGCGCCATTTCTTTACCCAGCTCCGTTTTACAATGTTCCTCCAACAAAGCCTGAACTTTGTCGAATTCCAGCTGTACTAAGGCTGAATCGGGAAAATACTTCATCTTAAATTAATTCCATACAAAGCCTGCGGTTACAATTACACAGGCGGTTAAAATTGGCTTTTGGCCCTTCAAAAGAATGTTAAAGTTAATTAATTGGGCGATCCGTTACATCAAACTTATCGTAATTTAACTTGTCTGGGGTGGAAGTGGTTACGCATACAAAACTACTCCAAACGAAAAAAATCATGCGAAGATACTCATTATTAAGCTTTTTGCTCGCACTTACCTTTGTAGCCTGTGCGCAAAGCAAATCATCGAACGACAAAGTTCCAGGTGATATAAAAGTTCCTAAAGACCTGAAAACAGAGACCGCGACCTTTGGCGGAGGGTGTTTCTGGTGTACCGAAGCCCAGTTTCAATACCTGGATGGGGTGATAAAGGTAGAATCAGGTTTTTCCGGAGGTACGGTAAAAAATCCTTCTTATGAGGAAGTGTGTACCGGCACAACGGGGCATGCGGAAGTGATCCAGGTGACTTATGACCCTGCTAAGATCTCCTATGAGGAATTACTAAAGGCTTTCTGGACCGCCCATGACCCCACCCAGCTGAACAGGCAGGGGAATGATGTGGGTACCCAGTATAGATCTGTGATCTTCTATCATAATGAAGAACAGCATAAACTGGCGGAATTATATAAGGACAAACTGGATAAGTCCGGAGCCTATGATAAGCCGGTGGTAACGGAGATTGCGCCTTTTACGAAGTTTTATAAGGCAGAAGATTATCACCAGGATTATTATAAGCAAAATGGAGAACAACCATATTGTCACTTTGTGATAGCCCCAAAATTGGAGAAGTTTAAGAAAGTGTTTAAGGATAAACTCAAAGCTGACGCAAACTAATTTATAACAAAAACGCTTTTCCCTAAGGACAAAGCGTTTTTGTTATAGGCTGATACCAGTTAAAAACCGGGAACTTAAAATTTAAATATTATATATTAAAAAATTTATTATATTGCTGTAGTACAATCCCAACCTATGCTATGAATCACGTTACTACTCAATCCCTAATTACCCTGATCCGCCGGGATGCTGTTTTAATTTCGTTTCTGGAAACAGGTACTATTCCCAAAGGAGGTCGGTTCCTGAACGATCCCAGATACAATGAACCTGCATTACTACAAATCATCGCTCCTCATTTTGAACCTGTCTTTACCGCAGCAGTCATTAGTTGCCTGCAAATGAAAGATACTCAATTGATGCGCGATCTGATGGCGAATCCACATCTGCTCGATGATAGTCATGAGGCAAAGAGCTACACCGCAATCCTGCAATTCCTGAATGAAAAAGAGCGATTCTTATTGTCACTCAGACATCAGCTGCAACTGGCGCAGGCCGTAGATGCTGTGGCGCTGGAAGAAACGGCTGACATCACGTACATCTGTCTCCTCAATTTACTGCCGGATGAATTTCATTCCTTCCGCTCAGAATATTGTAAGGAGGTGATAAAAACCGCCCGTATACTCGCGAAGAAACATCACAAAATGGCGATAATAATGCTCTCTAATATCCTCGAACTGCAATGCGATTCGCCTTCTCACCTGCGGGCAGAAATGCTCTACAATGAATTACAGGCGGAAATCCCTGACCTGAGCAGACAAATTCCGACTTCACGCACATCTATCTGGATGACGATCGGCAGTTTATATTCTAAGTTATTTTAGTATTTTTCGCAGAGATTTATTTCCCTGCTATGATACAACGTATTTTATTTTCGCTGCTCATACTATGCAGCCTGCAGACCTTTGCACAGGACCTGGTCGACTACAGGGCCAATCATCCTTATATCCAATACACCGGCCGTATTTTTAAGAGCAATTTTGTGACATATCGCTTCTGGCAGCCAGGGGTATATATCCGCGCGAAATTTAAAGGCACTTACTGCAATATCGTGATGGATGATGAAGAACTGTATAACCAACACAATTACCTGGCTATTCAGATTGACAACCAACCTCCTCAAAGGGTGCAGACCACTGCGAAGCACAATGTGATCAAAGCCGCTTCCAATCTGCGTGACGGAGAGCACATCATCACTATCTGTAAAAATACAGAAGCAGGTATCGGCTACCTGGAGTTTATCGGATTCCAGTGTAATAAGCTCATGCCTATTACGGCTACTCCATCGAGAAGACTTGAATTTATAGGGAATTCAATTACCTGTGGTACGGGGAGTGATCAATCTACCTTTCCCTGTGGACAGGGACAATGGTATGATCAGCACAATGCCTTCATGAGTTATGGACCCTTGACCGCCCGTGCGCTGGATGCACATTGGATGCTGTCTTCCGTGTCCGGCATTGGATTGATCCATAGCTGCTGTGACATGAAGATCACTATGCCTCAGGTGTTTGACAAGATCAACATGCGGGATAATAGCCTGCAATGGGATTTTAATAAATATCAGCCACATGTAGTGACGGTTTGTCTTGGGCAGAATGATGGTAAGCAGGATTCTACTACTTTTTGTAATGCCTACCTGCGGTTCATTCGTACATTGAGAGGGTATTACCCAAATGCCAGTATTGTTTTGTTGAGCAGTCCAATGGCAGATGCAGACCTGAGTGCTGTATTGAAGTCTTATATTAAGACGATCGTGGTGGCAAGTGGCGATAAGAATGTATCTTATTATTTCTTTTCGAAAAGATATCATGGCGGATGCGGAGATCATCCTACACTGGAAGAGCATCAGCTGATTGCCAAAGAACTGACGGCTTATATCAGTAAATTGAAAGGATGGAATTAAAATAAAAAAGGCCGGCTAATCAGTGGCTGTTGTGCAACGGCCACTGATTAGCCAGCCTTTATGTTCATGTACGTGTTAAACAATTCGGTGAATGAGTTCCAGGCACGCCCTGCTATTGTGATAAGGACATTTCCAGAACCCGGCTTTATCTTGTCCGGGCATGATTGTCAATGTTTCTGTAACCCCCCAGTACCACTCCCCTTTTTCCGGGTCAATGATGTATTTTTTTACAAATGCCCAGGTATCTAAAGAATAGTGTAAATAATTTTCCTCCCCACTTAGTTGCCAGGCGTTGAAAAATCCCACCATTGCTTCTGCCTGTACCCACCAGTGTTTTTCTTTGTTGTCATCTTCGTATTGCAAACCTCCGTTCTCTTCTACACCGGCAATGGTAGCTTTCGCCATCAGGATGGCGTTTTCTTTCACTTTGTTTAAAAGGGACTCATCTGCCAGGACCTCTGCGGCATCGTACAACAGCCAGGATGTTTCTATGTCATGACCATAAGAAACGACGGCTGATTCCGGCTCCCAGGCTGTATTGAAGAACAGAATCTGCTGGTGGGTGACAGGATGAATGATCTTATTTAAAAAGAGTTCAATGAGTTGTTTTATTTTTTTATTCAATTCCGCATCCGGCCAGATACGATACAGGTTAGTATAAGCCTCCAATACATGTAGATGCGTATTCATGGTCTTGGCGGCATTGTCATCTTTTGCACTCAGGCGCAAGTCTGATATAGGCCCCCATTCCCTGGAAAATGCTTCGTAGTAACCCCCGTCTACAGGATCATAACTATGCGCTTCCAGCAATCGATATACATCAATGGCCCAATCTAATACTTCTTTTGAAGGTTGAATGGCATGGTACTCACTTAAGGCATAGATCAGAAAAGCTTGTCCATATACCTGTTTCCGTGTTTCCAGTGGTTCGCCGGTGGCGGTTACCGACCAATATATGCCACCGTATGCAGGATCATTGAAGTGAGTACGTAAGTACTGGAACGCTCTATCGGCCAGTGCTAAAAATTGTGGTTGTGGATCGAATTTATATGCGGCGGCAAAGGTCCACAATATGCGGCTATTCAGCACCCCACCTTTGGGACTTCCCTCCAACACGACATTGTCGTTGTTTAATGCCCCATAAAATCCCCCATCTTGTATATCAACTGTAAATTGTTGCCAGTAGTGCAGGATATCGTATAACGCTGTTGTTACCTCCTGCCTGTAAGCCGCTAGTCGCTTGTCCATAGTCTTTCGAAAACGTGGTGCTGTTTCTTCAAAGCTAGGGTTATTCCGGATGCAGGAATAATACTTTTTTATCTAAATATTGACCTTAAAGGCATAGCGCGATGCCGCCATGATCAGTATACCAAAAGGTCACTAAAAGGTCACTTCAATATCCCTGGGATAATGAGGTGTCCTTTTAGTGACCTTTTGGTGACCTTTTAATGTACTAGTTGTACTATAGCTTGCCTATAGCCCGACTAAGGCTCCATATGCTCATGAATCATATTATTAACTTTTTTGCGGGTTTTGCGCAAATGTTTCTTTGCCAGACGACGACCTTCGTCTGCGGTATCATTCAATTCGTCCAGGATCTGTTCTGCACGACTTCTGTTGGTCAGATAATAAATTACACCGGCTGCTGCTGCACCCACGATAGTGGCTGCTATTAATGCCTTTTTCATATCTCTGCTTTTTTGGTTCCCTATAGATATTACAAGAGTTATACCAATTGATGCCAGATTTTTTATTTTTGCCCCTCAATCAAAATCAACAATGGCTGAAACCACCATTACGCAGGAGAAAAGTCCTGTTTACAGCATTCCCCTTAAATACCGGAAGATGGAGAACCTCCACATCGTTTTCTGGTTGCTCAAAGATATCAGCTGGTGCATGGCATGGCCTGTATTAGGGATTATTATGATCTTCCCAACGCTGATCATTTCTATTGTGATTGCATGGCGTACACGGCAGTTCATGTCTGAACTCTGCCATAACCTGGCGATTACTGTGTGGATTACGGCGAATTCTTACTGGATGATCAGTGAGTTTATGCATTTCGACACGGAGATCCTCTTTGGAAGTATTACTTACAAGCATCTGGCACTGATTCCATTTTTTATGGGGGTGGTGATCCTGGCTTATTATTATTTCTGGCACAAGCCCAGGTACCCTGAGGAGCAGGAAACGATGTAATTTCTTTTTAACAGGAAAATAACTTCGAAACGGAAATGGATTTGTCCCCAGGGGGCTCCGGCACAATCATTTCGAAGGCAGGAAGAACTCAAACGGCGCATCTCTGTCGCACGTCAACGTACCATTATCAAACTTCAGTTCAGCTACCTCAATGCTGGATCGGCGGATGGAGTAAGGTTGTATGCCATCTTCATTCACCGGACTTTCGCTATGTACTTTTCTGCCTGGGTGGGTGAAGTAGATCACGTATGCCTGATCGCCGGTGACTACCACATCGCCATGTGCACCGGTAGGCGTATCGTCTTTTCTCTTGCCCGGAACGTCAAGTATTAATCCCTGTCTGGTCCAGGTATTCAGGTCGTCAGAACGGTATACGCGCATGCCATGCCATTCATCGGTGACCATCCAGTAGTAATCTTTGAAGCGGAATACCTTGGGACCTTCGTGGCCGGTGCCGCCAATGGCTGGTTTGGTACTGGTGTAGGTCCATTTATTGAGGTCCTTGCTACCGGCCATCATGGTGTTTGAGCCATGATCTTCATCTTTGTACCAGATGCGCCAGGTCTTGTCCGGGAGTTGGTATAGCGTAGGGTCAATCACTTTTTCGGAGGTGAGTTGAGGGAAGCCTTCGAACTTCCAGTCCCACATATCTTTGCTGGTGTAGTGTGCAATGCGGGCGTGACCTCCCCAGTTGCTGCGAACGCCCTGGATATAGGCGACGAACATATGGTAGGTACCGTTGTTGTAAACGACGTCGGGAGCCCAGAAGGTGTTTTCGCCTTTTTCGAATTCAAGGTTTAGTGCGCCTCTGTATACCCAGCTGTGGCCGTTGTCTTTTGATTCGGCAATACCGATTTTACTGCCATAACAGTAAGCCACGTTTTCAGCGTCGACGCTGGCACGGCGTTGGGTGTAGAGCATCCACCAGGCTTTTTCTTTGTCGTTCCAGATGAGGGTTGGGTCAGCGGCGCCATCGAAGATAGGGTCGCGGTAGAGAGGTGCAGATGCTGTATGGATGGGCTTTGTTTGCGCACAGCTGTTGAGTACAGGCAGGGCTGTAGCCAGTGTTAAAGCCAGATAAAGTTTATACATAGTGGAACGCATGATTATAAGCGTGCGAATTACAAATAATTCGGGAGATATTATAATCATTTATTCCACCATACTGGTATCATCCAGTCATTGCTCCCTCCCAGCCTGTCTATCGCTTCCTGGTAATGTACAGGATTAGATGTGGCCTCTGTAGCTGGATAGAATAACCGCTTTGGCTCATGGCCGCCAGTTTCAGACTCCCCATCTATGTCCACTATCGGGTTCAATTCAGGATAACCTGTTCTACGTTGATTCGCAAAAGCCTCATATCCATTTGGAAATAACGCTACCCATTTCTGCATACTGATAGCTGCTATTGCATTGGATGGTAAAGTATGTGTACCCACAAAACTATCGATCGCAGCACCAGATAACGGCGTCATACCCGGATACATTTCCAGTTGATGCATAGCCGCTCTCAATCCTGACTGATAATGGGTATTGGCATCTTCGCCAATCCAGCCACGTACGGCGGCTTCTGCCAACAATAATTCTACTTCTGCATAGCCGAGATGTAACCATGATCCTCCCTGTTGATAGAAAGGTGCATTGATGTGGCAATATTTATTCGCCTGTCCTACTATCTCTCCGTTTTCACCTACAAAGTCTGACCAATACTCCCACCAGTAAAGGCCCGATTGAATAGGGAGATAATTGGTAATGCTATCTGTATTTACGAAAAACAATCCTAAGCGGGGATCATTTTCTGCTTTGAGGTAATTGACAAAGGTAGTTGTACCAATGGTATATTTATATGCTGCTTCCTCCTGTAATGCCTGCGCATAGCCATTGCCACGAAGATCAGGGTAACTGTAGTCTTCATGTATCATCACAAAATTATCATTATTGCTTTGCATCACGCCACCGGCAAATGCCGCCGCTGCCTGTATTTGTGCCAATGAGGGATCCGCGGCAGACAGGCGTATGGCAAGGCGTAGTTGTAGCGAACGGGCCATGCGCTTCCATTTGGTGAGATTACCATTGTAGACAATATCATTGAGGATGACAGGCTTACGATCATCAAATTGCTGAATAGCGGCTTCCAGTTCTACAAAGAAATCTTTGTAAATATCTTCCTGCTTATCGTAGACAGGGGTGTAAATTTTATCATAATAAGCAAGACCTGCCTGAGAATAAGGAATATCACCATATGCATCTGTCAATAAGGAAAAGATATATACTTTCAAAATGCGCGCAGCAGCTACATAGTTCACTTGTGTGCTATCATCCTGATGTTGCTTCAACAGGTCTGCCAGTTGTTTGATGCATTTACCATAATAGTTAGACCACATCAATCCATTGTAAAATTCATCTCTTACATACTTGCCACCTGCACGCATACCATAAGTACCACTTACATATTGCACCATTGGCTGGAATAGATATAAGTTTGGATATCCCATTTCCCGGCCACCATCCAGCAGGTAAGCAGCGGCTGTGAGTTGCTCTCCGGCTGCAATGGTAGTGTCATTGACAGGATCCGTATTTATGACGCCAAAGTTTGTTGTACAGCTGCTACTCAAAATTATGATCAGGCAATAATGATAAAACTTCATCTTTTAAAATTTTGCATGCAGGGTGATACCATAGGCACGGCGGGTAGGCAACGATCCATATTCAAAGCCCTGCCCATCGCCACTATTATAACTGGATTCAGGATCTATATTGGGTACATGTTTACTTAATGTAAGCAGATTACGGGCAATCACTGATACAGATACTTCTTTCAAAATCCTGTACCCCAGCGTGAGTTCGCGGATCTTTACCATACCTGCATCGTATACAAAAGGTTCGGGAATATTCTCTGTCACTCTTGTCCAGTAGGTTTCAGGATTTACGTACCGGTCTACCTGCTCATATTGTGGTCTGTTCAAACCGACTATTTTTACCCCCTTCACACGCAGTCCCCCGGTAGGTGTCCAATCTGCTGACGATACACCGGCGGCGATCCTTTCTTTTTCTGATCTGGCCCACCCCTCTCTGCCTTCCAGCGTGCCTTTCTGTTGGCCATTCTGATAGGCAAGTAAGTTGGTCATGGAGAATATCTTACCTCCTTGTTTGATATCTAATAAGACGGCGCAGGACCAGCGACGATACGTAAATGTATTTGTGATACCTCCGATCCAATTGTATTGCGTACTTCCAAGGTTGTAATCAGTAGATGTATATTGAGGTAAATAATTTGCATCCAGTACCATCTGCCCATTCTCATCACGAAGAAATTTCTTACCGGTGATCATACCATAAGTGGATCCGGCTTTTGCAATGATACTGGCATTTCCCCAGCGTGCGGAAGCAAGGGTGTAGTAGTCGGAGACCAATGAGCTTAGAGAGATAATCTTATTCCTGTTGCGTGCAAAGTTGGCGTTCACCTGCCATTTAAAATCTTTGTTGCATATAGGCCGCCCTCCCAATGAGATTTCTACACCTTCGTTGGATACATCTCCTGAATTGATAACTGCACTGGTGTAACCACTGGTTGGTGAAATAGGTGCATTCAATATCTGGTTCCTTGTATTGGAATGATACCATGTCAGATCCAGGTTAATACGGTTATCAAAAAACACCATGTTCAATCCTGTTTCATAAGAACGGCTGATACTTGGTTTCAGGTTTTCATAAGGTACTTTATCTGTCGCTACGCCACCAATGAGATAGCCACCCACACTGGGGATATCAGGATTCGTGGCATAAGTGAGTGCTGTCTGATAAGGTGCGATGGCATCTGTGCCTGTCTGCGCAATGCTTGCTCTCAGTTTTCCAAAGGATAATATAGCATTTGACGGTAATAATGAAGAAAATACAAAGCTGGCAGATGCAGAAGGATAAAAATAAGCATTGTGTCCGGCGGACAATGTAGAAGACCAGTCATTACGACCAGTCAGATCCAGGTAAAGAAAGGCATCATAACCAATGGTGACCCCTCCGTAAACAGAGTTGATCCGCTTTCTGTACAATTGATGACTGCTCAGTTGTGTCTCAAAATTATTGAGTTTTTTAACACCTCTTGTTTTCATATCTCTCCCAGTTATATTGCGCACATCTTCTGTATAGTCCATTCTATTGGTACCCACATTTATTTCGAGAGAGAACCTGTTCCATTTTTTATGATAATTCACTAAAAGATCGGAGTTGGTTTCCTGCAGATTCCGGTGCAGGAGTACGATACCCCCGGTTGTATAGTAAGGCGTGGAATATTGCATAAACTCAGTAAATGAAAAACGGGAATAATCCGTACCTGTACGTCCCTGAATATATAATCCCGGCCACAACTGGTATTTCAATAGGAGGAATCCATTAAAGCGGCGCTGAGTACTGTTGTTAGGTTGTTCATTAATAGCCCAGTAAGGGTTTACCTGGTAGGCATTGTTATTCCAGTTGATATAATCGCCAGCGGAATCTTTGTATTTTTTGAGCCAGTTGATATCGATATTGGGTGCAATGCCACTCAGTACATAACCGATATTATTCGGGTTATCAGAGAGTGCAGGGCGATTAAATACATCTTCGGAAAGATAAGTTCCTTTGGCATCAAGTATCAGTTTTGAAGACAGCTTTGCAGTACCTCTCAGGGAAATATGATGACGATCGAGTTTACTACGGGGAATAATATCATTGTTTCTCACATTAGTATAGGTAGCGCGCAATTGCGCTTTGTCTGTACCCGTAGATAAAGAAACTGAATTGGTAAGTGTCAGCCCTTTGCGAAAAAACTTACTAATGGCATTACTTGCATTCACGTAAGGAACTTTTCTGCCATCCCAGATCACGACGGTGCTGTCTTTACTCATTTTTGGTCCCCAGCTTTTCTGTGCATCCACCCGGGCAGTAAAAACATCTTTTGGTAAAAAGCCATCCTGCCCACTACCATATTCATGCTGAAAGTCGTAACTATTATTCAGTTTTTCAACGAGCATATTGGCAGTGTATTCTACCGAAACACCTTTGTTTCCTTTCTTTGTGGTGATAATAATCACACCATTTGCAGCGCGACTACCATACAATGCGGAAGCAGAGCCGCCTTTTAAAATAGAGATGCTGGCTATTTCATCAGGATTGATAATGGAAGTCCCATCTCCTAAATCATATCCGCCATATTTATCTGCCTGACCGGGGGAGGAATTATTCACAGGAATACCATCTATTACAAACATAGGGGTATTATCACCACCTATAATTTTCAATCCTCTCAGGGTCACTTTGGCCGATCCTCCTACTCCGCTATTCACAGGCGTGATATTCAATCCGCTTACCTTTCCGGATAGTGCACTGACCGGATTTATCGTAAAAGTCTGCGGTCCCAGGTCGGCGTAGGCATAGCCTAAAGATCTTTGTTGCCTGCTGATACCCAATGCGGTGATCACGACAGGGGTGATATCAATAATATGGGGTGGCGGAGTTACAGGCACAGGCGCCTGTTTTTTCAGGATCACAATCTGTTTGCCTATGAATCGTAATTCATACAGAGAAGATGGAAAAATAACGTCTAAAATGGTCTTTAATGGCACATTGTCCCAATGTATGGTAATGCGGTCATGCACATCGATGACTTCATTGCGATAAGCAAATAAAACACCTGCCTGTTTTTCTATGAGATGGAGTACGGAAATGAGGGGTTCATTCACTACATGAATGGTTAGTTTTTCCTGCGCTTTTACGCAGTGGCACATAACGAGGAACAGGGTGAGTAAACAGCAAATGGCTTTGGTTTTCATAATAGGCGATACAGTGGTCAGATTAGCTGACGGCTATTGCTCCAATATCGCATTGAGTACCTGCTGTACTTCACTGGCTGACATGTTTTGGAAGTTGGCTGTTATTTTTTTCTTCCTGAATGTGCTGTCTGGCAATGTAATGTTCACCAGGTAAAACTCAGACAATGCAGTAGCCACTGTACCGGCTTCTTCGTTGGTAAAGGACAGTTTGGGTTGAAGTAGTTTTCCGCCTTTTGTGACCTGGCCGGCCAGACCTTTGGTCAGAATCAGGGTATCTGTCAGGGTAGTCAGGCGAACCTTTCCTTCCTGCACGACTACTTTTTCCGTTGTGCCACTGACATTTACATTGAATTGGGTACCGAGTACTGTGACCGTGGAGCGTGGCAGCTGTACAATAAATGTACGCTTTTCATCTGGTGAAATAGAAAAATCTGCTGCTCCCTGCGTAAGAGAAACGCGGCGGTTGGCAAATGCGGGGTCGTATTTTATTACAGTGCCGGGCTGTAGCTGGATGGACGAACCATCTGGCAGGGAAAGGGTATTTTTTATAGCAGCATGAATAGTAACAGGTTGTTCCACCTTTTGCCAGATCAGGTAACTGGCCACGAGGAATAAAGGGAAACATGCAGCTGCCAGCCATCTGTATCGCCTTAAAAATGGAGCAGTAACGCCGGGTGCTTCTTCCCGGGTACTGCTCGCAATTTCCCTCTTTAATTCAACAACGTGAGCTGATGTACCAGAAATTTGCTGAGACAGGGCCTGCCATCCCTGTTCCTTGTCAAAAGGTATAACAGGCATGTTTTCCGTGGCATCCCATAACTGCTTCAGTTCAGCATAAAGCGTACGGTTTGCTTCGGATTGCTGTAGCCATTGCCCCAGTGCTGCCTGTTTATCTGCGTTTGCAGGGTGTGCCAGACAGTCGATTAAAAATTCCCTTATATCATCAACACTCATGATTGTATATTAATTAAGACAATTCAGGATGGAGGTACTTTGATAGTTATTTTTCTTTTTTTTCACCCAGCAGGTGGATGCGGAGGTGTTTTAGTGCGACAGATAGCTGAAAGTAAACGGTATTTAGTGTAATATTCAGTTTTTCAGCGATTTCTGATGGTTCGAGGCCGTTGACCCTGCTTAATAAGAAGATTTCCCGACAGCGGGGCGCGAGTCCCTGTAAGAGTTGAATCATTTCTTTTTGTAGCAGGATGTAGTCAGCGGTTTCGTATAGGGAGGCCGGATCCGCCTGCCATTGGAGAATGTCTTCGCTTACGTGACGCGATTGACGTTTTAGCTCATTGATAGAACGGTTGGTGACGGCACGGTACAGGTAGTGCCGGACATTGCCGGTGATAGTGAGGGTGGCGCCTTTTTCCCAGAGGTGCACGAATAAGTTGTGGACGAGGTCTTTTGCAAGGTTTTCGTCTTTTACCCAGCGGAAGGCGAGTAGGAACAGGTCTTCGCTGTAGGTGAGGTATAGTTGTTGAAAGACTTCCATATTCCGGTCACGGAGGCCTTCGGTAACGATTGCGGCAGAAATGTCAGTTCCGTACCAGGTCATTTTGATTGTGTCTGGTCAGTAAAATATTAATAATTTTTGATAAACTGCCTGTTTTTTGAGGGGGCCTCCGGCACCATAGAAGAGGAGCTTAGTTCGGCTGACGCCGTCGGGGCGGGTTCGCGCTAAGACGGTAGGGAAGAGTCGTTTTTTTAAAAAAGATTTTATTCCAATAGGCCGGCATTATCTAAACTGGTATTATCTTTTAATGCAACACCAGTCAACTTTAACCGAATCGCTTCCATTATCAGGTATAAAATTTTCTGCGCGGCTGCCTCATACTGTAACCCCTCCTCCCTGATATTTGAAATACAATTCCTTGCCTCATCTGTTATACCAGGTTTGGGTGCAAATGTAATATACGCCCCCATGCTATCTGCCGCGCTGAGACCAGGCCGCTCTCCTATCAGCATCAGGGTCACTTTCGCCTGTAATATCTGGCCCGCTTCGTCACCACTGGCCACTCTTCCCTGTTGCACCATACAAATAGGTGCTAATGACAGACCTGCTTTTTTAAATACCGGAATTAATACTTCCAAAAGAGGTTGTGTATGCACATTCATAGCTGTTGCAGACAAGCCATCAGCAAGAATGATAGCGACATCTTTATGAAGGTACCTGGAGTCCGTTTTCCCTAATAATGCAATACTATCTTCATCTAATTGTCTGCCTTTATCCGGCCGTTGCAAATATTCATGGCGATCCCCAGCTTTGCTGTGTAGCAATAAAACAGGGAGGTGAAAAGGTTGTAGCTGCTCCTGCAAAGTATTGACTGATAGTGCAGAATACACCGCATCGCGGGCATGTGCATGCGCCAGTCTGAAATTCAGCACTTCACGTAAAGGTATAGCAGTGCCTGTTCTACCCAATGCAATCCGGGCAGTTGTAAAAGCTTTCAGCGAAGCCCATGGATCCTGTTCTATTATTTCCTCACTCATACGTATTTCAGTAATTTATGTGCACTCCCTACCGGTAATAACCCACCACTTTGATTCATAATTCCCTGTTGCTGCAACCACTGATCAAACTCCGGCGCAGGTTTCAGCCCCAAAACCTTCCTCGCATACAATGCATCATGAAAGGAGGTAGACTGATAGTTCAACATGATATCATCCGCCCCAGGCACCCCCATGATGAAGTTACAACCTGCTACCCCTAATAATGTAAGCAGGTTATCCATATCATCCTGATCCGCCTCTGCATGATTTGTATAGCAAATATCTACACCCATCGGCAATCCCAACAACTTGCCGCAAAAATGATCTTCCAATGCCGCACGGATGATCTGTTTTCCATCAAATAAATATTCAGGTCCGATAAAGCCGACCACTGTATTTACTAACAACGGCGAAAATTTACGCGCCACCGCATATGCTCTTACTTCGCAGGTTTGCTGGTCCACCCCTCCATGCGCATTTGCAGATAAGGCGCTCCCCTGCCCTGTTTCAAAGTACATCAGGTTATTGCCTGCTGTTCCTCTCTGCAATGATAATCCTGCTTCATATGCTTCCTGCAATAGTGAAAGATGGATACCAAAACTACTATTCGTCTGCTCAGTACCACCGATTGACTGAAACACCAGATCCACAGGTGCACTTTGCATGATCTGCAATGCCGTCGTCACATGACAAAGCACACAGGATTGCGTAGGAATTTCAAATTGCTGCCGCAACTGATCCAGCATTTTCAATAAGGTGATTACGGCCTGCGGACTATCCGTAGCCGGGTTGATACCTATCACCGCATCCCCACTTCCATACAATAATCCATCTATGATACTGGCCGCTATTCCTTTAGGATCATCTGTATTATGGTTGGGTTGTAAACGCACAGAGAGATGGCCTTTCAACCCGATCGTATTTCTGAATTTAGTCACCACCTCACACTTCTTTGCCACACTGATCAGATCCTGGTTCCGCATCAACTTCGACACAGCCGCCACCATTTCTGGCGTAATCCCAGGGGCTAATTGCTGCAAGGTGAATGTATCCGCATGATCACCCAATAACCAATCCCGAAACTGCCCTACTGTAAAATGACTGACCAAAGCAAATGCATCCGCATCATGCGAATCAATGATCAAACGGGTGATTTCATCTTTCTCATAAGGAATCACAACCTCTTGCAGGAACGTCTTCAATGGTACATCTGCCAATGCCATCTGTGCCGCTACCCGCTCCTCTGCACTATCTGCACACAGCCCTGCCAGCGCATCGCCGGAACGGAAAGGCGTCGCCCTCGCCAATAAGGTGCGCAAATCACTGAACGCGTAATTTGTATGCTGAATCGTATGCCGGTAACTCATGAAATCAGGTTTATGACGGCTTGATGTTTATGTCTGCCCATCCCTATAAATATAAGTAATGCCACCACCAAACCGGCGAAAAAGATCAAACTTAACATTGGATAAGTGTAAATGATGGCAACCAAAGAAACGATCGAAAGGAACAATGCAATACCCGGAAACCAGGGATATAATGGTGCTTTGTAAGGGCGGTCTAAAGCTGGTTCTTTATCTCTTAATATAAACAGGCTGATCATACTCAGGATGTACATCACCAGGGCACCCATTACGGACAATATAACCAACTGATCCGTTTTCCCCATATACAATGCGAACACACCTAACAGCCCACCTATTACCAGGGATATATAAGGAGCTTTCCGACGCGGACTTAAGGTCGACATAAAAGCCGGCAAATACCCCGCACGCCCCAATGCAAACAATTGCCTGGAATAACTGATGATGATTCCATTGAATGAAGCAATCAGGCCAAATAAACCGATGCCTGCAAAGAGTTTCGTGATTCCATTTTGTTTGCCTAACACGACCCCAATCGCCTCCGGCAATGGATAATCTATGGCAGACAACGATTTCCAGTCTGTTATGCCCCCGGTAAACACCATCACTGCTATCGCCAGCAGCATCAGGGTCAGGATGGCAGAAATGTACCCTTTCGGGATGTTCCGGTGCGGGTCCTTTACTTCCTCCGCTACCATCGCAATCCCTTCTATACACACATACAGCCAGATGGCAAATGGCAGGGCATTGAACACCCCCCTCCAACCAAAAGGCATGGCATCATGGAGAAAATTGGATGTCTTGAAATGGGGGCCTACAATCCCAAGGTAGATCAGTAATTCCACCACCGCCAATAAGGTGATTATCAAAGAAAATAAGGCTGACTCCTTGATACCTAATAAATTGACCACCGTCAAAAGTATATAAAAAGCCACCCCACTCCCCAACACCGGCAATGCCGGATGTAAGAAATGCAGGTAGTTTCCCAGCGCCAATGCAATCGCCGGCGTGGCCAGCAAAAACTCCACTGCTGTCGCATAGCCCGCTATCAATCCGCCAATTGGCCCCATGGCCCTATGCGTATAGGTAAAAGGCCCGCCTGCCTGCGGGATAGAGGTTGTCAATTCCGTAAAACTGAATATAAATGTAATATAGAGCAGGGTAATGACCAGCGTTGCAATGAGAAAGCCAATGGTACCGGCTACCCCCCAGCCATAATTCCACCCGAAGTACTCTCCGGATATCACTAATCCAACACCAATAGCCCACAAATGAATGGGCCTGATCACTTTTTTTAACGAATGCGAAGACGACATAACAGAACACTACCTTTTGATGAAAAAAGAATGTTCCCAAATCCCTGAAGTGCGCTTAAGATACAAATAAAAATGGGACCAGGTATACCCCGGCCCCATTATACTTAAATAAAAAAACGACGACTTATTTTATTTCCTGCAGCATTTCTTTCACTGCCGCTTCCAGTTGAGCATCCTTGCCACTCATTTCTTCTTCATATTTCAATGGTACCCTGATATCAGGCTCTACCTGTAAGTTCTCGGTAGGACGGCCTTCTTTACCAATTGTGGCAATCATTGGTATACCAAAAATGATGGTCGGGTCTATCTGTCTTTCCCACCATACAGCAGTACCCGTACCAGCTACAGGCATACCTACCAGTTTACCCAAACCATTCTGCTTGTACACGTATGGGAAGATAAAGGCATCGCTATAGTTGCCTTCACTCATGATCACACAGCTAGGGCGTGTCCATCTATCCAGCGGTTCAGCACCTTCTACCTTTTCCATCTGCGGAGCAAAGGTCAGGTATTGCTTACCACTCAGGAAGGTATTCAGGTCATTGTGCAACCATCCACCCCCATTGAAACGGGTGTCTACGATCAAGGCTTTTTTGCCTCTGTTACGGCCCATTACTTCATCGTATACAGAACGGTAGCTGGCATCATTCATAGACTGTACATGTACATAGCCTACTTTGCCATCACTCAGTTTGTCTACCATATCCTGCATCCTGGCCACCCAGCGTTTGTACATCAGCTCAGTTTCTTCACCTGCTGCAAATGGGATGACTGTTTCTTCCCAACGCTCCTGCGAACCAGGGTTGTACAAGCTTAACAACACATTATCCCCTGTTTTGCGGTTCAGGAAAGTTGCCCAGTCTACATCAGGCGTAACCGTTTCGCCATCGATCTTTTCGATCACCACGCCTTTTTTGATCTTGCTCTTAGCTTTATCAGAAGGACCACCAGGTATTACCTCATCTATCTTCAGACCGCTGCCTGTAAAGGTTTCGTCGTACAGCAATCCAAGAGATGCTGTTGCATCGCCCTCTGGTGCAGATGGATAATAACGACCACCTGTGTGTGACGCATTCAGTTCTCCCAGCAGTTCGCTCAGGATCTCCTGGAAGTCGTAGTTATCGCTGATGTGTGGCAGGAAACGCGCATAGTTCTTTGCATACATTTCCCAGTCTACGTTATGCAGTTTTGGATCGTAGAATTTATCTTTCACTTCCTTCCATGCGTGTTCATAGATATATGCTCTTTCGCTGGCGGGGTTCCAGTTGAACTCTGTACTGATGCTTACGGGTGTGATCTTACCGGAGGTGGCATCTACTTTTACTACGCTACCTCTGTTGCTTACGAACAGGGTATTACCATCTTTGCTCAATACGATATCACCGGATGTACCACCGAGTTTAGCAAGGATCTTTGTTTCGCCGGTGCGTGGTTCTGTTACCCACAGGTCGTATCCCTTTTCAAATGAAGCCATGTAATACAGTTTGCTGGCATCTTTGTTCAGCACATAGTCACTGATACTTGCACTGTTGATAGTGAGACGAACTTTCCTGTTTTCAAGGTTGTCGAAGTCCGGTTTGAAAGGAGTTTTGGAAACAGTATCCTTTTTTGTAGCAGCTGTATCATCCTTCAGCAGGTTGAACTGATCTTTGGATAATTTGAAACGATCGTATGCTTCCTGATCTAAGAACACAGCATAAATATCTTTCTCCTTGCTACCTTGTCTGGCAAGAGAACGACGACCATTAGCGTTACTCAGGTAGAGCAACATTTTACCGTCTTGTGAGAACTTATTACCTTCTTCACCGAAACCGCTCATTACAGGGTAAATGGCTTTACCATTGCCATCGGCAGGGATCATCGCTGCATTGCTTACATCAAAATAACCCTGCTGATCTTCGGTCACAATATACTTACCATCGGGGCTCCAGGCAAAATCCCAGTCTTCGTCAGAGTAAGAATGATTGCGGCCTTTCGGTAAGATGGTACGACTCTTTTTAGCAGCAAGGTTGTATACCTTCAGGATATTTCTATCTTCTACATAAGCCACTTCTTTTCCATCAGGAGAAAATACCGGCTGGAACTCTGTAGCTGCAGTAGCTACCAGCGGTTCTTCGTTCACCAGTGTTGCACTGAAGAAATAATTTTCTGCTGGTCTTGTCAGGGTTGCTTTGTACAGATCCCAGTTGCCATTACGCTCTGCGGCATACACCAGTGTTTTGCCATCAGGTGACCAGCTAAGGCCACGCTCCTGTGTAGGCGTATTCGTAATACGGCGGGTCATGTTATTTTCCACGCTGCTTACAAATACTTCACCCCTTGCTATGAAGGCCATCTGTTTGCCATCAGGACTCATTCTGAACTGTGTGACATTGCCATTGACAGGCAGGTGTTTTACCACTGCTGCACGGCCATCATTCAGTACCTGGATGGATAGTTTCTTAGGCTCCTGCCCTTCTTTCAGGGTGTAGATTTCACCATTGTAAGAAAAGCAAAGGATGCTATTATCAGCGATGGATAAATGACGTACAGGATGTTTGTCAAAATGCGTCAGTTGTTTCATTTCACCTTTGGTGGTCAAAGAAGCTTTGAACAGGTTTTGTGAAATGCCGCCTTTCTCACTCAGGTAGTACAGCTGGTCGTTTGCACCCAGTACAGGTTCCCTGTCTTCGCCTTCGTAAGTAGAGAGCTGGTTGTATGACTTATTCTTTATATCGTACACCCATATATCGCGGGTTACGCTGCTGGTGTGGTGTTTGCGCAAAGGATCTTCGTATCCTTTCCTGTCCTGGAAAACGATCTGGTCACCTTTGGCAGAATAATGTGCATTGTCCGCACCCGCAGACGTCACCAATATTGAGCGGCCACCGGTTACGGGTACAGTATAGAGGTTATTGAACAACCTGACACTAAAGCGGATATCTGAAGCCGGCGCATTGCGGGGGCTACCAAATAATACCTGTTTATTATCAGGCGTAAAGTCGTAAGGATAATCAGCAGTGCTGTTGTAAGTAAGGCGTACCGGATTGCCGCCCATGGCTGGCATTACGAATACGTCGAAGTTCCCATTCCGGTCGCTGGCAAAAGCGATTTGCTTACCATCATGACTCCATACCGGCATCATGTCGTGTGCTTCGTGAATGGTGAGCGGTACAGCAATGCCCCCATTGACATCCACCCTGTAAATATCTCCTTTGTACCCAAATGCAATGGTCTTACCATCGGGAGAGATGGCGGGATAACGTAGCCATAGTGCATTGTCCTGGGCATAGGTTGCCAGGGTCATACAGCAGGCTGAAAAAGCAAGCAGTAATTTTTTCATATAAAATGGCGATTCAGATTGTTGTTTATCCTTTAAAGGTAACAATTGATGAGCTGGCGCCACTAAATAACTGGATAAAAGGCAACAAGCCTACAGCAAGGGTTTCTGCAGACATACACTGTTCTCCATCTGCTCGTAAGGCGGGTATTTATCCATGAATGTATAACCGGATTTTTGATAGAGGGCGATGGCTTCCGGCTGACGAATGCCGGTTTCCAGTACGGCACGGGAAAAACCCTCAGAGATGGCCCAGGTTTCCAGCTCTTTTAAGATGGCGTACGCAATGCCCTGACCACGATGGGTATTATGTACGAACATGCGCTTGATTTCGATCGTATTTGTGTCAAACTGGCGAAAACAGGCACAACCTACCGGCAGCGCATCTACATATGCGACTACAACGGTAGGTATGTTTTTAACTTTATCGAGGACTTCGTAATCCTGTTGTACTTCAGGATACCTGATCCATAAATCTTTGTCAAGGGCAATTATCAGCTCCTGAAAATGAGGATCATCACTGTGCGTTCTTTTGAGTCTTAGCATAGCCCCCTAATTTACTGTTTTTTTTACCGTATCCAAAGTATACGATAAAACCTAACAGCAACCATACAATGAGGCGGATCCACGTATCCAGTGGCAGGGAAAACATCATTACCAGACAGGTCAAAATTCCTAACACCGGCACTACCGGCACCCATGGTGTTTTGAATGCACGGGGAATATCCGGTTGCTTTTTGCGGAGAATAAGGATACCTAAGCAGACCATTACAAACGCCAGCAATGTACCGATGCTACACATCTCTCCTACTACTGAAATAGGTACCAGACCTGCAAAGAGACTGATGAAGATACAGAGTACGATATTAGATTTGAATGGTGTGGCAAAACGCTGATGCAGCTGCGCAAATACGGGTGGCAATAACCCGTCTTTACTCATGGAATAAAATACCCTGGATTGTCCCAGCAGGTCTACCAGTATCACGGAAGTATATCCTATGAGGATGGCGCCGATCACTGCCAGGAACAAACCTTTATAAGGTGTATGTGCGATGGCCACTGCAACGGGTGCAGGGTTGTCTTTAAACTCTGTGTAATGCGCCATACCTGTCATCACGTAACCAAACAATACAAACAGTATGGTACATATGATGAGGGAACCTAAGATCCCTATCGGCATATTCTTTTTTGGATTGCGGGTTTCCTGCGCCATGGTGGCGACGATGTCGAAACCAATGAATACAAAGAATACTACGCCCGCACCTCTCAGAATACCGCTCCAGCCAAAGGAACCAAATTCGCCGGTGTTCGCAGGGATGAATGGGTGATAGTTTTCAGGATGAATGTATTTCCATCCCAATGCAATGAATACCAGTACCACTCCTACTTTCAGTGCTACTACGATCGCATTGAACAATGCCGAACTTTTAGTACCGCGTATGATAATAGAAGTAATGGCTACAATGATCAATACAGCTGGCAGATTGATAAACCCATGTACGAATGTATGATCTGCCAGTTCTATTTTTTCAAATGGAGACGCGACCAGCTGAGGAGGTATATGAATATTGTAAGTGCCGAGAAACTTGACAAGATAACGTGACCAGCTGATGGCTACAGTAGAGGCGCCTACTGAATATTCCAGGACCAGGTCCCAGCCTATGATCCATGCCCACAGTTCACCGAGTGTAGCATAAGCGTATGTATACGCACTGCCTGCTACGGGTACCATGCTGGCCATTTCTGCGTAGCAGAGTGCGCTGAAAGCACAGCCTACGGCCGCCAGTATAAATGATAAAATAACAGCAGGACCAGCGTTATTCGCAGCTGCAATACCAGTGAGGGAAAAGAGCCCTGCACCGATGATCACGCCAATACCGATGGCAATGAGATTGAAACCTCCGAGACTACGTTTTAATGTATTACTGCCACTTTGAGCAGCTTCCTGTTGCAGGCTTGCAATTGATTTTCTTATCACAGGTATGATTTGGATTGGGTGCAAAGGTAAGGGATTGAGATTACTCTACAAAACAACTAGACTTAATACCATCCCACGATCGTATTTGCCGTCTATAAAGTTTCCGCATTCTTTAACATCGCATTAACCGATGGTAACTTGGCTGAGTTGTAACTTAGCCGGACTATAAAATTATTATTTCATAGGTATAGGGATATCAGACAGCTGCTCTTTTAAGGGTGGCTTTTATTTTTTTAAACCATTGTTGATTTTAAATGTTACATCATTATGGCTCCACTCAATCCTTATCTCAATTTCAACGACTCCTGCAAAGTATGGCATCCACTGGATGGTGAACTATGATTATAAATAACAAAGATACTGCGGTGCGGCATAGTTTGGCATTCATTATGTTCACTATATCCCAAAAGGTAATATTATGAAAAGCGTTAAACTGGCCTTCTATGCCCGCCTGGCCCTGATCTTACATGCGCTTATCCTGTCCATGCTAATTATGCATCTTGGCAAGACGGTGATTATTCCACTGTTCTTTGCCTTGCTGATCTCCTTTGCTCTACTGCCTGTATGCCGGCAACTGGAAAAATGGGGATTGCATCGTGGTATTGCGGCCGCTATTTCAGTACTGCTATTTGTGGTACTGATCGGTTCTTTTATAGATGTGCTGAGTCACCAGGTGGTAAACTTCACCCATAATCTGCCTGAACTGCAAAAGCGGTTTACGGAAAGTCTGACAGACGTCAGAGCCTGGCTTTTTAATACCTATCATATCGATTATCAACAGCAAACAGACTATTTGAAGCGCTCTACCAGCGGTCTGCAGTCTACGGCTATGAGTTCACTGGGAGCCACCTTTATTGGGGTAGCAGAGGTCTTTATCCTCTTTATCTTCTTCCTCATCTTTACTTTCTTCATGCTATACCACCGCCGGTTGCTCAAGCGCTTTGTGGTAGCCCTCTTTCCAAAAGAAGAACTGCCCAAGGTAGAGGAAGTACTGGTAAGTGCCCGCAGCATGATCAACCGATATATTATCGGGCTGCTGACTGAAATGTTTATCCTGATCATCTTATTGCTTTCTACCCTGGCCATATTAGGGATCAAATATGCCCTGCTGATCAGTGTAATGGCAGCACTGTTGAACGTAATACCCTATCTGGGTATTTATACAGCGATGGCCATCAGCATGTTCATCACTTTTGCCAATGGGGAACCTTCACAGGCGTTAACTGTTGGTATTGTTTTTATCGTGGCGCATTTCCTGGATGCAAATGTTATTCTGCCCCGTGTGGTAGGTGGTAATGTAAAGCTCAATCCCCTCATCACTATTATCGCCGTACTCACCGGCAAGCTGATTTGGGGCATACCGGGTATGTTCCTGTTTATACCCCTGGCGGCCATTATCCGGATTATCAGTGAAAAGGTGGAATCATTGCAACCATGGGCAATTTTGATGGGAGAGGAAAAATAATTTGGGGGCTACTGACATACTGTTGTCACCTGCCCTTTTTTACTTTGTGATAACAAAACAAACCTCACATGAAAGAAATGACCACCACTGTAGCTACGGAAACATTTATGACCCCGGCTCAACTGCTGAAACACTGGCAGTTGCACCGTAACCTGACCCGTAAAACGATCAATGCATTCCCGGAAGATAAACTCTTTAGTTATTCTGTAGGTGGCATGCGTCCTTTTGCTGAACTGGCAATGGAATTCATAGGTATGGCCGTACCTACCCTGACAGGGATTATCACTGAAAAATGGGAAAAATTCAAGCATGATGAAGCTCCTGATACCAAACAGGCATTGCTGGAATTGTGGGATGAGCAGACGGAAATTATTGACACCTTATGGCCAAAAATTTCTGCTGAAAGATTCAATGATGTTGTATTAGCCTTCGGTCAATGGGAAATGCCGGTATACCTGTTGGTAATGTATGTGGTTGATAATGAAATACATCATCGCGCTCAAGGCTATGTGTACCTGCGTTCACTGGGTATTGAACCACCTTTCTTCTGGGACAGAGAGTAGTAGTATACCCCCCATTCTAAAATCTGATAAGAAGCGCCTGCTGTATAGCAGGGGCTTTTTTATTGAAAATAGTTTGAGATACACCTCATCCAGCTCCTGCCATTCGAAGGACTTAAAATGCCCCGGATTGGTGAAGTAAATGGTACCCGGCTGGGTAGTGTATATCTGCTCATCTGTTGTATAACGGCCCGTTCCACTCTTTACAAATACGAAAGAGAAGAAATTGACACGGTATACAATAGAAGTATAGGGCAATACCGGATGTATGTCCCTGATATTATGAATCGTAAAGTCGGTTTGATCATCAATAAGATCGGTGGGCAAATCCTGAAAAAGGTATTGTTCTTTTAAGGAGTTAAAAACATGCCTTTCTATATCCTTTTTCATGGGTTGCGATTTAGTCCACGTAGCTCACGATATAAGCATCCTGCTCCTTTGCCTTTTCATAGATAGCTTTCAGCGCCATCAATTCTGTAGCCATATGCTGGGCATTGAATGTTACGCCTTCTTTTTCATCGTCTGTCCATACCTGGCCAGGTTCTATGTCATGTTCATTCAGCTCTGCATGGTCAAACAGCGCGATAATGTTGCCTGGTTCGATAGCTGACAGCAGGTCTGCAATCTCTACCACGGTAGCCGGATCATTGAAATATAACGGTTGCCTGTCGAAGTCAAAATCGTCAGGGAGTTCGTCGATATCGATATTTTCAAAGTCGATCTCCTCTCCTACATATGCTTCAGGGTAAAAGATCTGCCTTACGATAGAGATGTCCTCAGGTCTGCTACCTTTGGAAATCAAAAATAATAATCCTTCGAAGGATTTCTCAAAAGTTGTTTTTTCCCTGGCTATGTTGGCCACTGGGTATTCAGGATCGTCTCCTATTTTGGAAAATTCGTTCCTGTCTACGAGAAATAGTGTAGCACTTTGTCCCATAAGAGCGTTTAAAGATTCCGCAAATTTATTTGAAGATATTAACATCTGCCAAAAAAAGCAAAAAAGGATATTTGAGTGGGGGGTTTTATGCTTTTTGTGGGCTTAACCAAAGACAATCGCTTCTGCCTTGGGCAGAAGCGATTGTCTTTAGAAGGTGGGCCTGCGGCCGGTTAAGAAGATCCGGCATCATTCGAAAGCAAGCCAGCACTATTTTATTATGCCTATTTCGGCGATGCCTACATATTGTTTGCCATCTTTAGCTGGCAGTACATGTAAAGGCTCAAACCGGAAGTATCTTGCGGTGACTGGTTTTTCCAGGTCAATCCTTTGTTCGATCGGGTTAGCTTTAATATTAGAGAACTCCCCTTCTTTCTGCAATTCCCAGGTCTTACCATCCTCACTGGTGTAGATCTTATACTTGTCTACCAGGCCTTTATCTTTTAACGGCAGGTAGTTAAAGCCGATCATCTTCAGTGGAAACTGCATATCTACGATCACGCCTTTAGGAGCAATCTTCTTAAAGGTAGACATTTCCATCTGTACAGCACTCGTTGCATCCCCGTCAATAGCGGCAGAGAACTTCGTATTCGGCGATTTCCATTGTGTTTTATCGACAATGGTATTTTTGTTTGTAGTGGCTACCTTTACCTCAGGGGCTTTGAACAGGGCTACATCACTGAGACAGATACTCGCAGCACCCTTTGTGATACGGATCCTTACCTTATCGGTCGTTACCGTACGCTCACTACGGATCAGGCGGCAATAACCAATTGCTGTACCTTTCTTCAGTTCTGTCCACTGGTTATTTTCCCAAACATCTACTGCCCAGTCGTCTATACGCTGACCTAATTTAATATTCTCACGGAGACGGATGACGTTGAATGTTTTTGTACCTGCCAGGTTCAGTACCAGCTCACCGGTGTTCACACCATCTTTAGTACCCCAGTAGGTGTATGGATCATTATCCAGTACATTCTCAGCAGCATATGCCTTATCCTCGCTTCTTACATCGCTGGCCTGCACTGTTGCGCCTGCCGCGAAGTTCACCTTGTACATTTCTTTGATGATATCGCCAAAGCCTTTCAGCGAAGCAACGTCAATTTCATTTACCAGACCTCGTTGATCAGGAGGTACGTTCAGCAACATGGTAGTACCATGACCTACTGAAGCGAAGTAATGGTTCAGCAGATCCTCCGGTGTTTTCACTTTGCCATCCTCAGTAGCATGGTAAAACCATCCTGGCCGGATGGAGAAGTTTGTTTCTGCCGGCATCCATTGTTTACCATTCCGGGTACCATTCAGCCCCAGTTCATACAATACCTGTCCCGGTGATGCCACCGCTGAATCCTTATCACCGATGGGGGTGTAAGTAGCCCAGCAAGGGTCGCCGGAGAAACCGGTTTCGGTACCTACCCAGCGTACATCCGGTCCTACATCGCTCATGATCACTGCATTTGGCTGCTGCTCTTTTTCCTGTCTCCAGGTTTCAGGCCAGTTATAATAAGTGTAACGATCGATCTTTACTTCTTTACGTGCACCACCATAATAACCATCGCCACCATTTGCGCCATCATGCCAGATCTCGAATACCGGACCATAGTTGGTCAGCAATTCTTTCATCTGTGCGCGATAGATGCGTACATACTCCTGAGTGCCGTAAGCAGCATTGTTCCTGTCCCATGGAGAGAGGTATACGCCAAATTTGATCCCCTGTTTTTTACAGGCATCTGCAAATTCTTTTACCATATCGCCCTGGCCATTCTTCCATGGGCTTTTGGTAATGTTGTGAAAAGTGGTTTTGGTTGGCCAGAGGCAAAAACCATCGTGGTGCTTACAGGTCAGGATCAAACCTGTCAGTCCTGCGGCCTTAATGCTCGATACGATCTGATCGGCATCGAAGTTGGTAGGATTAAATATTTTCTCATCTTCGTCGCCATACCCCCATTCCTTGTTAGTGAAAGTATTCACAGTGAAATGTACAAACGCGTACATATCCATAGCCTGCCATTCCACCTGTGGTGCGGAAGGCAATACGCCGTAAGGTGCAGGTGCACTTACCTGTGCGTTGCTACAGCTGGGCCCGAGCATCAGCATGGCAAATGCCAGACTTGTGCCGCCTATAAATTTCTTCATGTAGTATTGTGTTTTTTGTTAGACCTGTGTTCACATGAGCTATAAAAATAGGTCGTTTTATCAAGGAATGGAACTATACGGAAAATAGTATTACCTATACTCAAAATAATATGAGGGCCCGCATATGCAGGCCCTCATTACAATTCAAATCCTTATCAGTTAAAAGATATATCTCAGCCCCAGCTGCATCTGCCATCTGGATGGCAGGTCAGGACTGGTGGTAAAGGTCTGTGTTTGTCCGGGGTCAAACTGGTAAATTGCCTTGCCATCGGTATCCTTGCCGGTATAGGCCAATGGCTGGTAGTAACCTGTAGTACTGGCGTATTTACGCAATCCCCATTTACTGCTGATCAGGTTTCCGAGGTTCACGATGTCCAGACTCACCTGAATGGTGCTGGTATGATCTTTCCCTTTAAAGTTGAAATCCTGTAACAAACGCAGGTCCAGCTGACTAAACCAGGGCGTGGTACCATCATATTTTCCGGTATACTGACCTCTGTGTGAACTAAGGTATTTATCCTGCTGGATAAATCTTTCCAATGCTGCTCCCTGCGCTGCCGCATCCTGCACCGTACCATTTGCATCTGTCAATGTTGCAAAATTCATTTTGCTGATCTCTGACTGCGTAGGCACATACAGGAGGTCGTTTGCTGCAGAACCATCATTGTTTACATCGCCACCATATACATAGGAGTAGCGGTTGCCGCTTGTCCAGTTGCTAAAGAAGGAAATGGTGGTTGCATATTTTCCTTTGCTGTATTCAAACTTCTTGATTCCTGCCAATGTGATACGGTGGGTGTTACCATATAGGGAGTTCGATTCTCTCGCCTTGTTTGCATTGCCCAATACCGGGTTACGGTCAAATGCATCGCCGGAAATCTCTGCGGAGATTGAGCTTGCATCTTTTGCAATCAGATAGTTATATCCTAACATGAGGAAATAACCTTCGCCAAATGTTTGCTGCGCCTGGAAAGAAGCATTGAATGAATAACCGATCTTTGTATTGGTAAACACATAGGTAGCTGTATTGCCTTTATCACTTGCCTGGTATACTTCGCGTGTATCGCCTGTGCCTGAGTTCAACACACCAGTTGGGGTACCCAGACCATAATCTCTTACCATCATAGAGTTCAGGTCTTTTGAATAAGCCAGGTCACCTGTCAGGATCGTACCGATTGGTAATTTATAATCCAACCCGATATTAGAACGCCAGATCTGTGGCCACTTAAAGTTGCGCGCTGTCACATCATAATAACCGGTGAAAGGATTACCAATCTGGTTACCCACCCATACAAAGGGGAAACGGCCGGTAAACAAACCGGTACCACCACGTAACTGTACGGTTTTATCACCATTGATGTCCCAGTTGAAACCTACTCTTGGAGAGACTAAGACCTTACCGCTGGGCATGCGGGTATTATCAATTGTCTGACCGGGACCATTCTTTACGGGGTTCCCGTTTTCATCAAATAATGTGAGATCATCTGTATTCGCCACTGTGGGAGAACCTTCTACAAATGTACCTGCGAAGGTGCCATCTGCATTGACGTTAGGGCTCTTATAGCTTGCTTTGGACGGATAATACAATGCCTTGTCAAAGCGTACACCATAGGTTAATTTGAAGTTGGATACCGGGTTCCATTCATCCTGTGCATAAGCAGAAGCCTGCCCTACAGTGAGGTAATACCAGGTCCACTGATCAGCAGCTGCGCGGTTCTTTGCATAAGATACATTTGCATCGTACCCGCCAGCAGCAGCAGAGGTGAGGAAGTCATTGATGTCTACCCCTGAGAAGAGGGTATATCCAAACCCTGTCAGGTTGAAAGAGTTCCCAAATTTGAACTGCTCGTACGAACCACCAATGGTGATGGTATGCTTAGGCAGAATGATGTTGAAGTTATCTGTCAGCTGTAGTGCATCCTGGTTCAGTACATTATTAATTGAGAATGGCTCATACCCTGCTACGATATAAGGCACGCCATACTTCGTAATATTCAAAGCAGGGAAAGGGGTTGAGAATGGATTACGGTTATCTCTGAAGATGGTATAAACTGCCCTGAATTTATTGGCGTAGGTATCATTGAAGTTCGACTTCAATTCCAGTCCGAATGAGTGCAGTTTATTGACCATTTCATATCCTGAATTTCTAAATTGCAGGGTAATGGCATCTGGTCCGCGACGGTTGATGGCATTGGGGTGAGCCGTTTTTTCCTGGGAACCATCCAGGCCATTATAAGTAAATGCCAGTGAATGTTTATTATTGATCACCCAGTCAATTTTTGCCAGCCATTTATAGTTGCTTCGTTTCAGGTTATAATGTTCGTAAGGTCCTGTGTTATAACCATACTTTGAACTCAGCAGGTCACTCACCGCCTGCAGGTCAGATGCCAGTACGCGGGAAGTGGTGATGTCGCCGGCATTATCCGCAGTTTGTGCTACATATGCACTGGCTTCATCCTTGCGCTGTTCGGATTCGAAGTTGACGAAATAAAACAGTTTGTTCTTTTTGATAGCTCCACCTAATGAAAACCCTGCCTGAAAGGATTCCAGTGTAGGCACAGAAAATTTCTGTCCGTCTATTTTGTTGCCGGACAATGCATCATTACGATAGAAAGCGTAGACGGTACCACTAAATTTGTTGCTACCGCTTTTGGTCACTGTGTTTACACCAGCGCCGGTAAACCCTGACTGGGTTACATCATAAGGTGCGATGTTGATCTGGATCTGATCGATCGCATCGATAGAAATGGGCGTGGCATTGGTTTGCCCGCCGGGAGTAGGTGCATCCAGACCGAAAGGGTTATTGAACACCGCTCCATCCAGGGAGAAGTTGTTGTACTGCCCGTTCCTGCCTGCAAAGGAAATTCCGTTGTAAGTAGGAGAAGCAGATGGTGTAAGGCGCAGGTAGTCGTCTGCCGAACGGGAAATGGTAGGCAGCTGACGGATCTGGATGCTGGAAATATTTGTAGATGCACCCGTGCGCTGGTCATTAAAAATGGTAGAGCGACCACTCACTACAACTTCGCTGAGGGTACCTGCGGCTTCAGAAAGACGCAGATCCAGTGAGGTCGTTTGACCCAGGTTCAGGAAAACCCCGGAAGCAGTTTTAGTCGCGTAACCGGTAAAAGACACTACTACGGTGTAAGGACCTCCCACACGGAGGTTGGGCACAAGAAAACTTCCATCTGATTTGGTAATCAATCCTTTGTTGATACCTGCGTCTGACCATGTTACCTGTACTGTAGCACCGGGTAAAGCCTCCCCGGCCTCGGTTTTTACTACACCACTCAGGCTGGCTGTCGTTACCTGGGCAAACACACTACTTAACGAAATACAGGCAATTAATAAGCTCAAAAGGAGCTTGTGGCGATTTGGTTGATACATCTTTAAGATATTGGTGAGTAAGTAATGGCTAACATTCAAAGAACAACTACAGCACCATTCGGATAAACATACTGTACAATTTACCATAAAAACTGCACAATTCCACCGGGTTTTCTGCAAAAAATTCAGGCAAGAGCTTCAAAATAAATACATAAAATTATTTAACATGTATATGTTCCTACCCCATTATGCAGAGTTATGTAAACACTGCATAAAAGTGCGAAACCTTCTCCCTATTCGGTTATGTGCTCAGGCACCATCCTTGTTGCGCAGAGTAATTAAAATCTGATAAAATGACGAAGAAAAAACCACTTGCGAAAAACTCCCCAAAAGACAATACGGGTCAGCCAGCATCTTCCGAAACGGCCAAGACCATCGACCTACAGCCACAGACCATCGATGCAACAGATCAAACCATGAATACGAACCAGGGCACACTGATCAATGATGATATGAATACCCTCAAAGCAGGCGACCGGGGACCTTCTTTACTGGAAGACTTCATTTTCAGAGAGAAAATGACACACTTCGATCATGAGCGCATTCCGGAACGTGTGGTACATGCACGCGGCGTTGGTGCCCATGGGGTATTCCGGGTATACGAATCACAGGCAGATATTACTAAGGCAGGGTTCTTAAACGACCCCTCCAGAGAAACACCCGTATTCGTCCGCTTCTCTACGGTTGCAGGCAGCAGAGGTTCTTCTGACCTGGCCCGCGATGTAAGAGGCTTTGCCGTAAAGTTCTATACACAGGAGGGAAATTTTGATTTAGTAGGCAATAACATACCTGTGTTCTTTATACAGGATGCCATGAAATTTCCAGACCTGATCCATGCGGCCAAACCAGAGGCAGACAATGAAATACCACAGGCGGCTACGGCACATGATACTTTCTGGGATTTCATTTCCCTGATGCCGGAGAGTACACATATGGTGATGTGGGTGATGAGCGATCGTGCTATTCCACGTAGCCTTCGTATGATGGAAGGATTTGGTGTACATACCTTCCGCCTGATCAACGAAGCAGGTCAGTCACACTTTGTAAAGTTCCACTGGAAACCTATACTGGGTGTACATGCTGTAGCATGGAATGAAGCGCTGAAGATCTCTGGTATGGACCCTGATTTTCATCGCCGGGATCTCTGGAATGCTATTGAAAGCGGGAACTACCCTGAGTGGGAACTGGGCATACAGGTGATTGCAGAAGAAGATGAACACAAATTTGACTTTGATATATTGGATCCTACCAAGATCATCCCGGAAGAATCTGTGCCGGTACAAAAGATAGGGCGACTAACATTGAACCGCAACCCGGACAATTATTTTGCAGAAACAGAACAGGTAGCATTTCATGTGGGGAACATTGTACCAGGTATTGATTTCTCTGATGATCCATTGATGCAGGGAAGACTGTTTTCTTACACGGATACACAGCTGATCCGGTTAGGAGGGCCTAACTTTCATGAAATTCCGATTAACAGACCTATAGTCCCTGTATATAACAATCAGCGGGATGGGCATATGCGCCAGACCATTAATAAAGGGAAAGCGAATTATAGTCCGAACACTGTTGGAGGTGGTTGTCCTTATCAGGCAATGATGAAAAATGGTGGTTTCAGTTCTTTTCCTGAAAGAGTAGATGCGAATAAGATCAGACAACGCAGCAAAAGTTTTATGGATCACTTTAGCCAGGCAAAGTTATTCTGGTATAGTCAGAGTGACTATGAAAAGAATCACATCATTGATGCATTGAGTTTTGAACTGGGTAAAGTACAGACGAAGGCGATACGTGAAAGGATGTTGCGAACATTGGTGCAGGTGAATGATAAACTGGCGGCGGCAGTAGCTTTTGCGTTGGGTATGCCGGTGCCCGATGAACCCGTAGTGAATGAAGGAAAGCCTGCTGATGGAAATCCCAAACACTACGCCAGCATCATACGTGAGCCTGATGTAAAATTCTCTGCAGCATTAAGTATGGCGCATACAATTAAAGATAGTATTCTAACCAGGCAGATTGCAGTGCTGGTAGCCGATGGGGTGAGTGCAACTTCGCTAAATACCGTAAAGAACAAGCTGATGGCAGCAGGTGCGGTAGTAGAAATTATTGCGCCCAGGCAAGGGTACATTCAAACAGCAGAAGGAGATGCGATCGAAGTGGATAAGAGTTTTCTGACGAGTGCATCTGTGTTATATGATGCAGTGTATGTGCCGGGGGGAGTAGATAATGTGATTGCTTTGCAGGATGAACCGGATGCGATTCATTTTCTGAATGAAGCATGGAGGCATTGTAAAGCGATTGCGTTTGATGCGGATGCGGAGCCTGTTTTAAAGGTGACTTATATTAAAGAGAAGGCGGCAGGGTTAATTATTGGTGACGATGCGGCAACACTGGCAGACGAGTTTATAAAAGCGGTGCAGCAGCATCGCTTCTGGGAAAGAGAGACAGCGAGAAAGGTACCCGCTTAAACAACTCCCGGGTGCTAGCCCCCCTTCCCAGGGCAAAAGTGTTAGCACCCGGGTTCGCTTATTTAGCTTATTTTGGATGGTTTCTACCCTATAACCATTGCTGTGACCAAGTCGCATTTTGCCCATAAAAGTCTGGCGATTGTACCAATAACGTATAAAACTGTGCAGTCCGGTCCACACATGAATTCCCCAATACTGGTGAAACACAGTACTACCAGTCTGCAAATATTGCATTTGCCGGAATATTTTTTTTCACCACATCGGGTTTGTAATGTAATACCAAATAGCATATGCTACAGCCAGCCAGTATTCCTTCAATTGCCGTATGGTGGCTGGATTCAAATATCCTCAAAATGATTAAAAGGAGAAACAGGCGATCCGCTCTGTAATATTTATTGCTGAGATTTTTTCTTTATTTGTGTGGAATCCAAAATTCCCTTATCAATTAGCATGCCTATTGCTATGTACATGAATTACGCTAACAAAATAAAAATGACACCGCAACGAACTTATAACTGTTAACTATTAGGATTGGCAGTGCTATAAATAATATCTACATTAAATTTCTAAACATCAACAATGGCAACAGACATAGCGAAGCTGCTTCAAAAGAAGCAGAAAAAGATTATGGAAAACTGGATGAACGCCCAGCTTTCCAACGTCAGCCTTAGGGAAGACCTAATGAGTAACGAAGACCTTAGAGAACAATCCACTGAACTCTTAGACACACTTTTAAAAGTATTATCTGAGAAAAATCTCAGCAATTTTGAATCTACTGAATTTGAACCCGTTCATGAACTCCTGGCCGGGGTATCTCATTCCCGTGCTCAACAAGGATTTACCCCTTCCGAAACTGGTGTTTATATTTTTAGTTTGAAAGATGCCCTGCTATCGACTTTACTCACTGATTTGAAGGATGATCCGGCTACCCTGGTCGATGGTGTGATCAGAATAGGTAAGCTGATGGACTATCTCAGTGTGGTTGCATTTGAAACTTTTATCAAGGGAAGAGAAGAAGTTATTCTGCGCCAGACAGATGAGATCGCAGAAATCTCCACTCCTGTGATTCGTATATGGGATGGCATTCTCGCCCTGCCTATTATTGGCACCCTGGATAGTTCCCGTACGCAGGTAGTAATGGAGAGCCTGCTGCAGGAAATTGTGGAAAGTGGCAGTACAATTGCCATATTGGATATTTCAGGTGTGGCTGCTGTAGACTCACTGGTAGCACAGCACCTGATCAAAACTGTTGCGGCGACCCGCCTGATGGGTGCAGAGTGTATTATTAGCGGTATCCGTCCTGAAATTGCACAAACAGTGGTTCACCTGGGTATCGATCTTTCCAATATTATTACCAAGGCGACACTCGCCAGTGCGCTCAAACAGGCGTTTGGTATGTTGAGACTGAGTGTAAAAAAATTGGAATTCACAAATAAAACAGCTATTTAATATATGGATCGTATTCCTATACTTCGTATGGGGAACCTGTTACTGGTGACCATACAGATAGATCTGTACGACAGGTTAGCGACCAATCTGGAGACAGATTTGGTACAAATGGTAAATAAGACCGAAGCGAAAGGTGTATTAATAGATATCTCCGCATTATCCATCGTCGATTCTTTTATGGGCCGTATTCTTGGCAACATTGGTTCTATGTCCAAAATTATGGATGCCGAAACCGTTGTTGTAGGTATGCAGCCGGCTGTCGCTATTACGCTGATTGAACTTGGGCTGGAACTCAAGGGCGTACATACGGCTTTGAATGTAGAAAAGGGAATGGAATTATTAAAGGGAAAAATTAGTAATTATGAAGATGACCTAACAGAAGACGATGAAGATAGTACTGAATAAGGACCGTATGCTAATCGAAAGAGAACAGGATGTGGTTCCATTCAGGAATCGTGTAAAAGAGTATGCGGTGAAAATTGGAATGAGTCTTGTGAACCAAACCAAACTGATCACAGCCGCCAGTGAACTTGTCCGCAATATGCTGAAATATGCCAATGGTGGAATTGTGTTGATTGAGGTACTCACCCAGGGCAGAGATAGTGGAATCCGGCTTGTCTTTACCGACAAAGGACCGGGGATTAAAGATATTTCGCTAGCTATGCAAGATGGCTATTCCTCCGGCAAAAGCCTGGGGATTGGCCTACCCGGTACCAAACGACTGGTCAATGAATTTGAAATCAAAAGTATAGTCGGCGAAGGCACAACTGTTTCAATTATTAAGTGGAAGAATGGATAAAAACATACACCTGGCGCTCAATGCATCTGAGCGAAGCTATTTTGCTATATTAAAAAAAGAAATCCATACTATGGCAATCGCTGGCGGACTTTCTGAAAAGCGGGTTGCAGAGATCGATATTATTGTGGCAGAAATAGTGACCAATCTGGTCAAACATGCAGGTGGCGGCCAGGTACTAGCTAAACTCATCCAGGAAAACGGCGAAAAAGGCATAGAACTGATCAGTATTGACAACGGCCCCGGTATGACGGATGTGACCCGGATGGTAGCAGACGGCGTATCTACAAAAAAAACACTGGGGCAGGGTCTGGGCGCCATGAAAAGGCTCTCCGATGTATTCCAGATCTATTCTAATAAGAACTGGGGTACCATCATCCTGATCAGGGTATTCAATAAGCCACCGGTCAAAGCCTTTAAAACAGAGATCAGATCCGTAATCATCCCTAAACCAGGCGAAACTGAAAGCGGAGATAATTTGTACTCTATAGTAGACAAAAACCACGTGAAATTATTCCTGGGAGATGGTCTGGGCCATGGCCCCGAAGCGGCGAAAGCCATGCGTGTAGCCGGAGAAGCATTTATGGAATGCACGCATACCAACCCCGTAGAAATCATCAGGTATATTAATTTAGCTGTCAAACGAACAAGGGGAATGGTAGGCACTGTCGCGGTTTTTGACCATGCCGCCAGGAAATGGCGCATCTGCGGAGTGGGTAATATTATCACAAAAGTGTACAATCCGGAAAGCAACAAAAACTACCTGGCGTACAACGGTATCATTGGACTCAATGTTCCCAATACCCTCAATGCCCAGGAAATTCCTTACGAAGATGGTCAGTATATCCTGATGTCAAGCGATGGTCTCAAAACGCGTTGGGAGACTTCAAAGTATACATCCATAATGCGTTACGATCTTTCTATTCTATGCGCTTCTCTCATTAAAGACTTTGCCCGCCTCACAGACGATATGTCGGTAGTGGCGTGCAAAATAAACTTGTAATCTCATGCACGAACTTGCCCGGGTGACCCTTGAGAATGAAATGGATCTCATACTTGCGCATAAGCGCTCTATGAAACTGGCAGAACTGGCCGGTCTCTCCCTGTCGGCACAAACAACTTTTGCTACTGCCGTGTCCGAGGTGTCAAGAAACGCCATCGACAGCGGCAAAAGAGGTAGTCTCATTCTAAGCGTAGAAAGCGATCTGCGGGAAAAATTCATCGTAGCCTGTCTAAAAAATGAGCAACAGAACAACGCCCGGGAAGGTCTTGAACATGCCAAAAAACTGGTTAATAAATATAAAGTATCTACTAATGGTCCGGAGACCAGCATCGAACTCTTTTATACCATCTCCCCTGCTTTCCGTATAGATATACAAAAGCTGGATGAGTGGCGGAGTCTCTTTCGCAATGAACCTTCTATCTCCCCTTACGAGGAACTGAAAAGGAAGAATGAACAGCTGCAGGAACTTTCAGAAAAAGTGCAGAAAAGTGAAGACCAGTACAAGGTGCTTACCAATTCACTCCCCCTTATGATCTTCTCGCTCGACGATCACGGACAATTGCTCTATGCCAATGACTGGCTGTTACACTACACAGGTCAAAACCTGAATAGTCTCAACAACAGCAAATGGAAAACCATCGTGCATGCTGATGATTATGACGCCTTCTGTCTGCTGTTGCAGAATGATATTACACGGGGTGCAACCACCATCAAGATACAGGCAAGGCTGATGAACAAAAGTACCAGCGATTACCTCTGGCACCAGATCTCCCTGTCACCACTCAATGGAGATAAGGAAGAGCCCAGTTACCGTATCGGGTTTATGGTCGACATCCATGCACAGAAAACGGTAGAGGAAACGCTGAAAGATAACTACGAATTAAAACAGGCGGAAAAGAAACTGAAAGATAACCAGCATACACTGGAACAGTATATTGAAGAACTGAACCGCAGTAACCAGGAGCTACAGCAATTTGCCTTTGTAGCTTCTCATGATCTGCAGGAACCGGTACGTAAATTGCTCTTTTATAGTGACTACCTGCTGAATAAATACCAGGCTTCTTTTGATGAGAAAAGCCTGCATTTCCTGAACAGTATACAGGGCGCTTCCCGCAGAATGCGATCATTGATTCAAGACCTGTTACTCTTCTCACAAATCAATAAAGAACAGATTCAGTTCCAGGAAGTTGACCTGAATACGGTAGCGACAGATGCCTGCCAGGATCTGGAAATGGCGATTGAAGAAAAGAATGCCGCACTCAATATTCAATCACTGCCAAAACTCTATTGTGACGAACGTATGATGCGGCAGCTGTTTGGCAATATCATCAGCAATTCATTGAAGTATAGCAAGGATGCCCTGGCTCCTCAGATAGATATTTCTTACAAGCAGGAGAACGGGCATATTGAACTTATATTCAGGGACAACGGGATTGGATTTGATGAAAAGTACCTGCCTAAAATGTTCACCCTCTTTCAGCGCTTACATACACGACAAACGTATGAAGGCACAGGATTGGGACTGGCCATATGCAGGAAGATCGTAGAAATGCACCAGGGGAAAATATGGGCTACCTCAGAAGAGGGATTAGGTGCAACCTTTTTCATTTCTTTGCCTACACATCCGATTATTTAATTGCTTACCTTATGAAATGTGGAAAAATACTGGTTATTGACGACGACTCTGAAGATATGGCTATTATCAGAGAAGCCATGGAAATGATCAATGCTGATCATGTGATGATGTTTGCCGAAGGTGGCGAAAAGGCCCTGCAATTGCTGGACACACGCTTTAGCGCAGAACACATAGTTCCTTGTCTGATCGTACTGGACCTGAACATGCCAAAGATGAACGGTACGCAGACACTGGCAAACCTGAAGGCAGATGACCGCTTCAGGAATATTCCTGTTATCATCTACTCTACCTCTATTAATCCTTTTGAAAAAGCGAAATGTGTCACCTTAGGTGCACATGCGTATATTACCAAACCTGTATCTGTCAAAGAAAGTCTGGAAACAGCGCAGGTGTTTCTGAATTTCTGCCAGGCAGATTGATTGTTATGCCAACACTGGCAGCCACACACTCATACCACTCTTCCCCGTATTTGCCCAGGCAACATAAGGTATCAACTTTATCGTAACTGGTTTGGCGTTATCATTCAACTCCTGGTACAAGGTATTGTGCCATTTTGAGTGTCTTAACGTGGCGCATTCCATAGTTTTTCCAGTTGCGTAAATCCGTGAATAGCATGCGCAGGGAGTGTTTCTCCTTTTTCTCCAAACACATACATCGCGGCGGGTTGTTCAATAGTTATTTTGGTTTCGTCTGCGGCGGTAATATTAAGTTGTAGATATTTAGCCATAAATTCATATACTGCTTTGCGCTTGTTGCTACCAAAGTCATGGCCTTCTGCAGGCAGGTGTACATTGGATACTTTGCCGGTCTGGCCGTAGTAGCCGTAGATCTTTTGCAGGTAAGGGAAGTCGTGTTCGGGCATTTTATCTGTCCAGTCGCCGCCATCGCTGACTAACAACTGTGGTCTGGGAGCTGCCATAGCAGCGATTTCTACGTTGTCCGTTCTATTCCCGCAACCATGTATGGGCATCCCACTTTCGCAGGGGCAACCACCATAAAAATAAGAACTGATGGCCACTACAGGTGCACTCACTTTGATACGGTCATCAATAGCTGTCATCAATACCGTATGACTCCCTGCCCCTGAACCACCTGTAATACCGACTCTACTGGTATCTGCATTTTTAAGAGACAATAAATAATCGAGTATCCTGATGGTGCCAAGCGCCTGTACACTCATGGCCAGACTACGACGGTGATCGGCTTCTTCAAATTGCAACTGAGATTCACCCCATGCAAATAGATCGTAGCTGAAAGCCATAGCACCCATGCGTGCTAAGGCAGCACAGCGATATTGACAGTCCGGTCTGTATCGCTGATCTTTCCAATGCCCGTCGGGATTGAGGATCACAGGAATCTTTCCTTTGCTTTTTGCAGGTGCGTACAGTGAACCATTAATATACACACCTGGCAGTATTTCTATGGCAATGTTACGTACAGTGTATCCATCAAACTTTCTTTCGGCAGTAATGATCGGTGCAGATGCAGGTTTAGGTGGTAATGGAGACAATTGTAATGCCTGTAAGATACAGGGTTGTAGTGTTGCTTTCCTGTTTTCCCATTCCTGTTCGTTATGATATTGCGAAGCGATCCGGTCCAGCTCTGCCCAACCATCGGCAACAGGCCAGCGATAGTATTCATAATTGGTAAGGCGGTATTGCTTATCCTTTTCCTTTCTTACTTTCAGATCGAGTGGTGCGAGTACACGCTCAAGCGTCGCCTCTGCATCCGGTCGATACCGCCAGTCCGCATAAGTCACATACTTACCGGCTACCTCTGCCTCCGTGTATCGGATTTTAATACCATAGCGGTGCTGGATATCGAGTAGTACATCCTGCAAGGGTTTCTTATACCCGCTGTCAGAGTTTTGCTGTGCATAGGCACATTGTACCAGTAACAGGCAGAAAAGCAATCTTATCATGGGAAAACATTAATAACGTGGTCACAACGGTGAATTAAGTGTCAATCAAACGAATATATTTTATTTGCCTGAAAAATCAAAATACAGGGTAAGTTGTAATAAGCGTCCTTTTTATACAGATCGTGTGAATGGTATCCAGGTGTTTTTACATCATATTTTCCGAATCCCTGAAGCTCCCGGTATAGTCATCCATTTGCCGGAATTGGCACCTGCGGTGCAATAAAATGCCCAATTGGTATTGAATTTCGGTTTCCTGGGCAGCCAGACGATATGCGCCTGTCAAAACAATAAAAAGGGGCATAATGGTCTTCTTTATAACAAAAACGTGGAGCCTGACCGGGAGTAGGATAGACAATAAAATGAATAATGGGAATTACAGCCACGGAAGGGCTCCCCATGTATACTTCACCCATATAATCATATTTCTTTCACAGTATTCACTCTTCTCTCATCAGACCGCTCTACCTGCAAGGTTTTTGTCATTACTATTAGTTATAAAATGAAACTTATGGCATCTAAAACGATATTATTTATCCATGGAATGTTTCAAAACCCTAAAAGCTGGTCTCATTGGGTAGACTTCTTTACTGAAAGAGGCTACACCTGTTTAGCGCCTCCATGGCCGTTGCATGAAGGCGACCCTGTATCATTACGCGAGCAACCACCTGCAGGCCTTGGCGAACTGAGTCTCGACACCGTTGTTAAAGCAATGGAAAAGGTAGTTGCTACACTAGCGGAAAAACCTGTTGCTATCGGTCATTCTGTAGGTGGTCTGATTGTACAGTTACTATCAGAGAAAAATTTGATTGCAGGCGGTGTATGTATCGATTCTGTGGCCCCCAATGCCATGCAGACTTTTGACTGGGGATTTTTCAAAAACAGTACACTCATTGCCAATCCATTTAAAGGCGATCATCCTTTTATAATGGACGAACAATCCTTCCATGAATCATTTGCTAATACAATGACGGATGAAGGCGCTAATGCAGCCTTTCGAGCTTTTGCAACGCACGACAGCCGGAATGTATTGAGAGATTGTCTGGGCCGTGCCGGACATGTAGACCTGGATCTGCCGCATTTCCCTTTACTATTTATTGGTGGCAGCGATGACCAGATCATTCCTGCGGAACTGAATAAGAAGAATGCGAAGGCTTATACAGATGATAAGAGTATTACAACATTCCGGGAATTTGCGCACAGGGGGCATTTCATTTGCGGGGAACCGGGATGGGAAGAAGTGGCAACATATGCATATCAATGGATTCACGCAAATATCTAATAATAAAAACCTTCATGAA
>NZ_MTKN01000048.1 GCF_001975825.1 [Flexibacter] sp. ATCC 35208
ATTTTTAAACATGTTCTTACAAAGAAGAAATTGACGAGTATTTCGAAGTCAAAGGATTAACGGATAAAGGATGGGAGATATTTAAAAATGGTACAAACTATTCATCATTTTTAGCAACTAAAAAAGTTTAAAATTTTAAACCATGAAAAAAAAATCAGTATTTTCTGAAACCTTAAACAAAAAGTATAAAGCAGTTGAAGGAGGGGTAAGCATTTCAATCGAAGATATACGCAAAAGCCCATTTATTATTAAAAAGCTGGAAAATGCTAAAGCTACATTGAAAAAGTATCCCATTCCAATGCATCTGTTTAAAGAAAACAAAAACTAAACCATGAAACAACATCAGTATTTTCCAAAACCTTTCACAAAAAATACAAAGCCGTTGAAGGAGGTTTAAGCTTTTCAGCAGAAGACTTACACAATAGCCCTTTCCGGATTAATAAACAGGAACATATGAGAGAAATATTAGAAAAGCATCCTATCACTGTCGAATTACTTAAAGGGAAGAAATAATCCACCATCCCAATGGAATTATTCAAAGAAAAATAACAACATAGCCTCACCCCCGTGAGGCTTTTTTTTCACCCCTACCACCCACATTATCAACCCCTTCCCCCCACCTGCACACCCCTCCGCAACTACTCTCCCATCCTCCCATCCCCTTTCTTTGCATAAAACCCAAAATCATGAACAACAAACAAAAACTATTCACCCTCTCCCTGCACCAGCAGGAATCAAACTGGTACAAAACCCTACACCTACGCATCATCACCAAAGGCAGCAAGCCCTCCACCTTCCGCCTCGTCATGCTCCTCCTCCTCAACTACCGCCACATCCCCAAATATTCCAACTTCAATATCACCATCAACTGTTCCCAACTAAACAGTTATCCAACCCCCACCTTCGATAAATCATCCCTAAACTAACCTCAACCTCTTCATTTTTTGCCACATTCATATTTATCAAACAAGCCGGGTATTCTTACCTGGCTTTTTTTATCAAAACAATCCCCTGATTATCAAACCACAACCAAGGGTTGCACATCCACCCACAACTATTCTCACATTGAACTTTTCAATTCCTTTGTAGCGAGTTAACAATTTCATATCTCTTACATCCGATATTTCATTAGGGGTTAAATGTATATCAGACATGTCAGGTATTCTTGCCAGACATCCTTCATTTTTCACGCATAAGTATTAGCCCGGCAATCTTGCCGGGCTTAATATAACCAGACTTAATTTGAATTATTGATTTGCAAAATCTATTTTTATTACTACTTTTAAATCACCAGCCCAAAACATTCCTTATCTATATTATGCATAAAGTTCCACATAGTGACGTTGATTTGCTGAAACTGATCGCCCAGGGAGACCGGCATGCATACCAACTTATATTCGAAAAATACTGGATCTCTATCTATAATACCGCCCTCCTCCTTACCAAATCCCCCGCTTTTGCCGAAGACATCGCACAGGATGTATTCACCATGCTCTGGGAAAAACGCGCCACCCTTCCCGCTATCGAAAAGCCCGAAGGCTTCCTCTTCATCACCGCCCGTAATATCATCTATTCCCGTCTGCGCAAATTGGCCAGCGACAAGGCTTACAGACAATACATCCAACATTGCTTCCAGGAGCAGCAAGCCTCCACCGCACAGGAACAGGCGGAATACAAAGAACTGGAACAAACCATTCTCCGTACTATACACAACCTCTCCCCCCAACAACAAAAAGCTTTTACACTTAGCCGCTTCCAGGGCATGCAACACAAGGAAATCGCCCAAAACATGGGCTTATCCCCCGTTACTATCAAAAGCTACATCGTCCAGGCCATCGTCACCCTCCGCAGGGCACTGGCCAATCACCCCGCCCGCTCCCTCATCATCCTGTGGGCACTTTCCTTCCTCCCATAATTTATTTTCAAAACACCACCTCCCTCTGTCCAGGTTGTGCGTCTTTACCTTGTTATGGATCAGAATACCTTTTCAATCCTTTTAGAAAAATACCTCAGGGGCAGCATCTCCCAGGACGAAGTCACCAGCCTGCTGGACTCACTGGAAGACGATGCCATGCGACTACAATGGGAGCAGGCCATCGCCGGCATGCTAGCAGCGCAAGCGCAGAAGAACATGCTACCTGCGCAAACACAGGAGAAAAATATACTATCTGCCCAAACGCTGGAGGAAAACATACAAACAGCCCACACACAGGAGAAAATACCACATAAAATAATACTTTACGCCGTAGCAGCTACCCTATTAGCCCTACTGGCCACCAGCATTCTCTACCTTACCCACAATAACCAACAAGCACCTATTCAAATTGCCACCACGCAACCTCATACAATTGCACCCGGTGGTAACAAAGCCATTCTCACCCTCGCAGATGGCAGCCAGATCACCCTCGACAGCGCCAACAACGGCGCTATTGCCCACCAGGGCAACGTCCAGGTCATCAAACTCAACAATGGTCAACTCGCCTATAAAGCCGACGCAGCCGGCACAAACGAACTGCATTACAATCGTCTGGTCACACCCAGGGGAGGACAATTCATGATCATCCTGCCGGATGGCTCCAAAGTCTGGCTCAATGCCGCCACCTCTCTCAGGTACCCTACCGCTTTCAGCGGAAATAGCAGGGAAGTACAACTCTCCGGTGAAGCCTATTTTGAAATTGCCCCTAACGCCCACATGCCTTTCATCGTCAATGTAAACAACATGGAAGTCAAGGTCTTAGGCACCCAATTCAATATCATGGGCTACCCCGACGAAAACAGCACCCAGACCACCCTCCTGGAAGGTGCCGTTCGTGTACAACACAATACCGCCGGCGTGCGCCTCCAGCCAGGCCAACAAGCTTCCGTGCAAGGAGAAAACATGACTGTAAAAAAAGATATAGATGTAGATGAGGTAGTCGCATGGAAGAACGGCTATTTTCATTTCAACCATGAATCACTACCCGGCGTAATGCGCCAGATAAGCCGTTGGTACGACGTAGAAGTTATTTATGAAGCAAATATACCTGAAAGGGAATTCGGGGGGAAAATCGAACGCAATAGCAGCTTAAACGACGTTTTGAAAATACTTGAACTCAGCAATGTTCATTACAAGATTAAAGAAAGGAAAATTATAATCACCTCTTAATATCTGATTTACCTAAAAAAGGGGATACATTGTTCTATTCAGGAAGAAAATAATTATCACAACCTAATAATATCACCCGTTATGAAAAAATAGTACTTACTGCCCGACAAAAAAATAACCGGAGCTGATTGCAGTCTGCTCCGGCGAATGCAAGGGCAAACCTGATGAATTGCTTTCTCAAATTCCACAATCCTGGCCCAAAGCCAGGAGGGGACATTATTTACCCTAACAAATCAAATGTATGCATTTAAATTCTAAACGGCGACTGTACATCAAAACATTCCTTGTTATGAAGTTATCCGTAATTATTTTGTTGTCAGCCTGTATGCAGATCTATGCTAAAGGATATGCCCAGTTTGTATCGCTTTCTGAAAAGAACGCGCCACTGGAAAAGGTTTTCCACAATATCGAAAAACAAACAGGCTTTGTATTTTTCTATGATCACAAACTTATCGATCAGGCGCCAAAAGTTTCTATCGATCTCAGAAATGCGCCGCTGGAAAAAGCACTGGACCTTTGTCTGAAAGACCAGTTGTTATCATGGTCTATCGTAAATAAAAACATCGTTATCAAACCACGGCAAGCACCTGCACAACCGGTGAATCCAACGCCGCCACAAGATACCCTCCTGAATATAAAAGGAAAGGTGCTCACCGACAAAGGCCAACCCCTGCCCGGCGCCACTGTAATGGCCAAAGGCACCAACAATGGCGTGGTCACTGATGCAGAAGGTAACTTTAGGATTAAAGTCAAACGTAATACCACTATCGTCGTTTCCTTTATCGGTTACAAAAGCCAGGAAGCTGAGATCACTAACGACCAGCCACAAAACTTTAGCCTCGCCGAAGCCGCCACCCTCACGGATGAAATTGTGGTAGTCGGCTATGGCACTGTAAAGAAAAGCGATCTCACCGGCTCACTCAGCCAGGTCAAATCTAAAGACATTACCGCTTATCCCTCTACCAATGTCATGCAGGCGCTCAACGGCAGAGCTGCCGGTGTACGCGTCATGCAAAACAACGGTGCCCCAGGTGCCAGTGTAAGCCTGCGTATCAGGGGTACGAACTCCATTTTAGGTGGCAATGAACCCCTCTATGTGATAGATGGCTTTCCCTACAATGGCAATCCAACCTTTCTCCAGAACGCCGACATTGCCAGCATTGAAGTACTGAAAGACGCTTCCTCCACCGCTATCTACGGTTCCAGAGGCGCCAATGGCGTAGTGATGATCACCACCAAAAGTGGTAAAAAAACCAATATCACATCTGTGGAAGTAGATGCTGGTTACACCATTCAACGTGTATCTAAAAAAATGAAGCTCATGAATGCACAGCAATACGCATTACTATACAATGAGCAGGCTGCAAACGATGGCTTATCCCCCTACTTCACGCAGGCAAAGATTGACAGCCTCGGACAGAATGCCGGCACTGACTGGCAGGACCTCGTACTTCGCAAAGCACCGCTGTATAATATTAGCGCTACGGTGAACGGTGGCACCAGCAACACCCGGTTTTCACTGTCCAGCTCTGCCTACTTACAGGATGGCATCATCAAAGGCAGCGACTACAAACGTTATAACGTGCGTGGTAATATTGAACATGATATCAGCAAGGTGGTCAGCGTCTCTTTAAATACCATCCTGACAAGACTCAATAGCTCACGCAAAAACTCTTCCCTTGGCAACAGAGGAAGCGATCTGATATCAGGTATGTTAATGGCGCCGCCCTCACTCACGCCCTATCTGGCGGATGGCTCGTATAGAAGATTGAATACCGCTTATTCCTTTATTTCTAATGTAATCGTCAATCCGTTAGTACATATTTACGAAGAGTCAGACATGATCAAAGGAGATCGTGTGTTATCAAATGCGGCATTAACGATCAAGCCCGTTAAAGGACTCACCATCAGGATCTCCGGTGGCATCGACAACCTGAATGACCGCGTTGATGCCTACAACAACATAGAACCTACCGTCAATTCTGTTGGCTATGCCAATATAGAAACCACCCAACAGACAGGCCTCCTGAATGAGAACGTGATCACCTACCAGCATGCGCTCAATAAACACTCCTTTAGCATCATGGGTGGCTTCACTTATCAGGATAATACCAATACTACGCTGAATGCTTCCGGCACCGGATTTCTCAGTGATGTATCTGGTACCGGCGATATTGAAAGCGCTTCTACACCGGGTATTCCAAATAGTAGTTATGCTAAATGGGTATTGCTCTCTTACCTTGGCAGAGCGAATTACAGCTATAATGACAAGTACCTGTTCACTGCCAGCATTCGCCGTGATGGCTCTTCCCGCTATTCAAAGAATAACCAGTGGGCGAACTTCCCTTCTGCCGCCATTGCCTGGAAGGTGGCCAATGAAGAATTCCTGAAACAGTCAAAGGTGATCGCTGATCTAAAACTAAGAGCCAGCTATGGCCTTTCTGGCAATACATCTATTAATCCATATCAGACATTGAACCAACTTGGCGTAGGCAATACTATTTTTGGCGATGCCGCTTATGTAGCCTACGCACCCGGCACTACACTGCCCGGAGACCTGAAGTGGGAAATCACGCACCAGCTGGACGTCGGCGCAGATATCGGCTTCCTGCACAATGACCTCTTCATCACACTGGATTATTACAAAAAGAAAACAGTGAACCTCCTGAACACCGTGCAATTGCCGGCTTCCATGGGGTATACCACCACCCTGCAAAATGTAGGTGAAATACAAAACAAAGGTGTTGAACTCGGTATTGACGCTGCCATCCTGAAAGGTACCCTGAGCTGGAATGTAAATGCCAATATCGCCGTGAACCGCAACAAAGTGCTGAAACTGTACAATGGTCAGGATATCTATGGTGATGCCATCTATACCGGCTCCTTAAACGACTATGTCAATATTCTCCGGGAAGGACAGCCACTAGGCATTTTCTACGGATACAAAGAAAATGGCTACACCGCCACCGGCAATATACAATATGTAGATATGAACAAAGACGGTGCGATCACTGCTGCTGACAAAACCTACATCGGCAATCCTAATCCTGACTTTACATACGGCCTGAACTCCGTACTAAACTGGAAAGGGTTTGAACTCACTATCTTCATACAAGGCTCTCAGGGTAACAAAATCCTCAACCTGAACAAAGCCGTTTCTCTTGACCTTGGTATGGGTCTCAACCTGCCGGCAGAAGTCTACGAAAGTCATTGGACTGCTGAAAATACTACGGCTAAATATCCAAAGATCAGCAGAACACTCTCTGCCAATATCTCTGACAGGTTTGTTGAAGACGGCTCCTACCTGCGCTTTAAAAATATCCAGGTCGCATACAACATACCGGCCAAACAACTCGGCTGGAACTGGTTGAAATCTGCACAGATATATGCCAGCGGCCAGAACCTGATCACTTTCACAAAATATTCATGGTATGATCCGGAAGTGAATGCCTACGGTGGTTCCAACTCCATTCGGCAAGGCATCGACTACTCTGTTTATCCAACATTCAAATCTGTAACGTTCGGTATCAGGTGTGGCTTCTAAAATCATTTAAAATATCAACCAATGAAACAGTCAATTCTCTATCTATTCATTATATTCCTGATCACTTCCTGCTCAAAAAAACTGGAAGAACATCCAAAGTCTATTGCGGCAGAAGTATTCTACAATACCCCCAGCGAAGTAGAAGCCGGGCTTGACGCGATCTATATTCCTATCAGGAGAGTCAGCACTATTGGTGCATTATATCTCTGCCAGCAGGAAATATATGCAGAATACCTCTATGGCCGTGGCAGTCACGCACCACTCAATGACTATAATGGTCTGGACAATACGAATATGACCCGTATCAATAGTATGTGGACCGATTTCTATGAGTCAATCCGTGATGCTAATATCGTGATAGAAAAAGCACCGCTGGGTAAGTCACTGACAGAAGATGATCTGAAAAAATATGTAGGCGAAGCCCGCTTCCTCCGTGGTCTTTGTTATTTCTACCTGGTGCGTAACTGGAATGGCGTACCATTACGTACAGAAAATAATATGGACTCCATCAACCTCGCGAGGGCTACTGCAACAGATGTGTATAACTATCTCTTAGCAGACCTTGAATGGGCAGAACAAAACTTACCTGACAATCCACGTCTGGTGGGCGCACCTTCCAAATGGGCTGCTAAATCAGTACTGACCGATGTATACATGACCCTGCATCAGTACGACAAGGCGAGAGACAAAGCACTGGAAGTGATCAACTCCGGCAAATACTCCCTCGTAAAAGTAAATGTAGCAGCTGATTTCGATAAGTTATTTGGTCCTGACATCTCCAATTCCACAGAAGAGATCTTTTATCTTAAATATGCGCGTACCCCTTCAGGACAAGGTTTCCCCTATCCTATCTACGCGCATTATCCTAACTCCGGTTATTATCCGCCCGGCGGTTATTATACTTTCTACAGCGACTCCGAACAGAACAGCTTTGTAAAGAACTGGGATAAGAATGATCTTCGTTACGCTTATGACTGGTATGCACAAACCTTTGGACTGGGCGCTACGACTATCCTGTTGAAAAAGTTCAGTGATAAAAGCGCTGTCACCGCCGGCGGCAATGATTATCCCATGTATCGTTATGCAGATATCTTATTGTTCTATGCCGAAGCGGTCGCACAGGCAGAAAGTGCCCCCTCCGCTGATGCACTGGAAAAACTCAACATGGTACACCGCAGGGCTTATGGCAAAGATCCACTCACTGCCGATGCATCTATTGATTTTCAGTTGACGGACCAACAATCATTCATTAACCGCGTCGTGCAGGAAAGAGGGTACGAGAATTGTGGAGAAGGGAAAAGGTGGTTGGATCTGAAACGCCTGGGTATCGCCCAACAGGTGATAGCCGCTGTAAAAGGCAAAACCGTTACAGAACGTCACCTGCTATGGCCTATTCCCACTGTGGAATACAACTACAATACTGCCATTAACCCAACTACTGATCAAAACCCTGGATACTGATGAGAAAAATAATAGTATTGCTTTGCCTGCTAATGACCGGAAAGCTCTTCGCACAAAACATACGGGAAGTAGACATTTGTATTTACGGCGGTACTTCCGCTGGCGTAATAGCTGGTTATACAGCTAAAAAAATGAATAAATCCGTACTCATCATCGAACCCGGCACAAGACTGGGTGGCCTCACATCCGGTGGCCTTGGTTATACAGATATTGGTAACAAATACGCCATTACCGGCATTTCCCGGGACTTCTACAGGCGTATCGGAAAGCACTATGGCCGGTTTGAACAATGGATATTTGAACCCGGTGTTGCAGAACGCACCTTCCAGCAATATATCAAAGAAGGTGGTGTAGAAGTCCTGTACCAACAACACATCACAGGTGCTAAAAAAACAGGTAACCGTATCACGGAAATACAAACGGGATCAACCATCATTCGTGCAAAGATGTTCATTGACTGCTCTTACGAAGGAGACCTGATGGCAAAAGCCGGTATCTCTTACACCGTAGGCCGTGAAGACAATGCGCAATATGGCGAGACCTATAATGGTGTACAGCTCCGCGAAAAACACCAGTTCCCCGATGGTATAGATCCTTATAAAGAACCCGGCCAGCCAGCCAGTGGCCTGCTCTGGGGTATCAGTCCGGAACAGGTGGAAAAACAAGGTGCCGGTAATAAAAAGATACAGGCGTATAATTTCAGGATCTGTCTGACCAATCAGCCTGACAACCTGATACCCATTACACAACCGGAAGACTACAATCCTGCGCGGTATGAGCTCCTCCTTCGCGTAGTACAGAAATTACAACCTAAGCATCTAAGCGGCATGTTGAAAATAGACCTCATGCCCAATCACAAAACAGATATCAACAATAATGGTCCTTTCTCCACAGATATGATCGGTATGAACTATAACTACCCTGAAGCAGACTACGCTACCCGGGAAAAGATCACAAAGGATCATGAATTGTACAACAAAGGACTCCTTTACTTCATCGGTCATGATCCCCGCATGCCGGAACATCTGCGTAAAGAGATGTTGCAATGGGGGTATCCGAAAGACGAATATCCAGCGTCCGGCAACTGGTCGCCACAAATGTATGTCCGCGAAGCCAGAAGAATGGTTGGCGCCTACGTAATGACACAGGCCAATTGCGAAAGCAGGGAAGTCGTGAAGGATGGTATCGGTATGGCTGCATATACCATGGACTCTCACAACTGCCAGCGTATTGTAGAAAATGGCATGGTCAAAAATGAAGGCGATGTGCAGATTGGCGGTTTCGGCCCCTACCCGATTGCGTATCGTTCTATCATTCCAAAACCGGAAGATTGCAGCAATGTATTCGTACCTGTTTGCATGTCTGCTTCGCACATTGCCTATGGCTCTATCAGAATGGAACCAGTGTTCATGGTACTGGCGCAGTCAGCTGCCGTAGCCGCATCTATAGCGATAGACAGTCATCAGTCTGTACAGGATGTCGATGTTTCAAAGCTACAAGCCCTCCTGCGCCAAAAGCCGTTGGCGACAGACGCCACTCCTGAGATCCTGGTAGACAATGATGATGCTACCCATGTGATCATGAAAGGCGACTGGCAAAAGGAAACCAAAGGTGCGTATGGCCCCACTATGTTTATTTCAAACAGTGCCGGCAGCATTCGCTATACACCCGAAGTAACCCGCACCGGTACTTACAAAGTGTATACCTATGTACCTAAGCGCAGTGATCTGCCATCCAGCACGCATATCCGCCTGTCTGCCGACGGCAAAACTACCCAACAGGTTTCCTACACGCCTGCCTCCATTAAAGTGGAAGGGCAGACCTCCGGTGAATGGGTGGACCTCGGCACTATCAAACTGACCAAAGGCGGTAAGGCATTTGTAGAAATCACCAACGAAGGCAAGGATGGTGAAGTGGTAGCAGATGCTGTACTATTCTACCCTCAGTAAATTAAAGTCCGGTAAGAATACCAGACCTTGTTCCCTATCAATCTTAGATTTGTTTGGATAATGAAATATCTTAGTAGTAAGTCCGGTAAGATTACCGGACTGTCTGTTAGCTGCGAAATCTAAAATTATGTCTGATAGGACTACCAAACATGGGATTTGTTATCACATAAACCCTCATTGAGAATTCACTAGAATCGATGCCTTTAGGAGCAAATAGCAACAATTAATCACATCAGAATAGTTGCAACAGGTGACACAACCCTTCGTAACTAATTCATTATAAAATAATTAAGGCTGGCAATATTGCCAGCCTTAATTATTTCCCTATCTTAACGCATGCTTTTTCATTTCCGCCATCAATTTCCTCAGCTAAATGCCTATTGGGACAAATACCTTCCCTATCAGCAACGTCTTGAAGTACCTGCTAAAACCGTCCTTCTTGATGAAGGTAAAAAGTCGCAGCACTACATCTACATCGAAAAGGGCCTTATCCGCACCTACTTCAATAAAAACGGGGAGGAAATCACCGTTCAGTTCTTTTTTGAAAATGAAGGACTTTCCTCGTTCGACAGCTTTATCAACAATACCCCCAGTCCCATTACCATCGAAACCATAGAACCTTCTGTCGTTTACCTGCTTGCGAAGGAACATGTGAACCAGCTCCTTGATGATCTCAGCCACGAAAAGGGGTTTGTAAACATGATCCTTCAGATGACCGTGCAGCGCCAGACGCACTATATCAATGAATTTGTCTCCCTCATCAGGGATACGCCTGAACAGCGCTACCAAAACCTGATCAATGACCGCCCACACATCATCCAACGGGTGCCGCAGCACTACATCGCCTCTTACCTGGGTGTGAGCAAAGTGCACCTCAGCCGTATCAAAGCCAAACTGGCCAAAGGGAAATCTCACTTCTGACAGTTGATAACATATGTTATCGTGCAGGCACTTCCCCTATCCTAATTTTGTGTTATCAAAAACGAGATAACATGAAAGCAGCAGTATTATATCAACCGGGAGAATTGCCTCAATACACAGATTTTCCTGCACCAGCACCTCAGAACGAAAATGAAATAGCTGTTGATGTCAAAGCAGTGGCCATAAAACACATCGATAAATCAGTCGCCTCCGGCAAGCACTATTCCAGTGATGCACCTAAAGAAAACGGCCGTGTAATAGGTGGAGATGGCATCTGCCTGCTACCCGATGGCACAAGGGTATATGCAGTAGGCACCAGTGGTATGCTGGCTGAAAAGGCCACTATTGAGAAAAACATGATAGTGCCCGTTCCGGATTCACTCGACGACGCCACCGCAGCGGCACTGCCCAACGCAGTCATTGGCGCAGCCATGGCACTTCGTTTCAAAGCTAATATTCAACAGGGAGATATCGTCCTGATCAACGGCGCCACCGGTTTCACTGGTCGCATAGCCGTACAGATCGCTAAGCATTATGGTGCCAAAAAAGTGGTGGCGACAGGTAGGAATCTGGCTTCTCTAAATGAATTATTAACACTTGGTGCAGATGAGATCATCCCACTCTCTGATGATTTTCACACCCAATTAAACGGTCCTTTCGATATTGTCATCGACTACCTCTGGGGGCATACTGCCGAGAAGATCCTCTCCACCCTAAAAGGTAAAGGCAAATTTACACACAGCACCCGCTACGTATCTGTTGGCAGCATGGCAGGAGATACCATTACATTATCTTCTGCTATCCTTCGCAGCGTAGACCTTCAGCTCTCCGGCTCTGGTCTGGGCGCATGGCCTAAACACCAGGTTGGATTACTCTTCTCAGAGATCCTTCCTGAAATGTTTGAACTCGCTGCAAATGGCAAACTGGTTGTTTCCACCACCACCGTAAAATTAAAAGACATCTCTACCCTTTGGGATAAAGATGTCTCCAATGGCGAACGCCTGGTTGTAACAATATAATCATCAGCCATCAAATGACTGGTTACCTAACATTCGGAGGGGCCTGAAATCACTCCATCTTCCGGCTCCTCACCGGATTCATCATGGCCGCCTTTACACTCTGGAAACTCACCGTTAGTCCAGCCACTATCATTGTCAATCCGACAGCGCTTACAAACATCCCCGGGCCTAAAGCGACATGGTATTTGAAGTCTTCCAGCCACGTACTCATCATCCACCATGCTACCGGTGCCGCCAGACAAAATGCGACCAGGATCAGTACGGCAAACTCTTTCCCAAAGATCCAAAGGATTTCCCCGATACTACTACCCAATACCTTCCTGATACCGATTTCCTTTGTTTTCTGCATCACCATAAATGACACCAACCCATACAGTCCCAAACAACCTATAAAGATGGCGATCACAGAGAAGATACTTACTAACTGCAACATCGTTTCTTCCGTTTCATAGAATTCTGCGATCTGTTTATCAAAGAATTTATACGTAAATAATTTATCTGGAAACCTTGCTGACCACAGCTTTTCAATGGCCGGAATAGTCGAGGCCAATTGTCCCATATTTAATTTCACAGCGAAATTCTGGTAGAATTTACTGAATGGTGTAATCATTACTGCGCCAATATCAGCATGCAATGAGCGTATATGAAAATTCTTCACCACACCTACAATGGTAGCCTGATTGTCGCCATTAAAGTTTATCTGCCGTCCTATCAGTTCCTGCGGGGATTTCAGGTTTAGCTTATGGATAAACATCTCATTCACGATACATTCTCTTGCTGCAGAATCAGGAAATAAATCACGGCCTGCGATCAGCTGCAATCCAAAGGTCGATACATACTGCTCATCTGCAGCGCGCACATCCACGGTAAATGGTTCATCTTCTGCATCGCCAACCATACGAATATTTGTGTTCCAGTTACTCAAGGAAGAAGGCGCTTCAAAACAAACAGATACGTTCTTTACACCTGTCTGCCGCATCAACTCATTTTTCAGACTTGTCACATTCGCATCTAAAGAATCTGCGCCCATAGGCACCATGAGGATCGCATCTTTATTGAACCCAAGATCCGTCTGCCTGGTATATTGCATTTGTCTGGTGATGACCAGCATGCCAATGATCAATATTAAAGTAATGGCAAACTGGGTCACGATCAGTGTGCGTCTTATATTGAAACTCCCTACCTGCTGCATAGATACCTTTCCTTTCAATGCCAGTACCGGCCGGAATCCTGACAGGATCAAACCGGGGTAACTGCCTGCAAAAAAGGTGACTATCAGAATCATACCTACAATAAAAGCGAGCAGCTTTATATCAATCACACTTGCTAAACTCATCTTCGCATTAAACAATGAATTCACATCTGGTAACAACAATGCACCGAGTACAATAGCTACCAGTGTGGCCACTATTACAATGAGACCGGTCTCCATCAGGAACTGCCAGAATAGTTGTAGTCTGAAACTACCCAATGCTTTTCTGATACCTACTTCTTTGGATCTTCTCAGTGCCTGTGCGGTTGAGAGATTGATAAAGTTCAGACAGGCGGTAACAATCAGGAACAGACCTGCAAATACCAGGATCCAGAGGCTACGTTTTTCCATGGTACCACCATAGCGTGCATCAAAGTGCCGGTCTTGTAAAGGGAGCATGTGGTATACATGTTTATTCTTACTTCCTTTTCTGTTCTCACCATATTTCGGAAATTGTTTTTCCAGGTTGGCTGTTGACACACCGGGCAGGAGGCGTACATATGTTTTTAATACACTTGTAATACCATTCCAGTTATTTTCTTTACCTACGAATTCATCAAAGTCTTTTACACTTTTGAAGGAGATGAAAATACCTGCACGCTGGTCGGTGTTGCCTGGCAGGTTTTTCAATACACCGGTTACCCTGGCGTTCAGTCTGTTTTCAATTTTGATTACTTTATTAATGGGATCTTCATTGCCAAAGTATTTCTTTGCCAGCGAAGTAGTAATCAATACCGTATTAGGTTCTGCCAGCATGTTCTTACCAGCCAGCAAAGGGAAATTGAAAATATCGAAGTAAGTAGGATCTACAAATGAGACACCTTCATCCTCGATGAATTTATTTAAGTCATAGGTAACGAGGGTTTCGCTGTATGTGGCGGCACGGGCTACTACGCCGGTTTCTCCGAAATCCTGTCTGTATGCTTGTGCGAATGCGGGAGGTACGCTGCCTGTGTAAGAAACAGTTTCTCTGTGTTGTTCGGTAACGAACTGGTAGATGCGGCTGGCATTTTTGTGGAAGTTGTCGAAGCTGAGATGATATTTTACCAATACAAAGATCAATAGACCACAGGTCATGCTGAGGGCAAGGCCAAGGATATTGAGGAGACCGTATACTTTGTTCGAGAAGAGGTTTCTGAAAGCGATACGGAGGTAATTTTTAAACATCGGCTGGGTTTTGCAGGCAGATAGTCAATAAAAATGCCTTTTGTGAATGGATTGAGAATCAATAACCAATTATTCTAACAATGTTCGGTTTCAAAAAAATATTGTTCACAATCGGACATAAATAAATTAAAATACATATATTACTATTCATTGAATAACCCGAAACTCAAAATAACCTATATCTCCTGTATGCTCTTAAGATTTGTTATATCCAACTTCCTGTCCTTTGATGCAATCACCGAGTTTAATACCTTTCCCGGGCCATGCACCAGTCATCCACATCACATTTATGACGGGGGCAAAGTAAAGGCGCTTAAATCAACGGCTATTTATGGCGCTAATGGTGCAGGAAAATCCAATCTCATTGATGTGCTTGAGAATCTGCAATGTTGGGTTAAAGCTGGCTATATCAGTACGAGTAATAGCCGTCAAAAATTCAGGTTAAAAATAGAAAATCAGGACAAACCATCCTCATTTTTAATTGAATTCTTTACCGCTGAAAAAATTTTCTTATATGGCCTTACTATTGATGATAACAACGTTCTTGAAGAATACCTGTATGAATCGGGTATTGATAAAGAACCATCTCTCTTATTCAAACACCATGAAAATAAACTCCGTCTATATACTCATAAAGAAGCATACACCTGGATCACCACTCAATTAATTATTATCCGTCATAATACCGGCCTCATTGAGTGCCTGCATGAACTTTGCATCAATCCGGCTTTCTTTTCATTTAGCAATGAATTACTCAGAACATTAGATACCGGTATTGATTTTCTCACACTTAAAAAAACACCACGCACTGAGTTTATGGCTGAGTATGATCCGAAAGATGAGCATCCGGAACTTTTACTTGAACCCCGTAAGATTTTCACCGTTAATAACCGCAGAATATTTACTACCAAAGAGAATGACCAGATAATTATTAATTTAATAACCGCCTTCCATCACAACTTCCCCTTCGATCTCATGGAAGAATCCACAGGTTCAAAAAGACTGTTGGAATTGATGCCGGTATGCTGGTCAATGATACACAGCCCTGCCACTATTATAATAGATGAAGTCGAACAAAGTATTCACCCTGTTCTGATTATTGCATTGATAAAGAAAATCATGCACTACACTAAATCAAAGGGCCAACTCATCTTTACTACTCATGAATCAAATTTACTCGACCCCGATATATTTCGTAACGATGAAATATGGTTTGCTGTAAAAGATCAGGAAACCGGTGCTACCGGACTTTATAGCTTGAATGATTTCATTATTAACAACAAATTGGATATCCGCAAAGGCTATCTGATCAATCGCTTTGGCGCCATTCCTTTCACTGCTCCTCTTGAATTATTAAAATGGTAACCCGATGAATATTGAAAACCTCTCGTATGTAAAACATCCCCCCTACCGGGATGCATCCCGAATTGTAATAGCCTGCGAAGGCGCACTGACAGAGCCTAATTACTTCAAACATTTCGAAGCAGCTTCGCCCAAACTGACAGTGACTATCGCAGGAAAGGATACTGATAATCCAACCCTGTCAGCACCGAAATGGGTACTTGCCCGGGCAGAAGCACATGCTGAAAAAGTAGGGCTTGCAGAAATTGATGAAGTATACCTGGTAATGGATGTAGATCATCATAAAGAAAATGTATTCAGAGAATTATACGAAATCTGTAAAGCAAAGAACTGGCAGCTGGTATTAAGTAATCCCTGCTTTGAAGTATGGCTTTATATACATTTCAAAAAAAAACTTCCAAACATTCGTATGAAGCCACAGGAATTGAAGCATATTCTTCCAACCATAATCGAAGGCGGCTATCAGCCGGAAAAAATCTTACCTTATACAAAGAAAGCTTTAAAAAATGCGGCTTCACTGGAAAAAAACGCAAACTATTTTTTCCCTGCTGACAATACGACCAAAGTATATATGCTGGTTAATAGACTTATCAAAATAATGGGAGAAAATTATTTCCAGAAATTGATCTCAAATAAAAAAGGATAAGCCACTTAGGCTTATCCTTAATTTTGCCATAACAGGTAAAAAATACTTTTACCAGCCGGCTACGAATGGAAACATTACCATGCCATTCGCCATTAAGACCAGCTGGTCTTAACGATTGACGACTTTGCTGTTCACCGCAGTGAACAGCTCACATTTTTTTCCCATGTGAGTTTAGTTTTTTAATACCCAGTGAGCGCAATGAAATCAGGAATTAATATGTCAATATCAAATCCATGGTAGGTACAGAATTCGCATAGGTTAACTTGTTCTCCTCTTTCTTTTCCGAGAATAACATGTAAGGAATCTATCCATTCTTTTGCTTCACGAAGGGTTAGGTTAAACAATTGGGAGATGATGTGCACCTCCACTGATTCTATTGCCCAATCCGGGCCAATAGCCAGCATTGAATAAGGTTTTTAAATTAAAAACAATTGTTATGCTATGGCTATAATAAATATAATACTTTCTCATCAATTAACAAAACAAATTAATACCAAAAATCCCTTTATATTCTATTCGATAATCACTCTCCCTCTCATCAATTCCCTCATAAGGTAACTTTCAATACTTCAATAGTTTCTTTTGTAAAACAAAAGCGGGCAGGAAAAACTCCCTGCCCGCTAATATTAAAATCAAAAAATTGCCAATTTAAATAACTAAATCGCTCATAAAAATCTAACCCCTCACTAATTCCCCCAGTTCACCTTTATATCATGCGCCGCCGCATACTTCTTCCCCTCCGCCGTCAACACATCAAACAAAGAATCAAACCGCTCTCCATACTTCTCATTTATCTCCTTCCCCAACGATAACACGTCTTCCTGCGTACCACCATCATCACTCATCTTCGCCAGCGCCTTGTACTCATTCTTATATACCGGCAGCACATACTCAAACAAAGCCTCAGACGTTTTCAGCATCGTCTTCGTTTCCTCCGTCTCCTTCAGATCCTTTACCTTCACCAGCGTCTTCTCTATATACTGTACCTTGCCATCTATCATCTTCGCCGCCGCATTCGGACCATTTGGCAAAGTACCATTGTATTTCACATTCTGGGCAACCAGCATTTTCGTCAATGCATCGCTCCCAAAATCATTAATAATGTTAGTATTCAGTACAGCTGTATCAAAATAATTCTCCGGGGTTGGGTTTGAACAGGCTGACAGGCCCAATATGGCCGCCAGTATTAATAATTTTTTCATATTGATGATCACTTTATAACCTGAACGCCGTTTACATCAATTTTCATTCCATTTATCCATAAAACCATCTCTTTTAGTACTTCCGGGGCAAAATCTTCCTTCAATGACGCTGGTTCCTGCATGGTACAGGTTACACAATGCTGGAACAAATGGTTCAATCCCGGCTCCTTAATCACCTTTGCCAGATGAACATATTTTTTATAATTTCCTAAATTCTCATCTGCGTCCACCATGATATCTTTATCCCCATTAAAAGCCAATACAGGCACTTTTACCTGTTTCAACCAGGGAACCGGGTCAAAACGGATATGATACCTATACCACGGCCCTGTCGCCTGCCTGATATAAGACTCCAAAGGGAAAAAGAAGTGATCCCGGCTCCTGGCATATACCGAATCCTGCGCTCCCTTTGCCAGATCAGCCGAATTCCATGCTGCAAAAGCACCCCTCAAATGATGCTCCACGTCCGGCGATGCAGCATACGCATACGCCGTATCAAACATAATATCATTAATGGCATTGAACCGCTGCTGCATCAATACAGGAATCCCAGCACTTGCCACGATCGCCCTGTTCTGTGCCTGCAATGCCTTTAACCCGGTCGTAGCCAAACCTGCCAGACTAATTACAAACCTTACGTCTTTGCTATTTACAGCCGCCATATAAGCCGCTGCTCCCCCTTCACTATGTCCAATCAGACCAACGCCATTCACGCCCGTAATCGCCTTTAAAAATGCTGCTGCCGTCACTGCATCTGCCGCAAAATCTGCCGTTGTCGCTTTTTCATAGTCGCCTGTAGTAGTACCGGTCCCCCTGTCATCTACCCTTAATACTGCTATTCCATTGGTACTCAGGTATTCAGCGATCACTTTGAACATTTTATGCCCCGCCATGGTACCGTCGCGATCCTGCCTGCCCGTACCTGATACAATGACCACCGCCGGAAATGATTCCATCCCCGATGGTATTGTTAACGTACCCCCAAAATGTATACTGCTATCTGCATTGTAATAATCTACGGCTTTGGAAATGTATTGCCCCATTCCCTGTATACTGATCAAAAGTAATATCAATAATAATCTCATGTCATTTATCTTTAAACAGAAGCAGCGCTCCCCCGGTTAAGAAGAAGCGCCTGCAACCGTGGTTCATCACTCTTTGTTATCAATTATCAATTATCATTTTGCCAGGGAAACCATGGTTTCAATTTCATCTGCCAGACCACTTGGACTACCCATATACCCAGTCTGAGCAAATCGTACCTGTCCTTTTCCATCTATCACCACCTTAAAAGGAATACCGGATGTCTGGATCAGTTTTGCATACTTGCTGTAAAATTCATCTCCATTATCAAACAACACTTTAAATGGATATTTCTTCTCTTTTATAAATTGCGCTACCTTCTTTTTATACTCCGGATCGCGCTCCTGCGTATCAATATAAAAGAAAACCACATTACTGTCATTCTTAAAATGCTCCTGTGCCAGCTGCATACCAGGCATTGCCGCCTTGCAGGGTGCACACCAGGTAGCCCAGAAATCCATCACTACTATCTTGCCTTTCTGAGCCTCTAATGAAACCGTTTTCCCTTCCAGGTCTTTCATCTCAAATGGTACTGCTGCTCTATCCATTTTACCTTCCAGTACATGCGCACGCAGTAACTCCATTGTATGTGCGTCTTTCATGGAATTCAGGTAATCATCAAATCCTTCTGTATCCTTATGCGTTTGCAGGTATTCCTTTTTCATCATGTCCAGCATCTGTGCAGAAGCCTGGTTCATGCGCAAGCTGTTGTGCAGTACTTTCGTCAGTTCTTTTTTTCTGCCGGCTTTTTCCAGCAAAGCTGCTTCCAGCTGATTCAGGGTAGCATTGCTATATTGCAGATCTTCCTGAAGTTTTAATGCCAGTGGCAAAGCTTCCTTTTCTCTGCCCGTCTCTTTCAGGATGGCTGTATGGGTGATATAGTCATGCTTGAAAAGACCGTCTATATAAGCTTCAAATTCTAATGGCGTATAGTAATAATATTCGGCTGGTTTATGTGCTTTCAGGTAAGCCAGTTTATTCATAATGCGCTGTGAAAATGGATACGCCTGTTTTGCCGGCATGGTCTTCCAATCAGCATAAGGGATTTCTACCATCTTGTAATAGGCAAATGCCAGTTGATTCAGGTTAGTGGCATCAATATATTTTGCCAGTACAGCCGTATCACCTTTTGCAATTGAAATAGCAAAGATGTTTCTCCACACGCCCCTGTCATAATCGATCCCTGCCAGGTCATCCAGTTCTTTATCAGGTGTATAATTTTTCAGGAACTGCTCAGACAGTGCCAGTTTTTTATCTGCATCCCGCTCATTCACCATGGCTTTGTAATCACTCAGTTTCTTTATTATCCCATTTGGATATTGTACACTGATAGCCGCACGGATAGAATCGCTTCTTTCTTTCCTGAGAAGATAGCGCTCGTTAATCAGGGCCAGTGTAAATAAATCCTTCTGAGAAAGATTGGGGGCATGCAGCATATAAGCCGCTGCATTATTGATGGAAGAAGAAGTTTCCGGATTCATACCGGCCTGCCGCTCCATAGCTGCCCTTGCTTTTGCATAAGGCCAGATCAATGTTCTGCCCGCTTTCCAGTAACCGATCTCCTGCCCCATCCAAAAGAACATGGCAGAATCGCCGATACTAAAATCTTTGTAATAACCTGGTATTCCCATCTGGTAATCACGTGCACGAAGTGAACCATAACCGGCATACGCACCTTTCGCCTGCCTGCCCGGCTCTGACCCCATTATGATGTAACCGGTGTCATTATTATTATCAGTTGCATCACCCGCTCTGAACTTAAATGCCCACAGCCCTTTATCGCGGGTCAGGGGTACTGTAGCTGTATATCCGCTGTCTGTTTTTGTCAATGGTAAGTCCAGTGCTATCCAGTGATAGGTAGTATCATAAATATATACAGCACCGAGTACAGACTTGCCTGTTTTCAACATGTCAGCATCAGGATGATACAACAGGTGAACGGTATCTCCAATGTAAGGTCGTTCTGGTGTCATCTTCAACCTCTTCTGCGCCTGTGTGCTGGTAATAGCACACAGGGCAAGCAGAACAAGGCCACTAAATTTCATTCCTTTCATTATATAATCACGGATTTTGTTCTATCTCAGGATTCAGACTGATATTGTACGTAGCAATCGGGAATACATACCTGTTGCTGGATGGGTCCAGTGTATAAGTCTGCCCCTGCCAGGTACGTGTATATGTCTTTGTAAACAAAGGATCATCTTTCAAACGGCGCTGATCCATCCAAGGCAGCAGGCGACACATGAACTCACGTCTGCGCTCTTCTATCACTTTCACAATCGCATCGTTTTTATCAGTGGCAGTCATTGCTACGTAGTCAGCGGCCTGAAAACGTTTTTGTCTCAACACATTTACCTCTTCCATGGCACCAGTTGCATCACCAGCACGTGCCAGGCTTTCTGCCTTTATCAGGATCATCTCTGGAACAGATGTACCAATATTCCTGTTTTCATAGTTGATTTGCTCACGACTAAAATACCGGCCGGTATAGTCACTACCAAAATAGCTGGCAGCATCATTTGTGAACAACTGGTATCGCATATCACTAGTACCCAGCAGGTTCAGGATATCATCACTCAGACGCAGGATGTAAGGAGAATAGGTAAAGCCGGAGGCGGCTATTTTCCCAAAGATGATTTCCGGATCACTCTTCCTGTAAGGTATGGTATTAATAGTACCCAGGTCGTTCAATGTATTTTGCAATTCCAGTGTACTATCTGCATACAGGCCAGCATTTACATAATCACTTTTCAACAGGTAAAAACGTGCCAGCAGCGAGTAAGCGGCCGCCTTATCAGGCAAGGTGTTATAACTGCTTGCTGTAGGCAGGGATTGTAGGGCAATTTTCAGGTCTGCCTCAATCTTGTTGTACACAGTAGCGACCGTAGCACGATTCAGTTTCTGGTTCAGATCCGGTGTCAGCACAAGCGGCACACCAAGATCTGATGATGAAGTGGTACCGTACGGTTTAGCGTATTCATTCACCAGGTTAAGATAAGCATCTGCACGATGTGTCAGCGCCTCTGCTATCAGCTCCGCTTTTGCAGAATCAGTTCCCCCCGTACTAGTAGGAACTTCGTTGACAATTATATTACAATTATAAATACGCCCGTAATAAGTATCCCAGTCTGGATCATGGCTGGTGGTCACTTCAAAGATCGGTGCCTTCCAGGTATAAACATTCCTGATAAATAAATAGTCACTGTATCCTTCTATTGTCTCCTGCTGTGCACTATCCACAATGGCCACGTCCGCTGCTGCCAGGTCCGTCATCATACCCCCCGGTTCAAAAGTGGAGGTACCGTTCAAAAGGTAACGATAATTATCAATGGCACTCGGTATCAGGCTACCCTGTGTTTTTACATCCGTATATTTACTACAGCTGCTGGTCAGCGCAAGACCACTTAACAACAGCATTGAGAGATATTTATTGTTCATTGTAATTTTAAATTTTGGTTAGAAGCCTACATTCAACATCAGGTTGTATTGCGGTGTAGCTGGCAGGTGCAGCACCGTACTCGCCAATGCCGGTACATAATCAGGATCAAGGCCCAGCTTGTTCTTCTTCCAGATCAATCCCAGGTTACGCACTGCACCACTGATTTTGATATTTTTTGCAAACACTTTTCCGGCCATCTCCGAAGGCAACTGGTAAGACAGGGAGATCTCCCGCAGACGAATATAATCACCAGGCTGAATATTTACATCAGAATAAGCATATCGGAATACGGAAACAGCTGCATAAGAACCCGCTATACCCGGAACGATCGTATTGGCTTCATCCCCTGCTTTCTGCCATCTTTTGGCAATATCTGCAGAGGTATTGTAGTACAGCTTCCTGGAAGTAGGATATTGGGTGGCAACCGGCGCACGGAATACCGAACCAAAACTATAAGTAGCCAGTACAAACATCGACCAGTTCTTATACCGGAAAGTATTCTGAAGGGAACCATATACAGGCGCTGATCTGCGACCCATATATTTAACAGCACCCATATCTGTCACCGTCGAATTGGCACGTACTTTATTCCCATTCTGGTCATAGATCCTGGTCCAGCCTAAACTGTCAAGGCCTGCATTCCTATAGGCAAATACCGCATCAGATGCATATCCTACTATCACACCGGAAAAACTGGAATAAAACGAGCTTGTAGGTTTCAGCAAGTTGCTCGTTACTTTGTTTATATTATAAGAGAAGTTGATTCCCATATTCCAGCCCAAATTCTTTGTATCTACAATCGCACCGCTTACGCCCAGATCAATTCCCCTGTTGCTCATGGTTACCCCATTTCTATATACTGAATTGCTAGCGCCCAGCAAAGCAGGGTTTACCTCCAGGTAATAAATAATGTCTGATCCTTTCTTATTATACAAATCTATTGTACCACTCAGGCGGCCATTCAACAAACCATAATCGATACCAAAGTTCGTAACATACGTATTCTCCCATTTCAGTGCCGGATTAGCCGGAGAAGTAACAGTAGCATATGGCAAACCTGTCTGATCATCAGACCCCAGTAAAGCAATATTTGTAAATGGACGGAGATCCTGGTTGATATTGCCATTCACACCAAATGTACCACGCACACGCAGAGAATTGACCCAGGTCACATCCTGCATAAATCCTTCTTTTCCTACATTCCAGCTCAGGCCAGAAGACCAGAAAGGCCGCGCACGATATTTTTTATCCAGCCCAAAATTGTTATAATCATCATAGCGTACGCTACCAGACAATGTATATTTACCCTTGTAGGTATATGCAGCATTGCCATAGTAAGATAAATAACGCTTCAGGTAATCTGTCTGGGTAGGATAGCCACCCAGGTAACCACCTGAATAGTCCATGGTTTCATAATAGGTACCGTATGCTGTAGTAACACCTATACCAGTCTGCGGGTTGTATCCATAAATCGTATAGCTATTGGCCGAATTTAGTGTCTGTCTGGCCTCCATACCTGCCAGCGCACTAATCTGGTGATCTTCTTTAATAGACCTGTTATACGTAAACTGACCACGCACACTATAGTTATTCATATTATTGTTGGTCGCCTGTAGTATACCTCCATCAGGGAAATTATTTGTAAGCGTCGTACCATCCATCACCGTTCCTTTGTTGTAAAGGTTCCTGACATAAAAGCTATTCACGTTCTGCATATTTCGGATCGTGAAGAAATCACGTTCCTGCATATAAGCAGCATTGAAGCCTACACCTTTATATATCGGAATGTCCAGCGTGATGGTACCTGAATAATTGTTATCATGGGTATACTTACTATTCATCTTCAGCTCATCAAGGTAGTTGTAAGACCAATTCCTGTAGCCCAGGTTTTCCAATGAATCTGCGTAGTGCTCTCCAATGGAATAATAGAAGTTGTCGTGGATATCATCGTAGGGCATAAAAGTATTCGATCCATTCGCCAGTGGGGTCAGACCAATACCATTATTTGCATAGTTAAAAAACGCACCCTTCAGACTTACGCCAAGTGTGATTTTTTTCAGGATCTTAAATTCCTGATTAGCAACCAGGTTGATACGTTCTCCATAGTTACCAACAGTGCTGGTATTTTCTTTGGAATAGGCCCCTGACAGGTAATAGGTATGTACATCTGTACCACCGCTTACTGACAGGTTATAGTTTTGTGCATTGGCAGACTGCATGAGGTAATCACTCAGCTGGCTATAGTTATTTCTTTTGCTCAGCTCAGCGACCTTTGTATCATATTCACTCTGTGTAATACGACCGGACTTCAGCTGAAACGCCAGGTCCACACCTTTGTCTACATAATATTTAATACCGGAAGTATAGGGATTGTAAGACGCCGCAGTCACGATACCTTTATCGACCAGCTCCTTGTCGAATGCCAGCGCCTGTGCACTGTTCATCAGTTTAAGGTAACCAATATCAGGGCGTGCCTGCGTGCTGTATGCTACACCGAAGTTCACAACCGGTGTACGTAAACGGCCTTTCTTTGTTTGAATCACGATTACACCGTTGGCAGCACGTGCACCCCAGATAGAAGCGGCAGCAGCATCGCGCAGAAAAGTGATCTGTTCAATATCGTTAGGATTCAGGGTCTTTAGATCGAACTCAGTTGGGAAACCGTCTACGACTACCAGTGGAGAGGTTTCACTCTGCAGGGTAGTTGTACCACGGATATTAAAATTGTAGTTATTTGCGCCGATGGTACGGGTATTACTTGCAGGAGCAGGGGTGACGTTGTCGTACACAAAGGAGTTATCCCCCGCGGTAAGCTGCATCTGTAAACCAGGTACCATACCTTCCAGGCGGTTAATCACATTTGCTGAAGGAATTTTTTCCAGCTCCTTCGCCGTGACTACGCCGAAGGAACCAGTTGCACGCTCTTTAGGCAGGTTTACATAACCGGTAGATACTACTTCAACCGGCTTCAGGTAACCCGTTTTATCTTTCAATGCCACTCTGTAATACACTGCATTGTTCACAGGCAGCACCTGGCTCTCATATGCGATGCAGGATACCTGGATCTTAGTAGCGTTCACTGGCACCTTTATGGCAAAATCCCCACCACGGCCTGTTACGGTCATGTACTTTGTACCAGGCACCATGATAGTTGCAGAAGAAACAGGGGCCATAGATTCATCGGTCACTACACCTACCAGCACTCTCAAATCTGCACCACTGGTATCAACAGATCTGTTAATCTGCACCTGTATCATCTGTACAGCAGGCTTCTGGGAAGCTGCCTGATCAGAGACAGCTTCTTCAGGAGCCACATGGTTGGTTTTATCCTTTTCTTTAGTTTTATCAGAAGTGCCGTAAATAGCATACTGTGAGCCGCCCAGTTTCCTGAACTTCAGATTGTATGGCTTCAATACAACAGATAGGTAATCTTCTACCTTCTTAAAACTGTCATCGGCAGGGTTATCCACCCGCTTATTACTGATCAGTTCATCTTCATAGATAAAGGAAACATGAAATTGCCTTGAAGCTTTGTTCAACGCTTCTTTCAATGTGAGTGTTGGTTGATTTTGGCTGGCTACGGCAGCAAACATCTGCAGGCTGATGGCAAGCATCAGACAACAGAAGGCCGCAACCTTTTTCAGATTGATCATGCCTGTAAGCAATTTTGATTTACAAAAAATAAAATGGTAGCGTACCTGTTTCGAAACTTCAGTTCGGCTGTCCCTTGTCCTTAAAATTAGTTGGGTGTTACTATGATGGTTGATCCCTGCTGTGTCACTTTTGCATCTAATATTACAGCAAGCGCGTTCATAAGAACTTCTTTGTCGGTCATTTCGATTTCTCCGCTGATGGTCTTTTTTAAGAGCGAAGAATCAGTTGCCTGAATCTGGTATCCCCAGTCGTCTTCCAGTACACCAAAAAAGTCGGCTACAGGGGTCTGGTCCAGTTGCAGTTTGTGCTGCTGCCAGCCCGTTACTTTGGACACGGGTACTTTCTTTTGTACTAAATCCTTTTGTTCATTGTCATAGCGGGCCATATCACCCGGTTGGGACAGGATCAGCTTTTTCTCCGCAGAAGCAGCTACCATTATTTTGCCTGTATTTAATACAACAGCGGTAACCCCTCTACGGTTGCGAATGTTGAAAGATGTTCCCAGTACATGTACGTCCACGCCATTGCTGTGTACGTCAAACTGCTGGTGTACACTCTTTCTGACATTGAAAAAAGCTTCTCCTTCAATCCACACTTCCCGGTTGGTCCATTCTTTTTTGTACGTGATAGCAGAGTGCCCATTCAATGTCACTTCAGTACTATCTGGCAGGTATATGGTTTTAATTTCTCCAAAGTTGGAGGCTATGTTCACCTCTTTGTTTCCCGGGCGGAAGATCAGCCAGGAAGCGGCGGCAATAACGCCTACGGCGACAGCGGCACGGGCAATGTATACCAGCGGACTTTTGCGCACATAGATCTTATTATTACCTATATTATTATAGATCTCATCCCACATTTCACGTTGTTGCAGCGGCGTTGGGCGCTCATGCACAACGTACAGGCTACGGGCGATAGACACGGCGGCATCCACATCGGCAGCTTTGTCCGGGTAGGCAGTCACGAATGATTGCCAGAATGCGGTATTAGCTGCGTCAGGGAACTTAACCCACTCCAGGAAGTAAGGTGATGTAGCCAGTTGGTGGCTGGTATAATTACGATAACTATATATGGAATGGTGCATCCGTTCGTTCTGTTTTAAGGCCCTTTGAATATATAAAGACAAAAAAGGGTCAATTGTGCCCCACGTTCTTTAACTTTTTTTTAAATTTTTTTTATCCTTTCAGGATAGTCAGCAGCAGTGCGGTGCCTGCGGCCCCACCCATCAGCTCTTTCAGCGCAGCCAGTGCACGGGCGGTAAGCTTGTAGGTACCTCTTACCTGCATGTTCATCAGATCCGCGATTTCCTCGAAGGAGAGGTTTTCAAAAAAGCGGAGGTAGATGATTTCCCTTTGCTTGCTGGTGAGTTGGAGGAGGGCTTCCTGTACTTTCTTTTGCAGGATGGCCTGTTCTTCTCCGGCGATCAGGTGAGTGTCTACGCCGATTTCGAAATGAAATTCCGGCTGTTCATCCGTATAAGTTGTATTCGCTCTGGATTTAAGTAAGCGGAAGAGGTGGTTTCTGAATGATTTAAGAAGGTAGAAGCTATAACCGCTTTTTACCTGCAAAGACTGCCTGTATTTCCACAGGGAGATGAAAGTCTCCTGCACAGCGTCTTCTACCAGGTGCATATCACTGGTAAATTTCCTGCCATAACTGTACAACTCATCGTTATATTGAAGGTATAACGCTTCAAGACTGTTTACATGACTTTCACGAATGCCATCCCATAATGATTGTTCTCCTGACAAACTGAGCAGATTTTTATGATTGTATTTTTTTTATCTGATTATAAAAAAAATATAAAAGATTTTTCCCCTTGCTGCCGCAGGCCAAATTCGATTCAAACCAGCCCATTCAAAATTAACATATTATACGTACAAATACCTTTTTTTCCCCTTGCAATCAATTGCGTTCACAATTTATTTTGTTGATTACCAACATATTTATACCTTTAAATTGCATGCATGCAATACCAATTTTGTCACTGTGAATGGCACTAATTATACATCACCCCAAACACTGATCCACTAGCTAAGGCATTATTCACTTCCATATCTTTTCGTTTCCTGACAGCGGTTCCGATCAATGCCGCGATACCTTGCTGTCCCAATTGAATTCACCCTGAATATTAAGACGCATATTTTTCGTTCACTCCCAAAAAATCACCACAGGAAATGTCTAACATTAAGATTTCAGATCTGGTAGCTGATTTACAAAAATCCAGCACCCAGTGGCAGGCAAGAGAAACCACCGTCTCTCAACTGCCTGCCGTATCATGGGGTCCAAACCGCATAGACGTATTCTACCCTGGCCAAACCTACAATATGATGCACAAATGGTGGGATGGTCACAACTGGAGTGGCGACGAGAACCTTGGTGGTGTGCTCTCCTCCGATGTGGGCGTTTCCTCCTGGGCCGCTGGCAGATTGGACTGCTTTGTGGAAGGCACCGACTCTCAGATGTACCACAAATGGTATGTATAAAATACCTCCCCATAAATCGCTTCTGCCTCAGGGCGGAAGCGATTTTTTCCTAAATTATATCCGATGAACGCTGAAATCAAAGAACTCACCCTTGGTACTTCCCTCCCTGTTGTGCTTCCAGGCCTCGGCACTGCCGGCTTTCAATGGTTTGTTACAGTCTCCAATCCTGACTGTGTAGAAGTCGTGCGCTACAACTATACCGTCGATACCATGCGCATGGAAGCTGGTAATAGTCTAGACGTTGTATTCATGATCCACTCCAAAGCACCCGGTCAGACCACCATCTTATTCGAACAAAAAAGAATATGGGAAAAAATGAACCCACCCCTCAATACCAAACAACTCGATATAACCGTAGTTAATCATTAGAATAAAAAATATATTTAAGCCTCCCCACCCTTTTTCCTTCTCGCACAGTATTTATTTAGACGCACTATATCTATTTCCTGCTACGGCCTATGCCGTCGCATATTTTCATTTATAGCTAACCTATAATGACCATTCATGAAGCACTTCTTTACCCTGATACTGTTGACCGCGTTAACCGGTTGGCAGTCCCTATTTGCCCAGACCTTTGTCCCCATTCCTGTCTCCGGCTTTAATGCAGACATTGTAGCAGAAGCCGGGAACAGCGCACTGGCTGCAACGTCTACAGTCATTGATGGTAGCAATCACGTGATTCATACTACAGCTTTCGCTACAGCTAACGGCGTATCCGGAGGGATTACACCTACCGGGAATTTTGTAAATGGTACCAAAACATGGCAGATGGCCGCCTTCAACGCAAACAATGCTTTGTATATGGCGGTACCCTCGAATGCTGTACCTAATACTGTTGGAACAGGAACACTAACACTCACTACACCAGCCATCTACAGTAAATTAAGTCTGCTCGCATTTGCTACAGAAGGTACCGCTACGGTATCCGTATTGCTCACCTTTACGGATGGTACTACTTCCAATGCAGGCACCATCACTATCAAAGACTGGTTCAATGGTACACCCGCTGTAGTGACCGGCTATGGGCGCATCACACGTACCAATGCCCCTATGACCGTGGATGGATTGACTACTAATCCACGCTTTTATGGTTTTGATTTCAACATCCCCTGTGCGGTATTGGGTAAGTCACTGGCATCCGTTACGTTTACGCAGTCAGCCGCCACTGGTGGTACTTCGAGAGCACTCATCCTCGCATTGGCAGGTGTGCAATACACACCTATTGTTTACAGCAGCACGCATACAAATGCCATCTGTGGTGGTGCCAATGGTACACTTACCCTGACGGCAACGAATGGTTCTACCCCTTATACATTCAGGTGGAATACCACGCCTGCACAAACTACAGCGACTGCTACAAATGTACCCGCAGGCGCATACATAGGCACACTGACCGATGCGAATGGTTGTGTATTCACGGTGAATGATACAGTGGCATTAATTTCCTCCGCAACTATTACAGCGAGTGCCAGTGCAGCGGCTATTTGTGCAGGAGATCCTGTTACATTGACTGCCACACCTGTCAGCGGCACGGTCACCGATTATTCCTGGGCGCCTGGAACCCTCACCGGACAAACAGTTACGGACAATCCAACGGATACCACCTCTTATATTGTATCGGCAAAAGATGCTTTTGGCTGTATCATAAAAGATACGGTAGATGTAGTGGTAAAGCCGACGCCTACATCATCGTTTACAGTCACACCTGCTATTATTTGTCTGGGTGGTACAAACACAGTAACATTCGATGGCACGGCGACTACGGCGGCAACCTACAACTGGAATAACTTTGCCGGCGCCACTGTACAAAGCGGTGCAGATAGCGGACCTTACCAGATCTCTTTTCCAGGTGCAGGTGATTTCAATCTGCAATTACAGGTCACAGATGATGGTTGTGTATCTACCGTTACTACACAACCGGTGACCGTATCTGCCCCACCACAATTAAATATCACTGTAAGTAAATCACCCATCTGCGCAGGAGAAACGACGACCATTTCCTTTACTGGTACTACTTCTGCTGATGCTGTACCCACATGGGACTGGGGAGGTGGAACTGTACAAACAGGTACAGGCTTTGGGCCTTATGATGTAAAATATGCGAACACAGGTTTTATCAACCTGACCGTTGTGGATGGTGCGTGTACAGCGACCGCCATACCTGATACTGTCAAGGTGATTCAACTACCCGTGCCTGCATTCACACCTGACATCACACAAGGCTGTGCACCTGCTGCCATTACCTTTAACAACACATCTAGCAATGCAGATAGTTACCAGTGGACATTCGGTGATGGTGCGACCTCTGTGATGGAAGATCCTTCGCATACTTATAATAATACAGGCGTATATACTGTCACACTCACTGCTACCGCACAGGGCCAATGCCCGATCACCATTACAAAGACATCGCTCATCAGCATTGTTCCCATGCCCATTGCATTGTTTAGCTCAGCACCGGGGCAAAACATCACGGTCGAATTCAAGGATGCGGATTTCTTCTTCACAAACAATTCTCAGAATGGCGGCAGTTATGAATGGGACTTTGGAGATGGAACCGGTTCAACTGATTTTTCACCTGAACATAAATATGAAATGACCGGCGACTTTCGTGTTACCCTCTATGTGACCAATGATATCGGCTGTACAGACAGCATCAGCCGCGCTTACTACAAAGTGATCCCTGACCTGGTGCTTGAGATCCCCAATGCTTTCAGTCCGAACGGCGATGGCATCAATGACCGCTGGGAAGTAGATGGGCTCAAAGCCCGCCCGAATGCGACAACCGAAATCTTTAACCGCTATGGCCAGATTGTATTCAAAGGTATTGGTTACTCACAATGGGACGGTACCTGGAAAGGACAGTTGATGCCATTTGGTACGTATTACTATATCATAAAACCAGCCCCCGGGGAAAAGACCTATTCAGGATGGGTGACCCTGCTTCGTTGATGTTAGTCCATAATTATAATAATATATTTCCATGACACGAATCTACTTCGCCTCTCTTCTCTTACTACTCTGCCTATGCAAATCCTATGGGCAAACGTATACCCCCGTACCGATTACCGGGTATGCCATCGATGCCTTTGCAGAAACAGGCACCGATGCATCGGCAGTGACCACTGTCGGACTTGACCTCCAGCTAAAGGTATTGTATACAGCTACCTTCGCAGCCACCAATAGTCTTGCAGCCGGGTTACCGGATAACGGGACGATTGTAAACGGTACGCGTACTTACCAGCTGAAGAACTATGATAGTTTGAATGCAATATTTCTTTCTGCCAATGCGACTGCACCGGGTAGTACCACTACAGGTACCTATACGTTGCTCACACCTGCGGCTTATTCCAAGATCAGTATACTGGCATGGTCTACAGAGCAATCCAGTACGTTCAATGTGACGCTCCACTTTGTGAATGCACCTGATATCAATGTGGGTACATTCACAGTGGCGGACTGGTTTGGTGGTAGTAACCCTATGATCAATGCCATTGGTCGTATACCAAGATTGACGGCGCCTCCTTATACTGTAGAGGGATTAAGCAGCAATGATCCGCGCATGTATGCAGTGGATATTCCTGTTCCATGTGATAATCAATCACAGTTTTTATCGTCTGTTACCTTTGATTATATCGTTGGCAATAGTGTGGATTCACGTGCTGTGATAGCGGCTATCTCTGCGGTGCCATTTGTACCGTTGACAGCGACAGCGAGCATGGTGCCTGCTACCTGTGGGTATTCCAATGGTAGTATTACAGTAGCAGTAAGTGGAGGTACTTCGCCAATAACGCTGGCATGGAATACAAATCCAGCCCAGTTTACCAATACAGCCACAGATCTGGCTGCCGGTGCGTACACAGTAAGTATCATGGATGGGAATGGTTGTGTAACGCAGTTTGATACCACCCTCTCGCAGAACTCACCGATCACGATTGCGGCGAAGGCAAGACCTGCGGCAATTTGTGCGGGGGCATCTACTACGATATATGCAGTACCTACAGGTGGCCAGATTGTAAAGTACACCTGGGAACCCGGGGCCATTGGTGATTCCAGCACGATCATCACACCTGTCGCATCTACACAATATACAGTGACGGCAGAAGATGCTTTTGGTTGTATTGTAAAAGACAGTGTTGAAATCAAGGTGAATGCACAACCAGATGCGCCTGTTGCTACAGCGCCTTCAGTATGTCCGGATAGCACAGCAACATTACTGGTCACTAATCCTGTAGATAGTCTCACATATAACTGGTATCCCATGATCTCTGGTGGGGATAACCTCGGTTCAGGTGAAAGCTTTACAACACCTGCTATTATTGGCAACACATCTTATTTTGTAGAAGCGGTGAATGGTTCCTGTGTGAGTCAGCGTACGCAAGTGACAGTGACCCCATTTGAAAAAGTAGATGCGCCGAAAATAAAAGCAGATAATACATCCGGCAGTACGATCACATTTACCTGGGATCCGGTACCGGATGCTACCGGTTATCTCGTATCTGTAAATGGCGGTGCATATACCGATCCAAGTTCAGGGTCTACAGGCACTACACATACCATCACTGCACAGATGATAGATAGTGTGACACTCACAGTAGTAGCACTGGGTGCACTGAATTGTGAGAACAATGCGAATAGTCTGACAGTAAAGCTGAAAGCAGACCCGATTTATGTGCCAAATGCCTTTACGCCAAATGGAGATGGATTGAATGATATATTCAAAGCAGAAGGCAATACGATTGCCGCATTGGATATGATGGTGTTCAATCAGTGGGGAGAATTGATTTTCCATACTACAACGTCAGGCACTGGCTGGGATGGGACTTATAATGGGAAGAAACAACCGACGGGGGTGTATATGTATACCATCCGGGTGATACAAAACGATAAAACGATCATCACGAAGAAAGGTGCAATCAATCTGTTGAGATAAATAAAAATTAATTTTGTAGGCCATGACCCACAAAATTAATTTTCCTGCGGAGAAGGATCACTTCTGCCTTCGGCGGAAGGGATCCTTCTCCGCTATCTTTTTTAATAGTCCTCCCCCCCCTTTTTAATCCCCCCATCCCCCGTAACTTCGCGCTCGTAGAGAAGCAACTTCTATTTCCTCACGTTTATTAATTACAAAGAAATGATTCCAGCTAAAGGATATGCTGCGTTTGACGCCCAGGCGCAGCTAGGACCTTTCAATTTTGAAAGAAGAGAACCAGGCCCTCACGACGTACAATTCGACATCTTATATTGTGGTGTATGTCACTCAGATCTACATCAGATCAAAAACGAGTGGGGAAATTCCATCTACCCAATGGTACCCGGCCATGAAATCGTAGGCCGTATCACTGCGGTAGGTGCACATGTAAAGAAATTCAAAACCGGTGATCTCGTAGGCGTAGGTTGCCTGGTAGACTCCTGCCGTGAGTGTGAAAACTGCGCAGATGGCCAGGAGCAGTACTGCCTGAATGGTTCTTCCGGCACTTACAACAGCTATGAGCAGGATAAGAAAACCATTACCTACGGTGGTTATTCCAACAAGATCGTGGTAAGCGAAGACTTCGTATTACTGGTATCGGACAAACTGCACCTGCCTGCAGTCGCTCCATTATTATGTGCAGGCATCACTACCTGGTCACCACTTCGCCACTGGAAGGTCGGTAAAGGCCATAAAGTAGGTGTATTGGGTCTAGGCGGCCTCGGCCACATGGCGGTGAAATTTGCCGTGTCTTTTGGCGCAGAAGTGACCATGCTGAGCACCTCTCCATCCAAGAAAGCAGATGCTGAGCGCCTGGGCGCCCATCACTTCCTGCTCACCAGCGACCAGGAACAGGTAAATGCAGCCAGAGGCAAATTTGATTTCATTATCGATACCGTTTCTGCAGAACATGATTATGGGATGTACCTGGGTCTGCTCAAGACTAATGGTGTACATATTTGTGTGGGTGCACCTCCAACACCGGCTTCTGTGCATGCTTTTGCTTTGATTGCAGGCCGTAAGTCGATCGCAGGTTCTATGATCGGTGGTATTCAGGAAACACAGGAAATGCTGGACTATTGCGCCGAACACAACATTGTGTCTGATATCGAACTGATTGAGATGCCTTATATACAAAATGCGTACGACAGAATGCTGAAAGGCGATGTACGTTATCGTTTTGTAATTGATATGGCAACACTATAAAAATTAAAATAAGCAGGCTTTTAGCCTGCTTATTTTAATTTCCAAACACCCTACCACTCATCCACCCATTCCGCCACCCATATATTCCTTTTTTACAACCCAACCCCTCCCGAAATTTTAATCGCTTTTTAAGGAAACATTAATTCTGGCCGAATTGTCACGGGATTTTAACAAAGTGACTTAACTATTTTCAAAATCTTTGAATTTTACAATTTTTTGTTTGAATAGCACAATAAAAATCGCCAGGATTCTTACCATCTTTGCGTCATGATTGCAATTTTCAAAAAGTATAAGGCAAAAAGGATCCACGTTTCTCAACTGGGTCCTTTTTGTTTTCTACCCACCTTCAAAATTGCTTCAAATTTTAAAACGAATCTTGCAGCTGTATGAAAGTACTGCTCATTGAAGATAATATAGAGCTGGCTGCCAGCATCACCAATTTCCTTGAAAAAGAAGGATATCTGTGTGAGGTAAGCTACACCAGCAATGACGCGCACAATAAATTAATCTCATTTCAATACGACTGCATCCTGCTCGATATCACTTTGCCGGATGGAAATGGTCTTGACCTCTTACAACTGATCCATGCCGAAAAGCTCGACAGCTGTGTGGTCATCATCTCCGCAAAGAATTCACTGGATGACAAGATCAATGGACTGGAGGGAGGTGCCGACGACTATCTGACTAAGCCGTTCCACCTTCCTGAATTACACGCAAGACTAAGAGCAGTATACCGAAGGAAGAAACTACAAGGCAGTAATATTGTCACTTATAATGAGATCCGGCTGAATACAGATACACTGGAAGCGTTGGTTAATGATACAGCACTCGACGTAACCCCCAAAGAGTTCGACCTGTTGTTGTATTTCCTTGTCAATAAGAACAGAGTACTTTCCAGGCAATCAATAGCAGCACACCTGTGGGGTGATTATACCGACAACCTTTCAAATTTTGATTTTGTGTATCAGCACGTGAAAAACTTACGTAAAAAGATTCATGCAGCAAATGGAGGTGATTACATCAACACAGTGTACGGATTAGGCTATAAGTTCAATACAACCGCATCATAACAAAGGTCATGAAACTCGTCAACAAATTTACTTTATGGTATCTATGTATCACGCTGGCCGCAATGCTGGCAGGTATAGGCATTGCCTACTATAAGGTGAAAGCAGAGATAGATGAGGCGGAAATAAGCCGTCTGAAGGTCTACAATGACCTCATGGCCCAGACTATGCGCAACGGTGTGAGTCCGGATACTTATCTCCGTGGCAGACCCGCCGAAATCAAAATGCTGAATAAAAACGAAGTGCCTGTAAATAAGTATGAAGTATACGAACATACCTTCTACAACACGCTGCTTAAACACAGGGAATGTCGCCTCACGGTTACCTCTTATTATAATATAAATGGCACCTACTATAGCATCTGCTCCTATAATTATATTACGAAGGCAAACGAAATTCTTACAGGACTGGCCAGCTCCTTTATCTGGATCTTCTCCATCCTGTTCCTGCTCACAGCATTGTCTGCCAGGTTCGTATCCCGTATCATTCTGGCACCATTCAACAGAACGCTGAAAAAAATACAGCGCTTTAATGTAAAACAGAAACAAAGACTTTCATTGCCGGTACCCAATGCCAAAGAGCTGAAAGCCCTCAATAGTTTCTTAAATAACATGACAGACAAAGCACTGGATGACTACCGTGCACTGAAAGAGTTTACAGAGAACGCCTCCCATGAATTGCAGACTCCACTGGCTATATTGCGCAGCAAACTGGAACTGCTCACAGAATCATACCTGCATGGCAAAGACGTAGACACCGTCATGTCACTCATCAGTGATATGCAGAATGCCATCGAGAAATTATCAAGGATCAATAGCTCCCTGACACTGCTGGCCAAAATGGAGAATAATGAATATGATGATAAACGCACCATATCCTTCTCCGGCCTTGTAACAGAAACATTAAACAGCTTTTCGGAATTGCTGGATATGAAATCCATTTCATTGTCCTCCAATATATATAAAGGTATCGCACTTCAGCTGCACCCCGCCCTTGCAGACATTCTCCTGGGCAACCTGATGAGCAATGCCATCCGTCATAATATCGCTAATGGAAAGATAACCGTCGACCTCACCAGGGAAAAATTTGTGATCAGTAATACAGGTGTCACTCCTGAAGTCCCTACCAGTGAACTCTTCCACCGCTTCAAAAAAGGCAACAGAAGAAGTGATTCCATCGGTATTGGCCTTGCAATCGTAAAACAGATCTGCGATCTCAACCACTTTACCATCCAGTATGACTATGCCCATGGATGGCACATTATTCAAATTATTTTCGATGAATCAATAAGTACTTTAAAGTCAGCGACCACCGGGGAAGTGCTCACACCACGTCCCAAACTCCTACATTGAAGTACTATGGTCTAATGTTCAATTATCATGCAAAGAAAAAAACTCGTCTGTCTCTTTCTCCTGCTCCTGTACGGACCAGCGAAGATGGCGCACGCACAGGTGTTGACGCTAAAGGATGCAGTGCAGACTGCCCTCGCCAACTACGGGACCATCAAGGCTAAAGCCAACTACTTAAAAGCGTCCCAGTCAACAGCGCAATCCGTGAAGCGGGAATACCTGCCTAACGTGAACGTGGCCGGACAGCAGGATTACGGTACTATCAACGGTATCTATGGTCCCTCCTACGGTTTGAATGGTCTTGCCGTAGCATCTTCAGGTCCTACCCTGGCACAGAACAACTGGAACTCCGCTTTTGGTGGATTGTACCTGGCCAATGTAAACTGGGATTTCTTCTCCTTTGGTCGTATCAAGGAAAAGATCAAAACCGCGCAGGCTACTGTTCAGAGAGACTCTGCTGACCTGACACAGGAAAAATTTCAGCACGAAGTAAGAGTAGCTGCCGCTTATCTGAACCTACTCGCTGCACAACGCCTCACCCGTAGCTGGAAGAACAACCTTGACAGGGCGGATACCTTCCGCGCTGTAGTCGTGACACGTGTGACCAATGGGCTGATTGCCGGCGTAGATTCCTCTCTCGCCAATGCAGAAGTATCCAATGCACGTATCGCCTATACAAATGCAAAAGACAATGAGCAGACACAGGCCAACAACCTGGCAGTGCTCATGGGAGTGCCGGTACAGGAGTTCGTACTCGATACAGTGTTCATCAAGCAGATCCCTTCTTCTGTTGCAGATTCTGCAGACATCGCGAACAACCCTACCCTAAAGTACTATGAGCAACAACTCAGGGTGAACCAGGAACAGGCTAAGTATTTGCAAAGACTATACTACCCAACCTTCTCCTTCTTCGGTACGATGCAAACGAGAGGTTCCGGGTTTGGTACCAACTACGCCGCAGATCAGTCAGATTATACACATGCTTACTGGGATGGTGTGAAGCCCAGCCGTAGCAACTATCTGCTGGGTATCGGCGTAACATGGAACTTAACTTCTATACTCAGGGTCAATAAACAGGTATCTGCCCAGCAATTTACTGCATCAGGTATACAGGATCAATATGATCTCGTAAAGCAACAGCTCACCGCGCAGTTAAAACTGTCAGAAACCAGGATGAAGAATGCACTGAACAATTACATGGAAGCGCCTATCCAGGTAGCATCAGCATCTGATGCTTACAACCAGCGCACTGTATTGTACAAAAACGGGCTGAATACGATCGTGGATGTGACACAGGTGTTATACACACTGAACCGTGCAGAAACAGACCGTGACATCGCGTACACGAACGTATGGCAGGCATTGCTCCTGAAAGCAGCCGCCAGTGGTAATTTTTCTCTTTTCATAAATGAATTCTAATTAGATGAACCTGATAAGATCAGCATTACGCAAACCCATCACCATCCTGGTGATCGTGGCCGCCCTGTTCTTCTTCGGCGTAGGCGCGGTTAGGACCATCAAGGTGGATATCTTTCCAAAGCTGGACCTTCCGGTGATGTATATATCGCACCCGTTTGGTGGTTACACACCTACCCAGATGGAAGCATTCTTTGGTAAACAATATGTAAACATCCTCCTCTATGTAAATGGTATCAAAACCATAGAGACGAAAAATATACAGGGTCTCTCACTCCTGAAAGTGAGTTTTTATCCGGGTACTAACATGGCACAGGCACAGGCGGAGCTCGCAGCCTTCTGTAACCGGGCCCAGGCCATCTTTCCACCTGGGTCGCAACCGCCGTTTATTCTTCGCTTTGACGCCTCTACCCTGCCTGTAGGTAACCTGGTATTGAGCAGCGACAAGCGTAATAACAACGAACTGCTGGACCTCGCAAATACTTATGTGCGTTCGTCCTTTACACAGATCCCAGGTCTCTTGTCCGCCCCTCCTTTTGGTGGTAATATCCGTACCGTGGTGATCAAAGTGGATCCTACTTTGCTCCGCTCTCACAATATGACACCTGACCAGGTAGTTGAAGCCCTTCGCCTCAACAACCAGGTGTCTCCTTCCGGTAACGTGCGTATAGGTGATAAGAACTTTATCACACCCGTAAACACGACCATCCATACTATAAAAGATTTCGAAGACATTCCGCTCTTCAGAGGTGGTGCACAAACACTCTTCCTTCGCGACGTTGCGACGGTAGAAGATGGTGCGGACATCACTGCCGGTTATGCACTGGTAAACGGCCGTCGTTCTATCTACCTCTCCGTAGCAAAGAATGGTGACGCCTCTACATGGGATGTGGTACAAAAACTGAAAGCAGCTATTCCAAGATTCCAGGCACAGTTGCCAGATGATGTAAAGCTGTCTTTTGAGTTTGACCAGTCCGTATATGTGATCAACGCTGTAAAGAGTCTGATCAGTGAAGGTACAATTGGTGCAGTGCTCACTGGTCTGATGGTATTACTCTTCCTGGGTGATCCACGCGGTGCACTCATTGTAATCCTCACGATTCCCACCTCTATCATTGCGGCAGTACTCTGTCTCAAGTTAGCAGGGCAGACGATCAACATTATGACACTGAGTGGGCTTGCGCTGGCCATCGGTATATTGGTGGATGAAAGCACGGTGACGATAGAGAACATACACCAGCACCTGGATATGGGTAAGCCGAAGGGCCTCGCGATCTGGGATGCGTGTAAGGAGATCGCCTTCCCGAAACTCCTCATCCTCTTCTGTATTCTAGCCGTGTTTGCACCAGCATTTACCATGGGGGGTATCCCAGGTTCATTGTTCCTGCCACTGGCGCTTGCGATTGGTTTTGCGATGATCGTTTCTTACTTCCTGGCGCAGACCTTTGTACCTGTAATGGCCAACTGGCTTATGAAAGAACATGGTCATGGCACTCCACAGGATTACAAACCTGATGGTCTGGAAGAAGATACATGGGATGAAAAGAAAATGCTTGTTGAACATCCGCATGGTGGTCACGATGCACCGCTGACTAAATTCGATAAATTCCGCAACCGCTTTATGCGTTTCATGGAGCGTATCTTCCCGGCGCGTAAGCTGATTGTTACCGTATATATTATTGGCGGTCTGGGTCTGGTTGTATTGTTACTGAACCACATTGGTCGTGATGTATTGCCACATAGTAATGGTGGTCAGTTCCAGCTTCGTTTGCGGGCACCGGATGGTACCCGTGCCGAAGTAACAGAAGCTAAAACACTGAAGACGATCAATATGATCAGAGACCTGGTGGGTCCTGAGAATGTGTCTATCACCTCTGCTTATATCGGTCAGCACCCGGGTCTCTTCTCTACTGCACCTATCTACCTGTGGATGGCAGGTCCGCAGGAAGCAGTTATCCAGGTAGCCCTGAAAGAAGAGTATAAAACGAACATAGATGAACTGAAAGATAAGATCAGGGCAAAACTGAAACAGGTAGAGCCAGATGTGAAGCCATCATTCGAACCAATTGAACTGACTGAAAAGATCCTGAGCCAGGGTTCACCTACCCCGATCGAGGTACGGTTCTCTGGCAGAAACAGGAAACAGGCGGAACAATATGCAAATAAAATGATCGCGCGTCTGAAAGAAATTCCTTTCCTCCGCGACGTACAACTGGGACAATCTACCAAGTATCCTTCCCTGAAGATAGAGATTGACCGTTTAAGAGCATCGCAACTGGGTATTGACCTGGCAACCATCTCCCGTACCATCACGGCTTCTACATCATCTTCCCGCTATACAGAGAAAAACGTATGGGTAGATGAAAAGCAGAACCTGAGCTACAACGTACAGGTAGAGATCCCGGAAAATAAAATGACAGACATTCATGCCATCGAGGAATTACCATTACTGCCAAACAGTGCACGCCCGGTATTGGGCGATGTAGCGACCATCACACCTGATACCACACTGGGTGAAGCAGATAACCTTGGTGCGATGCCTACCCTGTCAGTAACAGCCAACCTCAATAACATTGACCTGGGTACTGCGACTACAGAGGTGAACAAAGCGATCAAATCACTGGGCGAAATGCCACGTGGTCTGAACGTAGACCTGATAGGTCTGACATCAACGCTGACAGATACGCTGGATAGTTTGCAGAATGGGTTGGTAATAGCGATCATCGTGATCTTCCTGATGCTGGCGGCCAACTTCCAGTCCTTCAAGGTATCGGCGGTGGTACTGGCTTCCGTACCTGCAGTACTATTAGGTTCGCTCTCCCTGCTTATAATAACAGGTTCAACGCTGAACCTTCAGTCCTATATGGGTATCATCATGTCAGTGGGTGTATCGATATCCAACGCGGTATTGATGGTCACGAATGCAGAGCAGTTACGCCGTCATAATGGCGACGCATTGCTCTCTGCAAAAGAAGCTGTTGCACTGCGTCTGCGTCCGATCCTGATGACGAGTTTGGCGATGGTGGCGGGTATGATCCCAATGGCGAGTGGCCTGGGAGAAACCGGTGACCAGACATCTCCGCTGGGTCGTGCGGTAATTGGTGGTTTGATAGCCTCTACCTTTAGCACCCTCTTCTTACTACCACTGGTATTCGCATGGGCACAGGGTAAGGCAAGCACTAAGTCCGTATCACTGGATCCGGAAGATAAAGAAAGTAAAAACTATGTACCATCCTTGTATGAATAGTCATATGAAAAAGAATATAATAATATTACTGTGCAGCTTACCCGCGATGCTGCTGTTGAACAGTTGCGGACACACAAAAGGTGAATCAGAAAAAGAAAGTGCCGCAACTGAAGCTCCGGCTACACCAGTAGTAGCCATTCAGAAAGGAAAGCTCTCATCTACCCTGAAGCTGCCGGGAGAGCTGATTGCTTTTCAGCAGGTAGATATCTATGCAAAGGTGAGCAGCTTTGTAAAGAAGCTGAATGTGGATGTAGGCTCCGAAGTAAACACCGGCGATCTGCTGGTGACCATGGAAGCACCTGAAATGACGGCTCAGCTGAATGCGGCTGATTCCCGGCTGAAATCACAGGAGGCGATTTACCTGGCCAGCAAAGCGAATTATGATCGTTTATATACGACCAGTCTTACACCAGGTACAGTGTCTAAAAACGACCTGGATCAGGCAAAGGCGAAGATGAATTCAGACCTTGCTAACCTGGAAGCAGCCAAGTCTTCTTACAGAGAAGTGTCTGATACCAGAAATTACCTGGAGATCCGTGCACCATTTGCAGGTATCATTACGGCGCGTAATGTGAGTGCGGGTGCGTATGTAGGTCCTACCGGTAAAGGTTCTGAATTACCTATCGTAACATTGCAGGAACAGCGAAAACTGCGTCTCGTTATCTCAGTGCCTGAGTCTTACACCAGCTATCTGGGTAGCAACAGTGAAGTGAATTTCACAGTAAAAGCGTTCCAGGGTAAGCAGTTCACCGCTAAGGTGAACCGTCTGGCCGGTGCGCTGGATGCAAGACTGCGTTCACAACGTATAGAAATGGATGTGACGAATAATGACAAGAAGTTGTTGCCGGGTATGATTGCAGAAGTGAACATCCCGATGAATACAGCGGATAGCGCTTTTATTCTGCCTAAGACAGCGGTGGTGAATTCTACAGTGCAGGTGTTTGTAGTGAAGGTAGAAAATAACAAGGCGGTACATGTACCGGTATCTACGGGTCGTGAAGTAGATGGTAAGATAGAGGTGTTTGGCGATCTGAAGGCAGGTGATATTATTGTGGCGACAGCGACAGAAGAGAACAGGGATGGTCAGGAAATAAAGAAGACAGAATTACAGAAGGATAAATAATTAGATAGGTACCGATTGGTTAAGATGACTATAAAGGAATAAATACTCAACAGGTTATGATATTGATAAACGGAAACCATCGGGGAATAGTAGAAAGAATATAAGGAACGAAAGACAGGAAAAAGCATCGGAAAGGGAAGCATCTCAATTGAGATGCTTTCTTTTTTTGAATGAATCAATCGGGATAAAAAAGAGGGTGCCCCGAAAAATCGGAGCACCCTCTTTTTACTAAAAGTAAAAATTTACTGAATCACTATCTTCTTCGTATAACTCTTCCTGCCATTCGTGATAATCACCACATACACCCCAGCAGGCAAATCCTTCACCTCCAGCGCAATCCTGGCCGCATTATCTTTCCGCTCTGCCACCACTTTCTTATTCACATCTACAACTGACACATATACCGGTTCCTTCCCATCATACTTACCCACATTCACTGTCAGCATACCTCCTTTCAATACAGGATTCGGATATACCGTCACATCTGCACTCTCTTTTTCTGCCGCCGCTGTAGTCACCGCTTCTACTTTTACTGAACTTACCTTGTCATTCCAGGTGCTTACATCCAGCAATGATACATCTGATGTAAGTACCAGGGATGCACCGGAGAAATTGTCATCTGCATAAAGAGTCACCTTATAACCAGCTGTTACTTTTACAGATGTAATGTCGTCATTGATAGCACCATATGCTTTTAAAGCCGTCAGGTTATAACTACCAACTGGCAATGAGATACCATAACCGCCATAATTGATGTCCTGGTACATGTACGCAGCGATCGTCACTGGTGCATATGTGATTGGAAAATCAATCTGTGCCTGGTTAAATTGGCTTTCGTACGTGGAATTCCAGCCGAATGCGGTGGTCGCCTGTGATTTCAGACTTACGCCAGCCGCAGCGCTCCAAAAATGAATAAACTCACCCATGTTGAGTGAACGGGCATAATCGCTACCGCTCTTTGGGAAATAAGAAGATAATAATACAAAATACCTGTTCAGTACTTTGCTGCCACCATACTGGCTGTAAATAGGGTAAAACCAATCGCGGAACCAATGTGTACCGGCAACAGGGAAGTTGTCAGTCGTATTGGTAAATGTGGTATAAACTCTGGCCGCATCGCTGGTCATACCCAGACCATTGTATACGTCGTAGATGTAGATTTCCGCCCACTTGCTATCTCCCCATATGCCGAATGCAGGAGAGTTATGCGCATTTTTGGAATCACCTTCTACGATATGACCTACTTCGTGTGTGAGCAGGTCATGATCGCCGCCAGAGGCACTTGTCCATGGACCAGGACCTACGTCCGCCACGTCGCGGTTGTCATGACTGGCATCGAAATAACCGGAAGGATGCCCACCACTGTACTTGTTGGTATGCAGTATGGCAAATAAATGCGGATCGGAGCCAAACCAGCCATAGGTCTTCCTGGTGTACCGCCATACATCGCCCATGTACTGGTAGGGCCAGGTAACAGCAGTGCTTACGTCACTGTCGTAATACACAGCGACATCGTTGTCGTAAAATACCCGTGTCAATAATTGATTGTGCTCAAACCAGTGCTCCTGCCAGGTAGCAGGTGGCGTCTGTGCTTCTACCCGGTTAAAGGCTGAGCAGCCCATCAATAAAAGCGCATACAGTACTTTTCTTTTCATGGTTATTGTTTATAAGGGGGTGATAAAAAATTCGTGGAAACACAGGACCGGTCATATGCGCAATGACCGGTCCTGTAAGGATACCTTTTACAGTATCAGGACCTGTTTTGTAAATATCTGATTGCCATAGGTGATCACAACTACATACATCCCGGGGACCAGGTTACCAGTGGAAATATTAACGCGGGCAGTTCCCGCTTTCTTATTAATTAAAGTTCGTTGATAGATATCTTTTACGAATACCTGCAAGGGGGTTTTTCCGTCATATCCTGCTACGTTTATGGTCAGTTCGGTACCCTTGCTGACAGGATTGGGGTATACGACCAATCCCTTTTCGGTTTTCAAACTTACCACACTATCTGCACTTGCTGTTATTCTTGCAGTGGATACCTCTCCCCATGAGAAGGCTTCCCATCCCTGCGGATACGTTCTGCTACAGGTCATCTCTGCCGCACCATTTTCAGAAGAAACATACAACGCATTACTACTCCTTAATGATACTGTACCATTATCATTTACTATCCAGTCAAATTTCTCCCAATCCTGTGCTGTCGCCCTGTTACAATTCATAGACGTTGTACCATCTTCAGAAGAAACAAAATACCCACCATTATTGAGGGTCACTTTGCCATTTCCGCCATCACCTATCAGGAACTGGTTCCAGCTTTGTACCACCGTAGCATTGCAATACATCGGATTCACATTACCTTTGGAACTTACGTACTGACCGTTATTTCCCTGTAACCACACCGTTTGCCCTATAGGCGCTGCGCTGCTCACTTCTCCCCAGGAGAAAGCTTCCCACCCACTAGCGGTAGGCCGGTTGCAGGTCATAGCCTGTGTACCGTTTTCAGAAGAAACGTACAACCCATTGCTGGCTTTTAAAAAGATCGTTCCATCTGTATTTACGATCCAGTCGAACTTTTCCCATCCCTGGTATACATTCCGATTGCACGTCATCGCCTGTGTACCGTTTTCGGAAGAGACAAACAGTGCACTGTTCCTCAATGCTATCTTGCCATTTCCGGCATCTACTACGTAGAATTTATTATAGGTGCCTACTGAGTTACTATCACACCATATTGCACCGCTGCCCCCTCTGGAACTCACGTATTTCCCATTAAAGCCTTTCAGCCAGATCGTTTTGCCGACAGGCCCGTTGGCAGCTTGTCCGGGAGCTACGGCGGCAATTGTGTTTGTGTTTTTGATATTATTAGCAAATTTGATGTTGTTCAGCACAGCAGCCATATTACCCGCCCCATCCAGTACAGAAGGGCCTGTGAGCCTTAGCAGTGCAGCGTTTTCACCAGCTGTGAGTCGTTTGTACGTCCAGTGACACCAGCCTACACCGATACTGTTCATAGCAGCGATATTGGCGGAGAGCCAGTCGTTGCTGTTTTCCCCGGTTTCGCCTACCCATACCGGTACATTGTAGGTATTTCTCCAGGCAACGATATTGGCGAGGTCAGAGATCTGGTTAGGATCGGTGTTACCTACAGTAACGTCGGTGGAATTCCAGTAACGGTGTGAGTTATACACGAGGTTAGTGGGGTTGGTAAAAGTATACGGCTGCATACTACCATAGTTATTACCATAGCCGTTCCCTTCTACCATGAGGAGGTGGGTATCGCCTTCGGCACGCACCGCGTTGATCAGTCTTTCGAAAATGTCATGTACGGTTGTGTTGCTGGGTACCTTGTGAGGTTCATTGATCAGGTCATAAAAAGCCACGCCATCGTTATTAATGTAATGGCGGGAAAGCGCCTGCCATAAACGAACGGTCATGTTGCCATAGATGGCCTGGTTGTACAGGTCATTGCCGACAAAGCCATCGTTGATGTTGTGGTCCAGGCCTTGTGAGCCGGGGGCGGCGTGGAGATCGAGGATGACGTACATGTTGTTGGCAGCCGTCCATTTCAGCAGACTGTCTGCCAACCGGAAACCTTCGGTGTTCGTGTCTGTGAACAGGGTATTGTTGTTATACCATGTGGTGAGTGCACTGATGTACGTGGATACAGAACTGGCGCTGGCATTGGCATGGATCACTTTCAGGCGTTCTGCCCTCTGGGCAGCCGTGAGAAAGAGTTCGTAGTGCATGGGGAGCCGCACACAGTTAAAACCGAGGGAGGCGATGTAATCGATGTCGGCTTTGGTGATAAAATTGTCACGCCAGGACTGGTAGAAGGCTTCTACCTGGGCATCGGTTTGCCCCTGGTCGTAAAGATACTTTTTGACGGACCACTGAGGGCCATCGCCGCCTTCTTTCATCATATAGCCTTCTTGAAGGAGCCAGGCACCGAGGCCGACGCCTTTCAGGATCACTTCCTGGTTGGAGGCGTTGACGATTCGTTTGCCATCGGCATGGAGGCGGGAAAGTTGGGCGGTGGCTGGTGTTAGCTTCAGACATGCTAACAGACAGACCATAACGAGAAAGGAATGCTGTACACGGCGGAGTAGCCCGTACAACCGGTCTTTGTAATGGATCATCATAGAGGGTTTGTTAAATGGTTTTTTGAATAAAAAATGGTACAGCGCTTAGGTCAGATAAGGAGTCGTTTGGGAGGGAATATAGTACCAGTCAGGAGGAAAATTTCTTTAATATAATAAAAAGCCGGATCGTTGGGCGATCCGGCTTTTTGAATGATTGAGAAGGATGATACTTCAATGATTTAGAAGGATAATACCTCCGGCGCCAGCCGAAAGAGAGATGACTGCCTTGCTGCCGCAGGGCAATATCCTATTCTTCTTCTATTAACTTGATACCTGTTTTTGTAAACTCAATCTTTCTTGCTTTGTAAAGACTTCCTGTGGTCATCTTAAACGTTTTTTTACTCATACTAAAAAACGAGTAGATCTCCTCCGGATCCGACTTATCATGATAAGGCAGATAGCCGTTGTTTTCTTTGAGTAATCTTAAGATCTTCTCCCCTTCATTCTCTACTCTTTTATACCCCATCTCACCCGCAGAAACATCCAGCTTATTCTCCTCTTTTACCGCCTTTACAAAACCTTTCAGTTTATCGCCGATATCCACTGTGCCAAACACATCTCCATAATGTAATAGTCCTGTATGTTTCTGATTTACAATACATACAAAACCAAGATCCGTTCTTCTATATATAATCAGTTCCACCGGATCCTGCTCTTTTACCGTCAGTTCCTCATTACTCAGGTACGGATCTAATTTTTCTGTAGCCGCGACTCTGCCGGTACGTTCATCCAGGCAAATTTTGACCAGGTAATCCTGTCCAATCACCATTTTGGTCATCTGTTTACTCGCCGGTACAAACAAGTCTTTCATCAGTCCCCAATCCAGGAAAGCACCCTGTTCGGTCAATCCTGTACACTTCAGGTTCACAATATCCCCCACTATACCATAAGGCTCCTGATTCGTGGCTGTAAGGCGATTCTCCGAATCATGATAAATAAACACCCTGAGCTCATCCCCCCGCTTTGCGCCTTCCGGAACAAAACGTTTTGGCATCAGTATCTCCTGCTCCACGCCATCGAGGAACAAGCCGAACTCACTCTCCTTCTTCACTCTTAAAAGGTTAAATTCACCTACCTTATACATGTAATATAATATTTGGATATTCGCAAAGGTAAGTAGATTTGTGGTCAAACGCAGGTTTATGGCCTTACTCAAACATATCAATCCTTTCTCGAAAACAAATGAAGATACCGGGTTCAGCGCTACGATCAGTAGTTATGGGGATCGTTTTATCAATAAAGACGGGAGTTTCAACCTCCGGAAAGAGGGTAATCGTATATGGGACAGGTATTCCCTTTTCCATATTATGCTAAACCTGCCAATCTGGGCTTTTGTGCTGGTAATAGTGGGGGCATTTATTGTGGTAAATCTTATTTATACGGGTATTTACCTGCTGATCGGGGCGGCGGAGTTACAGGGGATTAGTTCACATCATACGTGGGGGATATTCAGGGAGGTTTATTATTTCAGTACAGAAACGTTTACGACAGTGGGTTATGGCCGTGTCAACCCGGTAGGTGACGGGGCTAATTTTGTGGCTTCAATTGAGGCGATGAGTGGGTTTCTGTCTTTTGCGGTGGTAACGGGGTTGATTTATGGACGTTTTGCCCGGCCGAAGGCGCATCTGGCTTTTAGTGATCATGCGCTTATTACACCATTTAAGGGTGGTAATGCATTGATGTTCCGGTTTGCCTGTTATAAAGATGGTCATACGCTTACTGACGTGACGGTGCAGGTAAATGCGGCAATGCGGATACATGAGGATGGAAAACAAACGTATCGGTATTATGAGTTACCGCTGGAAAGGCATAAGATACAAAGTTTGCCGATGAACTGGACGGTGGTGCATGTGATAGATGATCAAAGTCCGTTGTTAGGGTTTACAGCGGAAGATATTAAGGTGGCGGATCTGGAATTGTATGTGTTGATCAGAGGGTTTAATGATATTTATTCAAATGTGGTGCAGCAAAGGACTTCGTATACTTTTCAGGAGATAAAGTATAATCATAAGTTTGTGCCAATGTATAGGGAGACGGCGAGGGGGACGGTGCTGGAGATGAATAAGATACATGATACGGTGGAAGTGGAGGTGAATGGGGGGATGATGGCGGTGAGTGCGGTGAGCTGAGAAGATGGATGGATATGCCCGTGAATTCAGTTAGCCAACATTTTTATTCGCCCTGATCATTTCAGAGTACCCCATTTTTCTGGCCAGTCCGGTCACTGCCATCGCAATCCTTTTGGCTTTGGTTCCTGGGGTTTTGGCACTTTCAATCCATTTCATAAAATAATTCCTATGGCCCTTAGGAAGCGTATTAAAAAAGGCCAATGCATCCGGTTCATCTGACAAGCATTCCATAAATTCAGGAGAGCTCACCGGATCAGGATTATCATCTACCTGGATCTGCACCTGCAACTCTGCACCCGCGCGCTTGCCCACACCTTTTCTCAGATCGGCATTCATTGCCATGATAAAATGCCCCTCACCCATAGGTATCAACGCGATACCTGCTATCTCAAATTTATCGAGCTTGCCTTTTACCCTGAAGGACTGCTTGTACCCGGGCTTCAGTTTTTCCGACAACTCAATGGGGATCTCGATATACGACCAGCCAGTCTTCTCCCCCATTTGTTCGAACTTTTTGATGGTGGCTTTGAATTTTATCATAAGGTAAATATAAAAAAAACGGTTTTGCCATGTGGCAAAACCGTTTAAAAAACATTCCTGTTGAAAATAAAAACGTTCAATGGCGCTAGCCAAAAGAAAGAGACCTTCCCTGCTGCCGTAGGCCAATTAGTTTATATTGCTCTGTCAGTTTTCTTCACACCAAATGTAGCGGAAGGTTGGCTGCCCATATAAATTTCCATCTTACCACCTTTCATTACATCTTTATACAGGAAGAAAGACTTATTATAGTTGATACCATTCAGCACTACTTTCTGGATATACTTGTTCTCTTTACTATTGTCTTTTACCACAATATCAAATTTCTTATTCCCTGCTAATTTAATCACTGCTTCATCCATCAATGGAGAACCGAATACAAACGTACCGTTCATTGGGTTCATCGGATAGAAGCCCATTGCAGACAATACATACCATGCACTCATCTGCCCTGCATCTTCATTACCACACAATCCATCAGGCGCATTGGTATAATATTTCGACATTACCTCTCTCACAATTTCCGCAGTTCTCCAGGGCCTGCCAACCGCCGCATACAGGTAGCTTACGTGATGACTAGGCTCATTACCCTGTGCATACTGGCCAACCATACCAGAGATATCAGGAGAGCTACCTTGTCCCAGGGAAGAAGACATATTAAAGAAAGAATCCAGTGTAGTTTGAAATTTCTTTTCACCAAACAGGTTTACCAGCCCTTTTGCATCCTGTGGTACAAGCCAGGTATACTGCCAGCCATTCCCCTCGCAGAAGTCATTTGAACGGTGTTTTGCTTCCAGCGGATCAAATGGTCTTTTAAAACTACCATTTGCCAGTCTACCTACGAAATGACCTTCTGAAGCGTCCCAGTATTGCTTATACAAACCCGCTCTTTTGGTGAAGTATGCAGCGTCTTTTGTTTTACCCAGTTTCCTGGCCATCTGTGCCACACCGAAATCAGCGATCGCATATTCCAGTCCCCAGGCAACGGATTCAATCGTCATACTATCAGCAGGAATGTATTTCAATTCCTGTACAAACTGTAAGCCGCTTACTTTTCTCATGGCAGTGTTCCTTACAGCTTCATATGCCAGTGCTACGTCCGCAGGATCAATCAGACCTTTCAGGTAAGCATCTGTAATAATCGGAATAGCAGGATTACCAATCATACAATCAGTTTCGCAACCTTCCAGTGGCCATACCGGCAGGCGTCCCTGCTGTTGGTAAATCATCAACATGGAGTGCACTATATCTTTTACCAGTGAAGGATCGATCACGGACATCAAAGGATGCAGACCGCGATAGGTATCCCACAGAGACATGCCGGTGTAATTTGTGAATTGCTGGTTGGTGTACACTTTTTTATCGGTGCCACGGTAATCACCATTGTGATCGTTGAACACAGAGGGGAAGAAATGGCTGTGGTACAGCGCAGTATAGAAGGTTGTTTTCGTTGCATCATCTGCAGAGAAATCGATCTTGTTCAGATCTTTATTCCATGCCAGATCAGCAGCTGTTTTTACCTGTTCAAAGTTCCATCCTGGTATTTCGGCAGCGATGTTGCCCAGTGCATTCTCTTCACTCACCGGAGAAATACCTACTTTCAGATAAATGTCAGCATTTTTAGCTGCATCAAAATACATCACGGCCTTGACACCTTTACCTTTTACAGCTCCTCCGGCTACTCCGTTGTTAAGGTCGTAAAGATTTAATTGTGTGATAGGCTGAGATGTTTTGATTGCGAAGAACAGGCGTTGATCATTAGCCCATCCTTTGGAGAAGCGATAACCTACAAAAGTGGTATCATTTACTTTTTTAATAGTTGTTTCTACCGGAGCATCCCAACACATGGCAAATTCCAGGTCAATCAGCAGGTGAGCACTATCAGTATTATCGTAATGGTAATGGTGAAAACCTACTCTGGTAGTCGCTGTGAGCTCCGCCTTCACCTTGTATTTGTCGAGGTATACAGCGTAGTAACCCGGTTTTACCACCTCGCTGGCCTTTTTGAAATTGGAGCCATAACCGGTGTTCATATCCAGGCGGTGAGCGGGTTGTAATTCCAGGTGACCGCTGGCAGGTACGATCATCAGGTCATTGAGATCTCCGATACCGGTACCACTCAGGTGGGTATGAGTAAATCCAAGAATATCTTCACTGATGTAATTGTAACCACTGCACCAATCCCATCCATTGAACTGATCCCAGGTCTGCATGGTTTGGCTGGGTCCGAGCTGCACGGCGCCATAAGGCACGTTTGCACCTACGAACACGTGTCCATGGCCCTGCGAGCCGATATACGGATTAACGTATTGAGTAAGTGGTTTATCCTGTGCATGGCCTGCCAGTGGCAACAGGCTGGATGCCAGTACAATAGTTGAAAATAACGTTGAAACTGTGCAATTCTTCTTCAATTCACATTAAATTTAGACCTGTTTATAAAATAAGTTGGCAAATAGCTTTCAAAACGTGACTATTGCCAAAAATAATAAAATAATCAGCAAAATATGTTAATCTGCGAAACAGCACGCCTGATTGTACGCAAGTTTACTATTGACGACGCTCCATTTATCTGGTCGTTGCTCAATTCTCCGACCTGGATTCAGTTTTTGGGTGACAGGAATATTCAGACATTGGCAGATGCCCAGCAATACCTGACCAATGGCCCGTTGGCCAGTTATGCACTAAGAGGGTTTGGATTGTATTTGGTGGCGATGAAGGATAGTGGAGTGCCCATTGGGATGAGTGGATTAATAAAAAGGGATGGGTTGGAATATGTAGATGTAGGTTTTGCGTTGCTGCCGGAATATATGGGACATGGATACGCGTACGAGGCTACGAAAGCGGTAATGGATTATGGATATAATACGCTGCAGCTACCACATATTGTGGCAATAGCGAGAGCGGATAATAAGCATTCGCTGGCGTTGTTGGCGAAATTAGGGTTGAAATTTTCTGATACGGTTATGTTGGCGGAGATTGAGCATCCATTGAGTTTGTTTAAATAGTGGATGGTTTGAATGGCTGTGTATTCATTGGGTTTGCTTTTGATAGCAGATCTTTTGAATGGCTGTGCATTCATTCGATGTGCTTTATTAGCAGATTTTGGGAATGGCTGTGCATTCATTGGATGTGCTTTTAATAGCAGATTTTGGGAATGGCTGTGCATTCATTGGATGTGCTTTTGATAGCAGATCTTTTGAACGGCTATGTATTCATTGGATGTGCTTTAATAGCAGATCTTTTGAATGGCTGTGCATTCATTGGATGTGCTTTAATAGCAGATCTTGTGAATGGCTGTGCATTCATTGGGTTTGCCTTAATAGCAGATTTTTTGAATAGCTATGTATTCATTGGATGTGTCTTAATAGCAGATTTTTTGAATAGCTATGTATTCATTGGATGTGCTTTATTAGCAGATCTTTTGAACGGCTATGTATTCATTGGATTTGTCTTAATAACAGATTTTCTGCATAGCTATGTATTCATTGGATGTGCTTTTAATAATAGATTTTTTGAACGGCTGAGCATTCATTGGGTTTGCCTTAATAGCAGATTTTTTGAATAGCTATGCATCCATTGGATGTGCTTTATTAGCAGATCTTGTGAACGGCTATGTATTTATTGGATTTGTTTAAACAGCCAGCTCTCCGGATTCTTCAAGTGGCAATACAGCTGCTTTTACCTCCGCTGCCGCGGCAGTGGGCATTACTGGTGGCAAAGGTCCGAATATCAGCGCCTGATAAGGCGCCAGGGTTAAGTTCCCACCTTCCAGTTCAAAAGTCAGCATATTATTTACTAAAGGTTCTATATCCGTCTCCATCAGGAATGGCAGCTTGTACACAATGGTTTCTTTTGAAAAATTAAGCACCATTAAAAACATTGTCTTGTCCAGCGTGCGCGTATACGTATATACCTGGGGATGCTCCGCATCATACAACTGATATTTCCCATAAACCAATACCGGTTGGTGTTTGCGCAGCAGAACGACCTGTTTAAAAAACTGTAATATAGACCGTTCGTCTTTTTCCTGCGCAGCTTCATTAATGAAGGTATGATTGTCGTTTACTTTGATCCACGGCGTGCCATCCGTAAAGCCTGCGTATTTACTATCATCCCACTGAAAAGGCGTACGGCTGTTATCCCTGGCCGCCATTTGCTGATCCAGTAAAAAGCGGGTGGTATCCTCCCCTTTGCTTTGCAGGTATTTGTACATATTGATGGTATCGATATCCTTGTAGTCATCGATAGATTCAAATCGGATATTCGTCATGCCAATCTCATCGCCGTTGTAAAAGATGGGCGTAGCGCGCATAGTGAGCAAAAAAGTAATCAGCATTTTCGCGGAGATCTCTCTATAAGTTTCGATATCGCTACCCCAGCGGCTCACCATTCTTGGCTGGTCATGATTCGTAAGGTAAATAGTACCCCATCCACCTGTTTCGTAGATGTTGTCCCAGCTTGTGTAGAGGCTTTTCAGTGCTACCAGGTCAATACCTTTGGGATCAGGACGTTTGTAGGCATCTTTGAGATAGCCCAGGTTCATGCCTTCAAAATGGTAGAGCATGTGGAGTTCTTTCCTGTGTTCTTCAACGAAGTGTAAAGCTTCGTCAATCGTGATACCTGCGGCTTCGGCGAGGGTAGTGATATCAGTACCTTCAAGCACTTCCTTATTCATCTCCTGCAGGTAGTCATGCAGATGAGGTCCATGTGCGTAGTACGCTCCCCAGTCGTGGGTCTTGATCTCAGGCCAGGTGGTATCTTTACTAATGTAGCAAATAGCATCCAGTCTGAAGCCATCAACCCCTTTTTTGATCCAGAAGCGCATAATATCGTATACTTCTTTTCGCACCTGTGGATTTTCCCAGTTCAGGTCCGGCATTTTTGCAGAGAAGTAATGAAGGTAATAGCTATCAGTCGCTTTGTTGTAAGTCCATGCCTGGCCTGATGGATCAAAATGACTGAACCGGAAAGGTGGTTTTCCTTTTTCAGCGGGCCACCAGTGGTAATAGTTGTAATAAGGATTTTCTCTTGACAGACGGGCTTCTTTGAACCATGGATGTTCATCACTGGTATGATTTACGACCAGGTCCAACAGCAATTTTATTTTTCGTTGATGCAGTCCTTGCAATAAGATATCGAACTCCTGCATGGTGCCATACTCTTTCATGATATCATAATAGTCGCTGATATCATAGCCATTGTCATCGTTAGGAGAACCGAAAATCGGGTTGAGCCATACGGTGTCTATACCCAGGCTTTCAAGATAATCCAGTTTCGATATAATACCCGCCAGATCACCAATTCCGTCATTGTTACTGTCTTTAAAGCTACGGGGATATATTTGGTAAATGATACTTTCTTTCCACCACATAGAAATTATTTTTCCTAATGAAGATGCAATTTTTAAGCCGGTCATACTGTAGAAATATAACATCGTAAACCCGCTGGCATATTATTTTCAGTAAGTTGTTAAAACTGACTTAATTGAGAACAGCATATACATTTACCGGATCTACTATTCTTGACAATGGAGCCGGGTTATTTAGTGTTTGGGCGCCATTCAGAGAGTCTGTTGCATTGTCTGTGATAACACCGGAGTCCGCCACAATCCCCATGCAGCGGGATGACGATGGCTATTGGCAGGTAGTGGTGCCTTCGGTTTCACCGGGTATGACTTACAACTATATACTGGATGGACAGCTGAAACGTCCTGACCCTGCATCGCGTTATCAGCCTGAAGGTGTACATGGGCCGTCAGCATTGGTAGAGGACAATTTCAAATGGTCCGACGAAGGGTGGAAAGGACGCGACCTGAACGAGATGATTATCTACGAATTGCATACAGGCACCTTCACACCGTTGCAGAATTTCAAGGGCGTGCTTTCAAAGCTCAGTTATCTCCGCTCATTGGGGATAAATGCCATCGAGATCATGCCCATTGCTCAGTTCCCCGGTCATCGTAACTGGGGGTATGATGGTGTATATCCTTATGCAGTGCATAATACATATGGTACACCGAATGAACTGAAGGCGCTGGTAAACGCTGCACATCAATATGGGATTGCAGTGATACTTGATGTAGTATATAATCATCTGGGGCCGGAGGGAGCGTATTTTTCAGATTTTGGTCCGTGGTATACGGAGAAATACATAACACCGTGGGGTGCAGCGATCAACTTTGATGATCAGTATTCAGATGCGGTGAGGGCTTACTTCATCCGCAATGCGCTGATGTGGCTGGAAGAGTATCATATAGATGGATTGCGGCTGGATGCGGTGCATGCCATCTGGGATAGCAGTGCGAAGCATTTTACAGAAGAACTGGGTGAGGCAGTGACGGCATTGTCGCATGCCACAGGCAGGAAAAAAATTCTAATAGCAGAAATAGATTTCAACAATCCAAGGTATATCACGCCAACAGATCAATGTGGATATGGCATGCATGGGCAATGGGTAGATGAGTTTCATCATGCGCTGCATGTGGTGCTAACGAAAGAGAAGGATGGGTATTATGAAGACTTTGATGGATTGCCTTCGCTGGCGAAAGCATGGAGAGATAGTTATGTGTATACGGGGCAATATTCTCCACACAGAAAGCGGAAGTTTGGTGTGGTGCCACATGCGATACCTTATGACAGGTTTATTGTGTTTACACAAAATCATGATCAGGTAGGTAATAGAATGTCAGGAGACCGGTTGGCAGCAAAATTACCATTGGAAGCGAATAAACTGGCGGCAGCGATGTTGCTGTTATCTCCGCATACGCCGATGTTGTTTATGGGGGAGGAATATGGGGAGAAGCGGCCGTTTTTGTATTTCACGAGTCATGGGGATGAGGATCTTTCCAGGGCGGTGAGTGAGGGGCGTAAAAATGAATTTAAAGCATTTTCATGGGCGGGCGATGTACCTGATCCACAGTCAAATCATACATTCTCGCAGTCCATTCTTTCGTGGCCAGCGCCGGGGCCGCTATTAGAATATTATCGTTATCTGATCGCGTTGCGGAAGACGAGAAGGGCATTGTTGAATACAGAAAGAGATAATATATGGGTGAACATGCCGCAACCCGGAGATGTTATATTATCAGTAGAACGAGCGGGCAATGATGACCGTTTGTTGTTACTGTTTAATTGCAGTGAAGAGCAGGCAGTGTTTGTGCATAATCGTCCTCATTTATTACATAAAAAGTTTGATTCTTCAGTTGCTATCTGGCAGGGGCCTGGGCCTACGGCGCCGGATGAAGTTAAGGAGGGTATTGCTATTACTTTACAACCATACTCAGCTATAATTTATGAGATCGTATAATCCGCCAACCGCTACGTATCGTATTCAGTTTCATGCGGGGTTTACATTTAAGCAATTGAAAGAGATCATACCGTATTTGCATGCGCTGGGTATCTCGACCATATATGCGTCCCCTATCTTCAAAGCGGCGCCGGGTAGTGAGCATGGGTATGATGTGACGAATCCGCATTGTATCAATCCGGCTATCGGAACGATAGATGAGTTACGTGAAATTCATGTGCTTTTGCGGGAGCATGGTATGACCTGGCTGCAGGATATAGTGCCGAATCACATGGCTTTTCATGCAGAGAATACGCGATTGTATGATGTGATGGAGCGAGGGCCGCTTTCTCCTTACTACGCTTATTTTGATATTGACTGGCATCATCCTGATTTTGCGGGCAAGCTGATGACACCTTTTTTGGGAAAGCCTTTAGAGGATTGTATTCGTGATGGAGAGATAAAGTTGGGGGTATCTTCGGCAGGGTTTACGGTGAAGTATTTTGAACAAGTGTTTCCGTTATCGGTGACGGCGTATGATCTGATTAGTGAGCAGCTTGCTGACAGCGATGCATTGCCGTTGATTAAGTTGTTTTCATCATTGTATCAGCGGGCTACGGCGGGAACGTCACTTGATGACTGGAGCAATCAGAAGTTGGCATTGATGGCGGAGGTACGGGATCTTTCGATGTTGCAGGCATTGATGGATAAGGTGAATAATAACCTGGGGCTATTGGGTAAAATTTTAGGGAAACAATATTACCGGCTGACGTATTGGGGGGATGCGGATCAGGCGATCAATTACAGGCGGTTCTTTACGGTGAATGAGTTGATTACGTTGAGGATGGAGACGCCTGAGGTGTTTAATGAGTATCATACATTTCTGCATCGTTTGTATAGGGAGAATCTGGTGCAGGGGTTGAGGATTGATCATATTGATGGATTGCAGGATCCTGGGGGGTATATAGACAGTTTGCAGCAGTTGTTTGGGAGTAAATGTTACGTGATAGCGGAGAAGATATTGGAGGAACGGGAGAGTTTGCCGAGGGAATGGGCATTGCAGGGGACGACGGGGTATGAGTTTCTTTCATTTACGAATCATTTGTTGAGTAACCGGGAGGGGGTGTTGGCGTTGCAGCAATTTTATCAGACGCTGGTGCCTGGGCAATATGAGGAGTTGGTTTTGGAGAAAAAGAGGCTGATTTTGGAGCGATATATGGGTGGGGAATGGGAAAATCTTGTTCGATTGTGTTATACGCTAAAATTGGCGGATGCGAGGGTTAACAGGGATTTATTGAAGCAGGCGATTGGGTTGTTTATGATTTGTTTGCCGGTGTATAGGTTGTATTTGGGGCCAGGTAGTGGTTATGGGTTTGGTGGAGGTTCGGGTTCGGGTGGTAGTTCAGGGAGTGGGTTTGGCTTTGGTGGGAGCTTTGGATCAAGTGGTGGTTTTGGTAGAAGTTCGAGTGGTAGTTCGGGAGGTGGCTTGGGTTTTGGCGGTAGTTTTGGGTCAAGTGGTAGTTCTGGTAGTGGTTCGGGTGCTGGTTTTGCTGGTTTTGGAGCCGGTTCGGGTTATGGATCAGGTTATGGCTCAGACTCAGGCCAGGGAGATGCATCCCTTTCAGAACAGGTCGCTTTTACATTTGCGCGCATGCGTTCATTGAACAGATCTGCTGAATCGGCGATATTATTATTGGAACAATGGTGGGAGCAAAATAAGCTGCCGTTTTTAATGCGGTTGATGCAGTTTACGGGGCCATTGACGGCGAAAGGTGTGGAGGATACGACTTTTTATGTGTACAATGCGTTGTTGTCGCATAACGAAGTAGGTGATAGCCCGGTTGCTGCGCCTGTCAACTTCCATCAATTAATGATTTTCCGTCAACAGCAGACGCCGCATTCATTGAATACAACGGCTACGCATGATACAAAGCGAGGAGAAGATGGGCGGATCAGGCTGAATATGTTGACTTTGTTTGTAGAGGAATGGAAGGAACTGATCGGGCAATGGCGGGAAATCAATCAGCCGGCGCCGTTATTGAATGACGAGTATTTTATTTATCAGAGTATTATCAGTGGGTATTCAGATGGGATCTCTGTTGAAAGACTGCAGCACTATGTGATCAAAGCCCTCAGAGAGGGGAAAGTGAATTCAAGCTGGGCTTCGCCGGATGAGGAGTATGAGCGGAATGCGACTGATTTCATTTCCAGGATATTGCAAAATAAGCGCTTTTTAGACACCCTGGTACCCTTTATAGAAAAGCTGGATAACTTTGCATATACCAGTTCACTGGCCCAAACACTGGTGAAGCTAACAGCCCCTGGGATACCGGATACTTATCAGGGTACTGAGTTATGGGATTACAGCTATGTAGACCCCGATAACCGCCGGCCTGTGGATTATGGAATACGCATTGAACTTTTAAAATCATTAAAAGATCTTTCTGGTCCGGCATTGTTTGACTATTTGAAAAGTCATCGTAAACAGGGTGCCGAGAAACTCTTTCTTACTTACAAAGCGTTGCATTGCAGGAAGTACTTTCCCAATCTCTTTTTAGAAGGTGATTATCTCCCATTACAAAGTAGTGAGTCAAATGTGTTGGCATTTGCGAGAGTATACCGGCAGGAATGGGTGATTGTGATTATTCCCCTCCCCGATTTACAGCCGGTAGTTGCTTCGATCTTATTACCTACGGGTGCACCGGAGCGTTGGAAAAATATTTTTTCAGAGGATGTGATTGAGGCTAAAGGCAGTATAGGAGCGGATGTAGCGTTAAAAAACTTCCCAGTAGCGATGTTGATTCCAGAAAATATCTGAGGAAAAATTTGGAGGAAAAGAAAAAGTGCGTACCTTTGCAATCCCTTAACACGGAATCAGTTGCCCAGATGGCGAAATTGGTAGACGCACTGTGTTCAGGTCGCAGCGCTCGCAAGGGTGTGCTGGTTCGAATCCAGTTCTGGGCACTTGATAGCCTTACAAGTCATTGATTTGTAAGGCTTTTTTATTTTCGGGAGTGTCGGTTTTTCATGCTTTTTAGCCCTTTTTCCCACTATTTACGACACTCAAATGACACTCGCAATGACACTCAAAATTGCAGGCACTCCACCGGAACATAACCGGAATCATACCTTTAGATTTTTGTATCGAAATTGGGTTAAAAAGACTTATTTGACACCCGGTTTGACACTCACTTTGACACTCGCTGCTGGCAGTGAAACGCAAGCCTATATGGCAGTTCTGCCATTTTGTACGAGGTGGTTGTCAAAATTATTTTCAAGGTTGTTGTTCCCGCTTTCTTTCACAAACTTTCACCTGCTGGTGACAGGTATTAATCTGGCTGATTTTACTGTTGGCATGGCACACTCATTGGGCTTCTCTCCCGTAACCTTTAAAAACAAAATCCTATGAACATCGGAGAAAAGCTCAATAAGAAAGGAGATAAGATTTATTTCTTTTATGATTTAGGTCGCGGCCCCGGACAACGACCTTCCACCGGCGTATTTATTTATGCCAACCCGCAAAACCAGATTCAAAAGAACTTCAACAAAGAAGCACTGAAGATACTGGAGACTAAAAAGAGCCAGTTAACTATCGAGCAGCAGGCGGTAGGTACACCGGTTATCCCCGCTCATAAGTTTAAGGCAAACTTTGTTGAGTATTTTGAGGATTATATCAAATTAAATAAACGAGAAGGTAACCGGCATCTGGCCTGCTGTCTTACCAAGTTTAAGGCTTATATCAAAAGTGATTTTATCTCACCGGTAGATATTACGGAAAACTTCTGCAAAAGGTTCCGGCGGCATTTGCTGGATACATTGACTGGCGAAACTCCGGCTAACTATTATGCACGTTTCAAATGGGTGGTGAAAGCTGCTACCAAGGATGGATATTTCAGGAATAACCCGACCGAGGATATTCCGGCTGTGCGCAATCCAAGTGCTGCGTTGAAGGAACACCTGGAATCAGAGGAATACGTTGCCTTACTTAACACGCCCTGTTTTAATCAGCAGGTGAAGCTGGCTTTCTTGTTTAGTTGTTATACCGGGCTAAGATGGGTGGATGTGAAAAGGCTGGAATGGCAGGACTTACAGGGTGGTACATTAATTACAAGGATCATACAGCAGAAAACCGGCAAGCCTGTCGTGCTTACCCTGCACCCTATAGCCCTTGCTATTCTCGAAGAGATAAAACAACTATCTCTTGGTAAGACAACTTCTACCAATAAAGTTTTCAACCTGCCTACTGCTAACGGTGCCAATAAAGTGTTGGGAGAATGGATTAAACGGGCTGGTGTCAATAAATATGTAACATGGTCTTGTGCCCGGTTAAGTTTCTCTATTCTTTTAAAGGATAAGAATGTGGATGATGTTACTATAGCGTATCTCATGGGGCATACTACTACAAGGCAGGTACAACAGACTTACAAAAGGCATAAACCCAAAGATCAGTCGGAGGCGATCAGTCACTTGCCTTCTTTTAATATTGCGGGTTTCCTTTAGGCTAAAGTAACAGGGCTATTCGATGATGAATAGCCCTGTTTCACTATGCAGCTCTTAATCTGACCTGCGGAGTTGCAGCCTGCGCTGCCAACATTTCACCGGACAACATCTTGTCTATATCTTCTTTCCTGTAATAACCACTATTGGTTTTGTAAACACCATATTCTTCACAGTTCTTAGCGAATTGCGTTCTGCCAAGATTACAATAAATCAGCGCTTCTTCCGGTTTTAGGAAGGGCTTAAAACAGAGTGCAATTGATCGCATAATTAGTAGATCGTCACGTTTTATCATACCGTATAGTTGAGTGTTGAAATTTTACCTTTCTGTAAGAGTACGGGTTAAGTTATTGGGTAAAAAGAACCACCACTACAGGTAATCCTACGGTGGTGGTAAAACTAGTGTTAATTTTCATCCTTGTCTTCTTCATCATCCTCCTCTTCTTCCTCATTCTCATGGTAATCAGAGATAATGTCTTCGGCTTCATGGATAGCATCCCGCTGTTCTTTTTCGTACTCCACTTCAACAGTAATGTATCCATCCTCTTCATCTGTGCCTGTAATGCTATTGGTAATATCGTTTTCCAGTAACACATCGGCTACCCGGATCAGCACATCTACAGGCACCTGTAATTCACGTTTTGTAATAACTGTTTGCATAAAATAATGGGATTTAAAGGTTATGAAATGATTATTCTGAAAAGCTGAGTTCACGGAACTTTACCAGCGGCACCATAGCTGCCAGCGTAAAACGGCAGGCAATGAGGGACGCTTTCCGGTTAAGCGTTAAACGAAAACGGGTATCACCTTTCGGCTTAACGTTATAAACAATGCGGTCAAGGTTATGTATGATGTCTTTTACCAGCGCGGTGTAGGGATAATCAGCAGGCAGTTGCCGGTAAGGAGGTGCCACCGCCATATCAGCAAACGAA
>NZ_MTKN01000049.1:0-147 GCF_001975825.1 [Flexibacter] sp. ATCC 35208
AGTATAAACAACTTCGATATAAAAAAGCCCCCTCTGTTCGAGGGGGCCGAAATATTATTTTTCATTAATGCTGAATCTGATTTTGGATCTCTGGTTCCTGATCTTCTGAACCCTGATTCCTGAATTTTAATTCCAGTTTAGATTCCT
>NZ_MTKN01000049.1:302-61896 GCF_001975825.1 [Flexibacter] sp. ATCC 35208
TGAATCTTATTCCAGTTTAGGTTCCTGATTCCAAATTCCAGTTTAGATTTCTGAATCTTAATCTGAATTCCAATTTCTCACTTCTTCTTCTTTTTCTTCTTCACCTTCTCCATCTCCGCATGATGCTGGTCAATCAACAACTGCCAGTTATCATTCGGTATATCCTCAGAAAACTTAATCGTCTCCCTATAATCATTCTTATCAATCTTCATCACCGTAATCTCCTTCCCTAAATACTTTTGAATCTCCTCCAGCACTGGCTTTTCCTCATCACTACAAAAAGACACTGCCTGTCCTTTCTGTACGCCACGACCTGTACGCCCTACTCTATGCACATAATTCTCCGGCACATCCGGCAAGTCATAATTCACCACATAATCCACATTCGGAATATCAATCCCTCTCGCATTCACATCAGTAGTAATCAACAACTTCACCTTTCCCGTCTTAAAATCCTCCATCGCCTCTAACCTGTTCTCCTGCTCCTTACCACCATGCATCACCAACGCCGGCACCTCTACCCTTGCCATCGCCGCCTGCACACGTTCTGCACGCACCTTTGTTCTCACAAACACCAGGATCTTCCCTTCCGGAAACTCCTTCACCAACCGCTCCAGGAAGAACCGCTTATCATCCATCCCCACAAACGCGACCGCATGCTGTACATTCTTTGACACCGGATCTTCAGGGGAAATCTGGATCCTGATCGGATTCGTCACCACAGAATAAGCCAGGTCCTTGATATCCTTATCAATAGTCGCAGAGAAGAACAAAGTCTGGTGCCTGCGGGACATATGTTTCAATACATCTCTGATATCCCTGATAAAACCCATATCCAGCATATGATCCGCTTCATCCAGGATCAGGGTCTCGGTAAAATTCAGGTCAATAAATCCCCTGCTGATGAGGTCAAACATCCTACCAGGGGTGGCAATGAGTACATCTACCCCCTGGGCCAGCTTTTTCAGCTGAGGACCTTCGTCTACTCCACCGAAAAGGCCTAATATATTCAGTTTGGTATACTTTGCGATTACAGTAAATACCTCGGCGATCTGGATCGCCAGTTCACGGGTGGGCACCATCACGACACATCTTACCTCTCCTTTCGCCTTTCTGGGTAGCCTATCGAGCTTTTGTTGCAGCAGATGCAGCACCGGGATGGCAAAAGCCGCGGTTTTTCCGGTACCGGTCTGGGCTATCGCCATTACATCGTCCCCCTTCAATATAGATGGGATCGCCTTAAATTGGATATCAGTCGGGCGTTTAAATCCCAATTCCTCCAGGCTTCTTTTAATCTCCGGGGAAATACGATATTGTTCAAATTTCATAGTGCAAAGATATGGGTGTAGGGGGAATGTACCGAATGTGGGGGGTAAAAGTGATTTTCGGGGGTTGGATCTGAGATGATTTTTCATCAATTTGAATACGAAAAAATCAGGTTGAGAAAGGGATAATTTTTGTTTTTTTATTTAGAACAATCGCTGTAAATTCAATACCAGTAAAGGTTTTAAAATAAAAACAAATTAAATTATGAATGTCAATTTGCAACAGGAAAAGCAGACAATTTTGGATGCTTTGGATCGCACCCGAAGTGGTGTGTGGGCTACGGCGCCAGAAATTGCCAGGTACTCAGGTGTGGATTTGGAAATGGTATTAAGGGTTATCTATAATTCCCGGGAGTTTATGCAATGCGCGCTCAGGAGTGAAGATGGATTACCCTTATTCACATCCAGGAAGTTGTATAAAGAAAGAGCCTCCTACTGGAATAAAGCATTACGAACTTTAAAACATGCCAATGTATAGTATTCCAATTCCCATTTTTTGCTGCCTTTTAGGCGCTATAGCCGTCCAATTAGTAAAATTTATTGACGATTCAAGGTTGTTGCCTGAGGATAGGCCTAATTACCTATCACCTCTCTACTATATCAGAGGTGGCCTTATGCTTTTATTAGCAGCCATATTTGGTTATATATATTTTGAGGATGAAACAATTGGGAATAAGGTAATTTATTTCCATACCGGCGCAACTGCTCCCATAATAGTTAGAGCAATGGTGAATGCTTTGCCTACAAGTATTATGTCAAGAATTAATGATTAGTGAAAAATGTAGCATTTAACCCCTAATTTTTCTCCCTCATAATGCCTAACTTGCTCATTCACAAAACTCTTCCACATTGGCAAAGGCAAAAATAGACTCCGGCATACCATCACGCTCCCCCCTCTCCCGATTCTTCATCAACCTTCACCCAATCAAAAGAGTCCTCATCGCCCTGCTCTCCTGCACCATCGTCTGGCTCTTTATCAAAAACGGAGACATCACTACCCTTCTCAAAACCATGATCCTCTGGGACGTGTTCTCCTTCGTCTTCTGCATCGAATGCCTTTACATTTTCTTCAACCGCACCACCAAAGAAATTCGCGCATATGCCAGACAGGAAGATGGCAGCCGCCTTATGGTATTCATCTTAATCATCCTCGCCTGCTTCGCCAGCATGCTCATGGTATTACTACTCATGCTATCATCAGAATCCAGGGAAGCCGGACTCGCACTCTACCTACCTGTCGCTGTGGCCGGCATACTGCTTTCCTGGGCCATGGTCCACTGTATGTTTGCCATTCACTACGCCCATATCTATTATGACGATGCTGAAGATGACGACACCCGCCATGTAGGGGGATTAGAATTCCCGGAAGAAAAGAACCCTGACTATCTTGACTTTGCTTATTTCTCTTTTGTAATCGGCATGACATTCCAGGTATCTGACGTAGAAATCAGCAATAAAAAATTAAGAAGAATTGCATTACTCCATGGGTTACTGGCCTTCGGCCTGAATACATTTGTTGTAGCATTAACGATAAACCTGGTAGCAGGGTTAAGGAATTAAGAGTAACAAGCCCAGGCTATTAACAGGCAACATGACTTCGGAATTAATAATAACAAGCCAAAAAAATTAACACTAGCAAGGCTAAGGAATTAACCGTAACAGGCCAAAGCAATTAACTCTAGCAGGGCTAATTTCTTAGCCCTCACTCCAAACTCCAAAACGCCTGTGTCGCCAGCAACTCTGCCCTCCTCAACATCCTCCTCTCCCTCAATGGCCTCACTATACCCCAATACACCTGTGCTATATACTCCCATCCAAACGCCGCCGTACTAAACACAATCATAATCCCTGCAAATAACTGCAATCCCATCACCACAGATATCCCCACATGTAACAACACCACCGCCACATACGCATACACCCTCGTCTTCCTCCACCAGATAAATAAAGGATACCCCATCTCAATCAACAACGTACTCCAGCAAATCAACTTCGCCACCCACGGATACCCTGCCAGCCACTTCATATCAAACCTCGCAAACTGCCCCTGCATAAATGTCTGCCAGATCGCCTCTCCATTCCACCACTGTGCACCCATCGCCTTTTCCACACCAGAAGCCAGATACACAATACATAAATGTATCTGCAATACCCTTATCGACAACCTATTCCACTCACTCACACTACTCTCATTATTCTTCCACGTAAATGACTCACCCACCGGCATGAGAATACAATAAAACAATGCAATATGCAAAAACGTCTCTACCCCATACGCCGCCATAAATCCTGTATTAATAAACATCAGGTGCAAGCCCCATGCTACAATTGCCGCCACTCTTGTAAACATCCCCATCAACAAAAAGATCAGACATGCCAAATACGCCCCCATCAACAGATACACCATACTATCCCCAGGTATCCCCGTCGCTGCCACCAGTGGCTGTAACCAGGATAACTGTGGCATCAGGGGCGACACAATCCCCTTACTCAATGACCATGGAATCAAACCATCCACACCATACAACATCACCACATTTCCCAACAACCAACATCCCTGCACCAATCCAATAAAAGCAATCCCAATTCTAAAAAACGCCAATGGCTCGCCAGACGTAGGCGATAAAAAAAATCGCTGTAACACACCGGAATACCTGTTCATAAAATATATTTATAGATGAAGTAATCATCTCTGGCAGGGGGTATTAGAAAACCTTCAGGAAATCTTTAAAAAGCCTTTAAGGAATCTTTAGAAAACCGTTATGTAAACCGTTAGAAATCCTTTAGGAAATCTTCAGAAAACCTTTAGGGAATCTTCAGAAAACCTTTAGGGAATCTTTAAAAAACCTTAATGAACCTTAAGATAATTCCTAATCCTCCTACCGGACATGTTTAATTATTGACTGTTCTTCCTATAATCTTTCACCAAAAACGCCTCCCATTTTGGCTGTACGCCTTCTCTAAAATCCTTCATCTCCGGCACCAGTTTACTAATCACCGTCACTCTCACCATCGTACCATCCGCACACTTTTTTAACACATATGCCGCACAACTCCTCGCCAGCAAAGGCTGCGCTTCTTCAATACTGAAAAAATTATAAACCGTCTGTATCCGTCTGTTACACTCGGTATTCTGTCCTTCCAATCTCATCACATGCTGAGATTTACCATCCGCCACTGTATACAATACCGCAATTTCATTCCCGATATGCGGAGCGAAAAAACTAAAAATGTTTCCCGCACCTGTAAAGTCGCCATACCCGGATAACCAGGTAGCATGCTTTGTCCACTCCTTAAAATGAGCTGCATGCAAAGCAGCAACCGTCAAGTGGAACAGCGCGATACTCATCCAACAAATATGCTTCCACGTTATCATAAAAAAGGTTAAAATGAAGCAGGAAAAAAGTTAAAAGAAGGAGCCAGCTGAAAACAGCGTGTAAGATTTCCGGCTGGCCCCGGGGTTAAGTAGTAATAAATGGATGAAGGGCCAAAAATGTAATAGGGGTTAATCAAAGTCCGACATCAAAAACAAACAGTTCAAAGGGGTTAATGAAAAAAAGCTGGTCCAAAATGTTTCAATACAACCAATCTCCTCAATACACCAATCACCTCAATACAACCAATCACTTCAATACAACCAATCACTTCAATACAATCAATCTCCTCAAAGCAACTAATCCACTCAAGCCAAATATGCATACATCTTCAGATACCCCATTCGCGCTCAACTTCGATCTATACCAATTTATTCCCGACCTTCCATCATTGATGAACTAATTAATCCCTAATATCGCTCCTCCGGCTACCTCCTCCACATTCAACTTCTCAAACCCTCTATCAAGCAAAACAAAATTCGCCCTGATATCTTTCAACACCTGCGGATCAAAACAGCCAATCATATTCGGGAACTTCCTCCTCAAAATATCCTCCCATCTCAAACTGGTATAAATCGTCAGCTTACTCCCTGCACCTGGCACCTGTGTAATATCTCCCAATCCATAAAATCCTCTCGTAAAATAAGGCAGCGCCGTACCCTGTGGCAGTGATAATCTAAATTGCTCCAACGGAGACTTCGCCAATACCTTCGTATCCACCACATCCGGTTGCAACCTGCTCACCGCTGTCAAAAACGTCTTCGTCGCCAACACCTGCTGTTTAGTAGACAATTCCGTAATCGTCAGATCAGCAAAAGTCTTACTATCAACTTTTTGTATTAACGAAGCCGCTCTTTTAGCAATATCCAAATAGGGAATCATGGTAGGACACGTCTTTATCCAGATCTTCTTAAACGGTGCTTTGGTATACCCTATCTTCTCCAAATAAGGAAAAGGAATACCGCCACCGCCGAATTGGGTTTCATCGGATAGACTTCCATAACTTGCTTTGGTGATGTAATTATTTCCTGGTAATCCGTCAAAAGTAAGCAGATAGGTCTCCGGTGAAAGGTCTTTCAATATGGCATCCATCTCATCACTACCTGTGGCAGCAGCCACAGCCACTTCCGAAGCAGGACGCAGTGAAGCTTTCTCTTTTGTGCAGGAAAACAAGGTCAGTGCAGCTAATCCAGCTACACCCGCTAATAGTTTGCGTTTCATCTTTTGGGGTTTGAGGTTTTTAAATAACAATTGTTTACGGCACAAAAGTCATGGAATTACCTCTTGCCCACAAGCAGAAAAACACCTGTTTTCACAACGTAGAAATACGCAAAATATGGGGTCAACAAATCAATAGAAGGTGAGCTACACCATAAGGCATAGCCCACCAGATATATAAGTCATCGGTAATGCGCTTACATATCAATTTCGCTAGCTGTCATATAGATTACAGTAATTAGATCATCTGATCCAAACGATCTTCCCAGCCTTGCTGGATTTGTAAGTACCGGTAGCAGCATCAAAATAGTACGTACAGGTACCAAAGTGATCGAATTGGCATTCGTAATCATAACCTTCTACACCTGCTTCATAATAATTGTTACCGTACTTATAATATTGAGTTTCCTCACGGTGATCTCTGGTGAAAGAGCTGGCAATAGCGGAACCGGCACCAATTACAACAGCCAGTGTCATTAACGATAATTTTAAATTTTGAGTCATGGGTTTACATTTTGCGGGTGACAGGGTTAACAAAACTGGGTACGTACTTTAAAATATGGATGATCAAGGCCGAAAAACAATGTAACGAAGATATAAGAGTCTGCTGCAATGCTGCCGCAGTACCAGGTAATCATCATTTTTAACTTTTTATGTCGGGACTTCACTGCTAAAACGGAATAATATTGAGCTTTACGACAATTACACCGCATGCACCCAACCAGGAATTCCCAGCTCAATAAGTGTATTTTATACCCTCGTTAAAAACACCCGTCTATAAAATAATTTCTCCATATCAAAATCTCGCCCTACCTTTGCGTCAAAATAACACAAAGACCAATGCCATCATTTCATAGTTATAGAAACCCATCGCTGGCAGCGGATCTCGTCGTGTTTGGTTATCAACAGGGCACCCTTTCCATCCTGCTGCTAAACAGGAATACAGCGCCTTTCAAAGATCAATGGGTACTCCCCGGCGCCTTCCTCCTCATGGAAGAACGCCTCCGTGATACATGTGCCCGCATTCTGAAAACCAAACTAGGTATGGACGACCTCTATCTCGAGCAACTCTCTACCTACGACGAACCCGACCGTGACCCAAGAGGCCGCGCCATCGCCGTTGCCCACTATGCACTGGTCAACCCCGCGCGATTCGCTATCACCGCAGGCACAATGGCTAATGATGTGAAATGGTTCAATGTGAAAGAGTTACCACCCCTCGGCTTTGACCATGATATCATCGCCGCCGATGCATTGAAAAGACTACAGCACCAGATCCTCTATTACCCTGTAGGCTTCGAACTGCTCAACGACCTCTTTACCATGCCGGAACTGCACGAACTGTATGAATGCATTCTGGATATCAACATCGACAGAAGGAACTTTCGCCGCAAAATTCTCGATGCCGGATACATTATTAATACAGGCAATAAGAGGGAAGGATTGCACAACCGCCATCCCGACCTCTATCAATTTAATAAGGAATTAAAAAGTATTCACCTGAATTTGGGTTAAGCCATGAAATTATTCAGACCCGTAGGCATCAAAGAGTTGCAACTCATCCTTGACAGTAACTGCACCCGCTTTCCACCCCGATTAAGCTGGCAGCCCATCTTTTACCCTGTTTTAAACCAGGCCTATGCTGAACAGATTGCCAGAGAATGGAATACACAGGATGAAAACTCAGACTATTGTGGTATCGTCACATCCTTCAACATCGATGACGCCTATTATCAACAATACGCTCCGCAAACTGTCGGTGATGACATTCACCAGGAGCTCTGGGTACCCGCCGAAGAATTAGCGAATTTCAACGATCATATTTTAAATGGTATTCACATCGTCAACGCCTTCTTCGGAGAAAATTTCATCCGGCCAACAACACCCATTTTACACCATACTCTTTCAAAATTTTATTAAGATGACATACGACAACAATTGGCTCATCGCCCAAAAACCAACCCCCACCCTCTGCTTCTTCTGGGGCCACCAACCCTCCAAAGATGGCAGTATTACCAAATCCTGTTTCAGCCAATGGTGGTATGCCCCCTTTACCGTAAATGAAAAGACATACCCCACCGCCGAACATTGGATGATGGCTGGCAAAGCCACCCTGTTCGGAGATACTGAAATTGAAAAACAAATTCTCAATACACCTTCCCCTGCTTCGGTAAAAGCACTCGGAAGAAAAGTAGCCAACTTCGACCCTGCTAAATGGGATGCTGCCAAAAGAGAGATCGTGACCCAGGGGAATTTTCACAAATTCTCACAACACCCGGATCTCAAAGCATTCCTGCTCGACACAGGCAAAGAAGTGATCGTCGAAGCAAGTCCCATGGATAGAATCTGGGGCATCGGCATGGCCGCTACAAATGTAAACGCCCCATACCCTGAAAAATGGCGGGGACAGAATCTCCTCGGCTATGCACTCATGGCCGTGAGAGATCTACTTAAATCATAATCCCATGAATCAAAAAGAAACATCCAAATTTCTCAGTCTCATCCTTCGCCATCAACCGGAGCTCATCGGACTGCAACTCGATAACAACGGCTGGGCAGATGTAGATACCCTGCTTGCCCTTGCCGCACGCCGTAAACGCATTACCAGAGAAGAACTCGAAACCATCGTGGCTGAAAGCGATAAACAACGCTTTGCTTTTAATGAAGACCATTCTAAAATAAGAGCCAACCAGGGACATTCTGTTCAGGTAGACCTGGAACTCCCTGTCACTACGCCACCGGAGTTCCTTTACCACGGTACCACCGGCGCATTCGTAGACGAAATTCTGAAAACCGGTATTAAAAAAATGAGCCGTCAACACGTACACCTCAGTATCGATAAAGCCACTGCCACCAAAATAGGCAGCCGCAGAGGCATACCTGTTATTTTAACGATCCGGAGTGGTGACATGCACAGAGATGGCATCCCATTTTTTGTATCTGCAAACGGTGTTTGGTTGACAGACCATGTACCGGCTAAATACATTTCACAATGAGTACTCCCATTAAAAACGCCCTTTTGGGCCTCGCTGTCGGCGATGCCCTGGGCGTACCCGTTGAATTTCAGTCACGCGACATACTTGAAAAATACCCTGTCACCAACATGCGGGAATTTGGTACACACGGCCAACCCGCAGGTACATGGTCCGACGATAGTTCGCTAACTTTCTGTCTCGCAGAAACACTCGTGAAAGGATATGACCTCCAGGACCTGGCGAACCGCTTTGTCAACTGGCGCTACCATGCTTATTGGACGGCTCACGGTAAAGTGTTTGACGTAGGTAACGCCACAAATACCGCTATATATTATTTGTCACAGGGTGCTCCTCCCACCACTGCAGGAGGTAACGATGAAGATTGTAATGGCAATGGCTCCCTCATGCGTATTCTTCCCCTCTTATTTTATATAAAGGACCTGGATATACATGATCGCTATTGTCATGTACGGGATGTATCAAGTCTTACACACCGTCATATTCGTTCCATCGCCTGTTGTTTTATTTACCTGGAAGTAGCTCTCCATATACTGAAAGGCGAGCCACCTGTAGATGCCTATCTCAATGCCATCAATGAAGTAAACAAATACTTCAAAGAGAACAATTTACCCGACGAGAAAGAACAGGACATATTGGCAACTACACTTTCCGGCTCACTGTTAGATAAACCAATCAGTGAGATTCACGGTACCGGCTATGTGGTACGCACACTTGAAGCAGCTATCTGGATACTCATCCATACAAATACATATGCAGAAGCTGTGCTCACCGCTGTCAATCTCGGCAATGACACCGATACTACCGCAGCAGTAGCGGGTGGACTCGCTGGCATGCACTACGGTTGGGAAGAAATTCCTGCCGAATGGTTAAACATTTTAGCAGGAAAGGATAGAATTGAAGAACTGATTGCTAACTTGCAGGTCAAATTCAATATCTAATGGCCCGGACGTTTGTAATTGGAGATATTCATGGCGCATTAAAAGCATTGGAACAACTACTAGGTCAACTCCTGTTGCAACCAACGGACAGACTTATATTCCTGGGCGATTATGTAGATGGATGGTCGCAATCCGCACAGGTGGTTGAATACCTGATGGTGCTGCAGGAAAAATATGACTGCCTTATCATCAAAGGGAATCACGATGCCTGGTGCGAACGCTGGCTGAATGGAGAAGATCCGGACCCGGTGTGGTACAGGAACGGTGGTAAGCAAACCATAGCCAGTTATGAAAATATATCTTATGAACGCCGGTTAGTACACCTGGAATGGTTTAACAGGCTTACCTTGTATTATGTAGATGATCAGAACAGGTTATTCCTGCATGCAGGGTTTGCAAGTATGCATGGTCCAGAGAAAGAACATTACGATACAAACTTTTACTGGGACCGGTCGCTGTGGGAAATGGCGCTGTGTATGGATAAGCGGATCAAAAAAGATTCAATACTCTACCCGAAAAGATTATTACTATTTGAAGAGATTTTCATTGGCCATACGCCCACGGTGAATTATGATATCACCACACCAATGAATGCCTGCAATGTGTGGAATGTGGATACAGGCGCGGCATTTATGGGAAGGATCTCTGCCATGAATATCGATACAAAAGAGTATTGGCAGAGTGAACCCGCCTATGTTTTTTACCCGGGCGAAAAAGGTCGAAACAAATAAAAGACGGGTGTCCGTCTTTTATTTTACCCCCATTTCTTTCTTGACTAAAGTCATGTGCTCATCATTCGGATCTTCCTGATAATAATACAGAATTCCATCTTCCAACACAATCCTGTTCTGCAAATCCTCATCACTTAAATAATTACACCCGTTATACACCAGCCATGGATCTGTTAACTGTTTCCATCCACTTTTCGTAAACGACCAACTACTCATCACATAGGTACATCCATGCAAAGGCGCCTGGTATACAGAAAGATCATCTCTGCCATCATTATTTAAATCCCCTTCATTAATCAACCTGATTTCCCCAAAACCTGTTACCAAAGGTTTGATATCCGGATTTGAAAACCGGATCACATACTCATCCTGACCTTCTTTTTCCATTGCTTTTCTGTACAATACGCCATATGCCAAATCCAAATTTCCATCTCCATTAAAATCCCCTTCGATCCTGACAGTATCAGGTACAGCTTCCGGATTTACAGGAGGCGCGCCTTCAGTCATAATGCCTGTATCAACGCTTACTGAATGACTTAACAAGGAATCTGGGGTATTGACTGATTTTTTCCCAGAGGAGTTACATGCGACTACGCCTGCGAGAAGGATAAATAGAAGGCTTTTATACATGGATTTAGCTTATTCAGGCAAAAGTATTAATTTCATTTTGATAATACATAATACATATGCTCACTACTACTCTTAAAACACTCTTTCGCAGAGACCTTGAAAAATTGGTTCAGGAACTATCACAATATACTAATGAAAGTAAAATCTGGTATACAGAGAAAGGGATTAGTAACAGTGCGGGAAATCTCGCATTGCATCTTGTTGGCAATCTGAATACATTTATAGGTTTACACCTGGGGAACACAGGATATGTCCGTCACCGTGAATTGGAATTTTCTCAGAAAGATGTAGCGAGAACTACATTGATTAAAATGATTGAGGATACGATTGTGGTGATTGATAAAGTAATGGATGAGCTGACACCTGAACAGGTAGAAGCATTATATCCGATAGAAGTATTTGGCGGACCGATATATACAGGACATTTTTTAGTACACTTAAGCGGACATTTAATGTATCATTTAGGCCAGGTAAATTATCACAGGAGGTTATTGGATATTTAACCCCGGTTATTTACTCATTTTTTTTCGGAAATCACACGTTGCTTATGCATGATTTTTCACTTCATACAGATGAATGTTTCCTTTTCATGCCCTTATCACTCAATGCAATAGCCGCATCTCACTGCGCCATGCTATCACCGAAAACCCTTGACCCGCAAACGTTTGCGTAAATATATCTACCCATACCTGATCACCTGCCAAACAAATCCATGTAAATTCAGGTAAAATAACTCTCCGTTATGAAAACACTTCTACTAGCGCTGCTATGTTTGGCAGGAGCTAACCTCTCCTATGCGCAAACCCTCTATGTTTCCCCCAGCGGATCAGCCTCGAACACCGGCACCAGCATCAGTGCCCCGACTACACTTGCCAACGCACTGGCAACGGTAACCGCTGGCAACACCATTTACTTAAGAGGAGGCACCTATAGCTTATCTGCTTCCGTGATTATCACTGCCAGTAACAATGGTACTTCTTCTGCGTACAAGAGTGTCGTTGCCTATACTGGGGAAACCCCTGTATTAGATTTTTCCAGCATGGCGATTGCCGATGCCAATCGTGGCGTCATCCTCGATGGCGACTACTGGCATTGGACAGGTATCACCATCCAGGGTGCTGGCGACAATGGCATGCTGTTGGCGGGCAACAGCAACATCATCGAAAAATGTATCTTTAAAGGCAACCACGATAGCGGTCTGCAATTGAGTCGCTACGTGACGTCAAACACCACCCTCGCTTCATGGCCTACGAACAACACCATCCTCAATTGCGAAGCGTACGACAACCAGGACCCAGACAATGAAGACGCCGATGGGTTTGCTGCTAAACTCACCTGTGGCACAGGCAATGTATTCAATGGTTGTATCTCTCACAACAACATCGATGATGGATACGATCTTTATGCAAAAGATGACACAGGCCCTATTGGTCCTGTCACCCTCATTAATTGCCTCGCATATGGCAATGGTACGCTGAGTAGCGGCGGTACCTCCGGCGATGGTGATAAGAATGGATTTAAATTAGGTGGTAGCGGTATTGCAGTAGCACATATCGTGCGTCGTTGTGTATCATTCAACAATGGCCACCATGGCTTTACGGACAACAACAACCCAGGGGCGATCGAAGTGACCAACAACACCAGTTACAACAATGCGGAATCTAATTTCAACTTCCGCACGGGTAGTACAGCTACTTTCAAAAACAACCTTTCTTACAATGCAGGTTCATCTGATGCCACCAATGGTACAGATGTAACGCCAACGAATGTATGGTGGAAGAGTGGCGCCAGCTCTAACACAGGAGGCCTGGTAGTAAGCAGTGCCGACTTCCAGAGTCTTTCTCCTGCTGTAACTAAAAACAGTGATGGCAGTCCAAACCTGGGCACCTTCCTCGCACTGGCAAGTGGTAGTGATATGATAGACAAAGGTGTAACTACTACAGGCATTACCTATTCCGGTTCTGCACCTGATATTGGTGCTCGTGAATCCGGTGGTAGTACGAATCCTTCTACTTATACCGTGAGCGTAACAGTATCTCCATCAGCAGGGGGAACAGTTACTTTGAGTCCAAGTGGCGGTTCATACACTTCAGGCACTGTAGTAACCTTAACAGCTACACCTGCCAGTGGATATACATTTAGCAGCTGGGGAGGTAGTGCGAGTGGTACTTCTACTACGACTACAGTAACAGTCACTTCAAACCTATCTGTAACCGCCAGTTTCACCAGTACCAGTACTGGTGGAGGTTCTACCCTGCATATAGACGATGCTGCAACAAGTACCGGTGGATATTGTAGTGCTGATGGCAGCAGACAAAATACCTATTCAGGTGCTGATGGCGGATATTATATCAACCTGAGTAACGCAAGTGGCAAAGGTGTGAATTACAGTGTGAGCGTGCCTGCCGCAGGAACTTATTCATTTGTATTCCGTTATTCAAATGGAGGTGCAACCGTATCGACCACTGCACGGTTATTAGTCAATGGCAGCACCGCAGTATCAAGTGTATCATTCCCCAAAACTACCAGCTGGACGGCATGGACCACGACAGCAGCAGTGACAGCTACATTGGCAGCAGGTGTGAATACGATTAGGATTGAAACACTCTCTTCTACAGAATTTGCATTGATAGACTGGTTGGAAGTAACAGGCACAACACCCACTGCAGGTGCTTGTAGTTCATCAGCAAGAGCAGTAGCAGCTGTAAAACCTGAATTGACAGATACAAAGGTGTACCCTAATCCAGCTAGCAATACCGCTGCTATTAGTTTTTATAATGAAAAGACAGATCGGGTACAGATTAGGATGTACAGTTCGAATGGGCAGTTGCTAAAGACAGTGGTGGATAAAGAGTTTCCGGCAGGTAATAATCAGTTGACGATGGATGTGAGTAGTTTGCCACAATCCCTGTATTTAATAAAAGTAGAAAATTCAGCAGGTAGTAATACCCTGAAACTGGTCAAACAATAATGGATAGACCTCGCCTTTTGTCTGTTGGCAGGGGCGAGGTTTTATTTTACGTGTTGAAAGGATTTCTCTTTTTGCCAGTAAACCTTCGCAGGGGGAGGTTTTATTTTACATATTGAAACAATTCCACTTCCCTATAAGTCAATTTTCGCAACCTGCCACTATAAGGCGCGGATACAATTGTAATAGCATATTCGATCGTTTCCCATTGATAATCATCGGCATCCTTTTTCCTGATAGCCTTATCACCGATCCGTTCCCAGGAAAATTTGTCCTGATGAGTCAGCGTTTGTTTTTCCCAGGAGTAATAAGTACCACTCCCATCAGCTTTAAATTCATAAGCCCATCCCCATATGCCATGTAAACCACTACCATCGTCCAGGTCATTTTCCCAGGTACCAAGAATCTCATCTACCATATATATAAATTTAAATCATACAATCAAGTTACTATAAATCCTCCTTAATTATTCTTATTTTAATACCAGCAAGGAAGTATTACCAGAACAACCCATATATCAACCAAAATGTCAATTTCCAGAAGGGAGTTCCTCACCAGAACAGGAACAATGGCTGCCGCCTATCCGGCCATGCTGGCTTTAGGGATGTTACAGGAAGCGCCTGCGCATGCCTTTTCGCTCAATGGCAGTGGCAAGGGTAAACACATTATCATTCTAGGCGCCGGTCTTGCAGGAATGGCAGCGGCTTATGAACTATTAAAACTCGGCTACCAATGCACCATTCTTGAAGCCCGGCAGCGATCAGGAGGGCGTGTATGGAGTATCCGAAAGGGAGCGACGCATACTGAAACCGATCTTCCTGTACAAACGGCTACATTCGACGAAGGGCTTTATTTCAATGCGGGGCCATCGCGTATCCCGCATCACCATGCATTGACATTGCATTACTGTAGAGAGTTGCAGGTGCCGATCCAGGTGTATAACAACATCAACGAAGCGGCCTATTTCTTCGCCGAAGGCAAAGGATCGCTTTCCAACAGGAAGATCCGGGTCCGGGAAATTCACAACGATCTCCGGGGATATACAGCGGAACTACTTGCCAAAGCGATAGATCAGCACAAACTCGACACAGGTCTTACAACTGAAGATACCCAGAAAATACTGGAATACCTAAGGGCAGAAGGAGGATTGGACATCGATAAATTGTACAAAGCCTCCGACAGAAGAGGGTACATCGAGGGTCCCGGCGCCGGCGAACTTCCCGGCAAAATCGCACCGGCGCATAGTCTGGCGGATATTATCAATTCCGGTCTTGCTGATCCTGACTTCTACAATGTATCAGAATATGTATATGAACTACAGATGACCATGTTCCAGGCGATTGGCGGCAATGACCAGATTCCAAAAGCTTTTGAGAAGAAGGTAGGGCAATGTATACATTTTGGCTGCGAAGTGACGGGCATTCACAACCAGGCAGAAAGTGTGAAGATTAGTTATAAAGACAGCAAAGGCGCCAAAGAAATCGTTGCCGACTATTGTATTTGTACGATCCCCACACCAGTGCTGAGTAATGTGGATAACAACTTCTCTTCAGATGTGAGTCGCGCGATTGACTACATTCCTTACATGATCACGGGCAAAATAGGCATGCAGTTCAAGAGAAGGTTCTGGGAAGAAGATGAACACATCTACGGAGGTATTACACATACGAACAATGAACTCACCCAGATCTTTTATCCGTCATATGATTATCTATCTAAGAAAGGAATACTGCTAGGTTATTACAACTTTAATGAGAAAGCGCGACAGACAGGGAGCCTGTCGCACCAGCAAAGAGAAAAATTAGCGATGGATAAGGGGCGGTTGATACATCCGCAATATGATAAAGAATTTGAAAGTTCATTTTCAGTGAGCTGGCATAAGACACCTTATAGCATGGGCGGATGGGCCTTGTATAATAGTGCAACCAGACAATCACATTATAAAAGCCTGTTGAAGGCAGATAAGCGGGTATACTTTGCAGGGGAGCATACAACTTATCTGAATGCATGGATGGCAGGAGCGTTAGAATCTGCAAGAAGGACAGTGACGGATTTACATGCGAGGGTATCAGAACAACGGATCTCTTATCCAATTACAACCAACATCTAAAAACTTATGATGATGCGTACCACCAACAAATCAATTAACAGGCGGGATTGGTTAAAGGCCACCGCCCTATTTACGGGAGGGTTGACAATGTTGCCACCTATGTTGCAAGGGTTGCAGGCGGCGCCTGCTGCGGAGGCTTCTGTTACAACGTTAGAACCTCCCGTTTCAGCTTTAGGTCATTCCGGGTTAGCGGCCAACAACCTACAGACCTCATTGACCAGTTTATCTGCAGAAACGACATCTCCGCTCACGGGTTTACATGCCGATGCCGCTATTGAGCCCCGCATTCCCGGCATACTCAAAGCCCGCTTATTTGCCAATGAAAACCCATTCGGCCCTTCCACAATTGCTAAAAAAGCGATGATAGACAGTATGGACAATGGCTATCAATATCCATTCATGCTACTCAAAGACCTGGAAGCAAAAATTTGCGCCTATGAAGGTCTCGATGCAAAAATGCTCATGACAAGTGCGGGATCATCTCCTTTACTATTAGGAACTGCTATTACATTATTAAGTAATGGTGGAAATGTCGTCAGCGCAGACCCTACTTACGATGACTTACCCACCCGCTGTGAAAAAATAAAAGCTACCTGGATCAAAGTGCCGTTAAAAGCAGATTACACACATGATCTGGATGCAATGGAAAAGGCGATTAATAAAGACACGAAACTCGTTTACATCTGCAATCCCAACAACCCTACGGGCACCATTGTAGACGTAGCAAAATTAAAAGACTTCTGCGAGCGGGTATCTAAAAAAGTCCCTGTCTTTGTAGATGAAGCCTACATTGATTACCTCCCTGATCCAGCGGCTACTACACTTATAGAAAGCGTAAAGAAAGGACAGAACCTCATCATCGCGCGCACCTTTTCAAAAGTATATGGGCTGGCCGGACTTCGTATTGGTTATGTCATCGCCCAACCAGCTATGATCGATCTATTAAGCCATTATTCCGCTGCCGGTGGATATGCATTGTCATTACCAGCTATAACTGCTGCATTGGCAAGTTATAATGACAAACCTTATATAGATGAAGTGAAAAAGAAGATGGAAGCCAGCAAGCGCTTCTTGTATGAAACACTGAAGAAAGAGGGGTATACGTATATTCCATCTCATACCAACTTCGTCATGTTCCCCTTAAAAATGGAAGGCCAGCGATTTGTAGAAGAAATGGGCAAAAGGGGTGTAGGGCTGCGCAACTGGAAACTAAATAACGAGGATTGGTGCAGGATCAGCATTGGTCGTCTGGATGAAATGCAGGCATTTGCAGCTGCTTTTAAAGAATTATCTTAAATAGAATTATGCGCACACTACTATTATTATATTTTTGTTTTGGTTGGATATACACAGCATTCGCACAATCAAGACCCATTCGCACGGACGAATACGACAGAGCAAAGACATTTACAGTAAAAGACCTGGATAACGATACGTATGTAAAGTTCAACAACGCGTACGTACTGGATCGCTATGAAATGCGCAAACCGTATATCATCACGGGAGATGATGGATTGAAGAAACGTATCGACCTTTATCGCCTGGTGGCCAAAGACAGTATGATGGATATTGGCACTGTAATATTCTACACAAATGAGAAAGGTACTTTATACACAGCGGTATTGCCTTTGTTCAACAGTAATCCTGAAATCTGGAATAAGTATTTCGAAGATATTCATGCGATAGACAAAGTAGAGAAAAACTATGTATTGAAATTATCCTACGTGCTCTCGCGCGAGTTTAGTTTCCAATTATATAAATCCATGAATGCGGGGAAAGATGTAAAAGCAGAAGGCGCAACGTATGGTACCGACATTTGTTTTCCGGGAGATGAACAGGTGACACTTGCCGATGGTTCGCAGAAGACACTAAAGAACATTCTGCCCGGAGATAAAATCATTAGTCTTGATGCGGTGACACATACGACCAGTATTATGAAAGTAAAAGAACTGGTGGTACATCAACCGGCAAATTATGCAATTACGCAATTACTGGCGGTGCATGTAGTAGCGAATGATACACAGGATGCACATGTAGTAAGTATTTCTGGAAAGATACTACAGGCAACACCGAATCATCCCATACAAACATCAGCAGGGAAGAAGAAGATGGGAGAGGTGAGAGATGGAGAAGAGTTGTTGTGTATAGATGAGCAAAGCAAACAGGTACTCACTTATGTAGTGGTAAATAAAACAGAAAAAGCGAATGGTACGCAGCCTGTATATAATATTGTAGCAGAAGGAGAGGGGACGTTTATCATGAATAGCATGATGGTTCTGCAGAAATAATTCTCAGGTGATTTACCTTAAGAAAAAGCGTTACTTACTTGCAGTAAGTAACGCTTTTTCTTATAAATAACAATGGCATTATCATTTAAAAAACCACATTATAAACTGAAAAAAATATTGAATTAGTTGCGTTTTTTTCAACCTATATTCGTTAGCTTTAGATAGACAATTCCATTGTAGAAAAACCAAAATTCACAACATGTCAACCTCATTTTACAATTTTGATCATTACATAGAAGCAAATGAAAAACGGGATACAGCAATAAGAACCGAATATGATAAAACGATTAGTCGGGTATCAAACATTTTAATTATTTATTCAGGCATATCTGCATTTCTGGTTTCAATATGCAAAGATTTTTTTTCTTTACCATTTAATACCTGGTATTTTATTGCATTGATGTTATTTGGAATTCTTTTCCTGATATCATTTGTGTATGCGATTCGATTCTTATTTCCAATCGTCATTCCATTTCTTTTGGTACCCCAATGGTACTTCGGAAAAGTACGATCAGAGATGGAAGCTGCTTTCTCTAATGAGTCTGAGCTTACAGATGAAATAAAAGAGCAGATAAATCAGCAAATAAAAAACTCGTATTTAGAGGAATTAAAAGGCTCCATTGATTTTAATAGTAAGGTTGTTATACGCAAACAAGGATATTACAACAAAGCATTAAAACATGCAATATTTTGCATATTCCCATTCATCATATGCATCATATTTTATTTAAGTCATAAATAAAAACCAACAAAATGAATAAAAAAAGTGAAAGAAGGATTTCAGATTTTAAACTGCAACCTGAATCTAAACCTAATGAAGGAACCATGTTCTTTGGTATTCCTGAAGACCAGCAGATAAAAGTAGAACTTGGGTTTATTAATTTCTGGACTGGCAAAATCACTCCGGGTAAGTTCATATTACCAAATGGGAAAGTAATATTAACTTACCCATATTAAAAAGAGCGCATTTGCTTTCGTGCAAATGCGCTCTTCTATAAAGAAAACTATTTTATACGTTCTTGTATCAATCAAAACATTGAATACGCATCTTAATCAAACGACTTACTGCGCTAATTTCTATCAATCGAAACATTCAATACACACCTCAATCAACCTAACCATTTAACACACTAACTTCTATCAACCAAACCATGACTCCCCTATCTTCTCAATCCCCCCATCTATTGTTGTAACAGCGTATCCACCTCCGGTACCACCCCCTCACTATCCACCATCAAATCATTATACTCAATCCTACTCGTCTCCGACAAATCCCTCCTCACATCCCCCTCTTTCATCCCCTTCACAAATTCCCCTTTCTGTATAATACAAATCGCCCCATACACATTATTCATACTCAACTGTACCCACACCTCTGCACCTCTATTCCTCAACACATACGTATTCAACTCAATCCCCCCGAACCCCACAGTAAATCCTCTCTCCTTATCATAAATCTCATCATCACCCACTCTCTCCATCTCCGCCTTTGTTGGTATATCGGTACTTACTTTCACACCTCCCACACTCGTTATCATCTTATCATAACTCTTCTCCACCTTCGAAATACTAAACATTGCCGGTTTACTTTCCTCCCTCACCAACTCCGCCTTAAACGTCTTCCCTTCCACCGGCATCAATTTCCCATCAGCGAGAAAATATTCCTCACCTCTATCTTTCAACTTCACATTCCTATACTGATACCCCTTCGGCGCAGGGAAAAAAGGGAAATCCCCCAAATCTAAATTCGTCTTTGGTACCTTGCTCATATTAAATGCAGCACGTGCAACAGCAGGATAAGTCTCTGCAGTATCTGCAGCTACCATAGTATCTGTAACAGTGCTATCATTATGAACAATGGGTTGTTTATGCGGTTGGCAGGCTGGAAGTATATACAATAGAGGTAATAGCGCATAGAGATACCGTTTCATAGAATGCATATATTTGGCTGACATTAAACAACAATCATGCTAATAAAAGTTGGATAGCTAGGAAGACAAATATAATACGCTCATATTCAATATACAAGAGGCCAGCCAAAAAGATTCGGCTGACCTCCTGATTTATCGGGATTTTACATAATCTGGAACGATATTCCATCACACCACCACACTAGCCGGCGCCTGCTCATACCCTTCAAACGTAATCGACACAGCAGCCCTTCCCGCACACAACGATCTCAACGTATCCACATACCCAAACAACTCTGCCAACGGCACATCTGCAGTAATCACCTGCGCATTCCCTCTCATTTCCATATTCCTTATCATACCACGTCTTCTATTCATATCCCCCGTCACCACACCTGTATATTCTTCAGGCGTAGTCACCTCCACACTCATCACTGGCTCCAACAACCTTGGCCTTGCCTGCGCCGCCACACTCTTAAAACCAATAATCGCAGCATGTTCAAAATCCAGCGCATGAGAATCATTATCATGTATCACACCATCCAACAACCGCACTCTCATAGACTGCATCGGATACCCAGCCAATACACCCGTCTTCATTGCCTCTTCAAAACCTTTCTGCACAGCAGGAATATATTCTCTGGGAATTGCACCACCCTTAATCTCATTCACAAACTCCAAACCAGCTAACCCATCCGCACGAGGTCCCAGTTCAAACTGAATCACCGCAAAACTACCACTACCACCATTCTGCTTCTTATACACTTCCTTGTGGATAACAGAAGATGTAAACACCTCCTTATAAGCAATCTGCGGTTGACCCTTACTCACTTCCAACTGATAATTCGTCGCTATCTTTTCAAGTACAACTTCCAGGTGCAACTCACCCATACCTTTCAGGATCGTCTGTCCGGAAGCCGCATCCACACTTACCTGCAATGTAGGATCTTCATCCACCAATCTTGCCAGCACCTCACCCAACCTGTTCGCATCTTTCGCCAGTTTCGCTTCCACCGCATAACCAATCATTGGCTCAGGGAAATGAATGCTTTCCAAAGAAACAGGATGCGCAGGATCAGACAGCGTATCACCCGTACGCACTTCTTTCAAACCTACTACCGCACCAATATCACCAGCACCAATTTCTTCCACGGCTTCAAACTTGTCAGACATAATACGCAGCAATCTGCTGACACGTACTTTCTTATTCGTACGACTATTCCACACCATGTCACCAGTACGCAACGCACCAGTATACACTCTCACCAAAGTCAACTTGCCGGCATACTCATCTGCCATGATCTTGAATGCTAACGCTGCCAACGGGCTTTCGATTATAGTAGGAGAAAGACGTTCACTTTTTGCTGCCAACGGACTTTCACTTCCCGCAAGAGATTGACCTTCGCGTTCTGCTGAAAACGAACTTTCACTTCCCACAGAAGATCGACCTTCACCTTCTTCAGCCAATGGGCTTTCGACGTCCACAGGAGAAGGCAAATAACGCACCACCGCATCCAGCAAAGGCTGTACACCCTTATTCCGATACGCCGCCGCTGCCAGCACAGGTATCAACACACGACTCAGCGTAGCCTTTCTGACAGCAGTAACTAAATCCTCATTCGTTACACTAGCCGGATCATCTGTGTACTTTTCAAAGATATGCTCATCAACCAATGACAACTCTTCCAGCAATGTTTGCCTTGCCTGCAAAGCAGCCTGTTGCAAAGTAGCAGGTATCTCAGTAACCACAAATTGTTTACCATCATCACTATTCCACACATATGCCTCCATAGTGATCAGATCAATCACACCAGAGAAATTATCCTCTGCACCAATCGGTATCTGCACCGGCACCACATTCGCCTGCAACATATTTCTAATCTCCCGGACTACATGCTGGAAGTCCGCACCCTGTCTATCCATCTTATTGATGAGCACAATTCTCGGCACTCCATACTTATCCGCTTGTCTCCACACCGTTTCAGATTGTGGTTGTACACCGGACTTCGCACAGAACACCACGACACCACCATCCAACACGCGCAGTGAACGTTCTACTTCCGCCGTAAAGTCAATGTGACCGGGGGTATCGATCAGATTAATCTGATGATCTTGCCAATAAGTAGTAATGGCAGCAGAAGATATCGTGATACCACGTTTTTCTTCCTGCGGATCACTATCCATGACAGTATTCCCTTCATCGACACTACCTAATTTATGCGTCAAACCCGTGTAGTACAACATACGTTCAGTGACGGTAGTTTTACCGGCATCGACATGGGCCATGATTCCTATATTCCTATATTGAGATAAACGTTTCATAAAATAAATGTTAAAAAAAAGCGCCTCCCGTTTGGTAACGAGAGGCGCTTGCTATGTGCAAATGCATTCCCTGTTACCGGACTAGTCTGGTAATTACGATAATCAATAATTTAATTGTCAGGAGCATCATGCTGTAAAATAATATAATTGCTAAAAGATTAATTTGACTCACGGGGGAGACAAGGCTTACTTGAAAAACAATAAAAGCGATTGTGGGAGTGTGTAGTAGATGATACAACATATCCGGGTGCAAGGCTGCCTCCCCGTCTTAAATAAAGACGATACAAGTACTGGCAATTACTGCCCTTATTACTGTACGATATGAGTTATGAGTAAACATGGTGCAAATATATAAAGAATATCTATGAAAACAAAATCCACATAGGGGGCATTGATTATCAATACCCTTAATTTTGTCGTAATTTACTGTTATGACTAAGGATCGGAAATCACCACATATACTAAATACCTCTACGAATTTGTTAGGCTTTTGCCTGATCGTATTGACATCTATCAAGGTAGCGCGGTTCAATCACGTTACTGTGATTGATGATGTAACAGGTATAGCGGCTATATTGCTGATGGCCAGCTGTTTGTTTTCCTTCCTATCCCTGCGTTCTTCCAGGCCACAGTGGAGTGAAAAATTGGAGACGGCAGCTGATTATATCTTTCTTGCCGCACTGGTGTGCATCAGCATCACCATTATTTTTGTATCCTTTAATTTATTGACTTAAGCTTAGCCTGCTTTATTAGCATCCACTATCATAAAGGTTACATCCTTAATTTATTGAAGTAAACTTAGTCTGCTTCATTGCCATCCACCATCATAAAATTTACATCCTTAATTTATTGAAGTAAGCTTAGCCTGCTTCATTGCCATCCACCATCATAAAGTTTACATCCTTAATTTATTGAAGTAAGCTTAGCCTGCTTCATTGCCATCCACCATCATAAAGCTTACATCCTTAATTTATTGAAGTAAACTTATTCTTCATTATTGGCATCCATGATTTCATCATTTTCCACTTTCAACATAAAATAAGGGAATGCGGATTTCTTCTTTTGCAACAACACAACAAATGGCTTATCAAAAATAAGATTGGGTGGACGCTTCACTTCTCCTGAATCCAATGTAGCCGCAGCTACTGCCAATTCTGCAGCATCCACTACTTTCGCGCCTTCCTGATCCAATGTAAATGAGGTCTTCTGACGGGCGGTTTTTATTTTATAGCTCTGTCCTTTTGCCTTAAAATCAATTCCTTCCAGTTCCTTAAAGTGCTCTTCCTCCATAAATTTCAGTACCGGTATCTGCAATGAAGCATACTCCGTAATCGTCGTTCCCTTTCTGATGGCGCCCTGGACTTGCTGCAGGATGACATGTAGGTTAGCACCCTTATTAAATCCCTTGGCCAATATCATATCTGAAGACTTATCCTTTGAATCTAAGTTCATGACAAAATGATCTTCATCTCTATAATAAATAAGGTGCGCTTCTCCAATGATTTCCGGATCATAATCTATCATACCAAATGCTTTCACTGGCTTACCATTAAAAGTAAATGGCTGATGCAGTGGTTGCATCGGCACTTCAAACCCTAAATCCTTTTGAAAATTAACCAGTAAAGTAATTTGCGCCCCATCTATCCTCACATCCTTTTTATACTCCTTAGGACCTAACAGATCCTCTGATAACGGACTATCATTCATCCACTTCACCGCCTTCGCCTTATTATTAATTGGCGCACCTACCTGTTTCCTCATCTCATTCCATGCCAATGTAAAACTTGCCGAAAACGCGATATTCTTACTCACATCCACCGGCGTCAGCATATTGGGAACAATCTGTGATCTCGAATAATATCTTGTTTTTTTACAGGCGATCATCAGCACCATGGCCGCCAGCAAATAGGGATATAAAGTTTTCATAACTCTAAGTTATAACAAAAATCGGCTACCTTTACCCTGATGGTCAACAGGGTCATATTTTTCATAGCCAGTCAAACGCACATTCTCGATCTCGCCGGACCTGTACAGGTGTTCTACGAGGCAGCAGAATATGGGCATCCCTATGAAATTATTTATCTCTCCGATCAACCGGAAAAAGCCTGCTCTTCCGGTTTGATGATTGGCCAGCTCCAACACATTAATGATATTACGATCCGGCAGGATGACATCATTTTTATTCCCGGGTTTCAGTTGCAGGCGGACAATCATGCACTCAGTGATTGGTTGATCCACATTGCTCACGCTGGTGCCACCCTTTGCTCAGTATGTACAGGTTCCTTTGCCCTGGCTGCCGCCGGTATTCTAAATGGACATGGCTGTACGACCCACTGGAAATATACCCAACGCCTGCAGGAGGAATATCCGGATACAAAGGTTTTCACTAACCGCCTCTTTGTAAAAAGTGGTAATATCTACACCAGTGCCGGCATTACCACAGGTATCGACCTGGCGCTATTTATTATTGAAGAACGCCATGGTCCGGCTTTTGCCTGGCAACTGGCTGCTGAGCTGGTGGTGTATATTCGCCGTGATGGCGACGATTCCCAGCAAAGCGTTTATCTGCAATATCGCCGGCATATTAATAATCATATTCATCAGGTACAGGATTTTATCATTCATCATCTTGACCAGAAGCTATCTCTTGATACTTTAGCGGCGCAGGTGCACACTGGTTCACGGAATCTGACCAGGATGTTTAAAGCTGCAACCGGGATTACTATTGGGCAGTATATTGATAAACTGAGGGTGGAGAAAGCGGTTAATTTGTTAAAGGAGAAAAACAAGGTTACGATTGTGGCGCAGCAATGTGGGTTTAAAAGTGTGGTGCAGTTGAGGACGATGGTGAAAAAACATACGGGAGCGTTGCCGTCCAAGGTGTAATGAGGTTGTTAAGGTGGTCGTTAAAGTGAGTTGTTAAAGTGGGTCGTTAAAGTGAGTTGTTAAGGTGGGTTGTTAAGGTGAGCTGTTAAGGTGAGCTGTTAAAGTGAGTTGTTAAGATGAGTTGTTAGGTGAGCTGTTAAGATGAGTTGTTAGGTGGGTTGTTAAGGTGAGCTGTTAAGTTGGCTTGTTAAGATGAAACGTAAAGATGGCTTTTAAAGATGTCCCGATTCTTTCCTTCCTTGTCCTTCTTCCTCCTTTTTTCACCTCCTACCTTTGTCCCATAAACTTACCGCCATTATGAAACGGATCATTTCAATCGTGCTTTTTACCATGTTGACCGCCTTTGCCAGCGCACAAACCTATATTTGCCCACCCTGCAATGGCCCCAGCTGTGACACCCTCACCTTCACCCAACCCGGCAAATGCCCCCACTGTGGCATGAAGCTGATTAAAAAAGGAGATGAAATCAAGAAACTAAACGTCTGCTTCTACCTCTACGACGGCATTGAAGTCCTGGACTTTGCAGGCCCACTGGAAGTATTTTCCTATGCAGGCTGCAATATCTATATCGTATCCAAGACGACTGACCCGCTTCATGCCCAGGGTGTACTCAAGGTATTACCTACCTACAGTATCGAAAATGCCCCTCCTGCGGATATCTTTGTCACCTTTGGAGGCAATGATGATGTAGCAGCCAATGACCCTGAAGTGATTAAATGGATTCAATCCCGGATTCCCAATACCAAATACTTTATGTCCGTATGCACCGGTGCCTTTATCCTTGGCAAAGCCGGTATCCTGGATCATAAAACAGTGACTACTTTCCACAACAGCATTGAAAACCTGCGAAAAGCATTGCCAAACAGCACAGTACTGGCTGATAAACGTTTTGTAGAGGATGGAAATGTATTAACAACCGCAGGAATTTCTGCTGGTATAGATGGGGCGCTGCACCTGGTAGAGAAATTACGTGGACATGATGTGGCTATACAGATAGCGAAACAAATGGAATATGATAAATGGGTGCCAGGCGAAGGACTGGTTGTAAAACAATAACAATTAAAATCTGGCTGTAAAGCAATAAAATTAGAATCTGGTTTTCTAAAACAAAAACCAGCATTATATCAAGGTCTTCCTTGCGCCATCAAGAACCGAAAAAAACGAGGCTGTATCTTAAGTATGATACGGCCTCGTTTTTTCGGATACCTAATGGAGATAGGTAGTCCTTTAAGCACTTCTGAGGAGGTTTATTTATTTTTGATACACGCTCGTTTTTTTAGGTCTGATAGAAACATCATTCAGATACCTGATGGAATCAACTATTCGTTTAAGTGATACTCAGGAGGTTTATTTATTATTGATACAACCTTTTACTTTATACTACGACTGCATCCGCATATTTATATTACAATAGCCATTATCCTGCAACTGCCTGCTTTACATTACAATCGTTTCTTTATACAGCAATCGCCGCCATTATCCAACAACTGCATGCTTTATACTGTAATCGTTGCTTTATCCTGCTACTGACGCTCTCACACCGCAATCGCCTCCTTATTATACTTATTCCGATACTCCACCGGCGATAACCCCGTCTTCCTCTTAAATACAGTTCTAAACGCCTTATTATCCGCATACCCCACCTCACACATCACCTCATTAATATTTTTACGGCTGGTTTCAAACCCTTTTTTGGCAGCTTCTATCTTCACCCGTTGAATATATTCAGAAACCGTATTGCTGGTTGCCTTCTTAAATCTCCTTTCAAAACTCCTTCTCCCCATCGTACAAAGCGATGCCAATTGATCAACCGTGATCCGCTCCTGAAAGTTTTGCTCAATAAAATCCTGTGCCCGCTTAATATCATCATCCAGATGATCCCGCTGTCCGCGGAACATGATAAACGGCGACTGACTAAACCTGTCAATTTCAATAGCAAAGAACTTCGCGCAGAAGATCGCCATTTCCCGGTCAGTATATTTTTCTACCAGGTACAGGAGTAAATTCCAGAAAGAATTTGCCCCTCCGCTGGAATAAATCCCGTTCTCATCGGTGATAATCCTGTCAGATACCATTTCCACATCAGGAAACATTTTTCTGAACAGGTGCTCAGACTGCCAGTGGGTACTGCACTTCTTACCATCCAGCAAACCAGTGGCTGCCAGCAGAAAAGCGCCTACACATAGACTGGCGACTTCCGCTCCGCCTGCATACTGTGCCCTGATCCAGGGGAAGAAATCGCTGTTGGCGGCAATGACTTTGTCCATTTCCCCGTTTACCGCAGGGATAATGATCAGGTCAGTAGTAAAGTCATCTTGTATACTCAGATCCGGGGTTACTTTACAAAATCCATCATATACCATAGCATCGTGGGTCAGGCCTACCAGTTGGATAGTGAATAAAGGATCTTCTCCCCGGTCGGTCAGGAAGCGATTCACGTTAAAGAACATTTTATGTGTGCCTTCAATACAGCCCAGGGACGCGGCACCTCTGGGAATTAATATAGATATGTGTTTCATGGTTGTAGGTCATATTGTGCGAACCCTAAGTTACTGAAAAATGTAACTTAATGACCGATGCCGATCAACCGGGTTGATTGCATGGGCAAAATGCCATTCTATGACCAATACGAATGCCATTCACAGGGGAAGGCGTAGCAGGGCCCGGTACGACTCACTATTGAAATGATGTGGGTTTTATGCAATAAGTTCTCTTTTTACACCTTCTATTTCCATAATCAACTCCGCCCCATAGGCAGTAGCGGGTGTTTGATATCCTGATTTAAAATCCTTTTTTAATACTTTCTTTGTAATCAACAGCGCAGCCAACGCAGTCAATGTATAAGCTTCAGGCACCACCATATTTGCAGTAAGCACATCTCCTTTCGCATTACTCACTTGTGCCCAGATAAGCGCATTCGTTTTATCCCGCATTACCTGATCCGGCCCCGGTGATTGTCTTTTAACAATCGCATTGGCAATGCCACGTACAAGTTGCGTCTTCAGCAACCAATTATAAGCACCTTGTCCTTTCAGGAAAAACCAGGCCGCTTTGTTTATATTAATATACGTCTCAATATTCGGTATACCTGTGGAAACATAAGCCGTACTCAAATCGCCCCATGGCAAACTCATTGTGAACAACTTCTTTTTCACCCCGGGGAATTGCACATACATCCCTTTTTTCCCTACAGGTTCTTCCACCAATTTTCCATCTATTCTTGACAAACCGGGTAGTCCCAATTTAAGCACGGTATTAATAGCTGTTCCTCTTGATAAAGCACTATTCAATATAGCAAATGCAATCTTCAATGAACGCGCATCTGGCATTTGTTGTTTCAACCATAGCGCAAGACAGTCGGTCGGTACCACATCATAACCTGCACCCGGCAGCAGCATCACACCACTATCGCGGGCAGCCTTATCATAAGTACGGATCATGTCATAAATAATCGCATCACCATTCAAATCCAGGTAATGCCGACCTTCGGTAATACATGCTTCGACGAGTTGCTTCGCTGTAAAGTCGTACGGTCCGGCAGCATTTACAACAACAGCGACCTCTTGCAAAGCCTTTTGCATAGCAGGTTTATCCTCCAATGCAAATACCCTGACAGGCAAGTTCAACGCTGCCCCCAATTTCTCCAATGCCGGTTTATTTCTACCAGCCAATATAGGTTGCAAACCAAATGCTGCCGCGTAGCGTGCTATTAATTCTCCGGTATAGCCATTTGCTCCATAGAGCAGGAATGTTTGATCCAACATGGGAGAAATGTACAAATATTCTTTGTTATACTCTCATATAATCACCCTGCCAATCTACAACTGCACGCTTAATCTGATCAGGTGAGAGGTTTTCCGCAATGGCTCTTTTTACAAGGTCAGGCAATTCTCCATCAGATGCGAACCTTAGGGCTAAGATCTGACCAAGGGAAAGATTCTTTTCTAATAGCTCAAACCGCTGGCCGGTGATAGTGAAGTATCTGAACCTTACTTCTAATCTGACGATCCTATCCTGGGTAGTAAGGGCGTAATGCTGTCTGAGCATGAAGCCGAGCCAACCGATAATGAACAATAGGAGGGTAATGAATATCCATTCCCATGATGCATCCGGATGTTTAATGGCGAAGAAGATACTGCATATTATACCCACTAAAAGGACAGGGTAGAATACGAAGTGATGAGGTGGGTAGTACCTGATGTGGTTTTGATAGTTTTGTTTTTCCATGTGGTAAAAATAGAAAAGTCCTCTATTGAAGAGGACAATCTTAATAAAATTATATTATAATTCTTACTGCTAAATAGCCATGAATCTCCTCAAAGCACCGTTATTGGACAGGATATCAATTGCTTTATTTACTTCCTGCATTTTTTTTAGGTACAGGTATTTTACCTTTCAGCTTATTCAGTCGTTCACTTACAACCATGGTTACCTCACGATTGAATAACTCACTGTGAAATTTTAATACTTTTCCCTCTATATCAAATTTAAGCTTTTTTAATAAATAATGCATTGGCCAGAACAGCCCCTTCAAAAGGAACGATATCATTTTGATAATCCATAAATACACGAAACTTACGCACTCTCCCTCACCCTCACTACCCGCCTTCTTCGAATACCTCATCCAACTCACGCACTCACCCTCGATGGCGCCACCCCATACATCTTCTTAAACACAAACGAAAAATGTGACAAATCCTTAAACCCAACTTCCAAATACACATCAGAAGATTTCCAACCTTTCTCCTTTATCAAATAATACGCATCCTCCAATCGCTTCTGCTGCAACCACTTCCCCGGTGTAGTATGAAACACCTTTTCAAAATCCCTCTTAAACGTCGCCAAACTCCGTCCTGTCAAATACGCAAACCTGCTAATATCCACATTAAATTTATAATGCTCATTCATATACGCCTCCAGATCTATCTTCCCTGGCGCACTAAAATCAAACAACAAATTCTTCAACTCAGGCTTCAATTGCAATAACAACATTGCTGCCTCCTTCACCTTCATCATTGTCAACATGGGATTATGCACTCCCTCCCCATCTATATAAGGCTGCAATGAATCTCTATAATGTGTCAATAGCTGATGCTCTGGCAAATGGAAATTCTTCTCACCACGAAAAATGCCATCCGCTTTCAAGCCCGTTTCCTGACTTAAACTATGTAACAACTCCTGATCCATCCTAATCCCCACTGTCTTAAAATCACCTCCTCCAACTGGTGGAATCTTTACAAACTTCGCCAGCTGATTTCTTGCAAAAAACCTGAAATCACCTTCTTTAAACACATAATGCACTCCATCTAAATACACCTCCTGCGTACCCGCGACTACATAACCTAACGAATGTTCTCCAATGAAATTCTCCCCCTCCCTACTCACGTGATGGTAACAAGACACCAGTATTCTATCCTTTTCTAACATAAGTTACAATTAAATTTCGGCAGGAATTTCACTTCCTGCCGGTCATTCCTGTTCATTATTTCAAGCATTGTTCTGATCTGTTCATTCTCTGAACATAGCTGTCAGCCTTGCTTAAGGATTCAACATCTCTCAATCCCGAATAATCGTCTTCGGCTCCACATACTCCTCCAATCCAAAGGTACCATATTCTCTCCCTATCCCTGACTGTTTAAACCCACCAAACGGCGCCATCGGATCATGCTGCAAGCTATTCACCATCACTCTCCCTGCCACTATCTGCTCCGCCACCTTTCTCGCCCGCTCTTCATTCGTACTACTCACATACGCCGCCAATCCATATGTCGTATCATTCGCCATCGCTATTGCCTCTTCCTCTGTTTTATATGTCAATACTGAAATCACCGGTCCAAAGATTTCCTCCCTCGCTATCCGCATATCAGGCGTTACATTTGTAAACACTGTTGGCTTTACAAAGTTACCACCTTCCAATCCTTCCGGATGCCCTGGCCCACCAGCTAATACCTCAGCACCCTGCTCTATACCTAATTGAATATAAGACTGTACCCGCTCATATTGCTTTACACTCACCATAGGCCCGATGGCAGTACCGGCATCTGCAGGATCACCCACCTTCACATTCGCCACCTCCTCTTTCAACAATGCCTTCACTTCATCCAAACGCGCCTCCGGCACCAACAATCTCGTACCCGCTATACATGCCTGTCCGCTATTCATAAAACCTGCGGCCACCGCCATCGGAATTGCCTTTGAAAAATCAGCATCATCAAGTATGATATTAGGAGATTTACCACCCAATTCCAACGTCACTCTCTTCATTGTATCCACTGCTCCTCTGGCGATCGTCTTTCCCACAGCTGTTGAACCGGTAAAAGAGATCTTCGCCACATCCGGATGGCGTGTCAACTCAGCGCCTACTATATTGCCCAGTCCATTTACCACATTGTAAATCCCTGCTGGCAAACCCGCTTCATGAAATGCTTCCAGCACCACCTGTGTTTGCAATGCACTCATTTCACTTGGTTTAATCACCACTGTACAACCAGCAGATATTGCAGTCGCCAGCTTTCCACAAATGAAGTTCGCATTTGCATTCCATGGTGTAATGATCCCTACCACACCCAATGGCTCCATTCTCACTACTGACCGACCCACCTTTCTCTCAAATTCAAAATCAAATAATACCTCCTGTGCATGCAAAAAAGCGGCCAGCGCCATCTCTGTACTTGCCCTGGCACGGGATACCGGCGCACCGTATTCCTGGATAGTAGCAGCAGTCAGATCATCAATACGCAAAGCAAGCGCATCGTGTAATTTTTGCAGGTATTTAATACGAGTCTCCCTCGAAGAAATAGAAAACGTCTTAAATGCTTCCTTTGCACTTGCTATCGCCAGCTGTGTATCTGTTTCATCACCCAGTCTTACCTGACCAATGACCGCATTTGTAGCTGGATTAATCAGCTCAAACATTTCCTGTCCATGTGGAGTCACAAATGCCCCGTTGATATAAATTTTATCTATCGTTTTCATAATTGATATTTTGATAGATCAAAGGTAGGGAGAGAAGGGGTCACGCTGTTTTGTTCTAAAGCTCAAATTACTTTGTTATAAGGATCAGGTTACATAGTACAATCAATTAAAGTTGTGTTGCTACAAAGGAGGAGATTACCTTACTACAATGGATCAGCTTACCCTGCTATAAAGAATAAGGTTACCCCTTACTACAATGGATCAGGTTACCTTACTATAAAGAATAAGGTTACCTTACTACAATAGATCAGCTAACATTATTACAATAGATCAAATTACCATACTACAAAGAATCTGCTTACCTTATCACAAAGGATCAACTAACCTCCCGTCAAATGCCCAGTTTACCCTGCATTCTCCTTCAATATCCGGTTCAAACTCCTTACACTAATCCCCATATACCCCGCCAGATCCTGTTTTGTAAAAGCAATCTGCTGTGCAGCCAGCATTTTCTGCAATTGGGGCAATAGCGCTGCCATCGTATATAGTTGTTGTCTCGCCATCTTCACAGAAGAATTCGCTACCCGCGTAGCCAGCAACCGCATCACCAGATTATTAAAAGCAGGAATGGTCTGTAAAAAATAATGGAACTGCCCGACTCCCATTGCATACAGACTCACAGGTGTTACGGCATCTACGCTACAAACGGTTTTTGTACCACGAATCGCCTCTACCTCACCCAGCATTTCACCTTCACCCAGGAATTCAAGTATGTACTCTTTGCCATTCTCTTCCGTAATCAGGGGCTTGACCACACCAGAGCGGATGATATATACCTGCAGCATCTCCTGCTCCTGGAATATAAACCGTTGTCCGGCATCAAATTGTCTCATGGTAATTGCACCACCCGCTGCAGGCAGAATGTCATTGAATAATTGTAATAATGCGTGGTTTGTTTGGATCATATTGTAAATTGGGACAAATGTCCCGCGATTAATGTTTACCCAAAGTAAATTTACATCCTCAATTGATTATATGAAAATACTCATCACTGGCAGTACCGGACATCTAGGCGAAGCATTGGTCAGAACCCTCTCTCCGCAAGGACATGAGATCGTGGCCATCGATATACAACCTTCCTCTTTCACCACCCATGTTGGCAATATTGCCAATGCCACCTTTGTACAACGCTGTATGGAAGGCGTAGATATCGTACTCCATACTGCCACCCTGCATAAACCACATGTAGACACTCACTCCCGTCAGGAATTTATTGACACCAATATCACCGGCACCTTGCAACTGCTGGAAGCGGCAACTGCCAATAAGGTAAAGGCATTCATCTTCACCAGTACCACCAGCGTATTCGGTGATGCTCTGATTCCACCTCCTGGTCAGCCAGCGGCATGGATTACAGAAGATGTAACACCTCAACCCAAGAACATCTACGGCGTTACTAAAACTGCTGCCGAAGATCTTTGCCAGCTCTTTCACCGCAATCAAAAATTACCTGTTCTGATCCTGCGTACTTCCCGCTTCTTCCCGGAACAGGATGATAATAAAGGTATGCGCGATGCATTTGCAGATGATAATCTAAAAGCACTCGAATACCTGTACCGCCGTGTTGATGTGGAAGATGTAGTATCCGCACATATCGCTGCAATGCACAAAGCGCCAGAGATTGGTTTCGGGAAATACATTATCAGTGCAACGACGCCTTTTACGACAGCAGATCTTCCTGTATTAAGAGAGCATGCACCACAAATAATAAAACAAATTTATCCGGAAGCTACGAACATTTTCGCTCAGCACAACTGGCAATTCCTCCCAAAAATAGATAGGGTATATGTCAATGAAAAAGCACGCAGAGAATTGCATTGGCAGCCACAACACGACTTTGGTTCTTTGTTACAAAAACTAAAACAAGGGCAATCTATAAAAAGTAAACTGGCAGATATGATTGGTGCAAAGGGCTATCATTCAGAATCCTTCTCAGAAGGCCCTTATCCAGTAAATCATTAAAGGCCAGGTAAATTTTAAAAGATTCCGTGGATCACTAAGGTCCTGTGAATAATCAAAGGCTCCATAAATTACTAAATGCTTTCGAATCATCAAGGTCTCCGTAAATCTTCAAACCCCTTTGAATCATCTAAGACGTTACAATTCACTAAACCCCACCAATCACAAACCTCATTAAATTCACCAACCTTATTAAAAAAGGCGGCTTTCACCAAGGCCGCCTTTCAATTATTATAACACATCTTTACTAATCACCGTCCAATCCTTATTGCCAAACCCTTTCTCTATCCACTCATCCATCACCTTCGCCACCACCGGTATCACATTCAGATTCGTTCCCGCACTCGCTGTCGCATCCATAAACAACCCCGCATCTTTCCTGGCCATATTCAACTCCCATGATGGCTCATCATAAGGCGCTGACAACATCCGCTTCAACCTGGATGTAACAGACAAACCCGGATTCCAATCTCCCAACAACGTCAGAATATCATCCCCATTTACACCCAATGCCTTACCCACTGAAAGCATATCCGTCAAACCTGCTGTCAAACATATTAAAAATGAATTTCCTACCAGTTTCATAGCAGCAGCCTTCCCAACTTCATTTCCAAAATTCACCAGTTTACCCGTCATTGGTGCCAACACAGGCTCCAAATTACTCAACACAGCAGCATCACCAGACACCAGCATATAACCCGTACTTTCCAATGCATTCCCCGGTCCCATAAACACAGGTGCATGTTGATAAGTAAACCCTTTCTCTTTCCATTCTTTTGTACGTGCCTTCGCACCCTCTACGGTAGTGGTAGTATGATCTATAATCACAGCACCCGGTTTTAATCCAGGTTGCGCTGCTGCCAACACTTCATTCACCGCAGCATCATCCTTCACGACTATATGCACATAATCTGCACCCTTCACAGCATCCGCCACATTCGCAAAAGCCTTCGCGCCAAAAGCCTCCATCGCTGTGGCTCTCGAAGTCGTTCTGTTCCATACCTGTAACTGCTCTCCCTTTTTAATTAAAGCCTTCGTGAAATTTGATCCTAAAAGGCCCATACCTAAGAATGCTCTCATAATTCCGTTATTTTTATTAAAGTTACGAAAATTCATCCTTTCGTTCCGGAACGACAACACCATTTGAAGGATAGACCTTATCAAAAACACCAATTGAACCTTAAGCTGTAACCCGCAAATCAAAAAGTACCCCTTCCCGTTAATCCTGATACATCCGCTCAATTATATTCCTATCTTAGCACTCATGCTAAAGTTTAGTCTAAAGTATTTTTTGCTGGCCCTTGCCCTCTTTATTACCGAGGTATTAATAGCCCTATATGTACACGACTCCTTCATCCGCCCCTATGTAGGTGACTATCTCGTTGTTATCTTCATTTACTGCGTGGTAAGAAGCATCTACCAGGCGCCTGTAAAACGTGTTGCCCTGGGAGTATTACTCTTTTCTTACCTGATTGAGATCGGTCAATACTTCAATCTCGTCAGCATGCTGGGACTGCAACATAACAAAGCCGCCAGAATTATTATCGGCACCAGCTTTGCGTGGAGCGACCTGATTGCATATACTTTAGGTATTCTGACTGTGATACTAGTAGAGAAAAAACGATAGCATCCCCAATAAAACATTCATAAAAAAAGGCATTCACCAACGGGGAATGAAAACCATTTTCAAAGAAAAAAGCGCTTTCACCATACGGCAAAAGCGCTCCCAGGTTTTATCAATTAAGATTACAATCGTATCAGTTTCACACTCTCCTTCCGCGTACCCACTGCGTTAGAAAGCTTCACTATCCATGTACCTACCGGTACCTTACTAATATCTACACTTATCATCTGTGCACCTTTCGCCCCGGCTGTATAAACTTTCCTCACTACCGGGCCTGTACCATCCACACTCCACAATTCAAGTACCACCTGCTCACCAGCCACCACACTTACTTTCACCTGCAGCGTACTACCTGTCACAGGATTAGGATATACCGTCACAGGAACAGAATCAGCTGTTTCATAAGTAGTATTCGCTACTCTTGCACTGCTGCTACAAGCACCCAGTGGCTGCCACCAGTAATCAGCAGTACCCGGTGTTACATTGTACAAACCATTTGCCAGTGACACATACAGATAGCCATTGTACACCACTTTATCACCCGCATTATACACAGAAGGATAAGGCTGGTAAGTTGCCACACCTGCACAATTACCCGTGCTGGTAGAACCAGAAACTGTAATACTCACCGCACTGCTGGTAGTAGAAGCACCACCGTTATCAGTTGCTTTTGCTGTCAGAGAATAAGTACCCGCTGCTACACTTGTCCAACTATAACTATAAGGAGAAGCTGTAGATGTACCTAACAAGGTAGCACCATTGTAAAACTCTACCTTCGCAATACTACCATCAGCATCAGCAGCACTTGCTGTAATGCTCACAGATGCCGGCGCTGTATAAGATGCCCCTGATGCAGGAGCGGTCAAACTCACAGTAGGCGCTTTGTTAGAACCTGAAGAAGAACCACAATCACTTACATAAGACCACACCTGACCATCACCCGTATGTGTATCAGGCTGTTCATTCTGTGTCCACCATTTAGCAGTATACAATTTACTATTGTACACGACCTGTGCACCACCCAGATAAATATCTGTAGCCGTCCAGGTAGCTACACCACTACAATTACCACCTGTACTACCACCACCCACGGTGATCGTTACTGTAGAACTGGTTGTAACGGCACCACTGTTATCAGTCGCTTTTGCTGTCAGGGAATAAGTGCCTGCTGCTACACTTGCCCAGCTATAAGTATAAGGAGAAGCGGTAGACGTACCTAACAATGTAGATCCATTATAGAATTCCACTTTCGTCACACTACCATCTGCATCAGCAGCAGTGGCGGTAATGCTGACTGTAGCACCAGCTGTAAAAGTAGCGTTGTTAGCAGGAGAGGTAATGCTCACTGTTGGATACTTGTTTCCAGTATTGCCACCGCCTTTCACAACCACTTCATCGTGAATTGCAGACAACAATGAATAAGTACCCGTAGCATCCATAGATAATTCCCAAATCATGATTCCACCACCCTGATCATAAGCGAGGTCTGTTTTACTCTTGATGGTAGTAATACCATTATAACCTACACCATTATAAGTATCAGCATAAGGACTGGCACCTCTTGCGATCAGCGCAGCATAGCTTTCCCATGAAGGACGTCCGTAAAAAGGAACACCTAATACAGTCTTAGCTGCTGGCAAACCTTTGCCTTTCCAGTAAGAAATAGATTGAGAAGCATAGGTATAGGTAGAGTGATCATAATTATTATAATCATACGCCATCAGGTTCAGAAAATCTACCTGAGAAAATACGCTACTCAATACACCATCGCCGCCAGTACCTACTACGGCAGCGGTTAATAATTTACCCTGTGCATGCAGCGAAGTCGCCAACGCGGTCATGAGAGATACATAGTTGTTCGCAGAAGTACCCGCATCCGGATATTCCCAGTCAATGTCTGCGCCATCCAGGTTGTACTGGTTAACGAAGTTCATGATGTTCGTCACGAATGCAGAACGGTAAGTACTGTTGCCGGCCAGTGTCTCAAAACCACTGTCATCGCCATTGTTCCAGCCACCTACAGAGATCATCACCTTTACACCATTGGCATGTGCCAATGATACAAGGCTCTGTAATTTAGACGGATTATCAATGGATTGTAATCCACCTGTTGCTGTAGGTAATAAGAAGGCGTAATTAATGTGAGTCAGTTTGCTGTACTGTACAGTATTCACATCTCCCTGCCAGGAGGGCATGTAGCCGATTACTTTGAACTGTGCATGGGACAAAAAGGAGGTGATAAGCAACAAACAGGATAGTATTCCTGCTCTTATCATTTGTTTTGTTGTCATTTATTTGGTTTTTTAGGAATGGTTATTATGAGTATGCACAGTAGTCGTACGAGAGGGGCAACAGTACTATATTTGAGAAAAAAAAAGCGCCTGTCTTACGACAAGAGCTTTTTCAATATTTAGTTTGAATCTTAGTATAAATATCTAAACTTAATCGTTCCTTCTATCTCTTTCAATCCTTTCAGCACCTGCTTATCATACTCCGCCGTCACATCCGTAATCACATACCCGATCTTATCATTCGTCATCAGGAACTGGCTGATAATATTAATCCCTCTCTCGGCAAATACCTGATTCACCTTCGCAATCATACCCGGTACGTTCCGATGAATACCAATCAAACGATGTGCATTCTCCACCGCCGGTAATTGCAGATGAGGGAAGTTACTACTCTTGAAAGTATCGCCATTATTAATAAACCTTGCTACGCGTTTCGCAACGGACAATGGTTTCTTCAGGTTATCAAATACCACAATTCCACGGGTAGTACAAGCATCATAATCAATGTGTGCACTACCATTTCCCATATAACCTATTACTTTCAGCTTAGGTGCCTGGTCTAACAACGACCGATCCACCTTTACACCTGCTGCCAATAAAAGTATCCCTGCATCCCCAATCGCTTCCTGAGAAGTCTCAATAGCAAACCCATCTTTTTTCAGAAAATCTACTGGTTCCTGCTCTACCTCCCCCACTACCACACAGGTAATCCTATTCTTTGGATAAGACAATGCACTTGGTAAGTTATTCACATACAGGAACTCATCAAAACTCGGTGTCACGTGATCTGCTTTCTCCGCCACCGCCTTACGCTTAATGTTCTCCGTAAAGGCAAAGAACTTCTTGATCATCCCAAACTCCTTCAGCTGGAAGTCTGAATGCCCATCCCCAATACCATAGATATCGCCGGATAATTGCATGTCTTTCAACAGCTTTACCTTACCACCTTCGTCAGAAAGCGGGTTGGCTTCATCAAAACCAATGATTTTACCATCGGCATCGAACACAAAAGTATTAGCGTATATATTCTCTTTTTTGATATGATAAGGCAGTACTACAGGGGTAATGAACTCCTTGAACCCACCAGAAACAATCAATACATCGTCCGCATGGTGCTTGAAAAACTTCTTATTCCTGGAAAAAGAGACGGACACCTGCTTTTTCAGGTGTTTGATCAGCAATCCCAGGTGCTCTTTGTTGGCTTCCAGGAGCTTCACCCTGCCGGAAAGACTCTCTCTGAAAGACAGTTTCCCTTCCATGGCCAGGTTGGTCAGATCTTCAATCTTCTTGTAGATGGCCTCCCGCTCCGGGTGGTCCTGTAATGAAATTCGCGCCAGCTCATCCAATGCTTCGACCTGCGTAAAAGTGCTGTCGAAATCAATAATGTAATAGTTTTTATTCACAGATCAATTGGTTTAAAGCTACGCTCAGTGGGGGTAGCTCCCCGAAACAGGCGCTAAAACTACAAACGAAATGGGAATTTTCTAAGGAAAAAATTAAAAGTTATTACTCCCATTCCCTTTTCCCCCACTCATGCAAATCCTGCACGATCTCCAGCAATGCCGCCCCCTTCTCCGTCACCTCATACTTCACCTGGCAAGGCATCGTATCCGGCACATTCAACTTTACAGCCAGCCCTTCCGTAACAATCTCTCCTAACCGCTTTGACAGTACCTGATCCGAAATAGTAGGAAACACCTTTTTCAGCTGACTAAACTGGTACACCTCCTGAGAAATACAAAATAGCACCTGCATTTTCCATCTTGGACTAATCAGCTCCAATACCTCCGACACCTGACAATGTTCTGCCAGTACCTGCAGGTTGTGTGCATTCATGGAGCTGGTCTTGACTTTTGTTGCCATAATTAAATCATTCATTGTGCGACTCACTTTCGGGTGAGCTATTGAATACCCAAATGACTACGTCTACTTTTGAGGTACAAAAATATCACAAAAATGAAAAGGAAATTTTTCTATTGTCTGCTGCTATCTTTTGCAGTGGTTGGCTTAAGTCATGCCCAGACTTTCGTGCTGGTACATGGTGCATGGCATGGGGGTTGGTGCTGGAAAGAAGTAGCCAAAGAATTGCAGGCACAAGGGGCAGAAGTATACACACCTACTTTAAGCGGATTGGGAGAGCACCAAAATGTACTCGATACCAACATTAACCTGGAAACACATATCCAGGATATTGTCAATTTTATTAACATGCAGGATCTGCATGATGTAATATTAGTAGGACATAGCTATGCAGGGGCCGTCATCGCAGGTGTGGCAGATCGTATACCGGCAAGATTGAAAAAACTAATATTCTTAGATGCGATGCTCATTGAAAACGGGAAGAGTGCACTCACATCACAACCAGCCAATCTATCTGACAATGTAAGAGCAGCCACCGCATCCAGCAATGGATTATCAGTACCCGTATGGTCTCCTGAAGTTTTTGGGGTAACTGATCCTGCACAAATCAAATGGGTGAGCGAAAGACTGACACCACAACCATTCAGAAGCTTTGATCAAACATTATCATTAAAGCATGTTTACGGCAATCATCTGCCACTTACTTACATTGCCTGTACAAAGCCACAAATGGCACAGTTAAAGGTATTCGGAGATAAAACAAAAAGTAGCAAGGATTGGAGTTATTATGAATTGCCAACCGGGCACGATGCGATGATAACAATGCCAAAAGAACTAACTGCTTTATTATACAAAATATCGCAAGTACAATAACGCGAAATTGTAGCGCCGCAGGACCACACAAAAAAATGGCTTTCGCCGAAGGTGAAAGCCATTTTTAAAATATTTATCCTTCCGAAATACTCCCACCAATCTGCGTCACCGTACTACTAGTCGTAAACGTCGTTCCACTCGTTCCCCCAGAATAACTACCACTCAGATATAACCCATTAAAACTACTTCCATCCGTCACACTCCCACCTGTATACACTGTATAAGTAGTATTAGACTTCAACTTACTCCCCGCAAACAACAACGTACTAAACGCCTTTGGTGCCAAAAACGTCATCGCCTCTGTTCCATCCGCCGCTTCTATATGCACAATCTTATTCGCACTACCACTCCCCATCACCAATGAATTCACTGTAGACACACTCGCAGTCGGCTCACTCGTCGCACCACCAATACCTACTATCAAACCACCAGTTATCTTTAATGTACGTGCATCCACATCTATCCCCGCCTCCGGCGATCCACTACCTGCCGCCACTACAATACCACCCGTAATCGTAAACGTCCCATTAGAATCCATCGCATCATTACCAGAACTGATACTATAAATATGCCCACCATTTATATAAATAGCAGTACCTGCATTTATACCATCATCCACTGTATTCGTAGACACATAACCATCATTGATCGTCAACACACTCTTACTCTCAATACCCTCACCCTCTGTAGTCGTAATCGTAATATTCCCCCCATTGATCGTCACATACGGCGTAATCGTCTCATCCCCATCATCATAAGTAGCACCAATACCTTTCCCGGCAGTATTAATCACAAAAGTACCATCATTCACTACGATATACCCTTCCTCACACTGAATACCATCATCACTGGATGTTATCTTCACGGTACCTCCATCCGCAATGAATGCATCATTGGTATGAATACCATCATCCACTGCACTTGTCACCGTAATATTCCCTTCGCGAATCCGTACATACTGATCAGAACAAATCGCATGTTTATATTTACCCGTCAGGTTCAATGTACCTGTACCACTAAATATAACCTGCCCTTCTGCAAACAATGTCCCTTTCTGATCTTCTGTAGATGTAGCATAGGTCGCACCATCCACCAATGTATTCGTCGTACCATCTGCCAACACAATAAACACACGCTTCTTGGATTGCAAATTCAATGCAGGTCCGTCACTATTGGTAATAGTCGCACCATTCAATGTCACTTGATATTTATTGTCGCTATAGATCTTCACAGATCCATCAGTAGTAGTACCCGAAATAACAAACGCTACTTTCGATGTAGTGGCAGTAACGGTTACATCGTTACCACTGGTCGTGACTGTCACACCATTACCATCTAACGGATTCGTAACAGTAACAGTCGTTCCAAAGTCAATAGTCACCGTACTGGAAAATGTAGAATTTTCCACCAGGTCATCTTCATCAGCAGCCGTCTCAGTCGAGCCTTCGGCCGTACCTGTCGTAAATGTACTGTCAATGCTGGAACCGGAGCCAGTTGTCGTCGTTGTGTCGTTCTTTGAGCAACCGGCAGTAAACAAAAGGGCTGTTGCAAACAGCGCTACATAATAAGGTAATCGGTATAGTTGCATAACAAGTTGTTAAAGAATCTTTGATATGCAAAACACCTGAAAGTTTAATGATAATTTAACTTACCTTATTCAGATAGTCTTTCAAAGAGATGGTCATGAGATGGGTCCATCCGCCTCTGAAGCTGTCTACAGCGAAATCAGGATGCTGCGGGAAGCTATCCAATCCTTCGTGCGTCAATTTTAATCTTGTCTGATCTCCTTCATCAAATAGTTCAAACGTCACAGTAGAGTAACCTTCATAATCCTTGTATTGCCAACTATATTGTAATTTCTGAAGCGGCTCTGCAATCGTCACCTCGCAAAGATGAATGTATTGTTCACCCTTATGCCCCTGTCCCGGAAAACTAAATTGAAAGCCTTTCTCTGCTTTAAAATCATCCAGGTTGAAATACCACTCTTTCATCTTATCCTTATCTGTAAGGGCCTCCCACACTTTTTCCACAGGCGCATTGAATGTTTCTTCAATTACAATAACATGGCTGCTCATTTCTTTTTGGATTTATGGGGTGATGAATTGTCTTCAAGAAAGTTTTTCAATGCCTGCATCTTGTGTTTCCAGAACGATTCATATTGACGGATCCATTCCTGTACTTCTTCTAATTTCTCCAACCGGGCCGCGCAATACCGCTCCCTGCCCTGTTGCCTGATTTCAATCAAACCACATTCTACTAAGATCTTTATATGCAGGGAAATAGCTTGTCTGCTCACATCAAAGTTCTCCGCAATCGCGTTGAGATGACGGGGCTCGCGGGATATCAGGTGAATGATTTCCCGTCTGGTAGGGTCTGCTATTGCCTGAAACACATCTCTTCTGGCTTCCATAAATACGCAAGCATTTGCTTGCACAAATAAACAAAAAAAAGGCACACGAGCGCCCTTTCTAAAATTATTTATTTTATAACTCCACCTATATGGGTAACCCTGCCTGTTATTTTAAAAGTAATGTCTGGTACATACGTTTCACCCACATAATATCAACTCTTAAATCTGTCAGTTTACCTCACCTGGTACCCCTCTGCTTTCAAGGCTTTCTGGATATCCATCGTACCGAATTGATTATCATGTATAAATAAATTATTCACCACCCGACCTACGCCGTAAACGGCCAGGCCATTCTTTGCTCCACTTACTTTATTTCGCTCTATAATCGCATCCTGTACATCATTCACTTCGCCCCCCGGAGATACCCGGATATAGCTTTTCCCACTTAAGACATTTCGCCTGACCAAAGATCCTATGTTTAATCCGGAATGTCCTGAACCAATTATGTTAATCTGTTGATCCCCACGGAATCTATCTTTCTGATTTACCTGTGGAGTATAGGTGCCGTCACTTAATTCACAATCCACGATGTCAATGTACCAATTCGGTTGTCTGCCATAATTCACATAAGAGCCTTTGCCTATGATACCTGCGCTACGTTGCATTTTTAATCCTGCTATCACACAGTTTTGGGCTGAGCCATAAAATTGAAAAGCACCTGCATCTGTAGCGGTGTTATTCACAAAAAATAAATGATCGCGGATCGTTGTGATACTAATAACTGAACTGGTATCTGGTTGCACAAGAAATGGTTCATCCAGTTCGATCTGGTCCATGGTATGCTGTACGATTCTTCTGAATTGTCCCGACCCTTTGCCATCGATGATAAAAAGCCCACCACCAATCCATTTATTAGCAGCCCATTGAAAGGTACTGCCATCTTTTCTAAGAGAAATACGGTTGCCACTGGCACCGCCCACCTTTCCGAAATACCCGCCGCTGCCACCATCCAGCGTCATCACTTCCCGGTCATTGATATAATTGAAGGGGGTTACATTTCTGGCTTCGTACAGATCATAGCTTTCATTGATGGTAGCTCCATATCCATAGCCGTTAGTTTGTTTATAACAGTCTTCGAAGATCAACCCCTGCGGATGAATTTTCATATACGTCTTTACACTACCACCTGCTTTTTCAAATCTACAACGCTGAATAAATCCGCTCACACCTACAAATGAAAACATCCCCGCGGTTTTAAACACACAATCTCTTACCCTGATATCGTGTCCTTTTAACTGAATCCCTGTCTTATTCCATTTGCTATCCAGTTCAGCGAGGGCGTTGCCAATGTCTTGTTGTACGATGAGTCTTTCTAAAATCACATGACCATCGCCACTATTCATTATGATGCCCAGTGCCCGGGATGCCCGAATAGTAAGATCCGTGAGACCAAAGTGATCGGCTCCACTGATAAGGGTTGCAGCGGCAACAGGTCCAAAATTGATGACCGTTCCCTTTTGTCCTTTTACCATCACCCCATTGGGGATAACTAATCCCTCTGATAATATGTAGTTGCCAGCGGGAACATTTACAATGCCACCATCATGTGCAGCAGTCAATGCTTTTTTAAAAGCCTCGGTGTCATCCTGCGAGCCATTCCCTTTTGCACCATATGTTTTTACATTGAAGGCCTGCGTAGACCACATTGCTTTGTTCACGATATTGACAGTGAGCGGTGTGCTCCATGCTGTTTTGCCACCAAGGCCATTGTGATAAAATAACTGGTATTTACCTTGCTGGATAGTAGCGGGGAGGGTTACTTTCACAGAGTAATCATCGTAGATGCTATCTACTTTTACTTTAAACATTTTCCCATTGCTAACCAATACCACTTGTCCGCTACCACCTTTGCGAAACAGGTTCTTCCCTTGTATCCTCAATACATCTCCTGCAGCAGCTGCATTATATCCATCCTCACTAATCACCCAGTTTACAACCGGCACATTTACATAAAAGCCACTGACAGCACCTTTATTGTCTGTCATACGCACACAATACACCCCTTGCTGCAAAGCATCGGGTATAATTACTTTAACAGACTTTTCATTTTGCTGTATCTTATCCACAGGCATCATTCTTTCGCCGGCGATCATCCTACTTCCTTTGGAATCGGGTAAATGATCTGGTTCCGGCAATGGCACGTATGCAGGAGGAGAGTTATCCACCCGGTCATCTGTGAGTCGGCCCACTTCAATTTTTGAAATCAGGTCAATACCTTCTCCTCTTATTAACACAGTTTCCCCGGGTGCGGTAGCAGCAGTGGTAACATGAAAGAGTTGTGGCGTATTCTGCGCAAATGCAGGTAAATAAAAGATAATGATGGCAAGAAAAAAGAGACGTTGCATAGTATTACTTGTTTCAGTAAACACTGGACTATACTATATAAGCGCAGAAACTATGCCATGGTTATTACTATTCAAAAGGAGTGAATGTTGAAAACAGGTTACACATCTCTTCCAGTCCGCCTACGGGTACATATTCACATACAGCGGCATATTCTTCCCATAATTTTAATACGACCGGATGTGTATGTGCCTGTTCAATGGCAGCATCAGATTTCCATTCAAAAACTTCAACGACAGTGCCATTTTTTGCTTTCATGATAATGGGAGTTCTGTCAGAAACAAGATCTGCGCCTTTTAATAAACTGTAATGTTTACGGGTTAATGTATCCAACTCTTTTTCTTTTCCGGGTTTAGGTTGGTAGCCAACGATAACAATTCTTCCAGACATAAGTTATGATTTTTAATGGGATTAAAATACAACAAATCCCAGTACCTTTGCAACATCAAACCCATCAAAATAATGAAAAGTATAACTGTCTTTTGTGGATCCAGTGCTGGTTCAGATAGCATCTTTATGGAACAAGCATTTCAGCTGGGTAAAACACTTGGAGAAAATAATATCGGACTGGTATATGGAGGAGCAAAAGTAGGCCTTATGGGCGCAGTAGCAGATGGTGCACTGTCAGCCGGAGGTAGGGTGACGGGGGTGATTCCCGACTTTCTGAGAGCAAAAGAAATTGCGCATACAGGTTTGACAGAATTATTAATTGTGGATAGTATGCATACCCGTAAGACGAAGATGAATGAACTGTGCGAAGGGGTGATAACGCTGCCAGGTGGGTATGGTACCATGGAGGAGTTTTTTGAGATGCTCACCTGGGCGCAGTTAGGTCTGCATAGAAAACCGATTGGCATATTGAATACTAACGGGTATTATGATGCGATGATCACATTGGTGCAAACTATGGTGGATAAAGGGTTTTTGAAAGAGATCAATCAGGATATGATTTTGGTGAGTGATGATATTGATACCTTGTTGGATAAGATGAAGAATTATGTGGCACCTGCGGTGGGTAAGTGGATTAATAAAGATGAGGTGTAAATATTATAGCACTGTCTGAATTTCAGTATTGATGAAGTATACCGCTTACAGCACTGTTTGAATTTCAGTATTGATGAAGTGTACCGCTTATAACGCCGTCTGAAAACGTTTCCTGTATTCGGACGGCGTCACATCAAATACCTTCAAAAACACCCTGCGCATATTTTCTGCATTCTTAAACCCGCAAGCAGCAGCAATCTCTTCCTGTGTCAGATGTTGCGCTGTCAAACTTCGACACGCTGCCTCCACACGCATCTTTTCCATAAACTTCACAGGGGTAATGTTCATTTCCTTCACAAACACCCTGGCAAAATTCCTTGGGCTCATCAACACTTTTTCCGCTAATTCTTCCACAGTTATTTCCACCTGCAAATTATCCATGATCCAATCTACCGCCTCCCGCACAGGGGCATGATCGATTGCCTGCGCAGCAAGTACCGTACTATATTGCGCCTGGTTACCGGGTCTTTTTAAAAACAACACCATTTGTCTGGCGATCTCCAAAGCAAACCGTTTCCCCATATCTTCTTCCAGCAATGCCAGTGCGAGGTCCATTCCAGTAGTAATCCCCGCTGAAGTATACACATTTCCATCTTTGACAAAAATCGGCGCAATATCCACGTTAACTGAAGGATAAGCTGCCACTAATCGCTCACACAAGCTCCAGTGGGTAGTAGCTTTTTTACCATTTAATAACCCAGCTTCCGCAAGGATAAAAGCTCCAGAGCAGACAGAACAAATTCTTCTGATCCGGGGGGCTTGCTGCTGAATCCATTCAATCGCTTTAGGATGGATATTTGCTGGCAGGTCTTTAGGCAAGCCTGCTATAATCAAAGTATCGATCGCTTGATGAAATGTAGCATAGTTATGCTCACAAGTAATATGCATACCCGATGAAGTCCGGATCTGGTTCGTTGCTTCTAATGATACAATATGTGTCTGGTATATCGCCCCTGCCTTGTCGATGGCTTTGGTAAATACTTCCAGCGGCCCGGCAAAATCCAGCAGGGTGGAATTGTGCGTAATCAAAAAGACAATGTGCTTCACGAAAACAAAAGTAACTGGTTGGAAATATCCTTCACAAAAAACAAATGTAGCTGTTCGGAAATATGCCTCACGAACATAAAGTTACCGGCTCAGATACATCCTTCACAGAAACAATGTTACCTACCCGGAAATACACCTCACGAACATAAAGTTACCTGCTTGAAACAATGTTACCCACCGGCTATACCCCTCACGAACACAAAGATACCTGCTTAGATACATCCTTCACAGAAACCATATTACCCACCGGCTATACCCCTCACGAACACAAAGTTACCTGCTCTGATACATCCTTCACAGAAACAAAGATACCCACTGACAATACCCCTCACTAACATAAAGTTACCTGCTTAGATACATCCTTCACAGAAACAATGTTACCCACCGGCAATACTCTCACGAACATAAAGTTACCTGCTCTGATACATCCTTCACAGAAACAAAGATACCCACTGACAATACCCCTCACTAACATAAAGTTACCTGCTTAGATACATCCTTCACAGAAACAATGTTACCCACCCGGAAATGCCCCTCACGAACACAAAATTACCCACCCGGCAATCCCCCTTACGAACACAAAAATAACCATTTTGGCAGGAATTGCAGGTTCTTTGTCTTCCTGCCACCCAATCATTCCTTCTACTTTTGCTACATGGATACAATTCTTTTACTACATGGATGGCCGCAGACCTCGCATATCTGGCGGCATGTGATACCTGCCCTTTCTACACAATACCATCTACTGGCACCAGATCTGCCTGGACTAGGCACTAGTCCTTTTGCGACACAGTATGATACCGGGCACATCGCTCAATTAATAAAAGATTATCTCGATGCCGAACAGGTACAACAGTGTCATATAGTAGGCCATGATATCGGTGGCTGGGTAGCCGTCGCCTTTGCCTTACAATTTGAATCAAGCTGTTTATCACTGACAGTGATGGATGCAGGAATTCCCGGATTGATGCCTTTGCAGATGTTCCAACCCGGCAATGCGGGAAAGGTATGGCAGTTCTATTTCCATGCGGTAGCTGATATTCCCGAAATATTGGTCATCGGCAAGGAGGAGGAATATTTAAACTGGTATTTCAGTCACAAATCATATGTAAAAGGTACGATTGACAATGAAGTCTATTACAAAGCCTACAAAGGAAAGGAGCGCCTGGCAGCAGGTTTTAATTATTACAGGGCATTCAATACAAGTGCAGAACAAAACAAGGCGCAGCTAAGAAAATTGAAGATACCGGTAATGGCTGTAGGAGGGGAGTATGCAGTAGGAGAAAATATGCGGGCAGTAGCAAAGGAGTTGTCAGAAGCGGGAAGGACTGTGGTGATACCGGACTGTGGGCATTATATCCCGGAAGAACAGCCGGTAGCCGTGGTGAGTTTGTTAAGAGAATTCCTGGAATAGTAGTGCTTTTTACTGAGAGAATTCCTGGAATAGCGGAATGGTGTTGGTTCCCTGTAAATTTCCAGAAACGCGCTGGTAGTTAATAGCTCTGTGTAAATAACCCAATAGCTATTTCGCCCCCGTCACTTCACTCCTGTAAATCACCTGGTGCTGATACTCCCCCAGCACCACCTTCCCATACACAATCCTCGTCCACCCATTCTCATGCCCATGATTATTCGCAATCAAATACCCCTTATGCGCATCCATCTTAATCACCTTATGCGCATCAATATACCTCCCTTTCACCTTACAAAACACAATATCTCCAATCTGATATCCCTCCGCTCTCACAAACGTCAAGGTACTCCCACTCTTCAAAATCGGTAACATCGAACTCCCAAAGGCTTTCATCTTTCCCGTCCCATTTTGGGCCAATTCACTCTTTAATCTTTCAAATTTGTTCATCTTATTCAATTTTTAATACCCAAATATCCACCCCTCCTGCGCAGCTTTTTTGCGCAGTATTACATTTTTTTATATATTTATCCCTATAAAGACCTATTCCTATGAGCAACAATCTTGTCATCAATCAGGTGATCCCCCACCTGACCGGTTTGATGTTTACTGCCCCCGACAAATTCTTTGCCCAGACAAAAGCGGTCGCAGCAACAATGTCTCCTCAAACACTCCCTTTATTACGTAGTCACCTCCATTCGGACTTACCCGTTCCCGACGGTGTAGATCAGTCACAACTGGGCCTCACAGGATGGTTATCCGCCTGTCAGTACACCATTTTCGAAGTCATTTATCATATTGGCACCCCGGCAGTTCCTATGCTGAAAGAGATTGCCTTTGGCGAATACGACTGGATCCAGGCAAATGCCCTCGACCTCCTGACCCGCTTCTATATGGATGGCAAATTAGGGGCAGAGATCATCGATGAAATTGATTCTAATCTGGGTGACATGCGATATGAATCACATTTATATTACGCACAACATTTGATAGCTTTGAGGCGCAAAGATCAACGATATGAAACGCAGGTGATTCAGCGGATAAAAAGCCCACATCTGCATGACGCCATCAAAGAAATCATGAATGAAAGATGACTTATGAACGGCCACTAAACGAACAGGAAGAAGCCTACTTTAAAAGCAGACTAAGACACCGCAACTATTGCAGAATAGCCATCTGGCCATTACTAGGCATATTAATAGGTATATTGACACAAGCCTGGCAAGGGATTATTTTCTTTCTGGCAATGGGTACGTGGCTCACGTTTTTCATCAACTTTCACTACCGGGAAGTCAGGCGTTTCTTACAAAAAAATCGAATCACAGTACTCCCCATCCGCGCCACCCGATATCTAAAAGTGAGAGAACAGTTTGGTGATGGTGACTCATATTTGTTTCAATTAACAGATGACACGATTATTCTGGTGAATATGCAGACATCATTTGAACCAACAGATGATTTCGAAATTATCACGGGCTATGGTATGCATGACCAGATCATCTATCGACATTTTATGCATATTGGCGATCCTATACCACTTGTAGCTGAAATAAATGATCCTTTAATCAATCCACCATTTGAGTTTACAGAATATCAAACTTATAGTGTGGCACATGGCCAGATAGAAGATCTGTTAGTATAACCCTTTTTGTCATAAAACCCTTCAACTACTTAAACATTTTCCCCCTCCGCATTCCCGTCCTTTGCCCTAACAAAATCAACATCACATGATACCATCAGTTGAAACCATGATAGAGCAATACGTCAACACCTGGAATGCGACCCACCTCGACGCCTACAAAACAGGCTTCACCTCCTGCTGGGCGCCGGACGCCATTTACACCGACCCCAACCATGCCCACATCCAGGGTGTAGACGCCCTCGCCGACCTCGCCCAAACCTCCTGGAACAAAGTCCCCGGCAGAATATTCAACATCCTCAAACGGCCCGTTTTCCACCACAACAGTGGCCGATATTACTGGACCGTTGCCCTACCGGAAGGCCCCCGCCAAGGCCTCGACTATTTCGAATTCAATGACCAATTCCAGATCACCCGCCTTGTCAGCTTTTTTTAATATCTTTTGCATTAAAAGGCTACATGCACAACCGGTTCCTCACCAATTTAGCACTACACATCTCCCTGGATCCATCTGAAACAGACCTCGTCCTGGCAAAACTCCATTCACGGCAGGTAAAAAAGAATACCTACCTCCTGCGCGAAGGAGACATCTGCAGACATTTTTATTTTGTCAATGAAGGCTGTATCAGATTATTCCACACAGATAGCAAAGGTGAAGATCACAATATTTTATTCTGTCCCGAAAACTGGTGGATCACAGACATCACCAGTTTTTCGGGACAACTACCTGCATTCTATAGCATCAGTACAATGGAAGATTCAGAAATATTCTACTTCACTCATGATGAATTAGAACAACTCTATCTCACCGTTCCAAAGATCGAACGCTTTTTCCGTATATTAATTCAAAACGGCTTCAGCATGTACCAAAGGCGTATCACCTCCAATCTATCACTGGCAGCCGATGAAAGATATGCCCGTTTTAGTCAGCTATACCCCGGCATCGAACAAAGAATTACCCAAAAACAAATCGCTTCGTATCTCGGCATTACACCCGCATTCCTCAGTATGATCCGGGGAAAGAAACTATGATTTCTTACACTTTATCAGGTAAAACGGATAGTTCTCCGTTACCTCATTGACTTCATACAACCCCGCATTCCCAAATTCCGCCTGAATAGACTCCCTGTCATAAAAGTACAGATTCACCCCACCAAACATTTCATATCTATCCTCACTCAACCTGGTCCCCTGCCCATAAGTAGGCGCAGCTTTCGAAATCACCGTAAACACCATATACCCACCCGGTTCCAGCTGTTCATAACAATCCCGGATCAATTTCGCCCGCTCACTACCATCCAGTAAATGAATCAGTGCATAACAAAACACCCCGTCATATTTCTCTTTATCAAACGGCATCTCCGTAACAGAACCATGATAAATCGTCATGGCCGTTCCATAATGTTTCCGCGCCATATCAATGGCAGTCTGGGAGATCTCAATCCCCGTCACATGCATCCCATTCTCCCTGAAGATCTCCGCATTCCGGCCATAACCATACCCAAGTACCAACACTTTTTTCACCCCTTGCTGCAGGAAGAGTTCCTTTGTCAATATAGCCGATTGAGCAGGCTCAAAGCCCCACATCTCCTGCTTTTCATTAAAACTCTTTTCCCAGAATTCTGTCATAATTCTCTACCTTTATTAAAAATATTTTGAATGACGTCTTTTTCACATACTTCTAAAATATCCCCTGCAGCCTACATAAAATTCCTCTATGCTCAATTCTATAAAAAGCCAACGATCCTCGTTCTCTACCTCTTTGCTTTCTACTTTCTGACCCGTATCATAAATGATACCGCAGGTATCCCTTCATTTGAGTTTTATTTTATCATTTTCAGCGTTATTTTCCCTAGTTTGATGATATACCTCACTTTGAAGAAACCAGGCGTAAAAAGGTACGTTTACGCCCCATTACAATATACCTTTACCGACGAAGCCATACTTATCCAGGGCGAAGACTTCAAAACCGAATTAAAATGGTCTGCCATCCGTAATGTGAAGGTAATGAAGCACCTTCTTTTCTTCAAAACAACAAGAACCAATGGTACCCTTTTCGATAAAGACCTGCTCACACCCGAAGAATTGGCATTTATCCAATCCAAAATAGCTGCTTAATTATACAGTTTCTTCGAATGTTGTTCGAGTGTTGTTCGAATGCTGTTCGAGTGTTGTTCGAATCCGCTTCGAGTGTTCTTCGACGCTTGTTCGACGCTAGTTCGACGCTTGTTCGAATAAACCCCTACCAAAAACGCCCCGCCTAACAACCCCAAACTCACCCAAACCACCGCATGTACCCCTCCATAGACAATCACCATGCCGCCTGCCGTCGTACCGATTGTGACTGCCAGATTGCCACAGGAAGTAAATACACTACTTATAAACTCCGGCGCCTCCGGTGCCGACGATATCACATTCATATTCGATATTAAAAATCCCCCCGTATGCACAAATCCCCATAACAACACCACCCCCACCATCGCATAGATACTCCCTCCGAAAAAATAAACCAACCCCAACACACCCCCTAACAAAAGAATAAACCCTAAGGTAGTCTTCTCCATACTCCTACTCAATAACCTTCCGGAAAGCCAGTTCCCCCCAATCCCCACCACACCAAACAACAACAACATCACACTTATCCACATTTCATTCATTCCCGTCACTTCCTTCAAATACACAGAAAAATACCCATAGGTCGCATACATCGCCGCTATCATCAAACAAGCCAATACAAACTGTCTCCACATCCTCACACTCTTTAACACGGCCAGTTGTGCGCCATACGATTGCCTGACACCCACCGGCATAGAAGGCATCAACACCCACAAACCCAACATCGACAACACATTCACACCTCCACACAACAAAAACGCTGCCTTCCAGCTAAACAAAGTAGCCATGTAAGCAGTCAGCGGTACGCCTAACACACTCGCTATCGTAAACCCACCAAACACAATCCCCGCCGCCCTCGGCGCTTCTTGCTCCGGCACACTTTTAATCGCGATCGTCAATGCAATCGACCAAAACACCGGATGCAAAAACGCCGGCAACATCCGCAAACACAACAAAACATAAAAGTTATGCGTACATGCCGACAAAAATGTGGATACTGCAAACACACCTAATGCCATCACCATCGCATGCTTACGATTCAACCCCGAAAACAACGACACCATAAACGGCCCAAACAATGCAATCACCAATGCAAACGCACTCAATAACCACCCAGCCCTATCCGTTCCTATCCTGAACGCCGCTGCTAATTGCGGTAATATCCCGATCACACTAAACTCCGTAGTAGTGATCCCCAATACCCCCAATCCTAATAGATATAATTTCCCTTTCATGCGCTTACATATTTTTTGCGCAAATTTGCAGGAAACAATCACCCAACTGATCGTATATACTTTTTAGTATGCTACTTACTTTTAGGAAAGTAAACCAATAACAACATGCCTGAATTCTTTCACGACAGCAAACTATATTATACGCCTATTGAGTTTGCACTCAGACACATCGGCGGTACCTGGAAAATGCCGATACTATGGCGCTTACAAAACAAAACCCTACGCTATGGTGAATTAAAGAAAGATATTCCCCACATTACCGACAAAATGCTTACCACACAACTGAGAGAACTGGAAGAGCTAGCACTCGTAACCCGCACCCTGTATGCAGGTGTACCACCCAAAGTAGAATATACCCTCACAGAAAAAGGAATGAAAGCCATCCCCGTTATCGAAACAATTATGAAATATGGATTTGACCTGATCCAGGAAGCAGGCATCGAATACCCACCCAAATAAATAATCGATATCACCACCGACCTCATCCCCCATTCAATAGGCGGAGTCAACATCTGACCCTACAAATTCCACCTTCATTTCCTTTACCACTGAACCAGGCCCAAAGTACATATTGAAGTACCACAGGAAAAAGGACTTCTATCTGAAAGAGGAAACCAGCATGTGGAGCTTCTAAAAAAACAGAGGTTGTGGTACATCAAAGACCACAACCTCTGTTTTTCCAATTACTTCTTTTCTATGCGCTACCCCCAGTTCTACAAGGTTTGTAATCACTCCTCTCATCGACCGTCCATACTCCGTCAGTTCGTATTCTACAGTGACATCGTCAAGACCGCGTTTTACAATATGATGTTCTTCCAGATCTTTCAGCACGGAAGACAATACCTTGGCAGAAACCCCACCTGGAATAGCTGTCTGTAAGTCTTTAAAACGTCGTTTCTCATGTTGTAAGAGCTGGAGAATCACTTCCATTTTCCACTTGCCATTCAGCACATCCAGGATGTCGTGTGCGACTCCCAGTTGCTGGTTGCAGTCCTTGTTCGAACTGAGCATTGTCTGTATTGGACATCCTTTCATACCATAAAAATAAAATTTTTTATGCCATCCGGATATTTGCTTTTAAAGTAGCCTGCTTACCAGTATACTGCTGGGGATAAATATTACCTGAGATAGTTGCTTTCTTCAAAAGGTTGTCTACATAAAGATTCCCTTTCTACAAATCTACAAAGCCCCCTCTGCGAAAGAGTTTTCAGCTACTTTTAAAAAGCAGCTGAAAACTCTTTCGCAAATTCTTCAATAGTTGTACGTCCCATTTCCTTTGGTGGATGCAGATCATAATCAGACCTCATGGCACCACTGTGAATCGCTGCACCCAGTTCTACCAATGGTGTTACCTGAAAGGGTTGCATCCCTCGTTCTAACAGCGCCTTTGTTACCTGCTCATCTGATAAAGTGACCCATTGCAGATCAGGCTTCCCGATTGCTGCACCGATGGCCTTTGCAGCAGCACTGGCAGTGATATCTACTCTGGCTACATAACGTACCAGATCGCTTTCTTTTTTCACTAACTCCTCTGCCGCAACAGTGGCAATATCTCTTGGATGTACCATCACTACCTTATCATCACCACCATAATTAGAACCAATAAATCCTGCATGTTTGATCATGCCCACAAAACTATACAGGTTGGTAAAAAATGAACCGGGACGTAAATGTGTGACAGCAACTTCATTGAGCGTATTAATAATCTGCTCTGCATGATAAGACCCCGTAATAAAACCAGTTCCTTTTTCTAAATGAGCCCCCCAACTGCTGAGGTGTACAATACGTTTTACACCAGCAGCCTTTACTGCCGCCACATAACTACGCGCAATGGTGGAATAATATTCAATATGATCAGGTGCACCGAAATTAGGTGGCTCCATCGCAAACAGTGCATCTGCTCCTTCCAACGTCTTTGTAAGAAAATCAACATCTTCCAGTTTGCCGATAGCGGCCTTTGCACCCAACGCTGCTATATCCTGTTGCTTTTCGGGATTCGTGCTGATGACAGTAACCCGATGTCCCTGCTGTAATAAATCCTGCGTCAATGGCTTGCCTATGTTCCCAAGAGAACCAGTGATAACAATGTGCATGGTGAATTATTTTTTATAGGACAAAGATCTATCGAAATAGGGTTCCTGATAAGGGCTGAAAGATGGGAAGATTGGGTTAAAAGTCGGAACCTTGCTTGTAAGCAGCCGGAGACATACCGGTTTGGTTTTTGAAAAACTTACCAAAAGTAGACTGATCTGCAAAATGCAGCATGTCTGAAATCTGAGCAATATTCAGGGAAGGGCTCTGTAATAAAATCTTCGCTTCCAGGGTAACGGCTTCGGAGATCCAGTCACCCGCAGTTTTACCAGTGATCTCTCTCAGGGTTTCTGTGAGGTGTTTAGGGCTAATAAAGAGTTGCTCTGCATAAAACTTCAGACTCCGCTCTTTCATAGAATGTGTATTGACCAATCGCTTGAAATCCGCTACCAATAGTTGTCCTCTATTCAGGTTTGCGGTAGAAGCTGCTGTATAAATGGCGGCAATTTCATATAGCAAACTATTGATGAGGTTGCGGAGTACATCATCTTTATAAGTTTGCTCCTCAAGGCATTTCTGTTGCAAAAACCGGATAGAATTAATGATCGGCTGCGGTGAAAGTAAATCTATTACCCCCTTAGCGCCCGCCCAGAAGAAACTGAATTTATCAGGATTCACATGATTATTAGTGGTAATAAAATCTCTTGTAAAGAAGATATCTGCCAGCTCATATTCAGGCGACATGTATTTCCATTGTTTGATCACATGAGGAGCCAGAATAACCAGGTTTCCCGGCACCACCTGATAGGTATCGAGGTTGATGCTCACTTCCGCATGCCCATTTACACATACCCCCAGTTTGTAAAAGTTACTACGGTAGGGCTGGTCGATGGCGATCTTTGGAATCTCCGGCTTTTGTCCGAGGAAGAAGACACCCTGCGCATCGTTGGTAGTCAGCTGGCCGAGTTGATATGTAGGAATGTGGTTGCTCATTTGGGTAAATTTACGCATTATTCTCCCATCCAACTGCCTCCCGATACACCAATGGCGACACCTCTGCATTATTCTTAAAAAACCTGCTAAAATAAAACTCATCATTAAACCCCAACTCAAATGCAATCCGCTTCACCGGCTTCGCAGTCATATACAATTCCCGTTTCGCCTCCGTCATAATCCTCTCCGCAATCAGATGACCAAGGGTTCTGTTAAAATGCGTTTTGCTCAATTTATTCAACGCCTTCGGTGTAATATTTAATAACCCTGCATAATACCCCGGACTATGTTCCTTTCTATAATATTGCTCAATCGCGTCCTTCAGTGATTGCAAAATAAAAGGTTCATTACCTACAGGCGCCACCACTTCCTGCCTTTCCAACTTCATCCTGGATGCATTGATCAGGAAGATCTTCAAAAATGCCATCACCACCTCATACTGTGCCAATGCCGGTCGCGACATCTCCTGTTCTATCTGTCTCACAATATTCATCAAAGACGCCATTTCATCCACCTGCAATTGCATCAACGGTAGCGCATAGATATTATTAAACAATACACCATTGCAAGCCACTTCCTCCTCATGTTGATAAATACAAAAAAAGTCAGGATGAAAATTGATCAACACACCTTCAATATCCCCTTTCACCTGAAAAGGCTGATACAACCCCAACGCCAACAACGTATTCTCCTGGAAAGTATATTCATACAGCTGTCCGCTTCCCTTTGTCACCAGCAGGATAGAATAATAATTATATCCTTTCTGTTCCTGCAATAACGCCCCTTCTTCAAGGCGAGACACCCTGAAAGCCATATTACCCGTCCGCGAACTAACCAATGTATACATACACTAAAGTTAGAAAAGTTTACGCTCCGATGCTGCAATCGCCAAATCATTTATACTGGCAAATCGTCTTTGCATCAAACCGTTCTCATCAAACTCCCAATTCTCATTGCCATAACTCCGGAACCATTGTCCCTGTGCATCATGCCATTCATATTCAAATCGTACCGCTATGCGGTTATCCATAAACGCCCACAATTCTTTCTTTAATTTATAATCCAGTTCCCGTTCCCACTTGCGCTGCAAGAATGTTTTGACTGCTTCCCGCCCATTAATGAATTCATGCCGGTTACGCCATTCAGTATCCACGGTATAAGCTAAACTTATGCGTTCAGGATCTTTTGAATTCCAGGCGTCTTCTGCTTTCTGTACCTTTTGTAAGGCTGTTTCTAATGTAAATTTCATGATGCAAAGTTGCAACGATAACCATAACCAGTACATGGACAAATGGAATGAGTGCATGGACAATCCGGCCAGACCCGAAGCACTGGATGCAGAGAAAGAACAGGCGTTCTCTACGAATATTTAAGATAGAGGAAATTTCTCCTATCTTTATCTCATCATGCAACACATCCCCATCAGAACAAATACAAGTTTTAGCATCCGGGATATCAACGATTATATGTCCGGTCAGAATATGATTCAATCGCTCCACCGTCATGATTTCTACTATTTGTTAGTGCTGGAAAAAGGCGCAGGTACACATAGTATTGACTTCACAGATTATACGATTACCGACCATTCCATCTTCCTCCTTCGCCCCGGCCAGGTGCATGCCATCCACCTACATTCCGGCAGCACAGGGTATCTATTACAATTTAATCAAAGCTTCGATCCCAGTCCTTTATTGCACACTGCTGCACAGCAAAACTTTTATCAACTGGAAAACACACTTGCTATATGCACGCAAATCTTTGAAGAATTTACCCATTCCAAAGAAAAATACGAAGATGTCATAAAATCATTACTACACATATTTTTCATCCATCTGCTTCGCACACAAAAACCCCTCACTGCCAATGATCAGTTACATACCTTACAGACGCTCATTGCAACTCATATCACCACACATAAACAGGTAGCAGATTACGCCGCCATGCTACACTTATCCGCATATCAACTCAACGCCATTACCAAATCAGCCCTCGGCAAGACATGCTCTGCCCTGATCAATGACCACATCATCCTCGAAGCCAAACGCCAACTTCTGGCCACGAAGAACCTTGTCAATGAAATCTCCTGGGCACTAGGCTACGAAGACGTTTCCTACTTTATTCGTTTCTTCAAAAAACACACAGGTCATACCCCCGAATCCTTCCGTCAAAACTTTAAATAGATCCGATACAATTTCATTTTTGTCCTATCAGTAAGCGCTCATCTGTGGATAATTTTGTGTTATGACAAACGAGCAATACAAAACCAGATGGGATAACCGCTATCGTGAAACTGATTTCGCCTATGGCAAAACACCGAATCTATTCTTCAAAGAATGGTTAGATCGCCTTGAAAAAGGCAGCCTCCTCATGCCCGCAGATGGCGAAGGCAGAAATGGTGTATACGCAGCTGCAACAGGTTGGCAGGTAACCTCCACAGACCTGAGTCCGGAAGGGAAAATCAAAGCACTGCAACTAGCTGGTGAATTAAATACGAATCTTACTTACATCGTAGGCGATCTCGAAACTATCAAATTTGAGCCTGCATCATTTGATGCCATCGGTTTGATTTATGCACATTTTCTTCCTGAGAAAAAATCAATTTTACATCGTCAGTTAGATACCTATTTAAAACCTGGTGGCATTATCATCTTTGAAGCATTTAGTAAAAACCACAATGCGAATGCAGAGGTAGGAGGGCCTACAGAAATAGCATGGCTTTTCTCGGAAGAGGAGATAAAACAGGATTTTCCTGATTATGAGATATTACTATTGAAAGAAGAAGTGGTAGGGTTGGAAGAAGGGAAGTATCATAATGGAGAGGGAACAGTAATAAGATTTGTAGGTAGGAAAAAAGCCGTCTAGCGATAGTATTTAATCCTTTGTGTNNACACAAAGGATTAAATACTACCCTTAATTTTCAACTTTGATTTTTCTCCTCTTTAGTTAGCGTCTAATTTTATACATAATATTTAAAACAGGAAAGGCAAACCTAAAAGATTTGCCTTTTTGTTATTACTTGATCAAACAAGGACATATTTACCTTACTTAAAATAATTCTCCTCCATATCCTCAATCAATCCCACCTCCTTCGGCTGCCATCCCAATTTCTCCTGCGTCAACTTACCTGAACTTGGCTGATCCATAGACCACATCATCCCCAAAAATCCCATGCTCGCACCCGCCTCTTCCGCTGGAATACTCTTCAAAGGAATATCCAGGTGCTTCGCCATCACACCCGCCAGTTCCTTCGTTGTAATACCTTCTTCCGCCACCGCATGATATATCGCCCCCGGGGTAGATTGCTCCATCGCCAGAACAAACAACCTGGCCGCATCATTCCGATGTACCGCTGGCCATCTATTCTGCCCTTCACCAATATAAAAAGCGGCACCACCTGTCTTTGCGGCATTGATAATAATCGGAATAAATCCCTGATCACCAGCAGCATGCACAGTAGGCGTCAATCTCACGAGAGAAGCATTTCCTCCACGCGCCACCACAGCAGCAACCGCCTCTTCTGTAGCAATTCGGGGAATTACATCTGTACTAACCAGTGGTTGATCTTGCTCCGTAGTTACAGTTCCCCTGGCAATCAACGCCGTTCCTGAAGCCACAACTATAGGTCCTTTTACAACTTCCCCCATCGCCCCGATCACCTGCCGGTCCAGCTCACAATATTTCTTAAAATTAGCAAAGTCATGAATAAACCCGGTATGTATCACAGCATCTGCCTTTGCCGCCCCACTTTTAATACTTTCCAGATCTTCCAGGTGTCCTCTATGTACCTCCACACCTGCAGCTTCCAGTTTCTGCGCAGCGGCATCGGTACGTGCCAATCCAATCGGATAATGCCCTGCCTTTAATAATTCCTTTACAATGGCTGAGCCAATAAAGCCCGTAGCGCCGGTCAAAAATACCCGCATAAAATTTTGATTTTATACTACAAATTTGACATAGAATAGATGCTCAAAACAAGGTCATTTGACACAATTTTACTACTTTCAAGGTATGTTTGATCGTCTGGAAGCATTGAAGTTGTTTAGTCTTT
>NZ_MTKN01000050.1 GCF_001975825.1 [Flexibacter] sp. ATCC 35208
AAGTGTAAACAACTTCATTTTAAAAGATGAGGGAAATTTTTTTCTTTTAATATAATATCCGGTATTGAAAAGGTCGGATAGGCCCATATACCAAAAATTCAAATAGCCGAAGAAAACTACTTCTGCTATTTGAATAAAACGTTTTCCGGAGGTACTTTCTACCCGTGAACCGGATCTTTAAATGGCAAAAATGGAATTTCCTGCTTAAGCAAATCGCTTCTTCGCATCCTCGCTTACAGGCGTAAAGAAGTTAACAAGGTTCCCATCCGGATCTCTGAATAACAAAGAACGATTACCCCAGGGCATAGTCGTAGGCTGTTGCACAACCGTTTCCGCAGGTATACGCTCATAAGCAGCATCTACATCATCTACCTTAAATTCAATGATCACTGATTTGTTTTGCGCCGGCTCCGCCACATTGCCACCAAAAAGTGCAAGCGTGCGGGTACTACCTATCGCCAGTGCCGCACCGGCAGTTTTCAGTTCGGCAAAGTCTTCCGTAAACCAGTTAAATGGAAGCCCTGTAGCTTCTTCATAAAATTTAACAAGGCCCTGAATATCAGCAGTAATGATACGAATCGAGGAAAGAATCATGTGATAATTGTTTTTTCTGGTACAAAATAAAGGGCCCTGGGTGACAACCCTATGTCAGCAGCCTTCCAAACAATTTCAGTTTTAGGTCTGCCTCATCTGTAAATAGTTTAAGGAGCTGGCATCTCCGGAAAATATCATGGAGATCTATAACCCGGATATTCAGCTGCAGTTTTAATTAACTTTGTAGTATGCCTGTTTCTATTATTCGCTACCGTACTCAAACACCAGCACCGAGAACGAAGATCATGCTGGAAAAAAACATGTTCACCTTCCTGCTGGATGGTGAAAAAACCGTTCATTTTGCAGGTACACAAGTCACAATTCAACCACATCAGTTTGTATTACTGGCTGCTGGCAACTGCCTGATGAGTGAGAAGATCGCGGCGGAGAATGCAGACTATCATAGTATCCTGATCCTGTTCAGTAATCAGCTGTTGTCTGACTTTTTTAACCGGCATACTGCATTGTTGGGTACTACTACTAAACAATCAGATCTTCATCCATTTCTACGATTTGACAAAGATGAATTTTTAGACAATTTCGTCCGTTCTCTTGATTGCATGCTCACTGATGACAAATCATTTCATCCTGAGTTGCAAAAAATAAAACTGGAAGAACTGTTCTTATACCTTGCCATACATTATCCCGGTCAACTAGAACAGATCAGGAACATGCGTTATGAAGGTGACGATGAACTTGCGATCCGTCAGGCCATCACCTCACATATTGATAGTAATATCACCGTGGAAGAACTGGCCTTTCTTTGCAATATGAGTCTTTCTTCATTCAAGCGTAAATTTGCACGTATCTATGGCAATAGTCCGAATAAATGGCTGTTGGAAAAGAGAATGGAAAGAGCGGCAAAGATGCTACGACATGAGCACCGCAAAGCCAGTGAGATCTATTATGAACTGGGTTATGAAAACCTTTCGAGTTTTATCCAGTCTTTTAAACAGATATATGGTATTACACCCAAGCAATACCAATTGAACGCATAGCGATACTTTTAGAACGCCTGCCTGTTATTTACCACCTGCATGTGGGCCTACCTTTGGTCTATGAATAAAGTATATCTCCTCGACTTAGCCAGTTATAATGTCTGGGCTAATTATAAAGCGATCGAATGGTTGCAACAGATCACCGATGCACAATGGGAACAGGTGGTGACCAGTAGTTTCGGCAGTGTACGACAAACAGCCTTACACATAGCCAGTGCGGAGAAGATCTGGATTGATTTCTGGACAAAAGATCCTGCACCCGTGTTTATATCGGGTACATTTACAGGTACAAAACATGATTTGATCGACATTTGGGAAAAGGCGTCGACTGGTATGAAAGATTTTTTAACCACTTATCCATCAGACGATCTGATGGAGCCTGTTACATTCAGGTATCCACGTGGTGGAGAAGCACAGTTACCATTTGTACATACCTTCTCACACATCATCAATCATTCTACTTATCATCGTGGGCAGTTAGTAACACTACTGCGCCAGGTGGGATTTACAAACCTGTCTTCTATTGATCTCGCGACCTTTTACAGGATATAGGAATTTGCCCCGCAGGTCGGGGCAAATTCCTATATTTGGAACATTATGTCACGCAAATTTGATACCCCAACATTATTAAATGAATTGCACCAGCAGGTAGATGTACTGTTGAACATTGCAAAAGAACAATTATTGCCTGCAAAGGAAGAAGTATTATTGCGCCAGCCTGCACCAGGCAAATGGAGTGCGGCGCAATGCCTGGACCATCTAAATGCATATGCCCGATTCTACATTCCTGCCATCGAAAAGGCGATCACGGGAAAACTGACAGGTAGTCTGCCGCCTTCTCCGTCACCTGTATTCAAAAGCGGTTTGCTGGGGAATTATTTTACAAAGATGATGATGCCAAAAGCCGATGGTCATCCGGGAATGAAGATGCAGGCCCCAAAGGGGTACAGACCACTCGCGAACCTTGATGCAAAACAGGTAGTCAATGAATTTATCAGCTGGCAGGAAAAAACAAAGCAGCTACTGGAACAGGCAAAACAGGTGCATCTTGAAAGCATCAAAATTCCCACGACACTGGGTAGCTGGTTAAAATTCTCACTAGGCGATACTTTTCGTTTTACGATAGCACATGAACAAAGACATGTGGCACAGGCATTGAGAGCAATAAACTAAAGTTCAGCACGACATCCACCGGGTAATTGGCTGCTACTTCTTTGACCACTGTTTGCAATTATTGTAAATTATTGACATCCAGTTGCATTACCTGTACATTGGGCAACTGCACCAAAGCGGCTCCTGCAGCGGGGTTTCGCATGGTGGCTATTACTCTCCATCCATTATCAGCAAATACCTTTACGCTGGCACTGCCTAATCCTGATGACGCGCCAGTAATAAATATCGTTTTCATTTTTATGTTATTTATACGGTAAAGGTGGTATGAAAGAAAGAATAGGGACTTGTCATATGACAAGAAATACTATTTTCGCAGTATTAGACTTCAACCTAAATTTCAGATAGCATGAAAAAAATATTGGGACTACTGGCTTTAACCCTGGCTTTTGCATGTAATAATAACAAACAACCCAAAACTGCAGAAGACGTTTTAAACTCCATTAACAAAACCAACTTAAACAAAGGTAGTGAGCATTTTCATTTAGATACGCCTGAAGGATGGACTACGGATCGTAAGACAATTCAGGGGATTAATTATTACTACATCATCTCTCCGCAAACGGGTGAAGTACCTAATCCCAATATTAACATGGTGACAGAGTCTATGCAGGGGGTATCGCTTAAAACTTATATTACCAAATCACTGTCTTCACTGGAACAAATATTACCGGGTTCAAAAGTAGTGGCGAATGGGGATATTAAGGCAAATGGAATACATGGTGCGTGGTATAATTATACGATGGAAATGCAGGGTGTGAAAGCGGATCTGATGGCGTATGTATTTCCTGCTGATGGGATTGCGTATGTGATTACAGGGATTTGTGCACCTGATAAGAAGACGAAGTATAGGCCGATATTTGATAAGGTGGCGGAATCATTTAAGGTGGGTGAATAGTTAAAAGTGAATGAAGATGGGGCTGACCAAAAAGGGGCCCCCCTCTCGGGTAGGTGATGGAGCCGAAATTGCTTTTCCGCAATTCTGAACACCTTCATTTTACTTTTTAGTCAGCCCCATAAGGCCGATTTTACTCTGTCCAGAGGCCCATTATTTACTCGCCTGACTATCATTTAAACCCCTGACTATAAAGTGTATCGATTATATCTCTCCATGCTTTGTTATTTTCCAGTTCTCCATTACAGAGAAAGATCATCCCTTTTTTACTCCCCGGGCTATAGGATATAAATGAAGATACACCGTTGGCAGAACCGGTATGACAATACAAGATAGCGCCTTTATTCGTTGCATATTGGGACCAGGTATGAAAACCCTGGTTAAATTCATCAGGGGTCAATGTTTGGATGGCATTGCTATCTATCACCTGCTTATTGTTATAAATCCCCTGCCCCGTCCAGGCAATGAGGAAATGGGCAAACTGTGTGACATTTGTATGCAGACTACCGGCGGGGTAATCAGGAAATCCTCCATAACCTAAAGGTTGGTAGTTATGCAGAGAATCGACATACCGGTAGGGCATGGCGACCTGATTACTATCTACATCATGCAGGAACCAACCGGTATGCGGCATGTCAAGTGGTGTGAATAAATGTGTTTTGCAATATGTGGTAAAGTCCACGCCGGAGAGCCTTTCTACAAGGTATCCTAGCAATGCGATTCCCATATTGGAATAATTCGTTTTTGCACCGGGTGAATAGGTGTAGAAGTTCTTTTCTTTGTCATAATGCCTGCCTTGTGTTGTGAAATAATCCTTTATAAATGCAGGCAGCGGAATGGTAGGATCTCCATGATTGGTTTCCCAAAATTCATGCAGATAGTCTACATTATCATCAATGGAAGATCGATGTTGTAATAGTTGTCGGAAAGTAATTGCTTTATCCGGGAATGCGGGATTGACAAGATGAAAATCAAGGTAATGATTGACATCGTCATCCAGCTTAAACTTGCCAGCTGCATACAATTGCATTACAGCAGCGGCGGTGACTGTTTTCGATGTGGAGGCAGCTTCAAAAATTGTGTTAGGCCCTACGGGTATTTTCTTTTCTATGTTTTGATAGCCGTAATAACCCGTCCATATGACTTTGCCTTTCTCAATGGTGATCGCTTCAAAACCAGCAATGTGTTTATCGGCCAAAAGGCTGTCAAGCAGTGTCTTTTGCGGATAGGCAATGAATGGTAAAAGTGTACAAACAATCAGAATATGGGTACTAAGTTTCATTTTTTGAAGGGATGTATTGCCTAATTTATGAAATTTAATTTAACTCTATAATATAGCACCTTCAAAACCGCTTGGCAGTAAGCTGGAAGAAAAGGATCCTAATCAGATTAAAGTTCAATAAACTAATATACTAGCTTAAAGAATAGTCACAATATTATATCACTCAAGAAATCTTATAAACCTTTTCAGGAAATGACAAGGTTTATTTTTTTGCGATTTTATGGTATAATTCCATGGCTTCTTGCTGGGATAGCATTACTACATTAGTTACATAAAATTGCCTGTCGAAATTTTCCAGTAAAAACTCAATATCTTTTAGCAAGTTTATCGGCATTGGTTTAAACTTATTGATGAGTTTTCTTGCCATGATCCAAAGAATAATTCTTTGTTTAACGTAAGGGAAGTTTCCGTTATTAAGTGCAATATTCTGAAGGGCGATCGAACAAATACTCCGTAGATCAGAAAAAGAATCCGAATGAAACTGCGGTTGCTGTGCAATTTCATAAAGATTTAAAATCGTCCAAGTAAATCTTTTTTCACGGAGACTATAAAGCGGATTGACAGGAGAAGAATCGTCCGGGACCGAGTTTGCTTGCTTTAAATAATTGACATAGTATTTTAATGCTTTTAGGTCTTGTAATCTAATCAAATATTTAGAAAAATTTAATTTTTCCAGCCCATCCTTCTCCGCCACAAATTTTTCTTTCAAATAAGTTCTGATGGTTGAGCTTTCTTTCCGGAGAAACTGTTCTATGAGGCTGTTTCGAAAATAATGATCAGATTGATCTAATAAGAAATACAGCTTTTCAATGTCACCCTTCAAATCTACATATACTTTTAATAATTGATGTCGATCGACACTTGTTTCTGATTGAAAATACGGGATAAGCAGATTAACAGCTTCTGTAAGCTCATGGCGAACAAGGAAATCAACGTGGGCTTTGATTATTTGACCGTTAAAAATTCCAGAATTTAGATTTTCAAGAATGCGTATCCTCGTTTTTTCAACACCAATTGTTTCCTCCACAAAAGCAGTGATGTCAATGATGGAGTCTCCATCTTTTAGAAATGATAACATATCCAAGTAAATGTCATCCTCATAATGACTGAGATTAAGTAACCTGATGAAAAATGACAATATCAGCGCATCAATCTTCCATTTCCACTTTAAAGCGGTTTTCTGCGTAATAGCTCCTTTGAACTTTACAAGTTTTACTTGTTGGTCGCACCATAAGATAATATGATTCCGTTGGGCATCGCTAAGTTTTACCTCGCTATGTTTAACTATATATTCGTAAATACGGTTAATAAAATGGATTTCGAAATTCTTTTCGATGCTTGCTGAAATGTCTTCCCACAAGGCAGCTGTACCGTGGGCGTGTAGTTCCAGAGCTTCCCTTGCAACCTCGCAAAATTCTGGACCCCAATAATCGGGGTCCTCGTTGCTATATCGATCTTCATTAGTCAACGTGTTTTTCCCAAAAGCATCGAATATTTTTCTGATTTCAAATAGGTATCCATTTTTGTCAAAAAGTGCTGCTAAGTTTCTATGGTTATCTTCTTCTTCCTTCCTGAAATCTCTGACTACTTCTGCAGACTTTTCACTTAGACTAAATATTCGACTAAAATATACTTCGTTAGGATTTTTATAAAGTTTTATGGATCGGTGAACCGTTTTGATATATTCAGAAGTAATTTGTCCTGCCTGATGTTTTTGGAACAAATAATCTATAAATGCAGGTTCTGCCATAGCACCAATGGTATAACGCACCGAATAGTCAGCAGGTTCTTTTTTTGAGTACAACAAATCAAGGATAGCATCAACTCGCCCCGTCATTTTATAGTATCGGGGAAAAACGGACTTCAGCAGATTATCATGAAGGATAACATGATGATACTCTAAAAATAAATCATCTATGGCATTGAATAGCATAGTGTCTGTCGGGTATTTTGCTGCCTTATCAAGTACGCTGTCGAAAATTTTTTCGAAATAAATAGAGTGTTTAAATACAAGAAAATCCTTTTTGATCTCGATAAACAGTTGTGTCAAAGCTTTTACACTGTTGATTCTCTTCAAGCAATTGGTAATTTCCCGATACTCATTCGTCAACCGCATTTCATTATTATTTCTGCGTTTATCTAATCTGTCTTCTGCCAGCAGGAATCTGGCTTGCTCCAACACATAGTCAAGAAGCCTGTCCTGGCTATTGGTCAGCCAGATACCCATAAAGAGTTGGTATCTGATCCAAGTATTATCATTATCCCGCAGCTTTTCGAAGACCTCCTCAAACTCATCTTTTGTTAAATTAAACAGAGATACAAATCCAACTAGTGCCAAATATTGATGCTCAGACTGATCTTTGAAGAGATATTTATGGTAATGTGGCTTAAAGGCATCCTGATATTCAGGATACCTTTGCAGTTCATAGTGATTTATAATATTAAGTATATTGGCTATGCAGGCGTTATTATTATGCCTCTTCAATTCTAAAAGCAGGAAGTCAAATACAGCAATACATTCGGAAAACCTTGCAAGATCCTCTATCCTATAAAAATTGCGGTTGATCTGCCTCTTTTTGCGTTTAAAGTCATTGAATATTTCTGTAAATACCTTGTATCTAAATTCATTAGTAATATTTTCGGGATCAAGCAATATGGCTAATTCCCGGTTACATTTTACTATCCAATTGGTAATCTGGTACTTTAACGGTGCGTCAGGCCCTAAAATGCTATTTAAAAAGGACAAGGTATTGACCCAGCTAGGTTTTATCCTATGATAGTCAGGTCTGTTGCCAATTATCCTTTTGATTTGGACAAAAGTAAGATCAACCAGAACTATTGCTGCAAGGTATTCCTGGGTGTTATTATGATTAAAGCGCCATATTTTCTGTGTACCGTCCGTACCAAAAAATACTGACCCAGCACTCATTACCAAACTCAAATCACTCCTATTAGGGAAAATCTCGGCTAATTCATTTGTAGATAGGGTATTTGTCCCTTTTGCCTCCATTATAAACGCCAACTCTTTAAACATATTGAAAAGACGCTTTTCATAGACTTCTCGGCCTGTGTGCTCTATTTTTGCAATATCTTTGGCGATTAGCACCTTTATTTCTATACCGAATAATTCGGCTTTGCTTCCCGGTATCTTGCGGTGCAACTTAAATTGATCGGAAAACTTAACCAGATAATACGGGACAGCCAACAATTCATTAAGTTTCTTTTTGCTTACTTCTTGCAAAAAAGCGGTTTTGTCTTTGGGGTATTTTTCATCCAGATAACAATCAACGTCTTTAGGCTTTAAATTATTCAGCCTGTATGACTCAAAATTAGTAAGTGTCCCAAGTCCATTGTCATTGGGATCAGTTACATAAAAATTAGTTCGGCAAGAAACGACAACAGTTGCTTCCGGGTAATCATGTACAAATTTTCCTATATGCCTTCGCGCAGTTTCGAATTCTGCAGGCAGCACTTCATCCAATCCATCTAGTAAAACGAAAAGGTTAGCAGGATTTATTCGATCAATATGCGGGATGTGGCTTACTATAGGCTCATCTGTATGGTCTTTAAAAGGTATGAGATATACATAGTTATCCTCTTTTAAAGACAAAAGATGCCCGACACGTTTTAGCTCCGTAGTTTTTCCGCTTAGTCCCCATCCTAAAAGGGCAACTTTTTTATGATTTTCTAAGGCTTTCTCCAAAGGGTCGGGGTCAAGTAAAAATTGCGATAAAGTATCGCCGCCGGCAGACGTGACAGTTCTTTGTATATAATGCTCCAAGGGTTCAATCACTGGTTTGGTTGGTGGTGGTAATGACGCTCCACTTAATTTCTCCAACCATTCTATGATCGCCAAAAATTCACCTGCCTTTACTTCTGTGTTAGACGTACCCACACGATGGTAAACCTTGCTGATTTCACATCCTTTTAATGGTACCGTTGCCCAAAGTGGCTGCTTATAAGGGTGTACAGGGATCTCAATAATACCAAAAACCTTTCCTTGATAATGGAAGTCATAGGAAAGAAAATGAGGCGTTAACTGGATCTTGCTTTTAACTTTCTGTTGGAGGCTCGCATCATCCAACATACCGGTGATCCCGAGCAATTCCTTTTTACCTTGGTTAATCTTGACCCCTGCAATAATGTAAGCTGTCTCGGTGCGGATGGTATTCGCGAATGATAAAATATCCTTGACTAATTTAGCATCTTCATGATCCCTATTTTTAGAAAAATCATACGTCTCGACTTTAAAATCAATAATCTTGGTTTCCGGCCTTGATAATAGATATTCAAATAAACTACCATCCATCTTTTCCTGCGATTTTTAACAATGTGTATTTTTTGATATCCGCCCTAGGTGATTCACGACTTGACATTGTTCTATTTGTTCGAGAATCTGCCAGTAATCGATAAACTTTATTTTCCATCTGCTGCTATTGAACAAGAGTTCAGCTTATGCTGCCAGTTATTCTATGAATACCATTTACTGTAATTACCGTATCCGAACTGGTATATCAATAACTGGTTGAAGTTGCTCTAATTGAGTAGCATATCGGCGAACAACCTGGTCATACAGATCGGTCACCTTAGGGGCTTCTACTGTAACCACCAAAGCATATTGTAACTCCTGTTTTTTCGTATCATTATGGCCATCCATTCTTGCGTTATAATGTATATCGAATACTGGCTCAACCAAACTCTTACCAAGAAAACGGTTTTGTGCATGTATACAATTTTCCCATTTCCATGCATCTCTTCGCAATTCGTCTTCCGTTTGTGCCGCTTTAGCAGAGTTGCCAAAGAATGTTTTACTGGATGCGTGAAGCGGCTCATTTTCTCCCTCCTTTACTTTTCTCTTGCTATTTCTATTTGGTCTAAAAGTCACTTCCAATCCGCTTCTTGTATAATTACCAGGGTGATGGGGATCGACATCAGTCGCATAACAAAGAGTTGCCTTGATCGTAACCTTGCCGGATAACTGTCCTGCTGGTAGCGGAATAGGAACACGTATGTATTTGGAGGCGCTAATACTCCCCTGAAATACTACACGCATTATGTGATCTTCACAAACTACGATATCATCCAACGTACGAGCAATACGTCCCCAGCCAACCTCAAACATTGGTAGATCGACACGTTCTGCCGAATGAATTAAAAGTGTTTTAATGGCTAGTGCATTTAGAGAATTGCCAAAATGCGCTCTAACTCCTGATCCAAGTCTAAGGGCTGAAGGAGATGAAAAACTCGTTCCACCTGTAGGAGTTAACTTAAGGCCATTTGTATGATCCAAGGTCAAAAAAGGTCGTTGAATTGAACCCCCAAAATCAACAAGATCTGGCTTAATTAACCCTGGGCTTCTACCTGGGCCCACTGAGCTGTAAGGTGCACGTTGCCAATTAGCATCCGGAACATCACAGGCTCCTACCGCGATAGCGTTTACGCAATCCGAAGGCACCTGCACGCGATTAGCCCTGATAAGTGGATCGCCTTCACCGTCATTACCAACAGCAATGGTCGCCAGAGTTTCCCCGTCTGAAAGGTAGCCGTCTAATACAGCAGTCCAGGCATGCACTTCATCATCTTCTATTGGCAAACATGGTCCCAAACTTAGATTGATAAATTCATATCGATTGGTTCTTAGTATGTCTTCGATACGATTTAGAACTTCGAATAATTCATATGGGTTCTGACCTGAAGTATCATCCAGTACACGGTAATGATCAACAAATGAATAAGGTCTTGGTAGTGGTTTCCTTGGGTCAATATGACCAAAAAGAAATGCAGAGGTTACACCGACACCATGTGCTAACAACTGATCCGAGGCTGGAAGCATATCTGGATACTCATAAGGTGTTGCCCATTTGCATAGCTCATGATCTGCGGGTATTCCACCGTCAAAGATAGCCACTTTTATTGTCGGGTCCATCGGACCAACTTCAGGTAGCACTATAGATACGCTATTCTCTGATCCTACAGATCTAATGGTGGGTCTTAGCAGGCGAAGTTCTGGCATTTTTCTCATTACACGAATCAGGCTGTATTCAGCTACCCGCGTTGCCAAATCTGGCGCTGCTTCTATCTCTAAAAAGCATAGCCCCCCTGCATAAAATCTCCGATCAAAACTTGTGAAAACACCCAATTTTTCAAGGTACTCTCTGAAATTTCCTAATTGAAAGCTTTCAGAAATTGCTTCGTTCATATGTAATACTACTTCAAAAACCACTCGACTTCCATCGTCTTCAAAATCTTTAATCTTATTAGATGGTTCAGGAAAAGAGATTTCCTCGATTTCAATAATTTGAGCTGCGCCATCTTGATATTCGCTCCATTCGGAAAACTCTTTAGCCCATTTTCGAAATGCCTTTCTTTTTCCATAAACAAATATTTCGGTGGTAAGCGAAAGCTCAGGTTTCCGTCCTTTGCTGCGCTTGGCTGGTAAAATCTGTTTAGGCTTACTACCCACTGTTTCCAATCCCACAGCTCGTAATAACTCAGATGGGTAATAAGATTTTGCGATGTATTCTGGATTTAGTGTAATTGTAGCAATCGCATAGTCATTAGGACAAGCATCATCCGGCAAATTTTCTATCTTTTCTACAACATTGCGAAGCATAGGTTGAAGCCGCTTCTTTGCTTCGGAGAACGTGTAGGGAGAGGCTTTATCCCCTCCACCACTAATAACCCGAACGTCTTCGGTTAAGCGTTCACCCTTGCCTAAAAGAAAATTAATCTTTGCCATGATGATGTTTTAACAAATTAAACCTTTTTTAAATTTTTTCTAATGGTATCCCTAGCTACCCCAGTTAGTTGCTGAGCCCTACGTTGAGTAACAATTCCGCTGTCATATAATATTCTCGCCAATTCTATTTTTTGCTCTTTACTTAAGGCGTCATTGGATGATATCAGCTGTTCGAGTTTTTCTTCCAATGAACTGCCTTCGACAACGACACTTTTACGCAATTGATTGATTTTTCGCTCAATTTCACTAAATGACGCGCCATTAAAGATAAAGGACAAGATCTTGCTCCATTCGTCAACTTTAACTATATGCTCTTTCAATAGATAGCTAACCTGGTGCTCGATTTGATCAATGGTTGGATTATTGAATTTTAAAACCATTTCAAATCTTCTCCAGACGGCAGGGTCTAGTAGGTCTGGGTGATTTGTCGCAGCAATCAAGATACCAGTTGACGGCCAGTCGTCAATTTCTTGAAGTAGTACGGTAACTAAACGTTTCAACTCACCAATCTCCGAAGAATCATCCCTACGTTTAGCAATTGCGTCAAGTTCATCCAAAAGCAATATACAATCTGTGTTCTTTGCATAATCCAGAACAAAACGAATATTATTACCCGTTCGTCCCAGAAAACTGCTCATTACTGCTGCAAGATCAAGTACCAACAACGGTTTGTTCAATTTAGCTGCTATCCATTTAGCTGCCATTGTCTTACCCACGCCGGGAGGTCCGTTAAATAATACTGATTTTGTAGGAACCAAGCCATGGTTAAATAATGCTTGCGTATTTCTACGTTCAAATAACAACTGATATAAACTCGCTTTAATATCCTCCGATAAAATTGGCTCAGAATCCAAATTTCCCTGTTCCACTCTTAGCAACTGTAAACGTGAATCCAAATCGACGGGCAAGGGGGGTTCGGCTCTTTTTCGTAAAGGAGCGATCCGAGTTGGCGATTCCTTTATTAATGCAATCAAGGATTCAGCTAATTCAGGATTCAATGTTTTGAACTTCTTTGAGGCCCGATGAATGAGCAATTGTATATCTTGCTGCCTTCCTGTGAGGGCGATCCTTGCCAACTGAACAAAATCATTCGTTAATTCTTTTATTATAGCATCCATGCGTTAAGTTTTTCGGAAGAGAGGAGATAAGTTTTATACTCACCTCTTCCAATGTTTGTCAAAAGTAACATATAGAGACTGTAATCCCAATCCAAATTATGGAATATTTTAAACTTATTGTAGCAACAATCTTCCATAATAATATTATATTATTGAAAATCAGTTAATTAATATTAAAAAATATGGAAGATAACACAACGACACATCACAAAAATATACCAAATTGAAAATCATCTAACCTTTTAAAATTGTTTCTTATCGGCCAAACAGTGTTTAAAAGCCCTTTTTCAAGAAGTATTCCTAACCTAACATCTATCGCAAAAAGCTGGAAAGAAGAGAAATTTTTGCGATCTATTATTGATTTAAGAACATGTTTAAATTTCTGAACGACTCATTTTAGAAGAATATTAATGAATGTTACCTGAATGAACGCAACAGATGATTCAGGTAGCTTCTCATGATCCTTATCTAGCCTCCTGAAAAAATTCAGCCAGGAAAAGGATCGTTCGACCTGCCACCTACCTTTTTTTGGAATAAAACCCTTTACGGATGGTGGTTTCTGGATAATTCCAATGTTCCATTTATAATATTTTTCAACAGTATCAGTGAATTCACACTGTACGCTTTATCAGTACGAATCAGCTTCATTCTGGAACTAACTGTTTCTATTCTCCATAATAAGTCATATCCACCCATGGAATCATGAACATCTACATTACTTACACTGATAGCTATTGGTAAGCCAAAGCTATCAAAAGCAAGATGTCATTTTCGGCCATTAATATTTTTTCCACCATCAATGCCAGTTGCAATATTTATAAATGGACTCCTTTTTATACTCGACTATCGATGGCTGATACTGAAGGAGCATAATTTCGGTCTTGTCTCATTCGTTGCTTTCGAACAACCTTTCTCATAACTTCCTCAAAGAATCCATTCTTCTTCCACTTATTAAAATAATAGTAAACTATCTGCCGGTAAGGAAATTCACCGCTTAGATTGTGCCATTGAGTACCCGTTCTGCAAATCCATTAAATAGCATTAAATATGTTTCGAAAACAATATTTACGCTTCCTTTTGTCTGTTAATAATTTTTCTATAACTCGCCATTGCGAATCGGGCAATAATGCATACTTCGGTCTCATAGTTTGTATCTCGTAAATCCAAACTAATTGATCGATTCGTCTTTTTCAATATTCCTACCTCCTAATTTTTAAACATGCTCTAAGAGAAAATAGGGATTTAGAAGGATTACAAGCGCGTTACCTTGGATTTATGGTTTTAAGGCCGACAATTCCTCAAATTGTTGGAAGAAATATGATTTCACCTAAAGCACTCACAAGTCATGACTTTCTTTGTTTAACGACTGCTACCAGTGCAAAAACCTATGGTGTCAAGCTTATTGCTGAAGGATTTCCACATTCCTCTCAGGATACAGAAACCATTAGCTGCGCTGAGACACCGTTTGGAGCACATGGAGTATTTTTTGCAGTATCAGGATTACAAGCCAGTCTTACCGTCTATCATAATTGAAGCATTACGGGAGCAATTCAGTATGCGTCAACTCTCATAATCAGATATTCTATGCAAACCCGGATAGTAGGGAATTAATGCGAATTTCATTACCTTTAGGTACGTTTTCTCTTTATTTTAATAATCTTAAATGTTTCTAATATGGCAATCCAAGTAGATAGACTCAAAGAAATTCTTGACCGTTCAAGGGATGAAGGACGTTTAGAAACCATGGATACACCTGATGCATTGGCTGCGAGGAATGTAATCAATGAGTATGCAGAGGTGGTAAAGAGAGAATATTTAGAAAAAGAGAGGTTATCTATAATAGCAGCCAGCCAATTCGTTGTGACGGCTTAAAATCTTAACTATTACATATAAAACGATATAGGAGGGCTCTTCATTTATTTATGAGTCTCCCTCTTTATACCAACTTCTTTTTCCGTGTCAATAACTTTATCGCCAGCAACCCCACTCCTGCGAATACCAACCCAACCGCAATCTGCTGCCTTGTACTCCTTGCCAACCGTGGCCTTGCGTTTCCATTCGTACTCATTGAATAATCTACTGTGTTGAATATATTCCCATCTGTCTTTGCAATCGGATCCGCCTTTTTAAAATACCCCCTCATCAATAAACCCGTAAACTTCACCATCAGTTCAGGTGCCAGTGCATGCCCCAACTTAAACAACTTTGGCACTCCACCCGGATACCTATTCGATAAAGGCCGTAAGATAGATGCCTTCACAGCTTCCGCCACCACTTTAGGATCAGATACCGGCGGTGCATTTTTCAATACCTTCCCTGTATAGTTTGCCGCATGCTGTATACCAGGCGTATCAAGGAAGGCAGGATACAGATCTACCACATGAATATCCGGCCATGCTGCCAGCTCCCCTTTGATAGATTCAAAAAATCCCCTGAGTGCATATTTACTGGCGGTATAAGCACTGCCATAAGGAACGGGAATATAACCACCAATGGAAATATTATTAATCAGGATACCCGCACCCTGTCTTTTGAAAAATGGCAGTACAGCATGGGTACCGCTCATATAACCAAGCAGGTTAGTAGTGATGACCTGCTGATGAGTTTCCCACGGTGTTTCGTCAAAAGTTCCTGCTGCCAGTACACCGGCGTTATTCACCCATACATCGATACGCCCTTTCCATTCAAAGGCTTTCTGCGCCAGTTCCAGCATCGCAGTGCGATCTCCCACATCAGTAGGCAGGACCAGTACATCAGCGCCTAACTCCCGGCATTCATCTCCCAGTTCCAATAAGGCTACTTCATTTCTGGCGGCCAGCACAAGGTTTACTCTTTCCGGAGCCAGCTCAAGGGCAGTCGCTTTACCTGCGCCACTGGATGCTCCTGTTATTACGATCGTTTTGTTTTCCATACGATTGTGACCTCAAAAGCCAGGCCAATGGCAGCGGTCTTTACTGTTCGTTTTTTTTATTAACTTGTAGCGCAACCTATTCTATGAAGTATCAATACCTCGGCTTTGTAGCCGACTATTACCAGACGACCAAATCCAACGAAAAAACTATTAAAAAATTAGAAACCCTTTACGGTGCACCCTTTCCTGAAGCATTCAGAGAACTCATCCGCATTGTGGGCCCTTCAGCTGCGTTCAACATCGTCGCTTTCAGTGATGGCTCGTATGATGGTATGCAGGCACTACATGATATGGCAAGGGAAAACGCGGAAGAAGATGGTACTGACTTTATGCAGGATAAAAACCAATTCCCTTTCAGTGGTTCAGCTGTAACCGGGCAGTTCTGGTTTTTCAGACTCGATGAAGGAAATGACCCGCCTGTATACCAATACAGTCCACCACAGGAAGAGAAAGATCCTTATCGCAAACTGGCAGACCATCTATCTGTTTACCTGAAAACATTCTTGCGATTTTCTAAGTGATCTTTTTGCAACATGCTATTTAAGCGCTGCTCCCAATCTGAATACTTTATCAATATGTTTTTGCAGGAATGCAGGAGTCGCGTCTTTCACCGGGGCGATGTAATGCACCTTTACCGGATTGATACCACAAAACTGCAATGTCCCTTTTTTAAATTGGTTCAATGCAGGGCTATGCATGAATAAAAGATTATACCATCCCGGTGTATCTGCCGTTATAATAATGCGGCCCGTTTTACCTTTTAATAATTTCCGGGGAAATGGTTTTCCCGGTACTGCCTGAAAGGTGATATCCGGCAAAAATGTTCTGTCAATAAAACCTTTCATGATTGCAGGATAACCATACCACCACATAGGAAACACCCATACAATATGATCCGCTGCTTTTATTTTTTCAATCGCATCCAACAGATCTGGTTCCAACTCCATTCGCTGCCGGTAACCGTATCGAAGATTAGGGTCAAATTGTAAAGCGCCAATATGGATGGATGAAATGATCGCATTTGCGCTGGCAGCTCCTTCTTTATATGCATTGAATAGCGCCTGATTGTAACTAAGCGGGTCAGGGTGCCCATTGATGATTAATACCTTTTTCATAAGGCAAAGGTGTAACCAGCGGCAAACAATAAAAAGGACATTTGTCTAATTCATGACTGACTTTCGTATTCTGCTTAGCGGGTCAGGGTGCCCCATTGTTGATAATACATTTTTCATATTACAAAGATGACCAGTAACAAACAATAAAAAGGACATTTGTCTAATTCATGACTGACTTTCGTATTCTGCTAAGATGTCGCTGGGTAATACCCAGGTAAGAAGATAAATATCCCAATGGGATCAACTGCAGGTATTCAGGATATTTATGAAGCAGGTCTTTATACCGGTATTCAGCACTCTCTTTCAGGAATAAAATAAACCGTTGCTCTAACTTCATATACTCCTGCTCCGCCATCATTTTAAATAGTCGGGCCCAGTTAATACTGGTTTGTTCCAGCTGAATAATGTCTGCCCGTGGAATGGTAAATATCGTAGTGGTGGTTAATGCTTCAATATTCTCAAAGGTCTTAGTTTGACTAATGAAAGAAGAATACGCTGTCACAAACGAATCAGCAAACGTAAAGCAATAGGTGATCTCCTCCCCTTCAGAGTTATGATAAAATGACCTGAAAAAACCGGATTTTACAAAAGCGACTTCCTGACATACACTGCCCTCTTTGATAAAGTACGCTCCTTTCTTCAGTGTCTTAGTCTGCCCTCTGCCCGCGAGGTAATTGATCTCAGCGGCTGACAGTAAATTAAATGACGCCAGGTATTTCTCCATATATACAAATGTACATATCTTAGGGAAGATTAACCTAAACCACCATGAAAGTAAGGATTCTCATTTTTGCTATCCTCATTATTGCCGGCGGGGTACAGGCACAGGATACCGTAAGAAGAATATATACAGGTAATAGAATAGACTCTATTTATTCCACCATCTTACAACAGGAAAGATTGATCCAGGTATTTACACCACAAGATTACAAGCCGGGAAGCAATACGCAGTACGACGTATTATATGTTTTAGACGGAGGCAACTGGAATACCGGTCTAATCAACAATGTACAACGTTTTATAGAAGGTGAAGGGAGTGTACCACCTACCATCGTGGTAAGTGTATTAGGCATTGATCGTAACAAAGACCTTACACCCACACATGTGGAAGACTGGCCTACTTCGGGTGGTGGCAACAACTTCCTGCATTTTCTCAAAGATGAATTGATTCCTTATATCAATAAGAATTATCCATCTAATGGAGATAATACCCTATGGGGGCATTCACTGGGTGGACTATTTGTGATCAATGCATTACTGACAGCACCAGAGGTATTCAAATCATACATTGCTGCTGATCCCAGCCTGTGGTGGGACCATGGCTATATACCTAAAATAGCCCCGGAGAAACTGACGGCATTAGCGGGTTCAAATCATACCTTATTCATCAGTGGCAGACTGGGTAAAGAAGCGGAAGCTATGAAGGTAACCGATATAGATACGATACTCCATCAAAAAGCACCTGCAGGATTGACATGGAAGGTGATTCAATATACGGATGAGACACATAGTTCTATCCGGTTAAAGAGTACCTATGATGGATTGAAATTCACTTTCGGCTGGAATAAAAACAATATTGATTTTCATCCGATGAATGGGATGGTCGTAAAAGGACAACCTATCAATGTCTGGTCTTTTGGAGATACAACGAATATGCGGTATACATTGGATGGTACAACCCCTGCGATCTCCTCTCCTGCTATGAAAGGGATAGTGAATATTGATGATGCAGCGAAGCTGACGATCAGGCAATTTACTAACCGCGCACGCTATGATAAAGTAAAATCAGGTGTATTCACAACTGGCAAACCCCTGAAAGCAACGGCCAAAGGAGGAGCAGAGACGAGTTATAAGTATTATGAGGAGGATCAGAAAAAACCAAAACTGGAAGGGATCATCAAAGATAAATTAACCCTCCCACGTAAGAATGATTTTAACTTAGAAGTAAACGGCTGGATGGAAGCGAAAGAAGCCGGTTATTATGTATTTGTATTCAATGCTGATACAGATTCACAATTCTATTTGAATGGTCAGGAACTGATCTGCTGGAAAGGGTCTTACAGCGAGTTCACGTATACTTATATCGTACCGTTGGAAAAAGGTTATTATCCATACCGGATAAATTACATACATCACAATGCAGACTTTGGATTAAAGCTAGCTTATCTGCCGCCATCAAGTTTAAAGCAGATCAATCCGGTATCACTTCCTTTTTATAACACAGCGGTGTTAGAGAGGTTAATTACTATATTTACATTATAACTGATTGAAGCTATTTTAGCTTTTAAATACTACAACCAATGATGTGGGAGAAAGAAACTGAAAAACTAAGAAAGATCATACAGGATTGTGGCCTTAATGAAGCCATTAAATGGGGTAAGCCCTGCTTTGATTACGAAGGTAAAAACATAGTGATCATACAGGGATTTAAAGACTATTGCGCCGTTCTTTTTTTTAAGGGTGCATTGCTTACCGATCCTGATGGAATACTCGTCAAAACCGGCGAGAATACACAGGTAGGCCGTCAGGCAAGATTTACGAATGTAAAAGAGATCACGCAGGTGGCAGCTATTCTAAAGGCTTGTATTTACGAAGCTATAGAAGTGGAGAAAGCAGGGTTGAAAGTGGATACAAAGAATACGCCGGTTAATATTCCTGAAGAGCTGCAACAACAATTCGAAAAACAACCGAAATTTAAAAAAGCATTTGAGGCACTCACTCCCGGCAGACAAAAGGCATATGTGTTTTTCTTTTCAGGGGCTAAACAATCTAAAACGAGGGAGGCAAGGATAGAGAAATACATTCCGCAGATTCTGGCGGGCAAAGGGATGAATGATTAAATTGGATACGGCATCTTTCAGAAGAAGAACTCCCCCGGATTCTGGCAGCGAAAACCATAGCAGCTGAACTAAATGAAATCTAATTCAACGACCCATTACCACAAGAATATTTTCTTGTCCCGGCTAAAAAATTAATACGCCGGCACCTGCTTCGCAGGTTACTGACAAACTAAATGAAGCACATTTTAAGGTTAAAGCATTTGATTTCCGTACAGGAAAAAAGGGAATTATTCTTTACATTGAAATAATCAAAGACCCAAGTAGATTTTTACGTTTTGAGGAGAAATTAATTGATGAAAACTATGACTTCAAAAACCAACGTTGCCTAAAGGCAAGCAGATTGTTACACTGTAAGCATTTGGCCAAGCCAATTCATAAGTATTTGAGAGAGCAAGCAGAATTGATAAAGCAGCAGCATGAATTGGAAATGATGGAGTAAAACGGAAAGAAAGGCAAAGATGCAAGTGCAGAGAAGCCCAATAAGCCGCCTGAGAAAATGTTGTTCACCGCGGCCAACAAAAGCACAACGGGACTATTCCAATTGTTGTTCGACAACGAAGGCAGGGGCCGACTTCTGCAAACGGGCGCTGATACTTAGGGGGAAGCAAGACTATTACCTGAAAATCCTTCATTTTAGCTGTATTTCCCTATTGTTGTCAGGGATTCTCTTTTTTTTTCTATATTAGCCAATTATTGACAAGTCAAAAAAATACAATGGAAAGCCAATTTGGTAATAGGGTTAGAGCCTTGAGGGAAAAGCAGAAACTGTACTTGCGGCAGGTTGCTCCCTTACTTGAAATGGATACCGCCCAGCTTAGTAAAATTGAAAAAGGGCAACGCCATTTGAAGAAAGAGCAGATCCCTTTGCTTGCGGAAATTCTGAAAGCTGATAAGGATGAACTCATTACCCTTTGGCTTGCAGATCAGGTTTTTGATGTAATCAAAGATGAGAACATGGCTGATGAGGCTCTAAAATCTGTTTCACGAAAGATTAAAAAGAAGAAATGAACCATATCCAACATAATCAAATAGTCAATTTTATCTGGGGTATTGCCGATGATGTGCTTCGAGATGTTTATACACGGAGCAAATACAGAGACATTATACTTCCGTTCACGGTATTACGCAGGTTGGATGCTTTGCTGGAGAGAAGCCAAACCTGTTATTAAATTGCTTAAACGATGAATATAGAAAGCATCACTATACAAAACTTCAGGAATATTGGAAAGGAACGAACCTTTTTCCTGAACAGGCATTTTACAGCTTTTATCGGTATTAACGGTAAAGGCAAATCAACCATTCTCAATGCCTTGCGTGTGGCGAGTGGTTCTTATTTTTTAGGCATCCCAAACTCAGAGGTAAAGTCACGGCATATTCACAAAGATGAAATTCGTTTCACTGAATCAGATTATCAACTTGTACCTCAGTTCCCGGTCAAAGTAGAAGCAACAGGAACATTCCCAGGCAGTGATAATCCTATAACATGGCGGAGGCAATGGTTGGAAGGTAAATCTTCCTCAACAACCAAGCATTCAGATGTTGGGAGTATTAAGGATATAGCAATGTCCAATTATCATGAAGTAACCAAAGAAGGTAACGATAAAATCCCTTTGCCTCTAATTGCTTTTTTGGGCATTTCTCGTGCCGTTGGTGCAGGTCGTGTTACCCCACAGAGTCGCATTCAAAAATTAGGTCGGGTTATTTTCCGTGAAGGTTATCAGGATTGGGATGAGATGAGAGCCGTTAAATTTCATTACCCGGAATGGCTGGGTCGTTATGATATGCTGTTAAAGCAGCAGAAGGAATACACAGGTACAAAAGGTGCCTTTTTTACTGCAATAAGGAAAGCAAACCCATACATAAGCCAGCTTGAGTTTAGTGCCGGAGAATTGTGGGTAAAAGTGAAAATAGATGACGAAGAAAGCAATCTTTTACCGCTTAGCTTGCATAGTGATGGTGTTCATTATTTCACGGAAATGGTAGCAGAATTGGCTTATCGTTGTATTGTCTTGAATGGATTTAAAGAAGAAAAAGCGATTGATGAAGCAACTGGCATAGTCATGATTGATGAATTGGACTTGCATCTTCACCCCAAGTGGCAACGCCATGTAGTCAATGACTTGAAAACAGCTTTCCCCAATATCCAATTTGTTGTAACCACACATTCACCTTTTATTGTTCAATCGCTGAAGTCTGAAGAATTAATAATTCTTGATGAGCAAATTAAAAAGGATGGAGACCCTGACATGAAAGGGATAGAGGATGTTGCGGCAAATGAAATGGGTGTTGAAGATGTGCCACGTAGCGAAGCATTTTTAGAAATGCAGAAGGTTGCTGAAGAATACTATGCCTTAATAAAACAAGGTAAGACAAGCATAACAGATAAAGAAACAGCGATTTTGAGAAACAAATTGAATGAATTGGAGGAACGTTTCTCGAATGACCCTGCCTTTGTCGCATCATTACGAATAGAAAGACAAGCTAACGATTTATGAGACCAGTAACTAAAATTGGATGGCCTCAGGAAGGTGGCAATCCTAAATCATATAATCCACACACAAAAGCTAAAACAGACCTTGAAGGTCATTTGGGTTGCTATTGTAGTTATTGCGAAGTTTTTAGTTCAGACCTTGAGGTTGAGCATGTAATTTCCAGAGATCTGGATAACACACTTTCACACGATTGGAATAATTTTTTGGTGGCATGTGGAAGATGTAATGGAAAGGACAATAAGTCAAATAGGAATGTTGACTTAACAATTATGCATTTCCCTCATCGGAATAACACCTTTCTTTCATTCAAGTATGAAGAAGGAGGTTATGTCAAAGTCAACCCAGACTTAGATGGTACAGCTTCTTTTACTCATGCAGAAAATATGCTGAATTTGGTCGGGTTAGATAAGATACCAGGCAATCCTAAATACCCAAATCTTAATCAAAACGACACAAGATGGAAACATAGGAGAGTCGCTTGGGAGTGGGCAGTCAAGTATTTACCCAAATTTGAAAGTGGGGAATTGTCGCCAGTTGAAGTTGCTGAGTTTGCATCTCAAAAGGGCTTCTTTTCTGTTTGGTACTCTGTTTTTAGTGCACATGAAGAAGTGAGGCAAGCACTCATTAACATCTTTACTGGAACTGCAACAAATTGTTTTGATCCGGCCAATGGCTATCAACCTATTCCCCGTAACTCTGCCAATATTGCTGACCCCATCTAAACCTACGTAATAGAAAACATGCAATTACAAGCTGGCTACATATTAGAATCAGTTCGAGATGCACTCAACGCTTACGCAAAGCGGCATGAGAAGGTACCTGCATTGCATGGCTTGCTAAGGTCGCTAAGCACTTTTGAAGTGCAAACCGTTATTAATCTTGAAACACCGGCAAATCCACAATCAATATTCGCTGTTGCATCCAATATTATCACAAGAGGCTTGCCCACTTTGGCCAGTGTTTATTTGGAAGGATACTTTGCTGATAAATTAGCAGTAACACAAAGGCATGATAACACAGTCAGAGGTAAGATAGCATTCCCTTTCGTAAATGTGGGTGAAGATAATGAACACGGCCAATCGCTTTTCAAGTCATTACATACAATTGACCCAAGAGCAAAGAACAGAAGCCAATACTTAAAAGTGAGTGATGTTGACAGCAGTTTTGAACGCAGCTTTCTGCTAAGACTATTGCCTGAAAAACAGGCATATCTGGCACAACTATTAGAAAAGCAAAGAACCCGTAGTTCATTCACCCGTGACAACAATCAGGGGAGGGTTGATTTTAGCCTGGAAATACCTTACGATTTTACCAAGAGCAAAACCAGTCAGGTACAAATTAAGCACCACAAGACCTATGTTACTGAGGTCGATGGCAAAAAGTACCACACGGATTTATTAGACGACCTGAAAGATTTTGAAATTGCTCAGCTATCCCGAAACATCAGCCACATTACCGAAGATAGGGTTTACAAAGATGTAGAAGAATTTATTCGTACAATCGAAGCAGAAGAATTTATACAGCAAGCACAGGATAACTACAGCAATGATGATTATTTATTGAGCAATCATACTGCCTTATGCCTTGCCCCCTTTGGTATTGCAAGGCTTCAAAGGGTGGTGCTTCAATATTTAATGGCTAATTACGATGCTGCAATCACAAGGCCAAAGATAAAAATAGCTGTTGTCGAAAGAGACCTGCCATGTGCAATGGCAGCATTAGATGACCTTTCGTTATTGCTGAATACCCTCAATGATTTAGCTCAAACACAAATTCATATTCCTGCATTCGACGTGCAAGTATTCACTTCGCCTGAATTTATGGACCATCCATTGCATAATGGCAAATCAGTAGCTCCGCTTACTGCTTTAAATCCTGCGGATTTCGAACTTGTTATTGATATTTCGGTATTGCGGAGATTGTCTGTATTTATAGATGATTTGCCTCCTTCGCACAATGCAATTATCATTCGCAATGCTCATTACATACACTATAAAACCAACAAGGGAGTAATATCAGCACCTTCAGTGCTGTACAGGCCATTGGTAAACCAGTTGCAGAATGAAGTTTTTGAGCCTATTGCTGAAACATCTGAACTGCTTAGAAAATTATTGCAGGACATCTTCCGCAAACTCGATTTCCGCGTAGGTCAGCTTCCTATCCTCAATCGGGCAGTGCAACTCAAATCTGTCATTGGCTTATTACCAACCGGTGGCGGTAAGTCTCTTACTTATCAGTTGGCAGCCATGCTGCAACCCGGTACCACCATTGTTATTGATCCGATTCGTTCATTGATGATTGACCAGTACAATAGTTTGAAAGAACTGAGCATTGATAAGTGTGAGTTTATAAACTCTACCCTTACTACTGCCGAAAGGAATTTCAATCAACATGAATTATTGGCGAAAGGCCAGTTACAATTTTTATTCGTTTCGCCTGAACGTTTTGTGATTGACGATTTCAGGAAAGCACTTGATAATGCAAGAAAGGACGGGCATTGTTTTGCTTATGCTGTTATTGATGAAGTGCATTGTGTTTCTGAGTGGGGTCATGATTTCAGGACACCATACTTAAACCTGGGCGACAATGCACAGGAATACTGCCTTACCTACAGTGGCATTTCTATTCCGCTTTTTGGATTAACCGCAACTGCCTCATTTGATGTGTTGGCAGATATTGAAAGAGAGTTAAACATAAAGGAAGATGATGGCAATGCCGTGGTTCGTTTTGAAAACAGTGTAAGAGATGAAATCAACTACCTCGTAAAAGAAGTACCCAACACTTATGAAGGCTTAGATAATCTGATCGAGAAAGCTATCAGGGAGAGCATTGGGGGGAAAAAGCAGGATGCCATTTTTGGTTTAATAGGCGACAAGCAAACGGTTTTGCAAACCTTTAATCAGCCTTCGGCAATTCATGAAATAATTGAGCATTCTTTCAAAAATTATTTGCCCATTACCACAAGGCAGGAATGGCTACAAAAGGCAGGCAGTGAGACAGAAGCCCTGAAGCAATACAATGACATATTGTTTAAAAATCTCCATATTCCCACAGATGCTTTTGCTGTGCAAAAGAAGGATGATACAACCCTATATCAATATGGGCTGATTGTATTTATGCCACATAGGCAAGGCTGGTTAGGCATACGAAATGGCTACAATTCGCATGGCGTATTTGATAATCCGGGATATGTATTTATTGAACAGGACAATCAAAAGGCAATACACTTTTACAATTCAGAAACCTTAGGCTACTTCATGGGAAGTGGCGATGATGATAATTCCGATAAAGTAGATGAAGAATCATTCCATCACCTCGAACTATTCAAGGATAATGAGGAATCTGTGATGGTGGCTACTAAAGCGTTTGGCATGGGTATAGACAAGCCAAATGTGCGAATGACCATTCACATCAACATTCCACAGTCCATTGAATCATTTGTACAGGAAGCAGGGCGTGCAGGGCGTGATGGCAAGGTTTCAGCCTCCGTAATTCTGTTTAACAATGACCAGCTACGCATTGCATCCAAGCCTAAAGAACCCTATCATTTGGATAAGGATGTACTCATGTACTTCCATAAGAACTCCTTTAAAGGTCAGATGAAAGAAAGGGTAATGATTCATGAACTGAGAAGCAGGATAACCTACCCGAATATAAAGAAACTCCAGATACTCATTGACCAGCTCAATGAATTGTTTGGAACAGATGATGTACAATTTGCCATCAAATTAGGAGGGCCAAAACATCATAACCGCATATTCATTAATACAGTCAATGGTACAAGCATCGGGTATGTATTTATCGACAATCAAAACACAGGCATATACCACGATTTCGGTAATGATGCATTCTGTTACCAACTGGTAGATTGGTTAAAGACAAATCTACCTTTCACTGCCGTTACCGGGGTTGATAATCTTAGGTCATGGCTCGACCAGGTAATAGTGAATACTCAGCAGCAAATGGGATTGGAAAGAATGTTGGCAGAAATGGCTACAGGTGATACCAAAACATTACCTGTTCCCTTTACCAACCGTTTCTATTCCAAGAGGGCAAAGTCTAAAATATACTTTAATCTCAATCAGGAACATTTACAAAAAGTGTTGGCTACAGCCGCTATTCAGCAACTGATTGCTGCAAACCTTACCTCACCGACCTCGGTAGGTGGTCTTTTGAAGGATGCTGTTTTTGATGGATTGGATTATCCCGATTTTATTGAATCGCTGAACATAAAAAATGAGCAGGTATTGCAGCGGGTACTGAATCTGGAAGATGAGCAGTCATTGGAACTACAGAGGGCTTATTTTATACCCCGCAGCCATGATGATACTGCCAAAGCCATTTACCGCCTGGTATCAATTGGTATCATCGATTCATACACCATCGACTATCAGAATAAGCTATACACTATCAAGTTCACAAAAAAGACTGACCCGGATTATTACCGTTCACTGGAAGAATTAATTTCCCGATACACTTCTAAGAATGTAGCTAAAAGGGAAATTGAAAAACTGAAGAAAGCTGCCAACAAAGAGATAAAAGCAGGGAAAGCAACTGTCATCAGTAAATGCTTGGAATATCTCACAGATTTCATCTACGGAAAAATCAAAGAAAAGCGTTTACAGGCCATTGACGATATGGTAAGGCTGTGCCAAACCTCCATCAATATTGCCGACCCATTGGAGCAAAACAAGTACGTAAAAGATGAAATCTATTACTACTTCAATGCAAAGTATTCAAGACGCAAATTCATAGAACGTAGCCGAAGTGGCGATTTAGATGCTTCTATGCCCGATGATTTGGATGATGAATTGCCGGTGGATGAAACCATTGAAAAATACATTGCCCTCGTTAGCAATGAAGAAACAGGTGAGTTCATCAGCAACATTAAACACCTGCGTGGTTCTTCTATGCGTATGCTTCGCAGCAACCCTGATAAGCCACAATTCAGAATCCTCAAATCATTCTCGTTGTTCATTTTGGCAGATACGGTAAGAGAATTAATCAATGAAGCAAAGCAAGAATTGGTAAGGGGCTTAATAGATTGGAAGCATAATGAAGACCCTGACTTAAATGTGCAGGCATTCATCATTCATTTTAAAAACACCGTTGCCGGCCATGTGCTGAACTATGATGTAGAAGAGGCATTTAGCGACATAGAAGATCACTATTACGCATTGTACTACGCCACATGGACAAGCAATTTCAATAAACATTTTTTGACTCAACCATCTTAATATATGGCATCACAGGAAGTACTAACAGCACTGGAAACACTGCATCGGGAAATTGAAAAATTAGAACCTGCAATCAAGCATGTAGAAACGGCTCAGCAGGTAACACAAACTGTAAAAGCAATTCCGCAAAAGCATGTGGAGTTGTTGCAGGAGGTTAAAAGCAACGATGCAAAGCATAAAGAGGAACTAAAAACACTGTTTGCAAAGGAGCTTTCTGGTTTTACAGACGAAAACAAAAAGCTACAAAAAACAACCACCGAAATTCAGCAACAGGTAAAGCTGGAGCAGGAAGCCCTTGCCAAATTGAAAGAAACAGTGCAGTCGTTTCAAGAACGGGTGGAGAAAATCAACTTTCCTGAAAGGTTAGATAAGCTGGATGCCAATGTAGCCGGTATTATGGCCGCCATTCAATCGGTGCAAAGCCGTTTGGATGGTATAGAACGAAATATTGCCGACCGTTTACGGGATATGCAGGATTACCAAAAAGAAACCCGTGCCACCCTGCAAAGCGGATTGGAACAATTGAAAACGACCTTGCAAACGGCTGTAGATACCGCTGCCAAAAAGCAGCAAACACTTACCTATATCACATGGGCATTGGTTGTGGTAGCCATCATCATTACCTTCGTACTTAAAAAATAATGAGAGCAAAATACCGCATCTTTCATAAGAAAAACTCCCCCGGATTCTGGCAGCGAAAACCATCAATGATTAAATTGTACACATAAAAGTTTGAAAAGTATCCGCATTTCACATCCTGAATAATTATGGAAATACCAGTAAAATAAGGCATTTGCCGATCTTCTGTTTTACCATTCTATACTACCTCCTTTTCTATAAATTAGTCCCCTTAACTGGTAATGACAATGAAATCTCTTTCAGCATGGTCCCGGCGGGAGTTCCTAACCGCCATATCCGGGACAGGGGCAGCCATGATGCTAAACCCTTTATCATCATGGGCTATCGGTGACATAGATCCTCGTGTAGCAGCTATCGTAGCAGCTACTTACGGAATTGACACACATAATCACGTAGACGTTCCTTTGATCAAAGAAGATATTCCTGGCCCCGATATTGACCTGGCAGGAGAAATGAAACGCTCTGGTTTATCGGCTATCTGCATGACCTTTGCGGTTGACTACAAGAAATTAGATCCTAACGGAGAAGCGTATGATCGCTTTCTGAATGGCCTGACAGCTATGGATGCTGAACTGGCTAAGAACAAGATGAAACGGGCCCTGAACATGGAGGACCTGCGCAAAGCGAAGAAGAAAAAACAGCCGATTGTGATTCAGTCTGTTGAAGGCGCACACTGGCTGGAAGGAAAGGTGGAAAGAGTGGAAGTAGGTTATAAACGCGGATTACGTCATCTTACTTTATTACACGACAGCGATGCATCTGTACCTTTGGGTGATGTGTATACAAATGAACCTGCGTTTGGTGGGCTGACTAAGTTTGGTGCAGATGTGATCAGGGAATGTAACAGGTTAGGTATACTGGTAGACCTCGCGCATTGCGATGGGAACACGGTGGCTATGGCATTGAAGGTGGCTACACAACCGGTGTTTATATCTCATACAGGGTTGAATACACAGTTGGGAAATAATCCCGGGATGGCGAAGATGATGTACAAAAGGCTCATCAGCAAGGAGAATGCGAAGGTAGTGGCAGATGCAGGTGGCGTGATTGGCGTGTGGACGCATCTGGCGGATACGCCGTTGGAGTATGTACAGAATATCAGGGCATTGGTGGATATTGTAGGAGTGGATCATGTGTGTATCGGTACGGATACGAAGATGACGCCTCCGTATCACAAGCCCGGTGCTCAATCTGGATTTGGCGGAGGACCAGGTGGTGAGCACAAAGGAGGTCCTGATGGCGATCATAAAGGTGGACCAGATAGCGAGCACAAAGGCGACCCCGATGGAGATCATAAAAGCGGACCAGATAGCGAGCACAAAGTTGGCCCCGATGGTGATCAAAACAAACCTAAAGATAATGGCCCGCAAAAACCACGTGTTGGCGAACGCACCAATCTTGCATGGGCTGATCAAAATGTAGGCTTCTATTACGCAGTGGTGGATGCAATGCTCAAAACAGGTTTTAATGAAGAAGAAATAGGTAAAATAGGTGGTGGTAATTTCTGCCGTGTATTTGATGCTGCTACAAAAAAATAATGGTATTACCCCTGAAAAATGGGGTAATATTTCTTTTCAAATTGAGAGGTTTCTTTCAACAAGCATTCCTACCAAACCGGTAATTCTTTCAAGTCTGTATTCCTACCAAACCAAAGTTCCTTCAAACGAAAATCCCTACCAAACCAATAATTCATTCAAACCAATATCCCCCCTACCGAAAGTTCCTCCAAACCATCATTCCCCCAAACCAATAATTCCCTCCAACCAGTATCCCCCCTTACGAAAGTTCCTTCAAACGATCATTCCCCCAACCACTAATTCCTTCTAACCAGTATCCCCCTTAAGAAAATTCCTCCAAACCATCATTCCCCCAAACCAATAATTCCCTCCAACCAATATCCCCCCTACCGAAAGTTCCTTCAAACCATCATTCACCTCAACCACTAATTCCTTCCTATTTTAAATCAAATCCCTATCTTCGCCCCGTTTTTAAGTTCTTTTCTTTTCCCCACCTAAAAAAGGTTCTGTTTAACAGCAGATTAATAGGGAATCGTGTGAAAATCACGAACTGTCCCGCAACTGTAAGTAACAATCACAGTTGCTGCCACCAATGTCCACTGATCGATATGATCGGGAAGGACGGCAGCAATGTTACAAGTCAGGAGACCTGCCTTTTTTACGCTGGCAATGCTTTCGTGGACTGAAGCAACGTCAAGGTTTGGAGTTTTAGATCCGGAGTGTATTCACTTACGGACCATCGTGTGCTTACACCACACCTCCATCCCTTCCCCACCAAAGCATGGTAAAGTCAAGGAGAATTATTATTTCTTCATCAACTCTATCAATGCAAACATCTACCATCGCCTTCGCCGGTATTCTGCTGTCATGTACACTGTCCGTCGCCACCATTCAGGCACAATCTGTTTCTGACAGTACTGTCAAACAATTATCTGAAGTCACCATCAATCATGCCCAACGTTCCAGCATCAACAAGATCAATGTCCCTCTCCGGGATCTGCCATTGACCACGACTGCTGTCTCTTTCAAAACCATCGAACAAAGAGGTACTGACGACCTGGGCGAAGCCATGAAAAACGTGACCGGGGTACGTGCAAACAACACCTACGGCGGTTTCCAGCACTTCACCATCCGTGGTTTTAACAACTTTGTATTGCTGATAGACGGTGTCAGAGATGAACGTCACAACATCAGCACCAGTGCGCCCAGCACCAATCTCGCAAATATTGAAAGGATCGAAGTGCTGAAAGGCCCTGCCTCTGTACTCTTCGGCCACTCTGCATTAGGCGGTATTATCAACCTGGTGCGCAAACGCCCTACTACGGAGCAAAAAGCAGACTTCTCCGCCTCCTATGGCAGCTTTAATACCCGCAGAATGCGCGTAGGTGCCGGTGGTGCGCTGAGCAAAAACCTCTTATACCGCGTTGATGCAGGATTATCTGCTACGGATGGTTATCGCAATGCCCCTGTGAATACCAACAATGCATACCTCGCATTGGAATACACACCTACTGCACACGATAACTTCTACCTCACCGTTGGCGCCAACAAAGATCATTACGCTACTGACGCCGGTATCCCTATGCTGACAGGTAGCAAACCAGCTCCCGGTATGAACGTAAATACCCGCTACAACGATCCGGCCGATTTTCTAAAGAACACCACCACCAGCTATCAGCTGCGCTATACTCACCAGTTCAGCGATGCATTGGTGCTCTCGGATCAACTCTCCTATTCCGATGATAATATCGACTATTTATCTACTGAAGAACTGACCTTCAATGAGACTCTCGACTCACTGACACGTACTTCTCCACTGTATTTCAATCACCTGACCAGGCCTTTGCAAAATCAGCTGGAGCTGACTTACAACACGCATACCGGTCAGGTTGAACATAGAATTCTCGCAGGCTACTCTTACAGTAATTTAGATCGCAAAACGTATAGTGCCAACATATATGGAGATGGTCTGTACGCCACTGTTGCTGTACAGGATCCTATCTTAAACCAGGGCTACATCAACTATACGCCTTATCAATACAAGGCTTCAGAAGAAACTGTTCATGGGCTGTATGTCCAGGAGTGGATAAAACTTTCCGACAAACTGAAAGGTCTTGTTGGCTTACGCTACGATATCTTCCGGGGTACATATTTCACCAACAAGGTAGATAAAAACAGGAATGTAACAGAGAGAGGTGCGGAGACAAAGATCCCTACCACTGCGCTCACTTACCGTGCAGGTCTGGTGTACCAGCCATTGAAAGCATGGTCTGTCTACGGCTCCTACTCTACTTATTTCAAGCCAAGCAGAAGGATTGCCAACAATGGCGAAACCTTCGAACCGGAAGACGGTTACCAGGGTGAAGTAGGTACCCGTTATGACATTACACGTAACTGGTCTGTGAATGGTTCCCTTTACTATATGAGAAAGAACAACCAGGTAGAAAGCATTGCCGGTGGTGGTTACAAACGTGTAGGTGCTGCTGAATCAAAAGGATACGAAATTGAATTGCAGGGTAGTCCGCTGGCAGGACTGGACGTGAATGCCGGCTATACCTTTACTCTTGCCAAATACCTTCCTTATGCTGACAAGTCACTGACCAATAGTGTAGCTGGCAATATCGTAGCACTGGCACCTAAACATATGGCGAATCTGTGGGCGAACTATCAGCTGAAAGGCTGGAGCGTTGGTGCAGGTGCCAACTATATGAGCGATACCTATACCAATAGTGCCAACACCTATGTATTACATGCTTACACCACCATCGATGCCGCACTGGGTTACCAGTTTGGCAAGGTAGGACTGCGTCTGAATGTAAACAATCTGGCGAATGAGAAATACTTTGCCAACGCCATTTATTCCAACCAGTTTTATCCGGGTGCTACGCGCAATTATTTGCTGACACTGAAGTACGCTTTATAAGATGAAGTTCAAAGCAATATTGCTCATACACCGGTACCTGGGGTTTGCGCTGAGTGGAATGTTTGTCGTTTGGTTTTTATCCGGGATGATGATGATGTATGTTACTTATCCGACGATGAAATATGAACAGCGCTTACAACGTTTGCCGGTGCTTAAATTGGAGCAATGTCATATTATTCCGCCTCAGATCAAAAATGCAAAACGTGTAAGACTGGGCATGCTGCTGGACAGACCTGTTTACAGGATCGACCAGCAGGTGATCTATGCTGATAATGGCGATACCCTACCGGGAGTAGATACGGCATTAGCCAGCCTGATCGCCACTGCCTTTGCGCATAGCAAACCGGCATCTGTAGAGGTCTTACATGAAATAGATCAGTGGATGGCAGCGCATCGTTCGCAGGGCTATCTGCCTGATGTATATAAATTTAAAATGGATGATGCTGCCGGCAATTATGTATATGTATCTATGCATACCGCCGAAGTGGTACAGATGGTGAATGCCAGACAAAGACTAATGGCATGGCTGGGACCTATTCCTCACTGGATCTATCCGACTCTACTGATCAGGAACAGGCCACTATGGAGTCAGGTGGTGATATGGGTATCATTGATGGGCACCATTATGTGTCTGGCAGGCATTATCATGGGTTTTGTGAGGTATAAAAGGAAGCGGGGTATGCAATTCAGTCCTTATAAAAAGGTATGGTTTAAGTATCATCATTATACTGGATTTATCTTTGGGTTGTTTGTATTTACATGGGTATTGAGTGGGTTGTTTTCAATGAGTCCGCTGCCTTTGGGAAAGAACACAAAACCAAAGACTACTATCCAGGATAATTTTGTTGTATTGCCCCGAAAATTTTCGGATGTAAAAGAAATCCAGCTCATAGAGGTGGAAGGAAAACCTTATTACCTTGGCTGGAAAGATGGCCAGCATACACAGCTGCTGGATGCTGGCAAAACGGATAGCAGACCATTTGAACGATTCGATAGCAGTATCTTTCATATAAAAGGTAAGAAGGAAATACTGACTACTTACGATGACTATTACTATTCACGTAAATATGAAAAGCGACTCCCTGTTTTAAGGGTCAAAGATGGTGAGATTTGGTCTTATATAGACCTCAGCAACGGCCAGCTGGTGCTGCAACAGGATAATGGCGCAAGGGTGGAGCGGTGGTTGTATCATGGTTTACACAGTCTTGATTTTAGTTTTTTGGTTTATAAAAGACCATTGTGGGATGTAGTCGTGTGGATATTAATGCTGGGTGGAACAATGGTCAGTGTGACAGGGGCGGTATTGACATGGAAATGGTTAAAAAGGAAAGCAGGGGTTAGATGATCCCTGCTTTTTTAATATGTCTGACTGACTATTTCATTAATATTTCCAATTGGCGAGTTCATGGTATGTTCAATTGACCACTCCATTGTATGTCTACCCGATCACTTCACGGTATGCCCAATTGACCACTCCATTTCCTCTACGGGTGAGATTACGGAAGTGTCAAAAGTAACACCATCTCTGTAGTAATATTTCCACCAGTCGTATCTATTATTCTATATCCACATACACTTTGATCAATCTCTACATCAGCCGTTTCTTTTCCTATCTGGTAAGAGGCGGCTAGTGTTGTATATTGGTAAATATTATCTTCTTCAGTTTCGTCTATCATATGGTAGTGGCCACAGAAAATTGTTATTTTTTTAGGCGCCCCTTTTAGTAAATCCTTCAATTCATCCCGACCTTTCAGCGCAGCACCTAATCCTTCTATGGGCGTATTGATCGCTAACACAGGATGGTGTAAAAAAAGAACTATTTCTTTGTCTGTATTTAACATTTCTTTTAACCAACTCAAACGCTCCACATCAATTTTATTATCAGAAGTATCTAAGATAATATACCTGACAGCTGCATCCTCTTTGATATAATTTGCAGGCTCAGGATAATATTGACTCACTGCTGCAAAGGTATCATGGTTGCCCAATACCATCCACAATGAAAATCCTCTCTGCGCAATTACATCAAAGAACCATTTATTCATTTCAAGGGACCCGATATCCCCTCCAAATACAATCTCTTTAATTCCTCTTTCTGCTACATCATCTAAAATCATCTTAAAGTTCTTTGTATGCGCCGTAGGATTATTGATATAACTGATGCCATTCCCTGTCTGCAATTCCTGTCCTAAATGACTATCTGTGATATATGCTTTCATAGTTTAAAGGTATAAAAAAAGAGGGTGTATTATAAATAAATGAAACTCCTGAGAAACGCATAAAATAGAATCTGGCTCCAACAGGTATCCGAATTAAAGAAGGGTGTATCTAACTTTTGATACCCCCTCATCTTTTACGAAACATGAGGTACGTGACCCCGACCATTATAAATGCGATGACGGCATCCACAGTAGCAGCCGCCCCCAACACAGCTAATTTAGATCCGAAGGCGAAAATGATATCGAAAAACATACCTGCAAAAACCCATTCTTTCAACCTGTTCAACTTATTGGGAATGAGGAGCACCGCAATACCAGATAATTTTGCTACACCCGGTATATAAATAAAATGTGGTGGATAGCCCAGTTGTAAGGTGATATTCCATACCAGCGGATTGTTTGTGAGTTCACAAATACCACTGGTGCCAAACCATAATGATGTGAGGGCGATGCCTGTCCAATAGATGGCGTTTACTACTTTATGATTCATGTCGTTATTGTTTTATGATCAAAAGGTGGGCAAAGAGTGACGGAAGGAAAGGATCATTCCCCTGGGTTAGACAAAATGAAGGGAGAACCGGGCATTTTCATTTCATAAAAATTAAGTAAAATTGTGCCATGGAACTAAATTTAGAATATAACAAAGCCATACGGCTGCTGGATGAGGGCCGGGAAGAAGAAGCCCTGCAACTGCTGGAAAAAGTACTGCTGAACAGTATGCAAAATGATGATCAGGTACATGTGGTCAGGAGCAGTGTGGTATTGGGTGAATATTTCTTCAATATAGGTGATGAGGAAGCTGCCGGCAAGAACCTGGAACGTGCGATAGAAGCGATCCTGACAGATGAGGAGGCGGAAGAATTGGATTGGGAGTTGAACCAGGCGAGGGAATTACTGAATAATCTGTAAATAAATTATTTATGAAAAAGGCAATTCACCGATAGGGATGAAATCATTTTCAGAAAAACATTCATGAAGACGGAATTTCACCAACGGAGATGAAAATCATTTTCAGAAAATAAAGAGCAAGGGGTTGAATGTCCTTGCTCTTTATTAATTATTGCATACCTAATTATTACAAACCAAATTGTTGCAAACCAAATTAATGCATCTCAAATTATTGCAACCCACCTGAAGCTTTAACTCTATCTCCCGTAATCCACCTGGCCGCATCAGAAACAAGGAATGTCACAATACCAGCAATATCTTCCGGTTGCCCTAATCGTCCTAACGGCGTAGACCTGATCATAAATTGTTCTGCATCGGTACCCAGCATACCCTGGGATTTTACGCCTTCTGTTACCGTGGGCCCTGCAGCAATGGTATTCACCCTGATATTACGAGGGCCGAGTTCTCTGGACAGGGCAACAGACAATGCATCCAGTGCCGCTTTTGATGCGGCATAAATACTGGTGGTGGGCATCGGATTTTCACTGGCAGAAGAACTGATATTTACGATATTCCCCCCTGTTGCAGGAAAGTATTTCAATACTTCCTGTATAGTCAACACAGGTCCCAATACGTTAATGTCAAACTGTTCTCTATAGAAATCTGTGGTTACTGATTCAATGGGCGCAAATTTGTAAATACCGGCATTGTTAATGAGAATATCGACCTTCCCAAAAGCACGCTGTGTTGCTTCAAACAACCTTTTCACATCAGCAGGTTTGCTCACATCTGCCTGAATAGCCAGGGCCGAAGTACCTATTTCCCTCACTACTTTTTCAGCATCCGCAGCGCTGTTTGCATAATTCACGACAACTGTTGCGCCGGCTGCTGCTAATCCTTTCGCGATGGCTGCGCCAATACCTTTGGATGCACCCGTTACCACGGCTACTTTTCCTTTCAATGATAATTCCATTTGTACTACGTTTTTATGCAGACAAATGTAGATGCTGTATCTTTACAAAATACAGTACTTTCCCAAAGGGAAGTATCAACTACTTAATAATCAATAGATATGGAAAAGTGCGCACCCGTATTATCAGCATGTATGCAACGCATGAAAGGCATCCAGGATGCCCTTGATATTCTAAACGGAAAATGGAAAATAAGGATCATGGCAGCCCTGACTTTTGGACCAAAACGATTTGTCGATCTGCAAATGATCATCGAAGGAATAGGCCCTAAAATGCTTTCTAAAGAGCTGCAATTACTTGAGCTGAATGGCCTGGTGCGCAGAGAGGTGGTTGATAATAAACCGGTGGGTGTAAACTATGTCATTACTGAATATGGTCTTACCCTGGAAACTGTGATCAAAGAATTATCTCACTGGGGCAATACCCACAGAATACAGGTAATGGGTAAGGTTTAATGACCGCTTTCAGCTTCAGGTAAATAAGGGCGATTAAAACAAATGTACCCGCCACTGCCACATACACACTCAGTGAGATCGCATGCAGGATGGCACTCCCTGCCGTCCTCAAACCGACCGCCCTTGCACGAATATCCGGCATATGGGCAAAGCTCTGATTCAGAATGGCCAGCGAACTGGGTATCATGGTAGCTGCGCCAACACTCTGCAATACTCTCCATACGATCAGCATTCCTGCTGTACCTGCAAATCCACAGCCTACAGAGGCGGCGCAAAATATGAACATCCCCACTGAAATACATGTTTAGCGCCAAACAAATCACTCAGGTTCCCGGCTGACAACATCAATACTGCAAAGGCCAATGCATAGGCATCAATCACCCATTGCAGTATGCTCATATCAGCTTTGAATGTCTTTGCGATTTCGGGTAAGGCGATATTTACGATGGAAACATCTAATTGTGCAACTACGAAAGCAAGGCTGGTTACAGCCATGATCCATCTGAAACTATTACTGGCGGTCATGATCAAAGGAGGGATTTTCTGATACGGCTTAACGACGAGGGAGTAATACCCAGATAAGATGCGAGCATTGCCTGTGGCACCCTGTTCGCTAACCCCGGGTAGTATTCTATAAAATGTAAATAACGGGATTGCGCATCCTGTACCAACATATTGCCGGCGGCTTTCATCTTACTTTCCAACACGGATGCTGTGATCCTTGCAAAGATATCTTTCCAGCCGGGAACCACTTTGTCGAGGTAATTGAAATCTGCTTTTGAGAACACGAGCAATTCACAATCGGTCACAGCCTCTATATATTCTGAGGCAGGCAGTTCATCGCGAAAGCTACTGAAGTCGGCCGCAAAACGGTCTTCATATACAAAATATCGGGTGAGCCCCTCTCCTGCTTTGTTATAATAACAAATACGGCAGACCCCTTCGGTTACATAACCTATTTCTTCGGATACTTTCCCGGCTTCGGAGAAACTGGCTCCTTTGGGCAGCTTTTTCCATTGTGCTTTACTTTTGATTTGCGCGATCTGTTGTTCAGTCAGGTACCCAAATTGAAGCAGGTACGTAATGAGTAGTTCCATTCCTGCAAAGTTAGGGTAAGCAGAGACAACCTGTATTACCAATTGACAACTTATTCTTTTATCCAGTAGTGAGGCTTGTTCCGGGGTGATACGCCCAGTCACCGCCGGTTTGCCAATGAGTATCTGCAAACCTGCGGGAGGCGGGGCATATATTGCTTTTCTTAAAGAAGCATCGGTGCAGCATAATAATAGGGTAATTTTTAGCATGGGCTACATGCTAAAAATTTACAACATACTATTCTTCCCCTTTATTCGTCAGTTTTGCCAACACAAAGAAAGCCCCTTTGGTCACCACTTTGGCATGCGCAGGCAATTCTCTGACAGGAGTGATAGCGGAATATCCCACATCAGAAACACCTTTTGCTACCGGCCACTTTTCAAACTCATAGCCTTCTTTTGTTTCTTTTATCATCACAAAAATATAATCCTCTCCTGCATGGCTTACAATAGCGGAAGTAGGTACTGCAGGGCCTTTAACGGCGCCAGTACTGACTACTGCTGTTACATTCATACCTTCTATCAATCCTGATTTATCTCCATTCACCACAGCATGTACAGGAATTGTCTTGGTGTCATTTTCAAATGCAGTGCCTATGGAAAACACCGCTGCTTCGTACGTCTTGCCGGGATTATTTGTCAATGTGAAGGTAATATCCTGTTTGGGTTTCAATTTAGACAGGTCCTTCTCATACACAAACAGGTCGAGGTGTAATTCAGAGTTATTGACTATTTGCGCTACAGGGGTAGCTGCATCTACATTCGCTCCTATCTCTGCCTTCACATTGCTGATGGTGCCACTGATAGGTGCTGTAATGGCGATAATTGTGGTGATCTTGCCGGCAGACACTGCGGAGGCAGAGATCCCTAATGCAGACAGCTGTTGCTGCAAAGCATTTCGCGTAGCAGTGAGGGTCGCGATTTCTGTCTCTACCCTTTGCAGGTTTTTTAATGGCGCTGCATTGCCGGCTACTAATTCCTGCTGGCGTTGTTGTTCTATTTTTGCGAGGTTCAATTGGGCAATGGTGGATTGTAATTCCTGTTGCACCTTTGTCAATTCAGGGTTGACGAGTGTTGCAATCACCTGTCCTTTCTTTACATAATCACCGGGTAGTACGGTCAGCGTTTTCACAATGCCACTGGTCAGTGCGGTTACTAATGCTTTGTTCTGATTAGGCACAGAGAGCATGCCGCTTAACTTGATCGCATCTACCAGGCTTTTCTGGCTGACAGTATCCAATTCAATGCCGACGGCTTTCATTTGTTCCGGAGTGATGGCCGCTACATTGGTTTCCGTTTCAGCGGTGTCCTCCTCTTCATGCGTTGCTTTTGGCTGGACACAGGCGGATATCGTCAATATGATTAAGAAAAATACTTTCTTCATTTTATCTGTTTAAATAGAAGTTTAATTGAATTGCGGACTGATTGTATTGATTCAATACATCCAGGTAATTTCTTTGTATATCGATGGCCTGTGTCAGGAATTGCGATAGCTCTGCAAAACTGATTTCACCGGCCCGATAACTCAGGTTGGCGGCTTTGATGATCAGATCCGCCTGTTTCAAACCAGTGGATTCATAATAATCCAGTAGCTCTTTATTCTTTTGCAACTGTTGTACATCCTGCTGACGCTCTGTTTGCAATGCCTGTTGCTGATAGTCGAGTACGGATTGCTGGTATTGTTTTTCTACCTGTGCCGCTTTGATGCTGTTATGATACGCACCTCTTCCAAACAAAGGAACACCGACAGTAAATGAAAAACCTGAATAAGGATCACGCATGCCATACAGGCGTTGTGTGAAGAAACGTCCCTGAAAATCGGGCATACGGGTTTGACGGGCTACCCTGATCTCTGCATTGGCAATGGCAATATTCTGTTCCTGTTGTTGAATAAAAGGATGAGTTACATCCAGACTGTCACCATAATCGACAGCGACCTTTTCAATGCCGGTACTTTTTGCTACATAAGCGGTATCTGTATTCAACAGTTTTTTTAATACCGCCTGCTGTACTTTCAGATCACGATCTATGAGTTGTAACTGTACAGTGGTTTCTCTTGCTTTTGCAATGGCCGCAATACTATCTAATCCGGCACTTTCACCCGTCTTTACTCTTAATACAGCGGCGGCTGACAACGATGTATAAATACTATCCAGCCTTGTCCACAGTGCCTGTTTGCTTTGATAATACCAGAGCGCGTACCAGGTACTTTGTACTTCTCTTTTTATTTCCAGTGCTTTAATCGTGCGATTATATGCAACTGATTTAGACTGTTCATTCAGCAACTGTCTTTTTGCTTTATACAGCCCTGGCCAATCCAGGGTTTGAGAAAGCCCTATCTTCAGGATCCCTTTTGAATCGGTAGGACGCAGGTCTTCATTCTCTGCAAAGATCCCGGTATTCGGAATGGTCGCAGCGGTGGCATTCAGCGTAAGGCTTTTTTGCAGTTGCAGGTCAGCAGATCTGATTTGCAGGTTTTGCTGTAATGCTTTGTTATACGCATCATGGAGGGTGATCCCTAATGGCGTATTTACTTTCATTGGTGATTGCGCATTTACTTTCATGGAAAATGTACAACCTATTAACAGCAATATGGTCAGGGCCTTTTTCTTCATAGTGATCATATACAATAAAGGCAATACGATCAGGGTCAATATTGTCGCAGAGAGCAATCCTCCAATCACCACGGTGGCCAGTGGTTTCTGTACTTCCGCTCCTGCGCCGGATGATAATGCCATTGGCAGGAACCCTAAAGAGGCTACGGTGGCTGTCATCAACACAGGTCGTAATCGTTCCATCGTGCCTCTCTTTATTCGTTCCAATACATTTGTCACGCCCTCTTTTTCCAGCTGATTAAAGGTGCCGATCAATACAATTCCATTCAATACGGCTACGCCAAACAGGGCGATGAAACCTACACCTGCTGATATAGAAAATGGCATTCCCCGTGTCAACAAGGCCAGTACACCACCAATGGCAGACATCGGGATGGCGGTAAAGATCAATCCTGCCTGCTTGAAAGAATGGAATGTAAAGTAGAGTAATACAAATATCAGCAGCAACGCCGCAGGCACTGCTATGCTTAATCTGGCAGATGCCTGTTGCAGGTTTTCAAAAGTACCACCATAGGTAAAGTAATACCCTGTAGGCAATTGATACTTTGCGAGTTTGTCCTGTATCTCTTCCACTACAGATTCCACATCTCTGCCTACTACATTGAAACCAATCACGATCCTGCGTCTTGCCGCCTCTCTGCTTATCTGGGCCGGACCATCTTTGAATGATACATTTGCTACCTGACTCAATAAGATCTGGTTGCCATTTGGCAATGGAATAAAGAGATTGGCCACATCATCAATACTGCTTCGGTGTGCACTATCCAGTCTTACAACCAGGTCAAACCGCCGCTCATTTTCAAATACAGAACCAGCTACTTCACCTGCAAAGGCAGCACTGACTATCCTGTTGATATCAGCGATGTTTAATCCATAATTGGCAATACGGATCCTGTCATATTCAATGGTGATCTGCGGCAAACCTGTCGTTTGCTCTATCTGCGGGGTGGATACCCCTTTCACGCCCTGTATCACACCAGCTACTCTAGGTGCAATTGCAGCAAGGGTGTCTATATTTTCACCAAATATCTTCACCGCTACATCCTGCCGGATGCCCGTCATCAGCTCATTAAAACGCATTTGAATAGGCTGGTTGGCTTCGAAAAACACACCGGGTATCTGTGCTAACTTTTCTTCCATCATGTGGGCCAGTTCATTGTAATCTTTCGTGGTGGTCCATGCTGATTTTTCTTTCAGCACTACGATCAGGTCAGTCGCTTCTGGGGGCATTGGATCGGTAGGGATCTCCGCACTCCCGGTACGACCGATCACCTCTTTTACTTCGGGAAACGTTTTCAATAGCCGGGAGGCCTGCATAGAGGTTTCAATACTCTGACTCAAAGAAGATCCCGGTGGTAAGATACAATGGAAAGCATAGTCGCCTTCCTGCAATTGCGGAATGAACTCCCCGCCCATTCTGGCAAATAAGATCACCGCCATCACTGTCAGCGCTACTGCCACACTCACCACTACATACTTAAACCGGATAGCCTTGTCCAATGCCCTGCTATATATCCGCTGAAAGTACCCGATCATCTTATCGGCAAAGGTGACCTTCTGTGAAATTTGTTTTGGCAAAAACAACGCCGACATCATAGGAATATAAGTCAGTGAAAGCAGCAAGGCACCTAATATCGCAAAGCCGACAGTCTGTGCCATGGGACGGAACATTTTGCCTTCAATGCCAACCAGTGTCAGGATAGGGATATATACTACCAAAATGATGATCTCTCCAAAAGCGGCACTGTTCCTGATCTTAGAAGCAGAAATAAATACCTCCTCATTCATCTCTACCTGTGTCAGTTTTTGTTGGCTGGTGCGCCGGGCCAGGTGATGCAGGGTCGCTTCAACAATGATGACCGAACCGTCTACAATCAATCCAAAATCAATGGCACCCAAACTTAGCAGGTTTGCAGATACATGGAATACATTCATCAATCCCAATGCAAAAAGCATAGATAATGGAATGGCAGATGCGACGATGATACCTGCACGTATATTTCCTAAAAACAATACCAGTACAAAGATCACAATCAAAGCGCCTTCAACGAGGTTGCGTTCTACGGTGCTGATAGCGCGGTTGACCAGACTCGTACGATCGAGATAAGGTTCAATGATCACATCTTCGGGGAGGGCCATTTTAATCTGCTCCATTCTTGCTTTTACCCGCTTTACTACCTCTGCACTATTTGCTCCTTTCAGCATCATGATAATGCCGCCTACTACTTCTTCCTCTCCATTCAGGGTCATGGCCCCATAGCGGATAGCACTGCCAAATCTCACATTCGCCACATCCTTCATATAGACAGGAATGCCTGCGGGATTCTTAATTACAATATTGCCGATGTCTTCCAGCGAAGTCACCAACCCAATACCCCTGATGAAATAGGCATTGGGCTTTTTATCAATATAAGCACCACCGGTATTCTGGTTATTCTGGTGCAGGGCGGTAAAGATTTCGGAGATACTTACATTCATGGCCTTTAGGCGGGCAGGATCTACAGCTACTTCATATTGCTTTAGCATACCGCCAAAGCTATTGACCTCTGCAATGCCCGGTGTGCCATAGAGTTGGCGGGCTACAATCCAGTCCTGCATAGAACGGAGGTCTGCGGCATTGTATTTATGTTCACTCCCTTTTTTAGGGCGTAATACATATTCATAAATTTGTCCCAGACCGGTGCTTACAGGCGCCAGCCCGGGCATGGCGACACCTTCGGGTATCTGGTTCCTTACTTCCTGGAGGCGCTCATTGATGAGTTGCCTGGCAAAATACACATCTACTTTATCGTCGAACACGGCGGTCACGACCGATAAACCAAATCTTGAAATAGAACGGATTTCGATCAGATCGGGAAGGTTGGCAATGCTTTGTTCAACGGGATATGATACGAATTGCTCTACCTCCTGGGTGGCGAGCGTAGGAGCATTTGTAATAATCTGAACCTGGTTATTGGTAATGTCTGGTACGGCATCGATGGGCAGGCGCAGTGCGCTCCACACACCCCATACAATGAGTATGACCGTGAGGCATCCAATCACCAGTTTATTGTGTATACTAAACCTGATGACTTTATCTAACATAATAAATAGTTTGTCTCATGGCAGGGTGCCATGCAGCATTAAATTGTATAATGTGGGAGGGTGATTATGCCAGCCGGGGAGGTTGTAATAATGAACGGGTGTAAGGAGTAGCCCGCATAGACTGGTAAGCAGCAATATGCTTAACGAGAGGTATGGTGATGGAGAATTCGGGTGTGGTTACTTTTGCTAATATGACACCTGATGTGCAGGAGGAACAGGAAGCGGTGAATGGGGAGCATTCGCCTTTGTCTTTTTTTGAGTTGCTGGTGGTGGTGGTTTCCTGCGCACAGCTATCCCATACACAGCAAGGTATGATGGTTTCGCAGAGAACGATGAGAGATAGTATGAAAACCAGCAAGAATTTCATGGGGGTAAATATAGGTAAAAATCTTATTATTGGGGTAGTTTGAAGTATTTATTGGTGTAGGTTACGGTATTATATGGTTATGTGAAAGCACACATGGGTGTGATTGTGTTGCCTTGTTCCGCTTTTATCAAAAAAAGAATGCTTTGGTAAGTATGCCAATTTAACATAAAAATCCTCCTCTCCTACCACTATTTCATCTGTAATTGCTTCAACGATAGTAAGTTTTTCATGCAATTCAAGGTCCGGCCAACGACTGTAAAGTACACAGCACTTCCTGCTCTCTCTATTACAATCAATTCACACTTAATATCGGTTAATGCCTGCCGGTATTGCTTTTGTAAATGATAATCTTTAGCTGGCAATGTAAACGTAACTATTTTATCCTTTTCAATATACGTCATAATAAAAATATGACATGACAGCAGGTCAAATAATTTGGTTGATTAAGTGTGTATTTTTTAAGGCCTATCCCCCGATCCTACCGCTATTATTTTCCTCCGAATGTGCCTGGCCCCTCTTTAGTTTATTATTGCCGAAATTGTATCTCACATTTATTCCGACCCTCCGGCTATCACTATTTATCTTATTGGTGGTCAAAATTCCGTTCACGATCTCACTATATGTAACAATTTTTGTTTTAAACAGATCGTATATATCAAGTGCCAATTGTAACTTACTCTTCAACAACAAATATCTCGCTGAGACATTGAAAAAATAATAACTGCCACTCCTGTCAATTCCACTCACATCCTTAAACTGATAAGTAAAATCAAAGCCGCCAGATATAGTCCTTTTGCCATTTAAAAAAGCAGTATTATGGCTATTGAATGTAGCACCCCATCCCGCTGTTATTGGTGCAGTAAGTGCCAGATGAGATATTGAATGTTCATAATAAACATTCATCTCATTCTGATTTTGTAACCATTTTATCATATCAACAGAATAACTAGCACTTACCTGAAAATATCGTTTTGATAAATAATTATAAAACTTGCCAGCTTTATACCTTGTATCTTCCTGTACAATGTTTATCATGTCATACTTGTTATTTGTATAACTATATTGTACCGTTAGTATAAGGTTATTATTAAAAGTCTCAGACAGAGAAAAATTATTGGAAATGGAAGGCTTTAGTAAGGGATTACCTTCTATCGCTTCATATTGGGTAAAGTATCGCAAATATGGATTCAATGCACTAAAGGAAGGCCTGCTTATTCTCCTGCCATAATCAACGGTAATAACATTCTTATCATTAACCGTATACTGAATATATAAAGTTGGGAAAAGCTTAAAATAATGATTGGTATTTATGCTATCAATTGTTCCATAAGAATGCCCCTTCGTTTGCGTATTCTCTCCCCTCAAACCTGATTGTATTGTCCAATGTTCACTAATCTTCTTCCTGTAATTGATAAATAACGCCTGCGTATTCTCAGTAAAACTAAAAATATCACTAGTATTGAATGATGGATGGCTAATGATTAATAAAACATCATTGTTATTATTGATAAAATTCAACCTGCTTCCCAATGAAAGCTCTCGCCCATCTCCAGGAAAAAATACTACCCCATTAAGAGAATAAAAATCTGACGACTCATTATTATTGGAGATAGTTCTGGAATATCGATCAGACATTTGTTCACCAGTAGAATCATACATCGTATTATCTATAATATTGGGCCTATCAAAAATAGTCTTATTCCAATCCCAATCAATTACTATTTTGCTATGATGAATGGTATCCAGTATTCTTACATAATGAATATTGGCTAAAAAAGATTTATAACTCACCTTGCTACTATTGTATTGATTACTAACTGAATCCGTTTTAAAACTTTCATTATTATAAAAAACAGATCTCGCAACACTCGTTTGATAAGGGAAAGAAAAAAACATTCCAGCAGAAGCTCCCAATTGATCATTAGGAGATAAATCAGTATCAAAACCAATCTGGGTATTTACATATTGTGACAACTCTTTTATTTTATTGCTATCCTTCTCTGTTAAAGCCGAATAATAAGTTGCACTGGTACTAATGGATACCTGAGCTCCCCTGGAAAGACTAAAATTCCCAAAGTATCTAAATTTTGACCGGTTGTAGTTCATATTAAGCCCTATACGCCCTCCTTCTGATCTACCTTTCCGGAAATTTCCATTCATTACACCCGTATATCCTATTTCCTTTTTCTTTTTTAAAATAATATTGATGATTCCACTGCTACCTTCTGCACTATAAATAGATGGAGGATTTGTCATTATTTCAATACTCTCCACGGATTCCGCCGATAAGGATTTTAGATAAGCAGCCAGCACCTCTGCGGACATCTGCAAAGGACGATCATTGATCATTACCGTAACGCCATCTTTACCAATAATTGAAATGAGATTCCCCTCCACTTTCACTTGAGGAGTCTTTGATAATAATTCAAGAACGTCCGACCCTATAGCATTCATATTGTCGCTTACATTAAATACAAGTCTGTCTATTTTTCTTTCTACAATCGGTTTCCTACCATTAATATTCACAGTCTTCAATTGCTTTAAAACCTGTGTCAATGTAATATCGATCACCGTATCCCTGGATAATGATAAAGCAATGGTTTTTTCTGTATAATTGAGGAATGAACATGTAAGCATATAATTACCAGCAACTAGCTGATAAAATGAATAATTGCCCATACTATCACTTGAAATAATGGCTGTAGCACTTTTAGCAGACTTTAGCTTCACAGTTACCAATTCAATTTTTGCATTACTTGAACTATCTAAAATCCTTCCTTTAAGTGTAATTTGTGCATATGATAAGCTAACATGAAAGAAAAATAGAATTACAATAACTATACGTAATCTGCGGCAAAACATATTTATTAAAAATGGTTGATATTAATTTTTCGCTCTTGGCAATAGGAAAACAAACTCTCATGGTCGATGTATAGGACCTGTTGCACTTATCATTTGAACTTACCAATAAACTTAAAAATAAATGTTGAAATTTCTACACTTATTTTTTTACATAACGGATCGGCATATACAATATAAAATTCATCGTACTTTATTGTCAAACAAGAGACATTTAAGGACAATTCGTCATGAAAATTATTTTTTAAACAAGAAGATGATGACAATATTTTCAAAGAACTGATTGTTGCATCAACGCATACCTCTCCCGAAGAGGAATATAATAATAATACGCTGTGAAGAATGGAAGACGTAATATGCTGTTTAAAAATTTCATTACTCTGAAAAGATACAGTTTTTATCCATAGTTGGATATTCTGCAAACCCTTTTTTACCCCCTTCATAGAATATACAAAAGATCTGCCGCAATAAAAAAAGATCGTATCATAAGTAGATGATACGACCTCTTTGTATCCGAAAATGGTTTTCATTCCCCGTTGGTAAATTTCCTCTTTCATGAATGTTTTATTCGGCTACATGATGGAGATAGTTAATCCTTGAAGTAATTCTAAGAAGGTTTATTTATTTTTGATACTACAACTTTTTAATAATAATTCCATCATCGCATCCGCAGCCACCTGGCTCTTTTGCAAGATATTACCCTGCCAAGGCAGCTGTTGCATTGGTAGGCAACCGGTATGAACTCGTGAAGAAAGGTAGTGTGGGTTTTTGACTCACCCGTATCCAATAGTGGAAAGTTAAAAACGTATTGTTATGAGCTGGCGGCACAACATGAATTTCACTGGGAGATTATACTGCATCAACATCCCGATCAATACCTGATTGACAACAAGGTGTGGGCATGTAGTGCCGATGCATTTGTATTGAATGAATGTACGGCATGGTTTAATCTGAGTGCGTATATGATACAACAGGATTATTTGGCTGGTAAGCATATTGTATCTGCCCGGTAAACCGGTATTAGGATAAATATCTGTAATTTAGTAAGAAACCACAATGAATAAAAGCAGGCTTGAAGCATTCAGTGACGGTGTCCTCGCCATCATCATCACCATCATGGTACTGGAAATCAAGATCCCCCACGGCACCAACCTCGCCGCCATTATTCCCCTCCTCCCCATCGCGCTCTCTTACTTATTCAGTTTTATTTATGTAGGCATCTATTGGAATAACCACCACCATCTCTTCCACATTGTTAAAGAAGTAAATGGTGCTATCCTTTGGGGTAATCTACATCTGCTCTTCTGGATCTCCCTGCTACCTTTTGCTACCGGATGGATGGATGAGAACCATTTTGCCTCGCTACCTGTAGCATTCTATGGATTTATTCTCTTGATGTGTGGCGCCTCGTGGAAGTTGCTGACAATTATTATTATCAAACATGAAGGACCTGATTCCCGGCTCAAAGATGCCTATAAAAGCGATTACAAAACCTATCTCTCTATTGCGCTGTATATTTCTGGTATCACTGTAGCCTGGTTCTACCCCATTATCAGTATCTTCTTTTATGTGCTCATAGCCGTTATCTGGTTCATCCCTGACAGGAGAATAGAAAATAAATTAAAAGAGCATTAATCAATTTCTACAAATTTCTTCGCTCAAAAGCGATTTATTCTTCTCCTTAATTTTTCCGGAATGCGTAAACCGGCAGACACCCTATTGCCTAATTTTGGCACCGCCAGATTTGTATGCAACTATTCTGACCAACCTAATTTTGAGCGCATTATATACCATTATCTATAATACTACATCCATGCTTAAAAGCACAATTATTGTGGCAGTACTTTCTGTCTGCAGTCTCACTGTCATGGCCCAACATGGCACCATCACAGGTGAAGTAAAAACTGCCGACGGTAAGCCCGCCCCTTTCGTCGACATCACCCTCCAACCCGGTAATACCGGCACCTCTGCTGACCGGCAGGGACATTATCAGCTGAATAATATCAGAACCGGTAAGTATACAATAGTGGCCAGTTTTACAGGACTGAAAGCACAATTCCAACAGGTAGAAGTAGCCAATGATCAAACCGTGACGATCAACTTCTCTCTTTCAGAAGATAATCACACACTGCAGGAAATCACCGTCTCTTCAGGCTATAATAAATTTGCAAAGAAGGAAACTGAAAACATCGCCCGTATGCCCCTGAAGAACCTGGAGAATCCGCAGGTGTACAATGTAGTACCAAAGGAATTACTACAGGACCAGGTGATCGTGAGCTACAATGATGTGTTGAAAAATGTAACCGGCGTGAGCCAGGCATTGGTCAATGGTTCCAACTCCTTTAACCTGAGAGGGTTCTTTACCACCAGTTACCTGCGCAACGGCTTGCAGGATTACAAAGCTAACAGTATTGAAATTGCCAACATCGAACGTATCGAAGTACTGAAAGGTCCTTCCGCTACTTTGTTTGGTAGTTCCCTTACTTCTTTTGGCGGTCTGCTGAACAGGGTGACAAAGAAGCCGTATGAGACCTTTAATGGGGAAATCACTTATACCCTCGGCGGCTTTGGTCTGAGCAGGGTAACAGCCGATTTCAACACGCCACTGAACAAGGAAAAAGACCTGCTACTCCGCACCAATATCGCTTACCACGATGAAGGTAGTTTTCAGGATGCAGGCTTTACAAAGCGCCTGTTCATTGCGCCATCCCTTGTATATAAAGCCAGTGACAGACTTACTGTAACACTGGATGCAGAAATATATAACCAGAAAGCAAACGACTTCAACCGTTTGTTTCCGCAGGCCTCCTTTACCAAAACCAATCCACGACTGCTGAGTGTAAACTGGAAAAGATCTTACAGCAGCAACGACATCTATGGGAAAACGCCTTCTGTAAGTTTAAATGGTGGGGTAAACTACAAAATCAATGATCAGTGGACCTCACAGACGAACTTCTCTCATACCAATTCTGAAGTAGAGGGCTATTGGAGCTGGAACAGTATTTTAGGTGATACCGCCGTTTCCCGCAATCCAGGTTATGAGCACAGCCAATATAATTATACCGAAGTACAGCAAAACTTTAATGGTGATTTTAAAATAGGTAAACTCCGCAACCGCCTCGTAATAGGGCTGGACTTCCTGAATGGTGTCACGAACGCTACTTCTGCCAGCGTATATGGTTTTGACCAGGTGACAATTGCAGGTCATGATCCAAGGTATAATGAGCTGACCGTACCTGCGTTACAGGCGGCACTGGCAACCGTTCCGAGTTCTAAAAGCAGGAGTGAACAAAGCATCTACAGCGCGTATGCATCCGATGTACTGAACATTACTGATGCACTGCTGGTAATGGCCAGTCTGCGCGTAGACCACTTTGTAAACAATGGTACCTACGATGCCAATAACGATACCACTACCGGCAAATATAACCAGACTGCACTCTCTCCCAAGTTAGGGCTGGTATATCAGCTGGTGCCTAAACACCTGTCAGTATTTGGTAATTATATGAACGGCTTCAGCAATAATGCACCCACTCAACAACCTGATGGTAAATTCAGTTCTTTCAAACCAAGTCATGCAAACCAATGGGAAACCGGTGTAAAAATGGAGTTCTTTAATGGCAAACTGAATGGCACCTTCAGCTACTACCACATCAAGGTGGATGACGTGATCCGTACGAATGCTGATAGCTATTCTGTACAGGATGGTGGTCAACTGAGTAAGGGATACGAAGCGGAATTGATTGCCAATCCGGTCAAAGGACTGAACATCATTGCCGGGTATGCGTACAATGATATCTATACCATCAATACAAATGCTGATGTAGATGGCCTTCATCAATGGACTGGTCCTGCTCAGATGGCGAATCTGTGGGTAAGCTATCATTTTTTAAACACAGCAATACGCGGCCTTGGATTAGGGATCGGCGGTAACTATAACGGTAAGGCGTATATAACGCAGTCCCGTTCTTCCGGTGAGTTCTATCTTCCTGCTTATACTGTACTAAATGCCGTATTAAGTTATGAGCGTTCTGCTTACCGTATCAGCCTGAAAATGGACAACCTCACCAATGAAGTATACTGGGGTAGCTATGTAAGTCAGATGATGCCACGCAGATTCAGTACGACGGTCGCCTTTAAGTTCAGATAATATCTTAAATTTAAAGGATAAACCTTCATCCATATGAGCAATAACATCAAGAAAGAGGATATTCAACAGGAAGTCTTTGATCTGTATGACGACTATGCCCATAATCGCCTGAGCAGACGGGACTTTATCGACAAGCTTTCTGTATTTGCAGTAGGGAGCATCACAGTGCCTGCACTGATGAGCTTTCTGATGCCTAACTACCAGGATAATATACAGGTAAAACCAGATGATCCGCGACTAAAGACGGAGTATATTACTTACAACTCTCCTAAGGGAGGCGGTAGTATCAAAGCTCTTTTGTCCAGACCAGCAGATGCAAAAAAGCCATTGGGTGGTATAGTTATCGTGCATGAGAACAGGGGATTGAATCCTTACATTGAAGATGTTGCGAGGCGTGCCGCATTGGCAGGGTTTATTACTATTGCACCGGATGCATTGACGCCATTAGGCGGATATCCGGGCGCTGATGATAAAGGACGTGAACTGCAGGCGAAGAGAGATAAGAATGAAATGCTGGAAGACTTTATTGCTGCCTTTGCGTATTTGAAGAGCGATAAAGATTGTAATGGCAAAGTGGGTGTGGTAGGGTTCTGTTTTGGGGGATGGATTGCGAATATGATGGCGGTGAAGGTACCCGACCTGGCAGCTGCTGTACCTTTTTATGGTGCACAGCCCTCACGCGATCAGGTAGCGCAGATCAAGGCGCCGCTTTTATTGCATTTTGGTGAGTTAGATACTCATGTGAATGAAGGATGGCCGGCTTATGAGGCAGCACTGAAAGAGGAAAAGAAAGAGTATACGGCTTATGTATATCCGGGGGTGAATCATGGGTTCCATAATGATACGACGCCGAGGTATGACAAGACTGCGGCAGAGTTGGCGTGGAAGCGAACGATAGATTTTTTCAAAGCAAAGCTATCATAAAAAGTAGTTGTATAAAAAATAAATAAACCTCCTCAGAATTACTGCAGGGATTGACTATCTCCATCAGGTTTCCGAATAAAAAGGAGGCTGTAAACATGGCTCAGAGATTTTGTAGTTAAAGTTACATTTCATCTCGAAGCCATGTTTCCTTTTTCAAACATAACCACTCATAAATAACTTTCACCCCAAATTTACCCGGGTACCTGATGGAGAAAATTTTTGTATAAGAAATTCTCAGCGCCATCGGGTCACTTATGATACGGCCTCTTTTTTATGATAGCTTACACCTACAAGCGGCATAAGCTATCTGGCTAAGAGTGGGAAAATCTCTTTATAATTTCAACCGAAATATTTTATATGGTAATGTGGGAGGATAAGTGATCTGAGAACAGGAAATATACAAATAACCATCAGCAGAGATACTATAACTATCCGGCCATAATAACTGCTTTTTGTCCTGTGCGATATAATGCATCTGCAGATCTGGTGTGATTTTCACGATGGCGCTCTTTTCCAGGTCACCCATGTAGAGATTGCCGGCTTTGTCTAAGATCATTCCATCTGTGGTTACAAACTTACCCAGGTCCTTTACACTGTCCTGCAAGGTCTTCATAGATGTCTTAAAGTTCCGCAGCAGACTGGTATTAATACGGTACAGTTTATCATCCGTCAATGGTTTGTAGTATAACCATTGCTGATCTGCGGTAAGGGCGATACCATCTGAATTCACAACCATCGTTCTACCATTCATTTCAAAGTGATACCCTTTTTCTGCCAGCACAGAATAATGATCATGCAATACCAGCCTGGAATCTCCTGTTTTCGTATTCAGCACTACAATTCCACCATTGGTAGATGTAGTCATATATGCATAACCATTCACATTGTCAATCCTGATATCATTCAGGTAACTATCCTTACCAGCCACTGATTCGGGGAAATGATAGATCCTATCTATCTTATTTGTAGCCAGGTTTATTTTCAACACTTTATTGGCTCCCTGATAGACAGGTCCTAAATTGATACCTGCGGCATCTACGACCCACAAAAACCCCTGATCATCTGTTACGACGGACTGTACACAGACAAATTTGTTCTGTCCATCCTCTCCTTTCTTAAAACTATTCCAGGTGGTATCAGGATAAGGTACGAGCTTACCATTCACCACTTCTACCACGGAATAAGCGTGTTTTTCGGCCCAGTAAGGATAATTGGTAAATAACCGGCCATCTTTGGCCACCGCTACGCCAGTAAGCTGGTAAGCGGAGTCAGCGAATACTTCTTCCAATTGTGGCAGTGCGGATGAAGTAGCAATTGTATCGGTGGTATTTTTATTCGTTTGTCCACTGTTGCACGCTGCCAGGAACATTCCCAGCAACAGAAAATTCAATTTCGACATATGTTCTGCATTTATTGATGCAGCAAATTTAATGAAGTTGTGCCTTATGATCATGATTCCATCTTGGCACATCAATATCAAATCCAAAAAGATCCAGTGCTCTTGCGACTGTATGGGTTACAATTTCATCGACCGATTGTGGTCGCAGATAAAAGGCCGGCACAGGAGGCATAATAATTCCTCCCATCTCTGTTACCTGTGTCATGCTCCTCAGGTGGCCGAGGTGTAAAGGAGTTTCCCTGAATAACAATACCAGTCTTCTTCTTTCTTTCAGTACCACATCGGCCGCTCTGGATAAGAGGGAGCTGGTAATACCGCTGGCAATTTCTGACATCGTTTTTACAGAACAGGGGGCTATGAGCATTCCCAGGGTTTTGAAAGAGCCACTGGCAATAGCGGCACCCACATCGGCTGTAGGATAAATTACATCGGCCATAGACATGAGTTCTTCATGCTTCATATCGGTTTCGTAGGTTCTTACCAGTTCCGACGCTTTGCTTACCACCAGGTGTGTTTCCACATCCTGTTCTTTGAGCAGTTCCAGTGCACGGATACCGTATTGCAGACCGGTAGCGCCACTGATACCTATTATGATTCTCTTTTTCATTATGCTTTCTTTTTTAAGAGGGTGTATCAAAAGTGAGATACACCCTTCTTTAATTCGGATACCTGATATGGAGCCAGATTCTATTTTATGCGTTTCTCAGGAGTTTCATTTATGTATGATACACCCTCATAAATAAATTAATGGAAGAGTAACCTCCAGTAATGTGAGAATATCATTACCAGCAATAACGCGGGCAACATATTAGCTATAGGGAATTTCTTAATACCGCAGATCCTGAAACCTGTTACGAACATGATAATGCCGCCGCAGGCAGAGAAGTCAGCAATCAGCTGTGGAGTGGTCAAAGGCAGGATCACACCAGCCAGCAGGTAAAGTCCGCAGAGAATGATGAATTGCGGAATGACAGTGGTGGTCACTATGAAGCCCAGAGAAGTAGCAAATATGGCGGATGTGAAGAAGTCCAGCATCGCTTTGGATATCAATACGGTTGGATCATGTGTAATACCTTCATTCAATGCCCCAAATATACCTGTACCACTTGCACTGAAGAGTACCAGTACAGCCACAAAGTTCTGCAGGAAAGCCTGCGGATCTTCATCCGTTTTTTGTCTTGGGAAGATCTTCTGAATTGGTCCGTTGACACGGATAGCCGCCCATTCAATCCCCTTTTCAATTTTCAGCAGTTCACCGATCGCACTACCTACCAGCAGCGCCAGGATCACTGGTGGCAGCATGCTCACCTTGACCACTGAATTAATACCCAATGCCATAGAAGCAGCACCAAATGTCATAGGAAGTGCAAGACGGAGACGTTCAGGAATTTTGTTTCCCATGGTAGCCCCGATGATGGAGCCGGTTAATGTTGCGACGGAATTTATAATTGGTCCGGTTAGCATATGATTTTTTTTAGTGAGCTGGCCAAAGGAGCACCTTCAGCCAGCCCGGTTTTTTTCATCCGTTTATTTAAACCACTCAGGTAAATAAGGCGTTGCATCTACTTCTTTGAACTGCGCACGTTTGAATCTGTCTTTCAAATTCCATGGAACGGTACAGTCAAAGATAGTCTTGGTTGAAATACCCTTACCAAGAATCTTAGGATCGAATGAAGGGTCCTGTGAAGGATCCAGTGGGTGACAACGAACACCTGGAATAAAGATGGTGCTGATATCGCCCTGGTAACGGGTAGTCATTGCCCAAAATACGTCGTTGCTGTCAAAGATGTCTACATCGTCATCCACCAGGATCACCTGTTTCAATTCATAATAAGCAGCAAAGGCTACCAGCGCAGCTTGTCTTTCACGGCCCTGGTCTGTTGGTTTGGTTTTCTGAATTTGCAATATGCTCATAAATTTACCACCACCGGAGGTATGTGCATACACGTTTTTCAGCAGACCAGGCAATGCAGCTTCTACAGCGTTGTAAATGCTGGCTTCTGTTGGAATGCCTGCCAGACTGGTATGTTCTTCACCAGGACCGATCAACGTTTGCATAATCGGGTTTTTGCGGGTGGTGATCGCTGTTACCCTGATCAGTGGCAGTGATTGGTTCGCAGGACCGTTATAACCTGGGAATTCAGGCATAGCGTGACCCGTGTTGGTGTTCTGGTCTTCTACGACTCTTACGTTTGGCAGAATTTCACCTTCGATTACGATTTCGGCCTTCGCGATAGAATGTTGGTTGATGGTAAGGGATTTTACCAGTTCTACTGGTTTCTTGCGCAGACCACCGGCGATGGACAGTTCGTCAAAGCCAAATGGTGTGGTAGGCGCTTCAAAACAGGAGCCGATCATGATAGCAGGATCAAGGCCCATGTTGATGGTAATAGGCAGTGGTTTGCCAGCTTTCTCTGCTTTTTCACGGAAGGCATCAATGTGTCTGCCTGGTGCAAAATAGATAGAGATGGAATCTTTGCCCTGTACGCAGAGGCGGTGAATAGTTACATCACTGTGGCCTGTTTCAGGATCTGAGCCTAATACCAGTCCTTCGCAGAAATAAGGACCCGCATCTTCAGGTGTATTGGTTGGAGCCGGCAGGATCTTTCTCAGGTCAAAATCCTTGTCGGTAGCTTTGTACACTACTTCCTGGCAGGGAGCACCTGCATTGGGTACCACTACCGGGGCAATGTAATTCTTGACTGCCTGACCCATGTATTTGCCGAGTTCTACGCTTGGCGCACCCAGCATAGCCGCTACTCTGTCTCTGCTAGCCAGCAGACCCACCAGTACTTTCGCACCAGGATAACCCTTTACATTCGTGAACATCATGGCAGGGCCAAGGCGGGTAGGACGCTGTACGGTACCACCTGCACCTATTTGTTTGTATACACCTGCCATATCGGCATTTGGATCGATCAGTACATCTGTTTCATGATATTGCTGTGGAATTGTTTTCAGTAATTCCAATGCACTCCGCAAGTCGTCAATTGCTATTGGTTTGTTTTCCTGACTCATTGTGTTATTGTTTTATAAAACAAAGGTCAGCCATCAAAAATCGCCATGCTTGCACTATTGACTTATTAAATAGGACAATTCGAACCGGATTAAAATCAGTCCATTGACTGTCCGTGGTCAGGATGGAAGGCGCATGGGGCACTTAATTTTGAATTTCAAACGTATGCTATGCACGCGAACAGCATTCAGCACCATGAGTTCATCAATTACTCCGGGCTATATAGGGAAAAGAACACGCACAAAGAGAATTATATTTTTTGTGAAACAATTGAAAACAGAAGTAAGGATTTCAACTGGGAAGTAGACGCACATTTTCACAGTTCATTGTACCAGGTCTTTTTTGTCGAAAGTGGGTACGCTACTTTTTATACTGCTGATGAGCAAATCTGTTTAGAAGCACCTTTTATGTGTTTCATTCCTCCACTGAGTATTCACGGTTTTCATTTCGGTGCACATATAGATGGCCGTATTCTCACCTTCTCTGATTTTTATACAGAGACACTGCATGAAAGGTATCCGAATATTCTGCATGCACTGGAAACCATCTTTGTATTGAAAGGAGATGCATTGCCTCCATTCAGGGAGGCATTCAATAAAATTCATAATGAATTCAATGAGTCTAAAGTAGGGAAAGAGATTATCCTGGAACACATGCTCTACTTATTAGTATTGCAATTCTATCGTTACTCCAACGAACAGCCTTCGCTCAAATCCGGGCACAATAATAACTTGTATTATTTCAAGAAATTTCAGCACCTCATTAAGGTTTCCAGGAGTCCGTTCATGAGTTTACAGGTGTATGCAGATCACCTGCACATTACCGCCAAACACCTGAACCGAATCTGCCGCTCACTCAAACAAATGTCGGCACTACAGGTGGTACAGGTGGAACTGATACTAAAAGCAAAGGCACATTTGTATCATTTCAATTCCAATATTTCTGAGATTGCTTATGAATTGGGTTTTGATGATCCTTCTTATTTTACCAGGCTCTTTAAAAAACATACCGGGCTAACACCTAATGAGTATCGCAAACAAATTCCGCTGGCTAAAATAGAACAGGATTGAGATCATTTTAAAAGCCGCTGCTTTTCCCTGCAGGATAAGCAGCGGCTTTTGGGTAATGGTTAAATTAGAATCTGAATACACTATACAGGTGAGCGTACACCATGTTCTGGCTACTACCTGCCTGTTTTAAGTATTCTCCTTTGAAGGTTTCGTTCACATATGCACCAAACAGCAGGAACGGATTCAGCTGGTATTCTGCTTTTGCTACACAGCGTGTACCAATTACACTGGAGGTACCAGCACTGGCACTTCTGATTTGTATACCTGACATAGCATAGATACCATCTTCTTTGGAAGTACGCCACAGTTCCTGCACGGTAAAGTCAATGCTCAGTTTTGCTGTTGGCTTACACCCGAAGATCGGACCTACTGCTGCGATGTTGGTATACCCCAGATCCGGCACCCAGCTCATACCTTTTGACCAGAGATAGTCATAGCTGTTACTCTTGTTGTCGGTAGAGTCTTTATCACCTGAAGCGATATCGATACGGGTACCGACGAATGGTTTCCATTTTGCCTTGAAGGTATAGGAACTTTCTGTCGCTACATACCATGCATGGATCTGTTTTCCTGCATTGCTTTTACCAGTCTGTCCTACCAGTTCTACATCGTAGTTCCAGCCCCCTTCTACACCACCGATGCGGGCGGACAAGGTATTTCTTGTGCCGTTGTACATGGCATTGGCAGCACCTTTTTTATCCGTATAGATATACAGCAGTTCTGCGGTAGAATTTGGCAGTACACCACCTAATTTACGGGATACATGTGCAGCACCAAATTTCAGGTTCTTGTTAGAAGGGTCGTTGAAGTAACCAGCTTTGTCCTGTACTTCCTCACCACCGATCACACCGAAATTCCACGCGCCTGATTTCACACCGATCCTGCCTGCATCAAAGGAGTGACGGTTATTGGGTGGCTGTCTTACATCAAACAAACGTGCTTTGTTAAATAGGATCTCCTGCCTACCAGCTCTGAAATAGACTTTACTGGCAGCGCCTAAGTTCACCGTATATTCAGCAAATGCCTGGTGGAGTTCGCCGGGGTTATAGTCCGTCAGAGAGGGATTATAATCCAGTTCGTAGGTAGTACCGGATTGTACTTCACCAAATACGCGGAGGTTAGGTAAGATATGGATATCGGCCCATAAGCGGGAGCGTTGTTGCCAGTCGAAGCCCTGGTCTTCATTGCCTTTACCATATTTTAAATGTTCTCTGTATTCCACCCTGGGACGGATTTCACCACCGATAGTAATGTATCCGTTCTTCCATAGAGGAATGTATTTCAGTTTTGCCCATAGTCCGGTTCTTAGCTCCTTATTGGAGAGATAGTGGTAATCTTCTTCGTAATTCAGTGGTAAGAATTTCGGAGCAGGCCGTTTTTTGATGGTATCCTGCGCATAGATGAGTAGTGGAAAAAACGCGAGGATACACAAGAAGGCTCGTTTCATCTTCAATTGTGTTGTTTAACAATGCAAAGATGAAATTCAAATGGTTTTTCAGCTTGTAATAAACGGCGTATTAATAGGATAATCGGTCCAAAATCGTTAGCAATATTTTATGTATGATGTAAGGTTGGCCGGGAGCTGAGATGTATCATTCTTAATGGGTATTTATATACTTAAGAGCGTTCTTCAGCATCTCATCCTGTGGTGATTATTCGACCTTCAGCACATTGGTCTTGTCCGATACCCCATTTTCATTAATGGCTTCTATTGTAAAATAATAAATCTTTTCCGTATCCAGCGTTTTTAACCAGTATTCATTTGCATTGTATACCATGATATTTGTATACAACTTACCAGGTGATGTACCATAGTAAATATTATAGGCATAAGCATCCGTAGCTGGCTTCCATTTTACCCATGCACTCCGTTTATCTTTTTCTGTACGCAGCACGATAAGGTTTTCCGGTTGAGCGGGTTTGCGTCCTAAAGCATTTCCAAATACCCGCAAACCACTGATGGCAAACTTGCCGGTTGGCATATGTACATTTTCCAGCCTGATATACCTGGCTTTTAGGGGCGTAGCGAATGCGACATAATCATGCGGCACATCCGTTTTATTTTTACTTTTATCGATTAATGACACCCATTTCTTTCCATCTAATGAATACATCAATTTATACTGATGATAAATATCCGTCTGCTTCCCTAAAAAAGTGGCATCCTGGTCCGCATAGTTTATCTGCACTGCATTGACCATAGCCACAGCGCCCAAATCAGTTTGTATCCACTCTCCGGCATCGCCACTGGCAGCACTCCAATAGGTTTTAATATCCTCATCTACCGCATTGTTGGCAGTATAACGCCCTAATGTAGAAGATACCGTTACCGGCTTGTTATAATTCAACAACATCCACCCGGTAAAATCACCATTTGTATAATGCGGGTAATCGCCAAAGGCTGTATTACAATACATCACATCATCCTGATCAAATCCCGCAGGCCAGATCCCGATCCTGCGTTCAAAATTATTTTTCACACTGATGCCCATTGTGCTCACATGCCAGTATGCACCTTTGTTATCTGTAAATGTAGCACCATGCCCTGCACCTCTTGCAAAGCCACCTGCTTTGAATGACAATGGATCTGATTGGGGTGTGAAGATATTTCCCAGTGGTGCAGGGCCTGCAATCACCCCATCTGCATACCCGCTCATTTCTGTACCCGGTGCGCCATATTGCAGATAATATTTACCATGATGTTTCGTCATCCAGGCACCTTCAATAAACGGATCCAGGAAGGTATTATCCATATGCTCTCCAAACCGCTGCCAACCATATCTCCAGGGCTCCAACAAATACATTTCCTGCCGTGTTCCGATCGGTTTAAAACTTGTACGATCCAGTTCTACGCCATACAAAGGATACCTGTTACTACTCCCATTATACATATACAAGCGACCATCATCATCAGTAAAGAATGCAGGATCCCAACCGCCTATTTCAAATGAATCCACCAATGGTTTCCAGACATTCTCCTTCGGCGAAGTGCTCATCCATAAAGTAAAGTTCCTTGTATAAGTAGACCCGAATACAATCATCGTATCTCCCACTACACCTACTGCCGGTGCACACAATTCATCGTATCCTTTATTCCAGGGCCGCAGAAATTTCCTGGATACAAAGGTCCAGTTCACCATATCGGCGCTGTACCAATAGCCCCATTGATTTGTCGAAAACAAATAATAGGTTCCTTTGTAATTCACAATGACAGGGTCTGCTGTGGCCCTATGTTTCCCCCACTCCGTAAAGTCGGGAATAGGTGTATATCCATAGTCAATATTGATGGGATTGCAGTAAGTGGCCTGCTGTGCATGGCTCACCATACTGATGGATAAGCAGATGAAAAGGAGTATCTTTTTCATAACGGATCAAAGGTAAAAGGGGCTGACCAAAAAGGT
>NZ_MTKN01000005.1:0-162499 GCF_001975825.1 [Flexibacter] sp. ATCC 35208
AGGTACCCCCGGAGGGAAAATTGATAAACACCTTCACCTGACTTTTATTCCTGCTAAATAAGCAGGTACTATTGTGAGCACTGTCAAGAAATGCCAGCATCTGTTGCATGGGGTTCGTACTTACTTCACCTGGTGTACTGCTGGCGAGATACATGACCTTATCCTCTTTGAAGAGGACGATATTGTACTTGCTATTGTGGATGGTTTCTGTGCTATCCAATATACTGTGGTAGTTAGTCCCATCTATTTCAACAGTACCCCGCATACTATCCAGCAAGATTGCTGGTGTATGTTCATTCGCATAAGTATACAGGATATAATAGCTTGTGGGAACTGTAATAATCCTGTCCTGCACCTGTCGTACCAACTGCATGACTTTGGCAATCGCAGCAGTATCCTGTGCACATACGGGGCAGTAACAGATAGCCATTATTATCAATAGAATTATTCGTCTCATTTCTTCACTTTTTTTGATAATAGAATTTCATCTGCCATTTTTCACGACGTCTATTTTGCAGCCGGAACAGGTATGATTGTCCACTGGAAATATTTTTATCACTACCAAAATCAACTTCTAACAGGTTCATACCTGGCTTAACGGAGAGCGTACCTGTTTTTACAATCTTCTGGGAAGCATTGAGGGAAACAATTTCATAAATAACGGTGCTATCATTTGCATCATTTGTGTAACCACATTGAAATGCACCTGAACAGGTAATGGCAGAACCATCTATTTCCTTTTTCAATTGTACATATGCATATTTCACAGCCGCTACAGTATCAGTAGTAACAGGTTTGATTTTAAATGTCCAGACATCTGTTTGTGCAGAGAAAGTATTTCCATTGTTTGCCGTCACCGTCCAGGCATATGTTTTAGAAGTATCCAGTGCTACTGCTGATACCGGATAGTTCAGGAACAAATCTTTATAGTACACACTCCGGTATACAGGGATATTTGCTTGTATGGCTTCAGCAGCAGATTGCCCTGTGTGTAGTTCAACGATGGTAAATGTATAATTCAGGTCACTATAGATGGTGATAGGTGTCGGAGGCAACCAGGTAAACTGTGGCAGGTTGCCTTCCACGACACTTTCATCTGCAGGACTATTTAATAATGGTGGACTTACCGGCTCTACAGTGAAGGGTAAACAATCTTCTGCCAGCAGAGTATTCACTTCGCCTGATTCCTGGAATAAACTGTAACAGGCAATATAATTCCCGGCAGTGAGCAGACCATTTGCATTCCTATCTGCCGCAACAGAAAGATATTCATAGGTTACAGGAGAGACATCGCCTGCCTGTAGCTGTTTTGCTCCTTTATTCAGCAAAATAGAACGGGATACCCCTGTTAATACCGGTTGATTCGTTTCTGCATCTGTGACACGTAATTCAATAAACACATTCATGGAAGAAGATGCCGATACCAACAGGATATTCCATAACTGCGCTTTTTGTAGTACGCCTGTCGGGGGTAACTGCACCGTCATACTGACCTGTGCATTGGTCTGAATGGATAGCCATAATAATGCTATAATGATGTAGCTTTTCATTTAAAAGGTTTTTGTATAGGTGAGCCTTCCTGTATTATTTGAAACCAGCTTCTTTTCTGTGCCGGGAATAAATCCTTTGTCTGCCATCATTTCCAATTGTCCCAGGTAGCGAATCATCACCCTGAAATTGCCTGTATATCCTACTTTACTGAGGTCATACACAGATTGATAACTATACTTCAATCCTCCTCCTATTTCCAGCCATTTAAATGCTTTGAACTGTACACTGCCATTTGCACCGTATAGATCGTATTCCCCATTCATGGCAGCAGAACCGGTGCTTTGTACAGTAAAGCGCCCGAGGAACATCGTATGGTTGAGAAGTATGCTATTTGTATTGTAATAGACATAACTACTGTCATCCATCTTATTATAAAACCTGGTATATGAGAGCAGGGTATTCATCATGATTCGTTTTATTTTGTAGAAGTGGCTGACAGTGCCTACCATGGTATAGAAGGTATTCTCGATATAGGAACCGTCGCTCAGCTTTGTGAGCTGAGAGCTGGGGTAATAACCCAGGCTGAATACAGGGTAATGTTTAATATTCAATGTAGCCTGGATGGTTTTGTAAATAGTGTTACTCTGATAGTTAGCCTGTTGGTAAGTGGTGTTATAATCATTACGACGCACGGATGCAGTGATCATCAACTTCTTTTTAAAGAAAGGCTGATCCACACGTACAGACCAGGCGATTTGTTTAGCGCCTGTGGTATATAAACTAAAAGACTGGAAACCGGCCCCCAATACCTTGTATACACCTGTCAGTTTTGTGTGGGTTTTAGTGATCAAACCATTGGCAGATAATGAATACGCCAGGTTGCGATGTTCACTAAACCTCAGCATGCTTCTGACTTTAGTATCATCATCAGTAATCTGGTAATAAGGTAGCGATGATTTTGCTACTTCCCCCGTCACGTAAACGTTCTTACTGATCTGCCAACGGCTTTCTACAGCCATCCCCATTATATTATAATCAGGCGTGGTACTGTCTGTACCGGTACGCTGATTATAGAGTTGTTTCTTTCCTCTGAAAAAAGAAACATAAAGGTGATTCCCTTCTTTCATTCCATAGCCACCTCTGATCATAGTAAGGTATTGACCAGGCGAGCCATTGTATACCACATAATTCCGGAAACGGTAGTCAATCGTACCTGCTGCAAATGCCACGTAATATCTGGGGTTATACTCAACCTGTATACCCTGGATACTGATGGATTTGGCGGTGAGTTCAGAATAATCAGCAAGGGCACGACCTATTGAAAGCTTACGAATCGCCAGCAATGTTTTATAGCCTTTGGGCAGAACGGAATCCGGAAGATTCATACTATTTAATTGTGCGGAGAGTTCAGCATTATTCCGGCTAGTTGATATCTTTTGCACCATATCACCTTTTAAATTCCCTACCTGTAACTGATGCGCATGATAACTACTATCCATTTGCTGCCATCTTTTTTGCAGACTGTCAAGCTGTTGTTGCCTGGCAGTATATTGCGATTCAATACTGGTATCGGAGAGTAGTCTATTACTACAAGGCTCTCTGATACCAGCCTTGTAGCGTAAATTAATATTGGGTATAGATGGGATAACAGGAATTCCTGACAAAGAATCATTGTGTTTACCATATAATTCTTTTTCCTTTGCTTCCACCAGTCGTTGTAAAACAGCCGGAGAAGATAACCAGCTTTTCAACTGGCTGAGTTCTTTTTCCTTTGCATCCAGCAGGGCTTTCTCATCCATTAATTCCTTTAATTGTTTGATACGGGATACATCCCAGTTCTTTAGTTTTTGAATTAACAGGTTACGAAAGTCACGGTTGGTATATTGTATACTAAATCCTGTGATGTTACGGAACAGTGATGAGTTACCTTGTGTAGTAGAAAAGGCGACATGAACAGGATATTGATCGCGGATTGTAAGATCCATCCATGTAGACAAGGTATGCTGATACACATCTTTCTGCTGATATGGCGTATCAATTTTCCCCTGGTAGTAATAATCATACATCACATTGCCATGTACTACCAGGAAAGGTTTGTGGGGTGGTTGATGCCATACTCCAGTATCATAAAGTTTGTCGGGGAATACGGGGATCATGCGTATATTATTCCCTGTATCCGCTGCAAGCAGATAAGAGACTTGTCCTGAGGATTGTCTTATGCCGCGGGGAAAAACAACAATAGTGCCTTTACCGGGAGCGCCGGGAAGGGTGGTACTGCGTTGCAACTGTGCATAAGTATTCAGGCCCCTCATCATGAGGAGAATTAATATAAAACAATGATTCTTCAACCTGTATTAAACAGTTGGTAATAAAATAGGTAAAGGCTCAGTATTATGATCTATAATACAGCTCTATCAGGGTTGGTATTGTCCATTAACAAGTAAAGTAAATTAATTACATAAGGAAACGTTTATATGTTCGCGTTAAAATATAAGGGAAACAAGTAGTTAACGATAGACTAAATTGGTAAAAGCAAAATTAGTCAAATAATGAGTTATACAAAATAAATCTAAATATGGAAATTGCCAATTGAGCGATAAGAATCAGGGGTTCATAGCCATCAGTATTTTACATCATATATTTGGGGGATGGAAGAAGTTTCAGAGTTGCATGCAGATCAAAAAGAAATCCGGGGAAAATATACCTATGCGCAAAAATCTGTTGGACCATAATCTATGACATTTAGCATTAAAAAGAACTTCTGACATCCACCTATATTTTTATTGTAATAACGACCCGGTTCCCTCACTTCCGCAGTAAATGAATATTCTTCGATTACACACTCAGTCAAAATTAGAAAGAATGATGAGTTGCCAGCCTTCAATTTTGGCTATTCAATCTTTCCGGCAGGAAGCAGACATGATTGAAGTATCAGCTTATCCAAACCCGGTAAGTGACGTATTGTATTTTGATCTAAAACATAAAATGGGTAATTATACTGATAAAGTTGTCCGGGCTGCTACGCTTACGAATTTGGAGGGACAATTGCTATATCAGAAATTATTTACCAAAGGAGATGAATATCGTATTAATATTCCAGTAGCACTGAGGGGCATGTTTATTTTGAAATTAACAGACAACGATGGTGAAATACATACAAAGAAAATACTGATCAATAAAGAACTATAGAATATGGATGCTTAACCCCTTTTTATTGAAATGCCGGTTCCTTTCGGAACCGGCATTATAGTTACTTAAAGAGCTGTACCGTTGCGCCTATCTCAAAGGCGCCATCTACATAAGTCTTTATCCCTCCCGTCTGCGTTGTATACATCGCCTGTACCGACACCATTTGCCATGCTTTTACACCTATTCCCGCCGTCAAACTTTTGGATGAATGATACATCGCCATTATATTCGCCACATTATTCAGGAAACTGACATTCAAACCCGCATCCAGGATATTATCATATCCCTTCACGCCTCTATACACCAGTTTTGGTTCAATAGATGTGACCTCATCACTCCCTGGCAGGAACTTATAAGACACCGCCGTAAAGAAGAGGCCACCGCCGTCGGCCCCCAGGTTATTCCCTGTAAACAGGTTACGTACATTTGGTAATGCCGCCTGTACATTCAGGTGCTTATCCGTATATCCCATTCCAAACTCCGCTTCAAAATAGTTATCCCTGCGATTAAATCCACTAATGGAAGGATCATTTGAATCACCGTTCACTGCCTTTACATCCAGACGTTGTACATTCCAAACAGCAGATAAACCAAAATGAAACTGCTGCTCCTCTAACCCTAATGGGATACGATAGGCATACGTCATCGCAACACGGGTACGATCTATCAATCCAGCTTTATCGCTCATCACCTGTGCACCTACCCCTACCCTGCTATTCACCTGCCAATCGCCGGAGGCAAAGGCTGTGACCGGGGCACCGGGCATACCGCCCAACTGACGACGATAGGCAGCATTGAGACGCATGCCTTGTTCCAGACCAGCCATGGCCGGGTTGGCCAGGTACTGGTTCTGGAAATATTGTGTGCCGGAGGGTTCCAGCAATGATTGAGAATTCCCTAAGGACTGTGCCTTACTTTCATAGGCCATGCATAGACCTCCAAGTAAGAATAAGCATATATACTTTTGTAAGCTCATCACCTAATTGTTAATGGGATCAATGCTGGTCCCTGATGATTGTAATAAAGCCTTTAGCAGGTGTGTTATAACCGGCTGCTTTCAGGATATAATAATAAGTGCCTTCTGCCAGCGGACTACCATTGTAAGTACCATTCCATTCATTGCTGTAATTCTTTTGATGATATACAACACGACCGGTACGGTCATAAATAGTCAGGTCATTGTTTGGATAACGGCTCAGGTCATTAATGATCCATTTATCATTCTTGCCATCGCCATTTGGCGTAAGCAGGTTGATCGCATCTATTTTAAATTCATTCACTACTGTGATCGTCACCGCTCCTTCATTGATACAACCATTATTATCAGTTACCGTCACTGTGTATACTGTGTTCTCTACAGGCTTGATTTGCAGGGTTGCTGTTTGCTGACCGTCTACAATACCGCCGGCATTTGACCATTCATAACTGACACCGCCAGTAGCAGTGAGATTCATGGCTGTTCCTCTGGAGATCACGGTATCCTGATCGGCTGTGATGATGACTGTTGGCAATGCATTTACCTTGATGGCAAATGTGCTGACCAGCGTATCTACACCACCATAGGCAGTACCACCATTATCCTTCACTGTTACGGTTACATTGACTGTACCGCTGATGTTTGGTTGCAGGTAGTATGTAACCAGACCAGTTGCATTTATTGCCAGAGAAGTAAAAAATAGTTGGTCAGCGCTTACGGTGTAGCTCAGGGTTTGCCCGTCTTCTACAGCAGAAGCCCCGGTTGTTTGAACTGTCTGTACAGTTGGGATATCACATACTTCCTGATCAGCAATAGCGTCCAGTGTCGGTGCCTGGTTTACCTGACCTACCTGAATGGTAAAGGATCTTTCAGTGTATAAACCATTTGCCAGTGTAGCACGTATGCTGACATTGTAAGTGTTCCTCACAGCATAATCCAGTATGGCGCTGGTCAACAGCTGGTTTCCTGAAATCGAGAAGAATGCATTGTCAGGGGTGCCTGCAACTAAGGTATAAGTATATACCGGATCAGGTTCCGCTGTTACACCAGAGAGGTGACCTACGAGTGTTCCCACAGGTGTGTTTTCAACAATGATCTGGTTATCCAGGCTGATGTCTGTAGGCGGTAATGGTACGTATACCACACTTACGCCTACTGTGGCAGCATTGCTCACATTCATACCATCACTCACTGTTAGAGTCAGGGTGACGGTTGTATTGTTGTTGGCATTCAATGCAGCTTCATCTTTTACAGAGAGCATGCCCGTAGCAGCATTGATGGCAAAAGCACCGGAAGGATCATTGGTAATGGTCCAGTTTTGCAGCGTGCCTGTTGCTTCAACAGCATTGATCGTACCCACGGTGGTGCCTGCGGCACTATATTCATCTATACTGAATATCTGACCGGTGGTGATGACAGGAGCAGTAATATCTGATAATACAGAGATGGTATTAGAAGCAGTATTACCATTTGATCCTTTGTTCATTGCTACATCTGCAGGCAGGGTCACTGTTACATTACCATCTGCGGATGGGGTGATCGTTACTGTATAAGTGATGTTATCGCTTGTTTGCAGGTTGCTGGCGGCACCGTTAATAACAGTAAAGCCAGCGATTGAAAGACCAGTTACTGCTTCGCTGAATGTAGCGGTAGCGGTATAAGGCGCATTGACGTTTGTAACAGTGGTAGATAATGTCACGGTTGGATGTACGGTATAAACATATACACCTGTCGTACTACCTGCATTATTCAACGTAAGGTCAGCATTGTTAGTATATAAATCCTGAATGGTACCTGTAAGCGCAGATAATGAAATACCATCCAGGTCATTTTCGCCATCCTGAACGGTATAGCTGAATGACAAAGTGTTTGTACCTGTTCCGCCAGTGTAAGCAGCATTCACAGTTGTACTACCGATTGTAACCGGCAATACCGGCGTACCTGTTACATCCACCACGAAGTTAAACTGAACGGAGAAATCAAGTGTCTGACCAGCATGATAATAACCATTCGCCGGCACACTCACCTGTGAAATAACTGGTGGGATCGTATTTACTAACACACCAGTCGTAGAAGGCGCTGTGAAAGTCAGTACCGCATCATTATCAAAACCATCTTTAATACTACCACCGCTTAATACCCCTGTTGCAATACCATCCAGATCCTGATCGCCATCTTTCACCAAATATGTGAAGGACAATATGGTAGTACCTGTACCAATAAGATAATCAGCATATACTGTACTGTTACCGATAGTAAAAGCAATATGTGGAGTACCCCTTACATTCACAGCGTCACTAAATCTTACCTGGTAGAGCAATAAGCGACCTGTAGTATAATATCCATCAGCTGGCGCAGTTACCTGCGTAATAACAGGCGCTATCGTATTTACCAGTACATCGGCAGTAGAAGGTGCATTCAATGTCAATACCGCATCATTACCAGCCGCATCTTTAATACTACCACCACTTAATGCACCTACTCCAATACCATCCAGATCCTGATCGCCATCTACAACTGTATAAGAGAATGTCAACTCGTCAGTACCTGTACCACTGATATAATCAGCATATACCGTACTGCTACCCATTGTAATAGCGATATGTGGCATACCTGTTACATTCACCACTTCACTAAATGTCGCTGTGAAGTTTAAAATGCTACCTGATTTATAATATCCATCAGCTGGCGTAATGACATTGTTAACAACAGGGGCCGTAATATCAGCCAACAGGGCAAGCGTATTGGAAACTTTATTGCCATTACTTCCGATGTTCACCGCTACATCCACTGGCAAACTAACTGTTACATTGCCATCGGCAGATGGGGTGATCGTAAATGTGTAAGTAATATTATCTATTGTAGACAAAGCAATTGCTATCCCATTTACTACTGTAATATCAGTAGCTGTTAAACCTGTTACCGCTTCGCTAAAATTAGCTGTTACTGTAAATGTGCCATTCACCAAAGCAGGTAACAAAGTGGTCAGTACCACTGTAGGACGAATACCATTTACCTTAACCCCAGCTGCTACAGAACTGCTAAAAGTAATATTCAATACATTCCCGGCGGCATCAGTCAGCGAATTCCCATTCACCTGCAGCGGAGATACCGCTTCTATTCCGTCATTATCCAGATCTCCTTCCTGTACGGTATAATTAAATGTCCATTTGTTGGTTCCTGCACCTGATGCATATACAGCCTTCACAATGGCACTACCAATGGTCAGATTCACATAAGGTACATCTCCTGCATTGTCAGTATTCACCACTTCACTCATATTCAATGACAGCGTGATTACCTGCCCGATATGATAAGTAGCATTTGCAGAGAATTGTGCAGACTGAATAGTCGGTGCTGTATTGTCTATCGTCCAGGAATAAGTAGCAGCCTGCCCTAAATTACCTGCCACATCTGTTGCTCTCACGCTTACTGAATGAGGGCCATCACTCAACCCATTTATCGTATAAGGAGATGTAGCCGGCAGGAAAGGACTTCCATCTATGCTGGCAGAAAAACCAGTTACATCTTCATTTGCCGTAAATGTAAATGTGGATGAATTACTGTTTGTTGGGTTCGAAGGACCCGTTACAATAGTAACCACCGGTGCTGTCTGATCGAGATTAATCGCAGCACTTGTACCACTTACATTACCGGCAGCATCTTTCACCTGCATGTACACTTTTTGATTACCATCACCTGTTGCCAGCGTATATGATTTAGTCGCTGCAAATGTCTCATAAGCACTCCAATTACTACTATCTGCCGAGAACCGCATTTGCAGGCCAGCATTTGCATCTGTGGCTGTTTCCGACAATGTTACATTCAAAGAATTTGTAACAGCGGCTCCCCCATTAATAGCCAGTGAAATAACCGGCGCTGTCTTATCGATAATCATCACATCTCCGGTGGTAAAAGGTACATTTGACATAGCAGGGGTAATACCTGTGCCATTTACATCCAACCGGATCGTACCATCACCGGTACCTGTATATACAACTACATTATATGTTGTATTGTTTACCTTTGACACTCCTGCTATTGCGGCCCCTGTTACACCCGTAGTTGTCAGGGTAAAAGCATTTGTTCCCGGGGTCGATACATCCGTGCTAAATGTCACCATAAAGGTAACTGTGGTTGCATTGGTTGGTGAACCCCCATTTTTCGTCACACTTACTACTGTAGGCATACCCAATCTGATCAAGCGCCCATTTCCACTCGTAAAACCATCTGCAGCATACACCACACCATTATTATTGACAGTTAACCCTGTAGGATAAGTAACCCCAGATATCGTCAAAGATGAATCCAGTATAACACCCATTGCTGTAGGATCAGTATATTTTACTACTGCAGCAACACCTTTTCTCACTGCTTCAATTGTATACAAATTATTGTCAGCATCTGTGGCCAATGCAGAAAATTCCCTGCCCGTAGCCAGCGTAGATACTGCATAAGAGGGATATGTCAGTTTTATAATACCACCAGCCGGTTGTACTGGACTTTCCATGAAGTCTGTAAAATAAATATTCCCCTGTGTGTCTGTTGTCAGCCCCCAGGGATAAGAAGTACCTGCTGAAGGCACCGAAAGACCATCGAAAAGCCGTGTCCCACTATAGGCTTCTAAGCCGTAAGTATACCTCACAATATCAAATTTGGCCGAAGAGCTATTATACTCCATCGCCAACAGGTTGTTAAAAATATCTACTGTAATAGCTGCAAAATATCTTCCGGATTGTACCACTGTTGGTGTATACAAGCCCGCGGACAGTTTGATAATCTGGCCGGTACCTGTCTCAAAAGAATTGAGCACATACACATCGCCAAAGGCGTTAACAGCTATTCCCCATGGCTTATCACCCTGGATAGCTGTACCATGACTCAAGCCTGAATAGATCACAGTACCAGTGCCGGTGCCGCTTGTAAATTTCACTACATCATATAAATTTGTAGCGCTATTCAGCCTGGTGGTATAAATATTATTACTGGCATCTTTGGCAACAGCTGTGTAAGAACCGCCTGTTTCCAGTGTGGAAAGGATATACTGTGCCTTACCCGACAGCCAGACGGTTACAGCAACAATGATCAGGAGTAATACCCTGATACATCGTGTAAATGTATGCTTCATATAAACCTGTTAAATACAGAGAAAAGGGTTCTGCCAGCCAGAGATATTCTCTTGATGAATGATCTGTAAGCTGGCATCGTCATGACGAATTCCCTCGCCCTGGTCAAGAATAATTTTATTTATCTTTTGGGAAGTTGTATTCAGTTTTATAATGTTGGACACAGGCAATCCTAATCCGGTAGAAGGATGGAAACCTTTCTCTCCCCTGGGGCCACGGATCGTGTTCGTGCGTAGTTGTGCTTTTACTTTGTCCCAGTCGCCTTTCTGTGCATAGGGCAACAATTCTTTCCACACCAACCCTGCTTCATAACCCATCAATCCATATATATTTGCAGGCTGTTGTGCTTTGCGCTCAAATGTCTTTACGAACAGTTTATTTTCTTTTCGCTCATCTTCTTTCAGCCAGGTGAGTGCACTGTAGATTTCCAGTTCCAGGTGCCTTACATCATCCAGAATATCTTCGTAGGCCATCGTCTCCACTACTGTCAATGGAATAGTTTTACTGAAGGGGCTTTCTTTCCATGCAGCCAGAAAACGGGTACCCATATTCCCACCAAAAATAGCATGTACATAAGGAGGAGGATTCCGCTCTATTTCCGCAAAAAAACCAGTGAGGTCCATGGCATTGGTATCTGTAGGACTATTGGGTAATACAGTCACCCTCAGCTCCTGTGCACCTGCATTGAATGCCCCCTGTTGAAATGCATTTGTAAGATGATACCCGGCCTCATAAACTGGCATTACCAGATGCCCTGCATTACCAAAACGCTTTTGTGCCCAGCGACCCAGTGCATATTCTGATTGCCATATCTGATGAGATGCATAAAAGATATCCGGACTAATGGTAGCAGGATCAGGAATGAGCTCACCCATGTCAAAGAAGAAACCCAACTTACGCTGTGCTTCAACTACCGGCATGAGTGAGGACAAAGATTTATAACTGATCAACCCTGACAAGACATCGGTCTGATTAAAAAACAATAATTTCTTAGCTGCCTCAGTGGTCGTAGCCGGGCTACCACTTCTGGTGAACTCCGGCATGATCTGTAAAATTCGCTGACGTGCAGGATCCAGTCCCATTCCCAACATCCACCCGGTAATCAGGTGTGCGGAATAAAAGGGATATACACCGCTATACGGCGTCAGAAAACCAATATTCAATTGCTTCATATCAGGAACGGGAAGGGAATATTCCAGCTGTTGCAATACAGTAGTTCACCGCTAAGTAAGGCTGTATAATAGAAAATGGCTGGCTACCTCCCGCAACCATAACTGTAATCGTTCCTGAAACATCACCAGGTACCAGCGTAGCATCAGGGGAAGCAGTAGTATACCCATTCACATTAAATGTGTTTAACCCTGCACCTAAAGTTGGTAATTTAGCAGGCACCACAGTCGAACCAGGTACATTGGTAGTAGCTACACCTGTACTTGCCTTGGGTGCCGCAGTGAGTGTATGAGTGGTTGTATGTGTATGTGCAGGCATCTGATTGGTCGTAAGGGTTATTAATTCTGTTCCTCCCATTTGTCCAATATCATAATTAGAAAGCCCCTGCCCGGTTCCCATACCTACAGGTATTCTGCCACGCAAATCAGGAACAGCAAAAGTACTCATGCCATCACCTCCATAAAATGTGCCGATAAGGGAGAATAATGCCGTGTTCTGGGCAATTGAAATCAAAGCTCCATTACAAGCTAACCATCCGCCATAGGGGGTGAAGTTAAATGCAAAAGCTACGATAAGTGCCATGTAAGGGTCATTCATTGCAAGGAAAAATTATTAAAGTGTATATTAAATAAGATTACAATCAGGAAATGCCAATACCTTTCCTCCCTGCATTGCAGACTGACGACCCAATAAGCCAATCAGGCTATGAGTTGCCGCTGTATAAACAGGCAGTTGACCCTTCGGATTTTTTAAGGTATTTATCAATTCATTCAATGCCATGGCAACCGGAGAGGCAGCATGTTGTTGCAGGTGCAGTTGGTCAGCTTCCCATTGATTATCACCAACCCGCATAGCTTTTGCAAAATCGATCCAAAATACTTCTGTACCATGAATATGGGTGCCTGTTGAATATCCCTTTTCTGTTTGCAGATACACCCGCTGTCCCTGTGTAGTGGTCAGACAGATGAGTGGAATATTTCCATTCTTAATAATAGTCAATCGTTTACCCGTTTTAGGATCCACCTTATTGACAATATAGTCCCGCTGCTGTGTTGTAGCTGCGATCGTTTCAAATCGGTTGTCCTTTCCTAACAAACTTTGTAAAAATAAGGAGGGATATAACGGATACGTATCTACCTGGGGAGGCATTGCATCGTAAGGCGCACCTGCATATATTTTTTCCAGTGTACCGAAATTGATATTGGAAACCGCCTGCAGATCATGCCGGTAACTTTGCTCATCCAGGGCAAAGTAATGACGGCCAGTTTGTTGACTGGTTCTTACTATATCCCTGTGCTCTTCTACCGTTTCGCCCATCACAGGGCCACAGGCCACATGTTTACCCGCCAGCATCGCTGCTTTGGCAATCATATAATGGGTATGTGCAGGGGTGGCAATGATCACCAGGTCCAACTCATCGCTGGCCAGTAACTTTTCCCAGTCAGTGTAGACTACCGGACGATCAGATCCTTTAAATAATTGAAGACTTTCCTGTAAGGAAACATCCTCGGAATCACATATTGCTGTGATATCCAGATCTTTTTGGGGAAGTGCTGCGGTAAGATATTCTCGTCCCCAGATGCCGGTTCCGATAAACCCTGTGCGCAAACCTTTACTAACATTTTTAGAGAACAGAGACGACGGCATAACGGCCAGTACAGGCAATATATAGGCGACGTTTCTGAAAAATTCTCTCCTTCTTTGATTGTACATTTACAATGTATAGGGATGATTATTCAAATCGTTTACTTAATGGCTTTTTATAGGAATGAGGCTAAAAATCGAATTAAATTTTCCAGTTATGGTAGCACAAATGTATATATAAAATATACAAATATTAAAATATTTTTTCCAGCAAGGCAATAAAAAACCGGGACCTGCTCACGCAAATCCCGGTCAAACTTTAGGTATATGTGTCAGGCTCTCTGTTCTTTCACATTCAACACTGCCACAGCAGCTATAATCATAAATACGCCCCCCATTACCAACGCATATATAGGCTGATCGTGAAAACAATACCTGACGATGAGACCACCGAACAAGCCATTCACAATCTGTGGGAATGTGATAAAGAAATTAAAGATACCCATGTATCCCCCCGTCTTATGCGGAGGTATCACACCTGATAGGATAGCATAAGGCGTTGATAAAATGCTTCCCCATGCAAAACCAATACCGATCATAGGCAGTACCAGCAAGTCTGGAGATTGTATAAAAAAGATGGAGATCAGTGATACCCCTCCTGCTATCAAAGAGAAGGCATGTGTAACTCTCCTGTTTGTTTTACGCGCTATTGTAGGCAGGATCAGTGAATACACCGCTGATACCGCGCTATAAATACTGAATAAGAAACCTACTTTATTACCCGCATCTGCATAACCTGATGATGATGTATCACCCGGCATTACTTTATAGATATGCTGGGCCACTGCTGGTGTGGTAAACACCCACATAGAGAACAAGGCAAACCATGAACAAAACTGTACCAATCCTAACTGCCGCATTGCCGATGGCATGGCTGCAAAGTCTTTTGCGATTGTTCCCAATCCGGATGACACAGGTGTTTCCTCCGAAGGAGGATTAAACTGTGCAAACTCCTCCGGACTATACTCCCTGCTCATAAAAACAGACCAGAGGATCGTAGCTATTAACACCACCGCACCTATGTAAAAAGAATAAATCACATTGTTTGGCACCACACCCGGTGCCGCTACTTTTGATACACCAGCATACTCCGCCAGCAAATAAGGCAATGAAGAACCCAATACTGCCCCCGCCCCTATCAGGAAGGTTTGTACTGAAAAGCCCATACTCCGCTGCTCATCTGGTAAATTATCGGAAACAAGCGCACGGAAAGGCTCCATAGCAACATTGATACTTGCATCCATCAATGTGAGCATCCCTGCTCCTATCAGCATAGGAGGCAACAGGTAAGCCAGCATCGACGAATTTGGTAACAGTATCAGCGCCAAAGCCGTCAACAACGCACCTACAAGAAAGTAAGGACGACGGCGCCCCAACCTGTTCCACGTACGATCACTATAATGCCCGATAATAGGCTGTACGATCATTCCGGTCACCGGTGCGGCTAACCAGAATAGGGATAAATGTTCTACCTCTGCGCCATAGGTCTGTAGAATACGGGATGCATTTCCATTCTGTAATGCAAAACCAAACTGTATTCCGAAAAACCCCATGCTCATGTTCCAGATCCTTGCCGCAGATAAGCGTGGCTTTGTCATGCCTTTCATGGAATTCTTTTTTTTCTGAAAACGATTTCATTCCTCTTAGTGAATACCCGCTTTCATAAATGTTTTATTTGACAAGGTCCCTGTTGTTCAGTTGTACAACAGATCCCGCCTTTACTACGAATGTATCTTCATATACTTTTACGGCTACATCGCCGCCCTCTTTATTCTCCAGAACAACACGATTTTTGTTGATCTCCACTTTCAGGATATTACTCCTGAAACGAGTACTGAAAGCAAATGACTGCCAGCTTTCCGGCAGGAATGGTGTAAACTGCAACTGCCCATCACGTACCCGCATACCTGCAAATCCTTCTACTACACTCATCCAGGTACCCGCCATTGATGTGATATGCAAACCGTCTTCTGTATCATTGTTATAATCATCCAGGTCCAGGCGGGAAGTACGCAGGTAAAACTCATATGCCCGCTCTCCATCTCCCAGCTTCGCAGCCAGGATCGCGTGGATACAAGGTGATAATGAACTTTCATGCACCGTACGTGGTTCGTAGAAATCAAAGTTTCTCCGCAGCGTATCCATATCAAACCTGTCTTCCAGGAAATAAAATCCCTGCAATACATCTGCCTGCTTGATAAAACAACTTCTCAATATTCTATCCCAACTCCACTTTTGGTTCAATGGTCTTTGAGATGGATCCAGATCTTTTACAAGGATCTGCTCTTTATCCAGGTAACCATCCTGCTGCAGGAAAACACCTCGCTCCGCATCTTCAGGATAGTACATATTATCTATGATATGTTGCCATTGAGCGACTTCAGTACCAGCATCAAATGAAGTCTTCCGGATAATAGCATCAGTTACCTGCGCCAGTGACTCAATCGTATATTGTAAACACCACGTCGCCATTGTACTGGTATACCAGTTATTGTTGATGTTATTCTCATACTCATTCGGCCCCGTTACGCCCAGCATCACATACTGTTTACGTGCCTCACTCCAATTCACTCTTTGTGCCCAGAAACGTGAAATACCAATCAACACTTCCAGACCGTACTCAGCTAAATAAGCCACATCACCGGTATAACGGATGTAGTTGAATATCGCAAATGCAATGGCCGCATTTCTATGAATTTCTTCAAAGGTGATCTCCCACTCATTATGACACTCCTCCCCATTCATCGTCACCATCGGATACAATGCTGCACCCTTGTTAAACCCTAATTTACCCGCATTTTCTATCGCTTTATCCAACTGGTTATAGCGATAGACTAACAGGTTTCTGGCTACCTGCTGATCAGCAGTAGCCAGATAAAAAGGAATACAATATGCTTCCGTATCCCAATAAGTGGATCCACCATATTTTTCACCTGTAAAGCCTTTCGGACCTATATTCAAACGGGCGTCTTCACCTGTATAAGTCTGGTTCAGCTGGAAGATATTGAAACGGATACCCTGCTGTGCAGCAGCATCTCCTGTTATCACGATATCGCTCTCCTGCCATTTACCAGCCCATGCATCCAGCTGTTCTTCTTTTAACTTAGCAAACCCTTTGGCCGCTACTTTATCCACTACCTTCTTACATGCTGCCAGTAATTCTTCAGTAGCATGATTCTCTGAAGTCTGGTTAGCTGCATATTTAAATATCACAGTTTCCTGATTCCGTGTTGCTGCCACCGTCACCTTACCGCCTACAAATTTATCTTTATTCACTGCTGTAACTGCTGACGCAAGTTTGCGCCCCTGCTGATATACATGGAATAACATGCCCGTACAAACTTCAAAACCTGTTTTCTTTGTACGTAATGTAAGATAAGCTGTATTGTCATGTATACTACTTTCTACAAAATCCCAGAATCCCTCGTCATAATTCGCATCCTGGTTCCTCACAGCGCCATCTATAAAAGAGGTAATTTCAATCTCCCCATCAAAATTCAACGGCGTAATACTATAACGCAATGCACCTGCCTCATCATCTACAATACTGCAAAAGCGGGTGGCTTTTACCGCCACCTGTTTACCTGATGATAAGGTCGCTGTAAACGTACGCTCTAAATAACCTTCCTTCATATTCAGCACACGACGAAAGTCACTCACTGCTGCATCATGCAGGTCTAAAACCACCCCGTCAATCCTGATCTCTAATCCAATCCAGTTAGCAGCATTCAGTACTTTGGCAAAATATTCAGGGTAACCATTTTTCCACCAACCCACACGTGTCTTGTCAGGATAATAAATCCCTGCTACATAGCTACCCTGTAAAGTTTCGCCTGAATACGTCTCTTCAAAATTACCACGCTGCCCCATACGGCCATTGCCCAAACTGAAGATACTTTCTGAGATTTTGTTGTAACCCGCTATAAATCCTTCTTCGATGATATTCCACTCATCGACCTTTATATACTGCTTCATAATTATAAATCTTTTAAACGCTGAAGACTCATGTCTCCAAGACCACTGACAATCATATCTGCGTTACCAAGCACTTCTACCGAACCAATACCCACTACTTTCATTCCACCTGCCTTCGCTGCCTGTACACCCGCTATTGCATCTTCGAATACCACGCAGTAAGCAGGATCTGCATGCAAACTATTCGCCCCTTTCAGGAACACTTCAGGATCTGGTTTGGAAGCAGTGACTGAGTTACCATCTACCACCACATCAAACAATGCAGCCAACCCCACCCTTTCCAGGATAGTACCCGCATTCTTACTCGCTGAACCCAGCGCCGTTTTTACACCCGCCTTTTGCAGACTTTCCAAAAACGCTCTTGCACCGGGCAATACCTCATCTGGTTGCATATGACGGATCATATCCACATACCATTCATTCTTGCGGGCTGCCTGTGCAGCCTGTTCTTCAGGGGATAGCTGCACACCACCTATTTCCAGTATAATCTCGAGAGAGCGGGTACGGCTCAGGCCTTTGAGTAATTCATTTTGTTCGGCGGTGAAGTCGAACCCCAGCTCATTTGCCAGCCTTTTCCAGGCTTTGTAATGGTATTTGGCGGTATCTACTATCACGCCATCAAGGTCAAAAATACATGCGTCTATTCTGTCCATATCATCCATTTATTAGCTGTCTCAGTGAGCCAATTCCAGTACCAGTGTAGTAGTAGCCGGTACATGCAGACTGTCTGAAAGGCTATAGGTTTTATCAGTTACTATATCGTGCGCGCTGGAAAATCCAGTTGTTCTTTCTTTAAATCTGCTCACATCAATGGTGACAGGATCGCTGTTTGGATTCAGTATGATCATCACTGTCTTGTCAGCATTATACCTGAAGTAGGTGTATACATTATTCTGAGGAATGTATTGCATCAGTTTACCGGTTTGTACCACAGGGTTGTTCTTCCTGTAGTTAGCCAGCTTTTGTACATAATCATGCAGTTCATTTTCTTCTTCATTACGACCTGCTGCTGTGAACTTATTCACTTTATCATTCTTCCAGCCACCTTTAAAATCTTCACGTACTAATCCATCCGGTGCACTGAAATTCTTCATACCAATTTCATTACCGTAATACAACTGTGGAATACCTCGGGTAGTCAGCAACCACGCCAGCGCAGCTTTGTACTTACCTTTGTTTTCACCGATCACGGAATAGAAACGGCTCAGGTCATGGTTATCCAGGAATACGACATTGCGCATCGGATCCTGGTATTGATAGTCTGATGCGAGGGTTGTATACAACTTCACGGCACCATCATCCCACGCTGCTTTATCATTCATTGTGCCAGTGATGGCCCAGAGTGAATTGAAATCTGTGAGACCGGGTAATTGTGTATCCAGATGCTGGTTCACAGTTTTACCCTGTGTAAAGTATACCTGGTCTGCTACACCTTTCACCCATACTTCACCAAAGAAGGTAAAGGTTGGATATGCATCTTTGATCGCTTTGCCCCATGCTGCCATAAACTCGCCGTCATTGTAAGGATAAGTATCGAGGCGGAATGCATCCACACCCGCATACTCTATCCACCAGATATGACTTTGTGTAAAATAGTTGCGTACAAAAGGATTAGACTGATCCAGGTCTGGCATATGATTGTCAAACCAGCCATTGGTCATTATATCCTTATCATACTGAGATGCATAAGGATCAAAGTCAGGCTGTGCCCTGAAACTGGAACGGGTGAACTCAGGCCACTGGTGTACCCAGCTCTTCATCGGCATGTCTTTCATGGTCCAGTGCTGGCTACCGATGTGGTTGTGCACGAGGTCCATGACTAACTTCATCCCACGTTTGTGCAGATTATCTGCCAGCGTTTTGTATAATTCATTGGTACCATAGCGGGGATCAGTACGGAATTGTTCTGTAGCAGCGTACCCATGGTAAGATGCCTGTGGCTGATCGTTGGTGATCATAGGCGTCATCCACAGTGAGGTAGCGCCCAGCTCCTGCAGGTAACCAAGATGGTTAATAATACCCTGTATATCACCCCCATGGCGGTAATACATAGAGTCTCTGTTCAGGGTCGTCTCCTGCATACCTTTGATCACATCGTTCGTAGTATCCCCGTTTGCGAAACGATCCGGCATAATCAGATATATCAGATCGCCCGCATTGAGGCCTTGTGCTTTCGTGCCAGTATTCCTGGCTTTCAGCTCGTAACTAAACACCAGATCTTTGCTGCCTTTCTTCAGGAACCTGATCGGGAATGTACCCGGAGCCGTTGAAGGATCAATATTGAGATCAAGAAACAGGTAGTTCGGGTTTTCCACTTTATTCACCTTCAGGAGTGTTACCCCGGGATATTCCAGTTTGACGTCTCTTTCTGCGATCTTATTACCATGTACTATCAGTTGTAAAAAGGGCTGTTGCATTTTCACCCACCAGTTGGCAGGTTCAATACGCTCCAGGCTGGGAATTTGTGCCATTGACGTACTAGCCATCAACAGCAGCATCGTGATCCACCGAATCTGTTTCATGCTATTATTCTAGTTATTGAGCTGTGAGAGAATAAGTATAGTTTCCGGGATTACTTAAGTTCATACTGATTGTATAAGTACCCGCTGCATCTACAGTAATAGCGCCTGTTGTACCTGAAGCCAGAGTACCATTGTTGCTGACATCGCTCAGGGTGATGGCATCTGCACTGTTGGCTCTGAAGTAGAAGGTACCTGCACTTAATGTAGTCGTCACCGTCCATGCACCTGTGCCAGCGTTAAAAGTCATAGCAGCATCTGCACTACCAAGGGCACTCCCATAGATGCTCCAGGTGGTATTCGTCATCGTGTATGTGAGTTGATTGATATCTACTGTGAGGCGATAATAACCTGCTGCTGATACGGCGATATTACCACCGCTGGATGACAGGGATCCACTGCCACCATCGCCATAGTTCACATCCCAGCTCTTTGCAGTCGTTACTTTAAACTCTGTTGAACCGGTGAGGTACATATAACCTTCGTAGTTACCATCGTTGTTTACAGAAGCCACGCTATCCAGCCCTGCATTGTCAAATGACCAACCTTCATAAGCACCCGGTAAATACAGGTATGTATATACTTTAGGCACATAGTAAGGTGTCACTGTCAGAGAAATACTGTCTGAATACACCTCATCACCTACTTCATCTACAGCTGCTTTTACACGGATCACGAGATCGTGTTGACGGCCGGCTGCCAGTCCCATATTATTAATTACCTGATTCAGACCTGCTACGGTATAGGCTTTCGTCAATATGCCAGTACCAATGGTCACATCTGTTGCATTTTTAAAACCGTTGCCTTTCTCATCTATTTGCAGATAGTAAGTAACAATAGATTTGTAGCCCCAATCCTCAGAGGCTGTCCAGTTATAAGTTACTGCCGCGCTGGCAGCATCTGCTTCCGTAAATACAAATACGGAATCAGTCGCTGTAAAACCGGGCGTAGTACCGCTTTTCACCTGGGTAAAGCTGCCGTCCTTTTTACAGGAGAACAGGGTCAGCATACTAAAGCTGAGGATGTATATATAATTGAAACGGAACTTCATGATGGAAAATGTTTTGATTAGTAACCACTGTTCTGTTTGAGATTAGGATTAGCCACCAGTTCTGTAGCAGGAATCGGATACAGTGTACGGAAATCTCCCACAGCTGTACCTGCTGCTACACCGCCTTTCCATGGCCACACATAACTGCTGCCTGTGAAGTATCCATAACGGATCAGATCTGTTCTGCGATAACCTTCCCAGTAGAATTCACGACCTCTTTCATCCAGGATGAATTGAAGGTTGAGCTGACCACTGGTAATATCTCCGCTCGCATCGCCATAAGCTCTTTCACGAATGTTATTTACATAAGTCAGTGCTTCGGCTGTGCTACCACCGGTACCACCTCTCAATACAGCTTCTGCATAGTTCAGGTAAGCTTCCGGTAAACGGAACAACGGAAAGTCTGTATCTACAAATGTTGTGCTGGAACCAGTACCACCAGTAGATGTTTTGTTGCTCCACTTGGTGACCGCATAACCATCGGTGAAAGTGGTCAGGTCTGTGATTTCCAGGTTTTGTCCGCTGGTATAAAACATCGCACGGCTATCAGTCGCACCTGTTACATCAGGGAATAATTTCACCAATGCGCTGGTAGTACGTAAACCAGCCCAGGCACTGCTTACACCAAAGTCAGAAGGTGTCATCGTTCCCCCTAATTCCGCGCAGACCAGGTAAGTAGTACCACCATAAGTCTGGGTTCTGGAACCGTCAAAATTGGACGTGAGCAGAAACTCTGATTTGGAAGTAGCGTTGTTATCTGCTTTAAACATGTTTGCATAACTGAAGGCCAGTGAATAACCGGAGTTGATCACTTTGGTACTATAGGTAATCGCATCGGTGTAACGATCAGTACCTGTATATATCTGTGCATTCAGGTATAACCTGGATAAGAGCATCCATACACAGGCCTTATCTGCACGACCATATTCATTGGCACCTGGATCTGCCAGCAGTGTTTCCAGTTCTTTCAGCTCTGACTCTATATATGTGAACAGTTCTGTACGGGAAACCTGATTAGGATAATAGTAAGATACTTCGTTCGTATCGGTAGAGAAAGGTACATTACCAAACATGTCCAATGCATGATAGTAACTCAGTGCACGCAGGAACCTGGCTTCTGCCCTGAATGTTTTTGCTTCTTCTGCATTCGTACCAGTAATACCATTGCTGCTCAGTTTTGCATCGGACGTCTGACGGATAAACTCATTACACTGGGAGATCTGGTAAAAGAGGCGGGCAAACATGGCAGTGATGAAGTTGTCATCAGCTGTCCAGTTCATTTTGTGGAAGTTTTGAATAGTACCATCATTCCATCCCATCACCGCTTCATCAGTAGGTAATTCCTGCATCTGGTAGTAAGCACGGATGTAATTAGAGGTACCTTCGTCTATACCACTGATATCAGCACTACCGGTTGGTCCGGTTTGCCCTGTAGTAGCCAGACCTGCATACAGCTTGGCCAGGATACTTTTGTAGTTACTAAAATCTGTATATACACTGGCCGTTGTTTCTTCCGTGATTGGATTGCGGTCCAGGTCTTTGGTACATGCTGCCAGTCCCCAGATCATCACGCCGGCAAGTAATGTATTATATATGAATTGCTTGATCATAACGTTCCTGTTTGTTAATTAGAAATCAAGGTTAACGCCCAGGGAATACACTCTTGGACGTGGATAGAACTTATCATCTATACCGCTGAATACTTCCGGATCCTGACCACTGTATTTAGTGATCACGAATACATTCTGTACGTTCGCATTTACACGCACACCTAATTTCTGATGCCAGATACGACCAAAATCATACGCCAGGTTCAGATAATCCATACGTACGAATGAACCGTTTTCTACATAGTAATCAGACCAGTATTGCGGGTTGGCAAAGTTTGTCTTCAACACACTGGAAGACATATTGGCCAGGAAGGAAGCATTCTGGAAAGACTTATAGTTGCCGAAGTTGGAAGCCTGGTTGTTGTAGATGTAGTTGCCAATGTTACTACGCAGACTAAAACCAAGGGTCCACTCTTTGTAATTGAAATTTGAATTGAAGCTCAGGTATAAAGTCGGATTCGGTGATTTGTAACGGTATTTATCTGCCGCTGTAATAGCACCATCGCCATTTCTGTCTTCATATAAACCTTCAATCGGTTTGCCATTCTTATCGTAAATCTGTTTGTATACGTAGAAGGAATTGATAGCATAGCCAGTTGAATTGATCTGGATAGTATTACCAGTACCACCGGAGATATCGCCTGTAGCGAAACCTACCGCTGTATCACTCTTCACTTTGGAAAGAGACAGGATCTTGTTGTGATTGTAGGTGATATTGAAACCTGCATTCCAGGAGAAGTCTTTTGTCATGATAGGTGTAGCATTGATAATGAATTCCACACCCCTGTTTTCCAGGCTACCTACGTTAGTGAACAGTGTATTAGTCAGGTTAGTACCTGCAGGAGCTGTTACGGTCGCCAGCAGATCGCTGGTTTTCTTATAGTAGAAATCTACGCTACCGTTGATCCTGTTATTCAGGAAACCATAATCCAGTGCAACGTTGTAAGTCGCAGTTTGCTCCCACTTAATGTTCTGATCGTAACCTGCTGCACGCAGGGTTTGATAATAAGTATCTCCCAGTTGGTAGGAAGAAGCGGCATCACCCCAGGTATAGCGGGATACAGCGGCATAATCCTGCTTGATATCTTCCTGACCGGTTACACCATAACCCAGTCTCAGTTTCAGGTCAGAGAGTACTTTAGAATTCTTCAGGAAAACTTCGTCTTTAATTCTCCATGCCAGTGCTACAGAAGGGAAGTTACCCCAATGCTTAGCGAAGCGGGAAGTACCGTCACGACGCAGGGTAGCAGTCAGCATATACTTCTCATTGAATGTATAATTCAAACGGCCAAAGAAGGAAACAAGTGTATGTTGTGATTTACTATAGTTACCCGCAGCAGTCGTAGTATCTCCGGAACCATCCAGTGTTGCAAACGCTGGTGTGGTGGTGATGAAATCCTGGTAGGAATAACCGGCAGTCGCATTAACAGAGCTCTTAATTGCCTTTAATGCTTTGCTATAGTTCAGGTAGAAATCAAAGAGTTTGTCCTGTTTTTCCTGTTCGTAGTGATGATAGGAACCGCCACTACCATTGTAATAAGACAATGCAGCATAAGCAGGTATATTTGTATTACCGGTACCTTTAGAGTAGTCATAACCCAGGTTCATATTCGCATGCAGGTCAGGCAGGAAATGGAACTTGTAGTCGAACTGTAAGTTGCCGATACTTCTCTTTACAGTAGATGCATCATTCTTCAGTTTAAGCATACCCAGCGGGTTTCTTGTAGCCAGCGCAAACAAATCACCATTTTGCAGCCACTCATAGTAACCACCAAAGTTGTCATTACCAGAATAAACAGGTTTAGTCGGATCAAACGCAACTGCTGCGTTGATAGCTCCCTGATCAGCAAAACGGTTATCGGCAACAGATCCTTTCAGGTTCAGGTTTATCTTCAGGTGATCGTCGAAGAGGCTTGGAGAGAGGTTGACTGCACCGGAAGTTCTTTTCAGGTTGGATGTTTTAAGTATACCATCCTGGAAGAGGTGACCTACAGAAACGCGGTAAGGTAATTTTTTCCAGGAACCGCTGATGCTCAGGTTATTGTCAGAGCTCAGGGCTGACTGGTAAATTTGTTTTTGCCAATCGGTATTATCAGTACCCAGCATGCCGATCTGTGTATCATTGCCGTGTGCTTTCACTATATCAGTAAATTCTGCAGCAGATAATACAGGAGAATAACTGGTCACTTTAGACACCGCATTGTTGGTGCTGAAAGCCAGTTTTAGTTTATCGCCGGCACGACCTTTCTTGGTGGTGATGATCACTACGCCATTGGAAGCCCGGGAACCATAGATAGCGGTGGCAGATGCATCTTTCAATACGCTGAAAGATTCGATATCATTGGGGTTCACCATCGCGAGTGCATTGGAAGAACCGCTTACATTACCGTTTTCAACAGGTACGCCATCTATTACAACCAGCGGATCGTTGGTAGCATTCAGAGAAGCACCACCACGTACGCGGATGGTACTACCACTACCTGGTGCACCACCATTGGAAGTGATCAGTACACCGGGTACTTTACCAGTGATGAGTTGTTCAGGAGAAGACGCAGGGCCTTTGTTAAAATCTTTCGTAGTTACGAGGGCGATAGAGCCGGTAAGGTCGCTTTTCTTTTGCGTACCATAACCGATCACTACGACTTCGTTTAATCCTTTGGTATCAGTTTTCAGTTGGATGTTCAGTTCCGTATTGTCATTGCCTACAGTGATGGCTTTTTCTACGCCTTCGAAACCGGCCATTCTTGCTACCAGTACATAACTACCGGCACTTATACCTTTGATAGTGTAATGGCCTACACTATCAGCAACTGCATTTTTGCTGGTGCCTTTTATAAAAAGGATGGTTCCCGGAACCGGACTATTCGTGTCGTCCGTAACGGATCCGCTGATACTTCCTGATTGGGCATATACGCCTAAGGTAACCAGGATAAAACACAACAGCAGCGCTAACCGGGTAAAGTGTGTTCGTTTCATTTAACGTTTCATTTTAAAGACAAAGAATTGCTGTTACGCTACTGCCATATGCAGTGCGTTTAATGAAAAGACAAGAAAATGGCTGTAGAATTCCTTATTAGAATTCAGTGCTATTCTTCATTGTTGTAATGGGAAGGGATAAATGATAAGTTCAAAAATAGGTCCCAGTCCCCCTGTTGCTTGTCCGTAAGTTCTAAGTTGAAAGCATAATGTATCAGTGTTGAACATTTCCGGGAACGTTCCCGGAACGTGGAATAAAATAGATTTATGACGCTAAAGTATACAATTTTTTGTTTTTCCTAACATTTTGTTTCATTTTTTTTCTTTTGCTTACACTTTTGCCGAGGAATGGCGGGGGATGAGCCTGGAACCCAATACGATATGATTGTTCTGAGGGGGTGTTCCTTCCAGCACTTTGAAAAGCATTTCTGCAGCATGTGTGCCTAAATCGTAGGCTGGCTGTGTGATGGTGGAGAGCCCGGGATTGAGTAGAGAGGCAATTTCCAGACTCGAAAAGCTCACGACTTTCACATCCTTAGGAATATTGATGCCCAGGTCATTGCAAACGTAATAACTTGAAATAGCGAGACGTTCTACGGCAGTGAAAAGGCCGTCAGGACGTTCGTGCAGTAAGAAATCGGTCAGGATCTGGTAGTTCTTGTCATAATCATTGCTACAATCTACCACCAGTTGTTCCTGAAATGGGATGCCTGCATGCTGCAAAGCGTCTCTGTAGCCCTGCATACGAACATTACCAATCGACAGACTCTTATTAATTACAAGGAAAGCGATCTTCTGACAACCTGCTTCTATAAGGTGACTGGTAGCGGAGAAAGCACTTTCATAGTCATCAGTGGTGACTTTTGGTACGTCTACATCATCATATACCCTATCAAAAAAAACCAGCGGAATACGTTTGTTCCCCATATTATTCAAATACCGGTGATCATTGGCTTCGCCGGAGGCTGACATAATGATACCATCCACACGACCATTGTATAATTTCTCGATGAACATGACTTCTTTGTCATAATCATCGTCGGTGAGGTAGATCAGGGTGTAATAATCTTTTTCACGGGCTACACGCTCTATACCGTGGATGGCCTGAGAGAAGAAGTTATTCGCGATTTCCGGTACGATGATGGCGATGGTATTGCTTCGCTTATCCCGCAGATTACTGGCATGGTGATTTGGCTGGTAATTGAATTCCTTTGCTGCAGACAAGATTCTTGCTTTAGTTTCCGGATTGATATCGCTGTTACCTCTAAATGCCCTTGAAACAGTAGATGTGGATAGGTTGAGCTTTTCTGCCAATCGTTTTATATCAACACGCTCCATAAAAGGTGGTTTTTGACCTTAAGGGGCCAAGGTAGAGAAAATAGTGGAATTGGAAAAATGATCAGTATCCCTTCCCTGACCAAAATCATCCCCCCTCCACAGTGAGCAGGTTTTCTTTTTACGATCATATATATATTTATATTTGTCGGTATATTTACCTATAATGCGACGTTGAAAGGGACTATTATTGTTAACACTAACCCGAACTATATATGGCCATCAATTTACAGAAGGGACAAAGAATAAACATCGGATTAAGCAAAATCACTATCGGACCAGGTTGGGACGCGAGATCACAAAGTACAGCCTGTCAGGCGATGCAACGTTGAACGGAATGTTTGCCATGGTTTTTGCTGAAGCATACAGGAAAGATGATAGCTGGAAGTTCAGGGCTCCCGGCGAACCTCATCAAACAGATAGTTTTGTAGAAATCCTGAAAAAACATATGTAACCCATGAGACGATTACCCGTTTATTTATTGATTGATACCTCCGGCTCTATGGGAGGCGAACCTATCGAAGCTGTAAAGAATGGCGTGCAGGTCATGATCAGTTCTCTGCGGCAAAATCCGCAAGCCATTGAAACCGCTTTTCTCAGTGTCATTACATTTGACACGACTGCACAACAACTCATTCCGCTCACTGACCTCGTGTCATTTCAAATGCCTGATATCAAAGCTGCCGGCGTGACTTCACTGGGTGAAGCCTTAAAGTTGCTCAGCCACTGTATCGATACGGAAGTAAAGAAAACTTCTGCCGAAAGCAAAGGTGACTGGAAACCACTCGTCTTCATCATGACAGACGGTATTCCCACAGACGATAACTGGCAGGACGGACTGAACGAATTCAAAAAACGTAAAGTAGGCAACACGATTGCTTGTGCCGCAGGCCATAGTGCAGACCCAAAAATTCTGAAACAGATCACGGAAAATGTAGTGAGCCTGGATACGGTTGATAGCGCGGGTGTGTCTAAGTTCTTTGCATGGGTGACTGCAAGTATTGGCGTCGCTTCTGTAAAACTGGAAGATGGGGGCAAAGAAGTAAGTGGCATAAATGAACTACCCGCTCCCCCTTCTGAACTGAATATTGTAACCTGATAAATATTTCAACAATACATGAGAAGACTACCCGTTTATCTGTTGCTGGATACATCCGGATCTATGAACGGTGAACCCATACAGGCATTGAACAATGCATTAAGTGGTATGATCAATAACCTGCGATCAGATCCATTAGCTATGGAAACACTTTGGATCAGCATTATCACGTTCGATAAAGTTGTAAAGGAAGTATTGCCCCTGACTGATCTGCCTTCGTACAATGTACGGGAGATCACCTGCCCCGAAAGTGGCCCTACACATACAGGACAAGCCCTTGAGTTTGTCTATGAAAAAGTAAAACAGGACCTCCGGAAAGGAACTGATACCCAAAAAGGAGACTGGCGGCCTTTGCTCTTTATATTTACTGATGGCAACCCCAACGATCTGTACCTGTACCAGGAAATGATTCCGCTGGTCAAGTCGCTGAACTTCGCCTCTATAGTAGGTTGCGCTGCAGGAAGGTTATCGAATGATGAATTCCTGAAAGAACTCTGTGATGTAGTGGTGCACCTTGATATTGCTGATAGTACGACTTTGAAAAGTTTCTTTAAATGGGTGTCAGAGACCATTGAGCATGGAAATAAAAGTATGGGTACTACAGATACCATCGACCTGCCACCACCACCGGATGAGATTCATTTTGTCATTTAAATTGATCGTATGCGAAGACTACCCATATTTTTCCTGATTGATGTATCTGAATCAATGGTAGGAGAACCTATTTCACAAGTGGAAGAAGGGATCTCTACTATCATCCAGGCATTAAAAACGGATCCAACTGCGATCGAAACAGTATGGATCTCTATTATCGCATTTGCAGGCAAAGCAAAAACCATCCTTCCTTTGCAGGATATCATCAGGTTCTATCCACCTAAGTATCCCATTGGCAGCGGTACGTCGTTATGTAATGGCCTGCGACACCTGATGAACGAGCTGGATAGTAATATAAAGAAAACTACCGCTAATTCTAAAGGTGACTGGAAACCCATTATATTCTTATTCACTGATGGCGTTCCTACTGACAATACCGATCCTATCATTGCTGAATGGAAACAAAGATGGCAGCGGCAGGTGAACCTCGTAGCAGTATCTTTTGGTAGTGAAGCGAACGCAGGCATCTTAGCACAATTAACAGCGCATGTATTGTTCTTTAAAAACACGAACATCGATTCTTACAAATACTTCTTTAAGTGGGTCACTGCATCTATTACCACCAGTAGTGTGAATATTGAAAATAATGGATCAGGACTGGAACTGGAAAAAACAGACAACGACTGGCTGTCGAAGATCGACATCTCTAAAAGTGCACCTTTCACACAAATGGTAGATGATAACTATGTAGTTTTATTAGCAAAGTGCCAGCAATCCAGCCGTCATTATCTTATCAAATACAGGAAGAGTATTGGTAATAATATCTGGGGAGGCATGAACCTCGAAACCCGTTCTTATCTACAGGTAGGAGCTTTTCCACTGAAGGATGATTATTTTGAACTATCTGATTCCTCATCAGATAATCATAAGATCAATACTGCCGAATTGGTAGGCGCACCTACCTGCCCTTGTTGCAGTAACCAGTTTGCACTGGCACAGTGTAGTTGTGGAAAGATCCATTGTATTGGATATGAGGAAACGAATACCTGTCCATGGTGTGGCAAGACATCCAGGTATGTGGTGGCAGAAGAGGGTGGAGGATTTGATGTAAACCGTACACAGGGCTAGCTTATGGAACATACGATTAAAAACAGGATTAACGATATTATAGCAGCACATATCAGTATTCCAAATGGGAGTGTGAATAAACCGTATAAGGCAGAAGTGAGTTTTGAAAAATGGAATATGGCAGATATTGTCTATGCTGAATGGAAAGGATTGGAGGAGATTGGATTGGTGTATCACAAAGAGCAGGCAACAATAGCAGGTACGCCGACTGTAAGCGGGGATCATAAAATTCAGCTTCTATTTAGTCTGGAAGGGGCACCTGTAAATGTCAAGGTGTTTAACCTGATTATAAACCCCGATCCGAGGAGCTTATGGAAAGATATACCGGGTGATGTGAATGATCCTTACTGGAAAGAAGATAATGTGATGGCGGCTGCTCAATTAGGCGATAAGCAAATGGTCGTTTCATCCAAAAGAGGTAGATCGCATAAGAATGTCGGTACTTTCAGAGATGATGATTTTGCTTATTATTCTTCTGATAAAAAAGGTTGGTCTGTAGTCGCTGTAGCCGATGGCGCAGGGAGTAGCCTGTTTTCAAGAAAAGGAGCTCAGATTGCCTGTAATGCAACGATTAATTATTTCCAACAATTTTTTGAAGAAAGCAAAGAAAAAGAAATAGAGGAAACTGATCATTCAGCTATTGAATCGCTCACTGTTGTTGCGAAGAAACATATGTACCAGGCAGTGAAGTATGTATATGAACAAATAAAAGCAGAAGCGGAAAAACATTCAGAACTAAATCCCACCTTATTCAATAACAAGAACAAATCAATACTTGAATACTACCATACCACTTTAATCTTTGTAGTGTTTAAAAAGTTTGATTTTGGCTATTTGATCTTATCTTTTGGCATAGGCGATTGCCCTATCATTTTATTACAGGAAGATAAAGTGCAACTATTGAACCAGCTGGATGTAGGAGAATTTGGTGGAGGTACCAGATTTATTACCCAACCAGAAATATTCCATTCAAAAGAGATCCCGATGAAATCCAGGTTCAACGTCACTATAGCACCCGATTTCTGTTATTTATTCTTAATGACCGATGGCATCTACGATCCTAAATTCGAAGTAGAAGCCAACCTGCAAAACCTTGCTCTCTGGAAGAAATTCATGGAGGATTTAAATGGCGATAATGAAGAAAAAGTAATAGTGGATTTTAAACAACCTGCCATTGAAGTTGCTACTCAATTATCAGCATGGATGGACTTTTGGAGCACCGGTAATCATGATGACCGAACATTGGCAATAATATATTAGGCTATGACTGTAAAAGTTGTGAATTCGATAATAAATCCCGGAATGACTTATCAATACATCGATAATGGCGAACCGTTAAGAGGTGGAATGAAAGATGTATATTTCAGTCCGGACAGATCGTATGTAGTCGCTATTTACAGAACGGATCCTGATTATAATTCCAAAGAACGGCTTAGAAAGATCGTTACCCAATACTTCGATAGTTTCTTTAATAAGGAAGGAGGTAGCTATTACAAAGAGCTGTACAGTTGGCCGGTAGATGTAGTAGAAGTGGATAAAAAAACCGGCATCATCGTACCTTGTTATAATAGCAACTTCTTTTTCAAAAAAGGGTATGCTAATAATGATCTCTTAAAAGGAAAGGAAAAAGAAGGTAAATGGTTTGCCAGTGCCCGATTCCGGTCTCCCAGGTCAAAAACAAAACTGGATGATTCAGAATTAGGTGATTGGTTAAGTTATTTTCAGGTAGGTGTCAATATCGCCAGAGGGGTGAAGCGGTTACATGCCGCAGGACTCGCACACTCTGACTTATCTTACAAAAATGTACTGATAGATCCCGTCAGTAAAACAGCGGCCATCATTGATATTGATGGGCTAGTGGTACCTAACCTCTACCCTCCTGATGTACTGGGTACAGCAGACTTTATCGCCCCTGAGGTAATGGCCACTAAAAACCTTGGCAAAAAAGATCCTGACAAAAAACTCCCGAATCGTTTAACTGATCTCCATGCATTAGCGGTATTGATCTACATGTACCTCTTTTACAGGCATCCTTTACGTGGTGGTAATTACTTTGGCCCGATTGAATCAGAGCAGGAAGAAGACCTGTTGATGGGCGGGAAAGCCCTGTTTATTGAACACCCTACCGACAGCAGTAACCGGAACTTTACACGGGAGTATGGTGATAACATGGCGATCTACTACCCATGGACAGATCTGAATAAAACACCCTATACCATTGCAGGTCCTTACCTGAAAGAATTATTTGATCAGGCATTCATCAAAGGGCTTCATGATCCTGTACAGCGGCCTACTGCCGATGCATGGGAACAGGCTTTGATCAAGACGAATGACCTGAAGTTAAAATGTGCAAATCCTGCCTGCAATCAGAAATGGTTTATCTATAACAACACCAAACAAACCTATTGCCCTTTTTGCGGCACGCAATACAATGCAAGCATACCAGTACTGGACCTGTATTACCAGTTCAAACCTACTGTATGGAAACCTGATAATTTAAGGCTTGTCATTTACCATCATGCTACCTTACATTACTGGCATGTAAACAGGAACATCCTGAGAAATGAACGGTTGGGCAATAATCTGAAAGAAAGAGTGGGGTATTTTTCTTATCACAATGGCCAATGGTTGTTTGTGAATGAAAAACTGACAAGTGCAAGGGATATAACCAGAGGTGTGGATATTGAAATTGGGGCGCCGGTAGTATTGGAAGATGGGATAAAGTTGCTATTGTCGAAGGAGGAAGGAGGCCGGTTAGTCACCATCACTTTTGCAAATAAAACGGAGTAGCTTTGGCAGCTACTCCGTTCATTTATTAAAGAGAGATTGTAATCGGGTATTTTTCGGCAACTTTGCCAATAGCAGGGGTAGGATTATAATTATCAATAATCCCCATTTGATATCCCCATAAGGATTGACCATCACTGGCACGCACACCATATACCCATCCCGTGCCACTCGCTACATATACCATTCCATCTTTCACAACGGCGGCAGCAGCATTGACATACGACTGTGTCGTCCATTTTGTAGCACCTGTATTTGCATCTACAGCATAGAGCAAATTATCAGCTGCTTTCACATAAACAATTCCATTATCCACTGTCAGGGAACCATAGCAACCCTTGCCTTTTAAAGCTTCCCATTTCACTTCGCCGGTCACTTCATCCAATGCATACAAACTATATCCACTTACATATACATTGCCATTGGCTACGCCTCCCCCAGGTAAACCAGTTCCCGTCTTAAAAGTCCATAAACGTTTGCCTACAGCAGCATCAACGGCATAAAAGATACTATCGTGGGTACCAAAAAAGATAGTGCTATTGTGTAAAACCGGCTCCGCTGAACCGATATATCCTAGCAGACTAAGCGACCAGTTATATTGCCCGTTTAATGTATCTAGCCGATACAACAGGCCATTATAATTACCAAAAAGCACTGCATTTTGGTATAAAACCGGCTTTGAAGATACATTCCCATAGGTCCGGTATTTCCACTTCACATTTCCATTTATTGTATTAATTGAAAGTAGGTAGTCGTCATTCGTTCCAATATACAAAGTTGAACCATTTATCAATGGAGACCCTTCAATTCCTGTAGATGAAATGTTTTTTGTATAAAAGATCTCACCTGTTCTGGCATTAAATGCATACAGGTTACCATCAACAGCGCCTCCTACAAACACGGTATCACCCGCCAGTGCCGGCGCGGAATAGGCGAATCCCGCAGTGCCGGTATACTTCCATATCTGGGCACCATCTTTGGTATCCAGCGCTACAAGAAGGTTTTTTGACCCTACAAACAAAGTGTTGCGACGTGTCACTTTTACATAATAATCTTTTTTCGTACTATCACTTGCAGTCACAGTAAACTTCACGACATTAGTAAAGTCTATAGGTTGCGTTACTGATGGAGAGATAGACACGCCTTCATAAGTAATGACAGGCGTCAGTGACGACAACAATGCACTTCCGGGTACACTGATCAGTATACTATCTTCCTGAATATTGACTGTCGCTCTACCCGACTTCACTTCCTGAAACGTAAAGGAGTTAATGGCTTTGCCTGATACTTCTGGTATTGTTACAGGAGTTGTGGTAGATTCCTTCTTACTGCATGAATAAAATAGTGTACAAGCAATGGAGGCTACAAGTAATGCTTTAAATCTCATGGGTATAAATTAGAGTCACAAAGATAATGATATAATTTAAAAAACCTATCTTACATCACATGACCCTAACCATATTAATAAGAATTTTAGGTACAATAGCCATTCTATTTTTATTATCTTTCTTTAGCTTTCTATTTTATACAAGATCATATAGCAAAGCGTTAAAAATAAAAATCTGGAACGAAAGAATTAATCAATTCCACCATGCGGCCAGCCATCTACAAAGTGCTGAAAATCTATCCATCTCCCAACGCCTCTTTATCAAATACTTTTCTGAAAAAGAACAACCCATTCCTGTAAATGACTCCCCCCTCTACTTCACATCCGGACAATTCGTTACCGCCTCCGCATACACCTCCGTACCCCCATACTTTTTCTTCAACACATCCAGGTAAGTAGAATGATACGGCCCCTCCCTCTCATATTTATAAATCGTTCCTGACCAATTTTGTCTTTTTATCACATAGGCATTTCTATCTTTATCACACACACTCATCATCAACAACACTTTTGCACATAGCTCTTTCTGACTCCCTCCATACACCAATGCCTTCCGATACATATTCATCGCCGCCTCACACCTGTAATACGCAGCCTGATACCTTCTGTTCAAAGCACTATGCTCATACTCATCCCACCCTATATTATAATAGTACCCGGTATGCTCGCCCTTTCCATAATTCGCCAGCATCCAGCCACGACCACCGTAAGAAAGATTATACAATACATTGCCCATCTTATAATACAACGCCGCATTCTGCGGGAACTGTTTTAAACTATCGCTCAATGCCACAATATCACGCAGTATGCCCCGTTTATCTGCAAAAGGATACGCATCATTCTTCAGCGTCTCACCCGGTACCAGAAAATCTGCACTACCAATATATTTATCCGGCAGATAGCCACTATATGCATAATTGTCTCTCCAGAAATAAGCATCCATCTCCTCCGCTACGCCCAATGCCTCTTTGAATCGTTGCTGCCTTACGAGCAGAGAGAGTTTTACATCCTTGTAAAAATCATCCGGAGACCACACTCCTGGTGAAATGAATTTTTCGAAAGCAGTTTTATGTTTTGCATGCTTAAACTGTATTAGTCGATCAATATCCGCTGGTGTACCATACTGGTCGAAATAAGCAATTTTATGATAACTGATTTGCGTGGTATCATCCTCATAATTAGATCCATAATATCCATTTACCAAAATATTGGCCTTTTCGAATAAATGCCCTGCTGTAATAGCATCCTGCTGCTTTTGATATTGCTGACTCATCATCAGCAACAACAAAGGCAGTGATCTATCCTCTGCATTCTCATCATAATTATTAGGGTCAGGAAAAGTAGCTCCCAATGCCATCAGTTCTTTCACCTGCTTACTGAGATCTGCCTTTACTGCATTACTACTGATATCAGCCGCATGCATGATCGCTATCAATTGTTCTGTGATCCACTGACGGCGGTAAAAACTATTTTTACGGGGATGTATATCATTCAGATAGTCTATCGCTTTTGCGTACTCACCATCCATATTATACAGGTGCGCAATCGCCAGCGCATACACCACATGGTTACTATCAGACTTTGACAAAATGCTTTCCAGGTAACTCCGCACTGTACGCATGTAAGCCTGATCTTTCAGCAGGTTCTTCTTTGCATAATAATCATAAGTGGTATCCGGCATATCGCTGTTATAAAATCGCTTTACATCATACTCATTCAACTTCACACTTGAATTAAAACCCAATACTGTCGGACTCATAATCCAGTCTTCCAGCTTATTCACCTCCCTTACCACCAGCATCGGCAAATATTGGTATTGAGGCGCCACCCGGTGGAGTGACTGGATAATAGAAAGCCCTCGCCCGGGTTGCTTCAGTCCCTTAATAAACCAGGCCACCGGTATTTTTGGATACTGCTGCAACAAGGTATCCAGATCCTTGCTGGCAAGCGTATTGTAGATATATGTCTTCTTCTCTTCACTCCTTTCAAAAGTTTCACAGAGCAATTTCGTACTCGTTACTTTATCCTGCTTACATAGCGCATAATATAACAATCCCCAATCTGCCACAATCGTTTTATGCCCTTTCAGATAAGTGTCGTATAAACCGGGTAGCGAATCCCAATTTCCCCCTCCGTAATAATTTAGTTTTACCAGCTGAAATGCATACCGCTCCTTCAGAAAAGGATTCGTTGTTTTGGCAAATGCCAACTTTCCCAACCTGAGCAGCACCTTTGTTTGCTCCTGTCCTCCATTGTCATTGCCCGTTTGCCACGGATCGTATTCGCCAAACTGGTTAAACTCTACCTGTTTTGCAAAAGCCATATAATCCAGCATTGGCTTATTGGCTGGTTGTAGCAAAGCATGTAAAAAAGAATTGTCTTTTATATGATCCCATTTCGCATGCCGGTAGGCATACAAAAATTCATCGGGCTCCATGCCGTACTGTATATTGTAAATATCAGGAATGGTGCCGCCTACCTGTTGCTGCCACTCCCTGCAATTGCGCTGATAATCCTTTTTCTGCGGGTCGCTGTCCTTCAGCACACTCATGTGAATGTTATACCTGAGATCCGATAACCCGGGAGCGCGGGATAACTCCGGTTGAAAAAGCACAAAGCGGTAATCGTCACTGAAATAATCAGGACCACAACTCCATGTACGCATCCAGGGTAAAAACAACAGTAGCAGGATACTAATAATCTGCAAAAGTCTCTTGTATGATGTTTTCATATGCAGCAATTAAAGTGGGGTCCCAGTGATAAAATGTAACATGCCGGTATTCAGGAACTTTTTTCATAGCCAGGTCAATGGCGGATTTCAAGGTGGTGGAGTCAGGGTATTCCCGGCGTACCCGGTCTCCTTCTCTATAAAAACGACCATCCAGCACAGTATCCCGGCTAATTATATTATTGGAATTGATCAAACCGGCACCTGCCAGTTCACTCCCGTCATGAATGATCCCTTTAAATTTGCCTCCCCTAAACCAGGCATACCAGCCAAAAACGGGGAAAGATACATCCAGCGGCAATGGGTAATGGGTGCCAGACAGGTAAGAGTTGAGCACTTTTTCATCAAAGACCGAATTGGCAGTCGCCATTTGGTCAATGCGGTCCATATTATAACACATCAGCATCCCCCTGTCGATGGGCGGAATTCCCATTTTACGGTAGTATTTATAAGGATACAGGCGAATGGTAGCCGATAGCTCCCTGTCCTTATTGAGAGCCTTAAAAGCCCTTAGAAAGTGAAAGTATTTATCCCTTGTAGACGGGGTCCAGTCGCAGTCAATCTGCACTTCTTTGTGCAGAGGGGCACGTTTGGCTTTGATTTTAGCCTTCTCCTCCTGCCAGTTCATCCCTTCTTTGTACTCCAAACCGGCGGCCCTCTCCTCGAACTGATCCGTCATGGCATTGACCTTGTCGGTAATTTTCCCGGCCAGCCATTCACAGCTATCGGCTGCCAGCTGTTCAAATGTGCGGTTGGTAATGAAGACCACCGGGCAATAGGACCCTTTGACCAGGAATGCATTATTTGAATAGTGATAACGGGAACCTTTGGGAATAGGCATGTCCAGCGATTCACTCCAATCCACATCGAAATAGTGGATATAGAAATGATCTACATGTAATTGACTGATGAGTGCAGTATCGACGCCAGAGAAAGACTGGTCATCAAATTTCCAGTAATAAAAAGCATGAGAATGCTGTTTGGGATGATGATGACAACCCAGCAAAAAAGGTAACAACAAAATGAGGTAACGCATGAATAGGAATTGCTCTCTAAAGGTAGAATTCCCTTCGATATCAATGGTGGGTATAATTCAAATTCACACAAAATGGTGACTACTTCATCCTGTTAAGGCCATTCATCACCCCGGCAATGTCCTTCATTACCCTCCTTGTCTTATCTGCATTCCCTTCCGACTCCGCAAAGGAGGTCTTCAGCACCAGCAGACTGTCCATTATGCTTGCGGAACAGTTGCCGTACTTACCGAGGATGGTAAATACCTCCTCCAACTGAGGAGCCGCATAGCTATGAATCTTGAATGTATATGGCGGATCAAGAAAGTATAATTTGATCTCCGCCATCCGCACAGTATCCGTATTATTCATTTTCATACTGCAAAGGTACAAATAAAAAAACTGGCAGGGAATGATCCTGCCAGTTTAGTACAATCCATATTGTATGCACAATATGTCTAATTGTGAAAAGATATCTTTACTGTTCAGTTTTTCATAATTATTTCAGTTGTGGAAGGTAAAAAACTCAGTTTGACAGACTAAATCATCGCATAGGCATTATCCTAATATATCTTTTGCCATACGCCAGGGTAATCAATTACATACCCTTCATCGTCTACAATCAACTCCGAAATATACCCGGAGTGCTCATTCTCATACTTGTAAATCCTACTCCCCTTGTTCAGATAGCGCTGTTTCACCCTTTTCACATCTCCATTTTTAATATCTACCCATACAACGCTGATGTTCTGCCCCTCTCCTTTTGTGAGCTGCAGCCTGTTGATAGGCAATGAATTGGTAAAAGGCGTGAAAGAGATATCTACATCTACACAACCATCAAAGGCTTCCAGGTGCTCTCCTTTTTCATTCAACCACTGTTGTAAATCATTCTTATACAACTCAATGGTATAGTTCTGCTCAGACATTACTTCGATGAATACTGTCTGTGCTTCCCAACGTGGATTGAGTGTGAGCGTATATCTCACCAACCATGGCTTTCCGAAGCCCTCGCCGGTGATATATCCCTTGACGGTAGTCATTTCTTCCTTTTCAATACTGACAAATTCAGTCGTATTGATCGTACTGTTTTTCCAAACTATTATCTTTTGCATCTCTTAATGTAGGCATTTTAATTCTTGAATTCAAATAGCTACGCAAAAAATTAACTCCAATATAATTGCAGGAGAATAGATTATATTTGAACGCAATATATTTCCTATACATATTTATTACTGTATGTTCGAAACTATCATTTGTTTACTCCTGATTATTATCCTGATCATTATCATCAAATTGAAGAGTGACTTACTCGATCAGCTGAGTTCCCTGCATCGCAGGCTGGATAACCTCACACTGCCACAGGGAGAAAGGGACATTACACCACCACCTGCCTACTCGCCGCCGCCGGTTTATACACCGCCACCGGCTTATACACCGCCGCCGCCACCTAAACCGGAACCACCAACACCGCCGCCTGCCAGAGAACCGGCACCTGTTCCCGTTAAAGAAACGTATATTCCATACCCACCGATGAGCGTAGTAGAAACACCACCGGAGCCTACTCCTACCTTCTGGGAAAAATACCCTGATCTGGAGAAATTCATCGGTGAAAACCTCTTTAACAAAATTGGTATTGGTGTGTTAGTGATCGGTATTGGTTTCTTCCTGAAATACGCGATCGACCAAAACTGGATCAACGAAACCGGCCGTACTTTCATCGGCATTCTATGTGGCGGCATCCTGCTGGGTATCGCACACCGTATGCGCAAAACCTTTGCTGCATTCAGTTCTGTACTGGTAGGCGGAGGGATCGCTGTATTGTATTTCTCTATCACAATTGCGTTCCAGCAATATCATCTCATTAGTCAGACGCTGGCTTTCATCATGATGATATTGATCACTGCATTCGCCGTTTTTCTATCTATCAGTTACAATCGTGTGGAACTGGCCGTATTAGCAATCTTAGGCGGCTTCACCGCGCCTTTCCTCGTAAGTACAGGCAATGGTAATGCAGGTGTATTATTTACTTATATCCTCATTCTGAATACAGGTATGCTGGTGCTGGCTTACTTTAAAAAGTGGCACCTTGTCAATGTCATTTCGTACATCGCGACGGTGTTGTTATTTGGCACCTGGCTCTCTTATAGCATCGGTACTGAAACGCCGGCCAAACCTGTACCTTATATCACGGCACTGGTATTCGCAACCTTGTTCTATATCGTGTTCTTCCTCATGAATGTGGTGAACAATATTCGTTTGCACAGACCATTCAGGGAACCTGAAATCATCCTGCTGCTGAGTAATACATTCCTGTATTATGCCGCAGGTATGGTGATCCTCGCACATATTCACGGTGGCATGTTCCAGGGATTATTCACGGCGATGATCGCTGTATTCAATTTTGTCTTTGCATATGTATTGCATAGAAATAAATACGCAGACCGGCTGTTGATCTACTTCCTCATAGGATTAGTACTTTCTTTCCTGAGTCTTGCTGCGCCTATTCAATTGAAAGGACATTACATCACCTTGTTCTGGGCGGCAGAAAGTGTATTGCTGTTGTACCTCTACCAGCGATCTGCACTCAAACTGATGAAGATTGCATCGCTCATTGTAATGGTACTCACCGCTGGTAGCCTGATCATGGACTGGTTCAATCTATATGGTTATCACATGGTGCTAATGACACCTGTGCTCAACAGGGGCTTTATTACTAATGCAGCTGTTGTAGCCGCATTATTTATCTACAGGAAATTGCTGGCAAAGGAAAAAGATGAAAGCTTCTTCCCAATACTGCCATTGCCGCACATGCAGCTGCTGTTGAACATCGCTTTTGTTGTGCTCATCTATGCGACCATACAAACGGAAGTGTTCTTCCAGTTCCACTTACGCATACCACCTATAGCCGGTATGATGGCACATCTGGTCAACTACATTGCACTGGCCGTATTGCTGTACATTACCAGCAAAGGACATGCGATGTTCAGGTATCTGATCCTCCTATTCACCCTGATATCACTGATCGTGTTTGTGATTGATAATGACACAGCTGTGATGTTCCGGAATGCATGGCTGACAGGCGCCGGAACGGGTAGTTATTTCGGCACGTATTTCATCATTCCTCCTGTAGTGATAGTGATGCTATTCATGGTCTGGAAATTTATCAAACCTTTGTTCAAAGACAACCAGGTATTCCTGCTACAGATCCTGAATACATTGGTTGTGCTATACATCCTCAGTGCATTGCTGGATCACGTGGTTGTGCTGATCGCTATGCATCCCCGGGCGGATATTGACAGCATTGTGCATAGTAATCAGAAAACCGGTTACAGTATTTTATGGGGCATCTATGCCTTTGTACTGATGTTCCTTGGTTTAAAATGGGCGGACAAAAATGTGCGCATTATCGCGATCGCACTCTTTGGTATCACCATTTGTAAATTATTCCTGGTAGATATCAGTACCCTCTCAGAAGGTGGTAAGATCGCCGCATTTATATCACTGGGCGTATTATTACTGATTATTTCCTTCATGTATCAACGATTGAAAAAAATCATTCTGGATGACAAACAAGAACAAAAAACTTAATTTTTTATTGATCATATTCCTCCTTTGCAGTGCTTCACTGACTGCACAGGAGATAGCTGCGAAGGAGTTTTCGTGGCAGGCTGTCATTACCAATGTGCCGCGAAATGGATTTTATAATATCCTGCTCGGACCTGGCCTCATCAGCGGAAGCCAGGCACCGGGTTATACAGACTTTCGTATCTATCAGGATAAAAAAACAGAAGTACCCTACCTGCTGAAGAAAGAGGCCATGCACTATGACATTGCCAGTATCAAATCATTTGCTGTCATAGAAAATAAACAGGTAACTAATGGTACCTCTTCCTTCATTTTCAGTAATGCAACCAGCCAGCCAATCAATTATGTAACACTCATGGTCAAAAACTCATGGGTTTCAAAATCTATGAATGTCACCGGCAGCAATGATCTAAAACAATGGTATGGACTGGTACCGGATTTTTTCTTTGATCCGACCAAACCTCAGATCAATCTGCCAAACACGGATTATAAATATATCCGTCTGCTCATCAATGATTCCAGCAGTGCACCACTGAATATTACAGGTGCAGGACAGTATTATAATGAGCAAAAGTCTACAAGCCCTTTACCGGTTCCTTCTTCCGGGATAAATATCCGCCATGCAAACAAAACGACTATCATCAAACTTGCATTTCCCAAAAAGTATGTGATCGACAACCTCTCTTTCAACATCACAGCGCCTACCCTATACAAGCGGCAGGCATGGGTAGATGGGGAATCTTTCACACTTACTTCCGGCCAATCGAATGAAGTGGTATTAGCGCACGAGGTCAAAACAGATACCCTTGAAATACGCATTGACAACCAGGATAATCCTCCTTTAAAAATTGAGGATGTAAATGCCTGGCAACTACCACGATACATGGCGGCTTACCTGGAACAGGGAAAATCTTATCTGATATTAACAGGCAACGCTAATCTAACTGCTCCCGAATACGATCTCACCTATTTTGCAGATAGTTTGAATAAGGAGTTACCTCTGATCAGTATACCTAATGAGCAGATGAAATATATCAACAATCCAAAACCTTCACCAGCAAAAGGGTTCACCCTTTTTACCAGTCAGGTGTGGATCTGGATTGCCATCGTCGGTATTATCGCCCTATTAGGTTTCATGGCTTTGCGTATGTTAAAAGAAATGCAGGAAAAAAAGTAATACGCAAATCCAGTGCGTAGCGCTCCATGTACTTTTATCGTAACTTCGAAGTCATGGGAACACAAATCACCTGTCCTAACTGCAGGCACCAGTTTGTCATGGAGGATGCATTTGCAGCAGATATTGAAAAAGAGATGCGCGGTAAAATGGAAACTGAATGGCGCAAACGTGTGGATGCATTACAAAATGAGAAAAATCAACTGGCTCAAATCCGCCAGCAGGTAGAGCAACAAAAGCAATCACAACAGGAGGAGCTCACTAAGTTACTCGAAACTGAAAAGAGTAAACTACAAGCGACCCTGTCTGAGAATATCCGTAAGAGCATATCCGAAACTTACGAAAACCAGTTACAGCTCCTGCAACAGGCCAATACCGAACAGGAAGAAAAACTGAAGGAGGCCAGACGCCAGGAACTGGAATTCCTGCGTAAGGAACAGGACCTGATGGCCAAGGAGCAGGAAATCGAAATCTCTATCCAGAAAAAACTGCTGGAAGAGCGTAACCTGCTCACTGAAAAGATCCGCAGGGAAGAAGCTGACCGCAACCAGCTGAAAGACCACGAGTACCAGTTAAAACTGGCTGAAATGGCCAAACAACTGGAAGACCAGCGCAAGCTGGCCGAAGAAATGCGGCGTAAAGCAGAACAGGGTTCTACACAGTTACAAGGTGAAATACAGGAACTGGTGCTGGAAGAACTGTTGAAAGGCGCCTTCCCCTTCGACGAAATCGCTGAAGTGGGCAAAGGCGTAAGAGGCGCCGACTGTATTCAAATGATCCGAAACCAGTTCGGACAGGAATGTGGAAAGATTATTTACGAAAGCAAACGCACCAAAGACTTTGCAAGAGACTGGCTGGAAAAGCTGAAAGCAGATATGCGCAGCCAGGGAGCAGACATCGCTATCCTCGTGACCCAGGCCATGCCGAAAGACATGGAACGGTTTGGCGAAAAAGAAGGCGTATGGATCTGCACCTTTAACGAAGTTAGGGCACTGGCACATGTACTCAGAGAAGGTATTATCAAAGTAGCCGGTGCACTCAAAACACAGGAAAACAGGGGCGATAAGGTACACATGCTATATGGCTACCTGACCAGTGGCGAATTTGCCGAACAATGGAAAGCGATCCGCGAAGGATTTATGGCCATGAAGATCTCTATCCAGAAGGAAAAGGATGCCATGGAAAAGATCTGGAAGGCAAGAGAAAAGCAACTGGAAAAGGTATTACTCAACGCTGCACATATCAAAGGCTCTATCGAAGGTATTGCAGGAACGGATTCAGTAGATCTGAAACTCCTGGAAGATGCCGCCGATGCGATGCTGGATTAACAAAAAAGCGCTTTTACCACCCCGGTAAAAGCGCTTTTTTCTATTCAAATGGTAATTATTCCACAGCTAATATTAAAAATTGTTGCCTCCGTGCTACATTCCTATTCTCACTCATCTACTCACAATTTTTTTCTTTAGAACCGCAAATATTTAGCAATTCCTACCCTATCAATTCATGATAACCATAAGAAAATCAATTACTTAATCTTAAGAATACATGCTCCCCCCTGCTAACCATAAATAAGATTCTGCTTTCAAATACGTTATATGTAAAGTGATAAGCCTGTTTGGCATATTTCATGTTGTAACAATTGTAGACATTAATAGAGGGATATAGACAATTTAAAGGTGTAGATATTAATAGAGGGATACAGACAATTTAAAGGTGTAGACATTAATAGAGGGATATAGACAATTTAGAGGGATATAGACAATTTAACTTTCGTAGAAATTCTGATTGTGTAAAAAGGAATTATTTCATTATATTATTTTCTGAACTGGGAATTTTTTTGGACCTTGGTGACTGATTATTATTGAATTAGTGAAACCGTCCTATATTATTATTTCGTAAGTAAAAATACGTTTGCCTGCTGACTAATTTTGTGAGTTCTTCTTGCCGGCGTTCTTTATTTGAAAAATCACCCATTCAGACGAAAAATGAACTTATTCTTATTACGATTGTAATAAGAAGGAAGAGAGGTATATGTGTGGGTGATAGGGAAAAATGGATTTTCGCATATTCTATAAAAAACCAAAGTATGAGAGGGCTGCTATTTTTAGCAGCCCTAAATTATTTAGGGAACCCCGCAGAGAAGCTTTCCTGTATATTACCTTCAGCATCTTTATAAATAAAACCCGCTTCCAGCTGCAATTCCGGATGTAGCCGTATAAAAGCGAACGCTTTTTCTACACCCATTAAAATAAGAGCATTGTCAAAACCATCGGCAGTGATGGCATCTGTTGCCAGCACTGTGACACTGATAATATTATTGTGAATGGCCTGTCCATTTCGGGGATCGATGGTGTGAGCAAACCGTTTACCCCCTGAGTCAAAAAAACGACGGTAATTACCGCTTGTGGTGACTGCCCGGTTTTGTAACGGAATGACCCGCTGGTTTTCACCTTCTATACCGACCGTCCAATATTGCTGATGACTGTTTTTCCCTTTTGCACACAGTTCTCCGCCTACATCTACGAGGTAGTTATGAATGCCTTTGCTATCAAGGAAACGGCCTATTACATCGGTAGTGTAACCCTGGGCAATACCATTGCAATCGAGTGTTATACCAGCTTTGGTGCGGGAAAGTTCGGAACCTGTTATTTTCAGATATTGATATCCTACGTGAGATAAGATAGATCTTAAAGTATCGGGAGATGGAATTTTTCTTTCTGCCGGAGCATGCACACCAAATCCCCATACATCGACCAATGGTTTGACCGTGATGTCAAATGCACCTTTGGTGATCTTACTGATCAAAAGTGCTTTTTTGATGACGGCCTGCATGTGGGTATCCATTTGCACACGCCCCTTTTCATTGAATTGATTGATCAGGGAATGAGGTTTGTACAAAGACAGGGATTGGTCAATATCCGCGAAAATAGCATCGATCTCCCCCTGCAGTGATGTCGTATCTGCTGAGATGTATTTAATGACATAGTAAGTACCCTGTGCTTTTCCTTCCAATACTGTTTGGGAATGCGCCGTCAAAGGAAGTAATAATAACAATAATAATAGCCGCATATCAATGAAAAGCATCCAGTCCGGTGATGTCCATACCTGTAATGAGTAAGTGAATTTCGTGGGTGCCTTCGTAAGTGATCACGCTTTCGAGGTTCATCATGTGACGCATGACAGGGAACTCGCCTGTGATGCCCATACCACCCAGTATCTGCCTTGCATCGCGGGCTATCTGAGTAGCGATGGCGCAGGAGTTGCGCTTAGCCATAGAAATTTGAGCCGGGGTGGCTTTGCCTTCATTTTTTAGTACCCCTAAGCGCCAGTTCATAAGCTGGGCTTTGGTAATTTCAGTGATCATTTCGGCCAGCTTTTTCTGCGTAAGCTGAAAGCCACCGATAGGACGGCCGAATTGCTCCCTTTCTTTGGCATATCGCAGGGCGGTGTCGTAGCAATCCATGGCAGCACCGATTACACCCCAGGCTATACCGTAACGGGCCGAAGACAGACAGCTTAACGGGCCTTTTAGCCCTTGGGCCAATGGGAGTATATTTTCTTTAGGGACCCTGACATTATCAAAAACAAGTTCACCTGTAGCACTGGCACGCAGGCTCCATTTCCCTTTGGTTTCAGGGGTGGTGAATCCGGGCATACCTCTTTCTACAATGATACCTCTTATTATACCTGCTTCATCTTTTGCCCATACTACAGCAATCTGTGCAAAGGGAGCGTTGGATATCCACATTTTTGCACCATTCAGGATCACATGATCGCCGTCTTCTTTGAAGTGGGTGACCATGCCGGAGGGATTAGAGCCAAAGTCTGGTTCTGTAAGACCAAAGCACCCCATCCATTCACCAGAGGCAAGTTTGGGGAGGTATTTTTTCTTCTGTTCCTCACTGCCGAAAGTAAAGATGGGATACATAACAAGGGAGCCTTGTACAGAGGCAGTAGAGCGTACCCCGCTGTCGCCTCTTTCCAGTTCCTGCATCATGAGCCCATAGGCAATGTAGTCCATACCGCCGCCACCATATTCCGTTGGGATAGTGGGACCAAAACAACCGAGTTCGCCCAGTCCCGGGATGATCTGGGAGGGGAAAGTGGCGGTTTGACAGGCTTCTTCTATAATGGGAGACACGTCTTTCTTTACCCATTGCCTGACAGCATCGCGCACCATGATATGTTCGGAGGAGAGAAGGTCATCTATCCGGAAGTAGTCGGGGGATTGAAACAAGTCTTTCAGCATGTGGAACAGGTTAGATAAGGAATCAATTTAAAGAAAAGGGGCGAATAAAAAAACACCGCACGGAGGCGGTGTTTTTTATTATCGGTTTTAATTGAATAATTAGCAAGGATTATCTTGTGGCTGGCGCAACGTCTAAATATTCCGCCATTTCCAGTTGCAAAGCCTGCGCGGCAATTCTTGCATCCTGGGCAAAATCTTCTCCGTTTCCGGCATATATGATAGAGCGGCTGGCATTCACCAGTAATCCACAATCTTTATTCATCGCTACGGCTGAGATCTCCTGCAGATTTCCGCCCTGCGCACCTACTCCCGGCACCAGGAAGAAATGATCAGGTACCAGCTGACGAATATAGGCCAGTTGGGAGCTCTGGGTGGCACCAATCACGAACATCATATTGTCCGGCGTACCCCAGCTCATTCCAGCTTTCAGCACTTTTTCATACAGCAGCTCATCTCCACTCTGTGTGAGCTGAAAATCTTTGCTGCCTTCGTTAGAAGTCAGGCCCAGCATAATGGTCCATTTCTCATTGAAAGAGAGGAAAGGCTGCACACTGTCGCGACCCATATAAGGGGCTACCGTAACGGCATCAAAGTTATATGTTTCAAAGAATGTTTTGGCATACTGTGTAGAGGTATTTCCTATATCTCCACGTTTAGCATCGGCGATGGTAAAATGAGTGGTCGGGATATACTCTACTGTGCGTTGCAGTGTTTCCCATCCACGGATACCCATACATTCGTAAAAGGCTGTATTGATCTTGTAAGACACGCAAAGATCCTTAGTGGCATCGATAATTGCCTTGTTAAAAGCAAATACCGGGTCTGCATGTGAAAGCAAATGACGGGGAATCTTTGTAATGTCTGTGTCTAAGCCAACACAGAGATAAGATTGCCTCTCCTTGATCAGATTCACCAGTTCGTGTCGGTTCATATAAATACTTATTTGGGGCGCAAAGGTAAGTAAAACTTATTCAATGCGGGCGTAATGAGTGATATTATACTATTTTATTATGACTGCATGGCAGTATACTTCCCTATCGATGATGTTAAAGTTCTGGTAAATTTTTTAAAAAATGGAAAAAACCTTTTGAAAAGATATCGGGAGGTGGATTAATTCTTAGGTACGGCTTCGATCGTTGTTCGATCGTTGTTCGATGCTTGTTCGATGCTTCTTCGNNTTGTTCGATGCTTGTTCGACACTTCTTCGATGCTTGTTCGATGCTTCTTCGATGCTTGTTCGTCACTTCTTCGTCACTAAAAGGGCACCTCAATATCCCCTGGATAATGAAGTGCCCTTTTAGTGACCTTTTGGTATCGAAGTAACACTGAAGCTATACCGAAGAGCCACCGACCGCTTATCAAGAAGATTTTTGATTTTTTAAATAATGTTCCTACCTTTTCCTTCCACGCTTTATGGAAAGAAATATGAAAAACTCCCCTATCTGGCTCGTATGCCTTTTTTTATTCACTTGTTTGCAATCGAATGCACAAACCCGGTTGCCCACATTAGGTGTTACTACCACTTATAGAAATGACTCCATTTTACACGCCGCCGGATTTGATTATATTGAGGGCAGTGTAGGCAAACTCCTTTCTCCCGACATCCCGGAAGACACCTTCCAGGTATTTCTCAGAGACAAGCAAAAAATGCACTGTCAATTCAATACCTGCAATGGTTTTATTCCTGCCGAAATACCCATCGTAGGACCCAAAGCCGATGAACAAAAGATCCTGACTTATGTAGATAAAGTGATGCAACGGGCCAAAAAAGCAGGAGTATCTACCATCGTACTCGGTAGCGGCAATGCCCGCAAACTGCCCGAAGGCTGGACACCCGAAAAGGAAAGCCCACACTTCGTGCGCATCTGCAGGAAAATAGCCGAAACAGCGGCTAAATACAATGTGGTCATTGCCATCGAAAACCTGAACAGTACCGAAACGAATTATATTAATACACTGGCGGAAGCGAATGCCATCGTGATCGCTGTGAACCATCCGAATTTTAAACTCACGGCAGACATTTACCACATGCTGAAGGAAAATGAGCCTGCTGTGAACATCGAAAAAGCGAAAAAGAACCTGGTCCATTGTCACATTGCTGAGAGAGAAAAACGGACTGCACCTGGTGTAGCCGGTGATGAAGTGAGACCTTATATTGCAGCATTGGCAAACATCCGTTTCCAGGGTGGCATTTCCGTCGAAAGCCGCTGGGATCCTATGGATGTACAAGCTGCACCAGCACACAAATATTTACATCAACTCATCCTTGAACTGTATCATTAAAAATTAAATTCCAATGAAATCACGTCGTGAATTCCTGAAACAATCCCTGCTGGCCGGTGCAGGTGTTTCTATTACCGCTATGGGCATGCCAGCCAGTAGTTATGCCCGCATCATGGGGGCCAATGACAGGGTAAATATAGGATTGGTCGGATTTTCCGATCGTGCACGCCAGACACTCCTGCCCTGCTTCTTCAATAACAACAAGGAACTGAATTTTGATATTATCGCCGTATCAGACATCTGGAAACGGCGCAGAGAAGAAGGTCAGGCCTTTATCTCCAAAAAAGCAGGTCATGATATACAGGCATGTGTCAACAATGATGAGCTATACAAGATCAAAGATCTGGATGCGGTGATCATTGCTACGGCCGACTTCCAGCACGCTTACCACACTATCGAAGCAGTAGGTCAGCGGAAAGATGTGTACTGCGAAAAACCATTTGCAGAAACGATGGACGATGCCCGCAAAGCACTGAAAGCAGTGAAAGACTCCGGCAAAATTTTCCAGGTAGGTACACAGCGTCGTAGCGGGGATAGTTATCACGCAGCAAACCACTTTATCCAGGAAGGTAAATTCGGCCCCATTACCATGGTTGAAATGACCTGGAATGTGAACCAGCCAGGTCGCTGGCGCCGCCCTGAATTAGTAAAGGAAATCAGGGAACAGGATACTGACTGGACCCGTTTCCTGGCAGGCCGTCCGAAAGATAGCTGGGATCCAAGGAAATACCTCGAATATCGCCTGTTCTGGCCTTATTCTTCCGGTATCTTTGGTCAGTGGATGACTCACCAGATCGATACGGTGCATTGGTTTACAAATCTCAAACATCCACGTAGCGCAGTAGCAAATGGTGGTATTTATATGTGGAAAGATGGTCGTAAAAATGCAGATACGATCACGGCTGTTTTTGAATACGGACCAGACAATGATCCAACCTCCGGTTTCCAGGTACAATATAGCTCCCGCTTCTCCAACTCTGCTGGTGGTGTAAAGGAAATGTACTACTCTAATGGCGGTACTATCGATATCGATAAGAACAGGATCTCACCAACCGGAGGTTTGACTGAACATGAAGCAAAGGAAATGGGATTGCATGCGAACCTGCTGCCTGAAATGACATTGAGCAGTAGCGGTAGTGGCGTAGCTACATCTGCTGATATGGGTGGCGATCCACTAACGAATGCACACGTACGTAACTGGATGGAAAGTGTAAGAAAGAGACAGCAGGGAAATGCACCGATCGAAGCTGCTTATTCACATTCTATTGCGCTGATTATGGCAAATGCAGCGTATAGGACCGGGTTGAAGGCTACTTTTGATGAGAAAAAACAAGAAGTAATAGTAGGTGGCAAGCCTTTTATTATATAATCATGCGAATAATCCGCAAAAAAAGAGGGTGTATCTGAAATTAGATACACCCTCTTTTTTTGCGGATACCTGATGGAGCCAGATTCCACTGTATGCATTTCTCAGGAGTTTCATTTATTAATGATACACCTTCTTTTTTTCAGCGCCTGTGGCCAGCCTTAATGCCAGGCCGTTATGATTTCTTTATACAAATACTTCTACAATTCTGGTAGGCGCTACATTCGCATTCCTCATCGCAATGCTTCTTGCCGCCATACTTGCAAAGCCCATAAACGCCAGCTTGGTCGCATCCTCTCCACCCAGCATAGCCGGTACTCCTTCATCTCCACCTTCACGAATACTCTGAACGATCGGGATCTGACCCAGGAATGGAATTTCCAGGTCTTCCGCCAAACGCTTACCGCCATCTTTACCAAATATGTAATATTTGTTATCAGGCAGCTCAGCAGGTGTGAAATAAGACATGTTCTCCACCAGACCAATGATCGGTACATTGATTTGTGGACCATTGAACATAGCAATACCTTTCTTCGCATCAGCCAGTGCCACATCCTGCGGAGTGGTTACTATCACAGCGCCTGTAACGGGTACGGTCTGTACCAGGGTCAGGTGAATATCGCCAGTGCCCGGAGGCATGTCAATTACCAGGTAATCCAGCTCATCCCAGTATACGTCGGTAATGAACTGCTTGAGGGCGCTGCTGGCCATTGGACCACGCCATACTACTGCCTGTTTCTCATCGATCAGTAAACCGATGGACATCAGTTTGATACCATGCTTCTCCAAAGGAACGATCATGCCTTTTCCATCCACATTCACCATCATAGGACGGTGACCACGAACCCCAAACATAATAGGTACTGAAGGTCCGTAAATATCTGCATCCATCAACCCTACTTTGGCACCGCCTTCAGACAGGGCGAGGGCCAGGTTGGCCGCTACAGTAGACTTACCTACGCCTCCCTTGCCGGAAGCTACTACGATGATGTTTTTCACACCAGGCAGCAGGCTCTTTCCATCCTTACGGTTGGAGTTTACGTTGGCAGTCATATTTACATGCACTTCAGCATCTTTGCTTACCAGGTGATGGACAGCATTGATACAGGCATTTCTGATCAGATCTTTCAATGGACAGGCAGGGGTAGTAAGCACAACAGTGAACGTCACTTTATTCCCATCTATCTCAATGTCTTTCACCATGTTAAGCGTTACCAGGTCCTTCCCCAGATCAGGCTCTTCCACATTGCTCAAAGCCTTTAAAATCTGTTCCGTAGTGATCATAAATAGTTGTTAATTTTAATTCGAGGCTGTAAAGTTAACCTAATTGCTAGTTACTTTGTCAGCGCTGTCATAGTTTTTGTCAATTGGTTCCGTTCATCCATCTATATGTACAGGAAAAACATTCCTATGGCTTATGTTTAATTCAAATCATTTATCTTAGAGGCGGCATGCATAAGAAGATTTCCTACATACTGTTTTCGCTTTTGTTTCTACCTTTTCTGCTGAAAGCACAGTTAACGCAGTTCAAAGATAGTATCATACAGATTTCCGGCATTACAATGACGGCAGATAGTTTAAGAGCCGTTCCAGCAGTGAGTATTCTCATAAAAGGACAAAACAGGGGTACCATCTCCAATCCGCAGGGGGTGTTTTCCATCGTGGCTTTTAAAGGTGATACGCTTATCTTTTCTGCAATTGGTTACAAGAGAAAAGAATTTAGAATTCCTACCACGCTGCCAGGTAATGCATATTCCCTGTTGCAGCTCATGGTAGATGATACGACTTACCTGCCGGTAACGATCATTAAACCTTATCCTTCGAGGGAAGAGTTTGAGAAGGCGTTTGTAAGTATGGATGTGCCGGATGACCAGTACGAACTGGCCAGGAAGAATACGGAAGAGGCGAAGATGAGGGCTATTTCAAGGTATGTGCCACCAGATGCGGCCGAGGCGACGAATATGTACTTTAACAGGCAGGCACAGAACCTCTATTATGCAGGACAGTTACCGCCACAGAATATTATGAACCCACTGGCATGGGCACAGTTTATACAGGCGTGGAAGCGAGGGGATTTCAAAAGTGGGAGTAATAAACAATACGGGTACGGATATTAGTATTTAAAAATATTGACAAAACCGGATCAATCGCAAAGTGGTTGATCCGGTTTTGTATTTGGGGGATGGGAGAACGGATGGGGATTGCTGATAGATGAATAGGTTTTGTATTTGGGGGATGGGAGAACGATTGGGGATTGCTGTGATAGATGAATAGGTTTTGTATTTGGGGAATGGGAGAACGATTGGGGATTGCTGTGATAGATGAATAGGTTTTGTATTTGCGTTTTGGACCCTGCGGCGCCGGAAGAAAACGATTTTGAGTTACTTTAGTTAGCCTTCGAAGTTGAAAGCAATTGAATTTTGAAATTTGAAGTTTCAATTTCATATTCACTTAAATTTGATGAAATTCAATTCCATGTTTTCATCAAAAAATATTGCCGTGATCGGCGCCGGCACCATGGGTAATGGCATCGCACACGTTTTCGCCCAAAACAATTTTACAGTTACCCTGATCGACGTATCCGCACCCGCATTAGAACGCGCCTTGCAAACCATCGAAAAAAACCTTGACAGACAGGTAGCAAAAGCAACTATTACAAATGAAATAAAGTCCGGTACTTTAGGCAATATTACCACCACTACAGACCTCGCCACCGGTGTACAAAACGCCGATCTGGTCGTGGAAGCCGCCACTGAAAACACTACATTGAAACTGAAAATATTTCAGGACCTGGATCAATATGCAAACCCCAATGCTATCCTCGCTACCAACACCTCTTCTATTTCCATCACGAAGATCGCTGCGGCTACCAAACGCCCCGGTAAGGTAATCGGCATGCACTTTATGAACCCCGTTCCTGTCATGAAACTGGTGGAAATTATCAATGGCTATGCGACAGAAAAAAATGTGACAGACACCATCGTTGCTCTCTCTTCTCAGTTAGGCAAAGTACCGTGTGTAGTCAATGACTATCCGGGTTTTATTGCCAATCGCATCTTAATGCCCATGATCAATGAAGCCATCAGTTCATTATACGAAGGGGTAGCAGGTGTTGCAGAAATTGATACCGTGATGAAACTGGGAATGGCACATCCGATGGGGCCATTGCAGTTAGCTGATTTTATCGGACTGGATGTATGTCTTTCTATTTTACGCGTATTGCAGGATGGATTTGGGAATCCAAAATATGCCCCTTGTCCGCTGCTGGTAAATATGGTGACGGCGGGTTATCTGGGGGTGAAAAGTGGAGAAGGATTTTATAAATATGAGAAAGGGAGTAAAGACCTGGTCGTGAGTGATCGCTTTAAATAAATTGGTTCAGGCATCAGTGGCTTTTAGTGTGCCGGCACCGGGAGCGTTTTTTATAAATCATTGTATGTTTCAAATAATCTCCCTACGTTTTAAATAAATCGCTTTATGTTTTAGATAAATTGTAAGTTCAAATGATAAGCGCAACAAATTAATAAAATCACGGGTTGCACTTATTGCTTGAATACAGTAATCACTTTATGTTTTAGATAAATAAAGAAGGCGCTAAGCCTTCTTTATTTCTAACCCATGAATATCTTTTAGCTTCAACATCGCCAACTCCTGCACGGCTTTCGGGATCCCGATATCCATACTGCAAAACAGCTGTAACTCCTGTCCATATACGGTACAGTTCTGTTGCTTCACCACCATCATAATATCGTTCAGAATAGTGTAGTCAAAACTGAGATGATACTTTACCTCTACATTTTTCTGCACCGCAGGAATCACCTGCAGTACCATTGAAGCAGACATCTTATAAGCATTGATCAGACCCGGTGCACCTAATAATGTACCGCCAAAGTAGCGGACCACCACCACCAGTGTATCAGTCAATCCCTTGCTGTCTATCTGCCCCAGAATAGGCTTTCCGGCTGTACCAGAAGGTTCACCGTCATCACTGGCGCGAAACTGTAATCCATCTGTACCCAGCCTGTAAGCAAAACAATGATGCGTCGCTTTGGGGTGTTCTTTTTTCACTTCCTGCAGGCATTCTTTCACCTGCTCCACCGACTTCACCGGCCATGCATAGGCCAGGAACTTACTGCCCCTGTCCTTAAATTCAGCCGTTGCTGATTTTTCTATAGTAAAATAAACTTCCATGCTTAGTTGTTAAGGGGTATAATTGATCACCAGCAGGTTGTTCTGCTTCAGATCCGTTTTTATGCGCACGTATTTCCTGATCTTACCTGCGGTGATCTTCATCACAGCTGTATTGGGAGGAATACTCCCCAAATTGTCTGCCAGTAATATCATCCGGTTCTCGCCGGGTTTGAGTGTAACTGATAATTTTTGTCTGCGTTTTAATACGGGGAACCCACTGACTATAAATTTATCATTCAGGCGAATGGAAATGCTGTCACCATCTTCGGCGGCATCATCCCACAATTCCAGTTCTACATCACCGGTGTTCACAGTGATCTGGTCCAGCAGGTTGTTACGCCTTTCCGTCACCCTGTTATCTACTGTGGGTAAGGGTTGCTGCGGCTTAGGTTTCCTGTATACCTGTGCTACCAGGAAGGTAGAATAGTAATTGGATTTGTCATGAAAATCATAAATAGCATCCACACTATCCGTCTTGATCCTGAAGGAACCTGTGTTTGGGGGGAGTCTGCCGAAATTGTCTGCAAAGAATCCCAATATGTTCATACCTGTATCAAGCTTTACCTGGAAGAGGGAGCCCCCGGGACTTACATACTGCTGGTTCAGCAATGTTTTACCATTGTGTGTAAAGGTCACGGTATCTTTGTCATCTACATCTTCGTCCCTGATAAAGACGGGGATGATGGAATCGTACACGGTCACTTTATCATATACGCCGAAATAAATGGTATCGCCTTCGGGATGAATCATGCGGTTGGTATCCGGACTTTTCCAGGGGATGTTATCTTTCTTTTTTAATAAGATTGGTTTCTTCGATAGCAGTTCCCGCAGGTAATCCTTCATCATGCCATAGATTTCATCGTCATGATAAAACCCCTGCATATACAACTCGAAAGAGTTGATCCACATGCGTTCAATAGAAATGCCATTGGGTTTAAAATCCAGTGTACCATTGAGGTACAGCATCCAGGCGCCGATTTTGAATGGCGTTTCAGAGAGGGGGTATTTATTTCTGCCAATGCCGAGTTCGTGGTCGTTCTTTTTACATAACAACACTTCGTAGGAACCGGAAAAGGAGCCGTAATCAATCTTGAGGAGGGCCGGATACAGCATTTTGTTGGAAGGTTCGCTGATCTGCCATTCCATGCTGATGGTTTTGGAGCTGCCAGTGGGGGTGTAATCCATATGCCAGGTACCGGTCCATTTATCACCCTGGCCTACTGCCTGAAGTGAGTAAAGAATGAATATCCATATGCATATAGGTGCCCTGAATTTGTACATGTTATTGTTCCCTGTGGTAAATAAAAATATGATCGCCCAGTAGCGGGGTTTCAGAAGTTAGCTTTGCATGCTTTAACAGCGGTGCCGGAAGTCCTGCTGGCAATGTGATGGATCCTCTGATTATCCTTGCCTCATCCCACAATCCGGCTTCGATAAAGCTATTCAGAGTGGCGGCGCCGCCTTCTACCAGAACACTGAGCACCCGGCGCTCGTGCAGTTCGTGCATCAGCTGTGGGAGGCTGTCGCCGCTGAAGGCGACGGTCTCCTGACTACCATCGTTCAATTGATCAGCTTCAGGTAACCTGTGGTTTTGACTGTCTCCGCTGAAAAAGAAAGTCTCCTGACTACCATCGTACAGATGATGAGTATTAGGTACCCTGTGGTGGGGGTCTATCACAATGCGCAAAGGATCATTGCCTGTCCAGAGACGGTTATTGAGCCGGGGATTATCCATTACGGCAGTACGGCTGCCGACCAGAATACCTGCCTCCTCACTCCGCCAGCGGTGTACCAGTCTGTCGGAGTAGTGATTGGAGATACGAACAGGATGTCCGTCTTCAGTACCCATATACCCTGCCTGGCACTGGGCCCATTTTAATATTATATAGGGGCGTTGTTGCTCATGAAATGTAAAAAAGCGGCTGTTCAGTGCCCTGCATTCGGCTTCCAGGATACCTGTCCGCACGGTGACACCTGCATTTTGGAGGATGCTGATCCCTTTTCCGGCTACGGCGCTGAAGGTATCAATACAGCCAATGACCACTTCCCGGATCTTTTCTGTGACGATCAGGTTGGCACAGGGAGGTGTTTTGCCATAGTGAGCACAGGGTTCCAGGCTCACGTACATGGTGGCTGCAGGAATCAGGTGCCGGTTCCCATCTTTTACAGAATTGACACAATTCACCTCGGCATGCGCCTGCCCGTATATCCTGTGGTATCCCTCTCCTATTATCCTGCCTTCGTGCACCAACACCGCTCCCACCATAGGGTTCGGTGCTACATGCCCTGCTCCAAGGGTAGCCAGCTGAATGCAACGGGACATGAAAAATTCATCTGTAAGGCGGTTCATGACAGTATTTGTATCTTTACTTTACCTGCAAAGGTATCTCCCTGGATTTCAGGAATTATATCCTTGTCAGTGTTTGTATCTTTACTTTTACCTGCAAAAATATCACCCTGCATTTCAGGAATTACATCCTTGTCAGTGTTTGTATCTTTACTTTTGCCTGCAAAAATATCGTTTACGCAGGGAATTTCCCTTTTTTATACCAGAGCTTATGACCATTCAGGCCGCATTTGTACAGATCATCTCCGCGCTAACCCCCATCCATGGCGATCGGGAAGCTGCCAGTATCGCTCATATTTTAATGGAGCATATTACCGGTCTTGGCAGAATGGATAGGATCGTCTATAAAGATAAAGAACTTACTGAGGATCAGGAGGTTCAATTACCTATTGCACTGGAAGCCATGTTGAGAAATGAACCGGTGCAGTATGTGACGGGAACAGCTTGGTTTTATGGGATGGAATTGAAGGTAACACCGGATGTGTTGATACCAAGACCGGAAACGGAGGAATTGGCAGAGTGGATTATTGAGGATGTGCGAAAGGCGGGCACGCAACCAGGAATATTGGATATTGGTACGGGGAGTGGGGCGATACCGCTGGCGATTAAAAAAAATCTGCCTTTGGCTACTGTTAGCGCTATTGATATAAGTTCGGGGGCATTGAAGATCGCGATAGAAAATGCGAATAAACTATCACTGGCAATTAATTTTTCACTGGTGGACGTATTAGATGCCAATGCAACTGCGGCTTTGCCTTCTTATGATATTATTGTAAGTAATCCTCCTTATATCTGTGAACATGAGAGCGCAGGTATGCAGGAGCAGGTGGTGAGCTATGAGCCGAATATTGCACTGTTTGTACCTGATAATGATCCTCTTCGTTTTTATCGCAGAATAGGTCAGTTGGGGCAGGAGAAGTTATCTGCAGGTGGTGGGTTGTATTTTGAGATTAATGAGGCGTATGGGAAGGAAACGGTGAGTTTGCTGGAGGAGCAGGGGTATGTCAATGTGGTATTGAAACAGGATCTTTATGGAAAGGATAGGATGGTGAAGGCAACTAAATTTTAACATTACAGGGTAATAAACACTGGTATGCCAGGTTACTAAATTTTAACATTACAAATATTAAACCTGGGTAGCAATGTCGGGTCTTTATAGCAGCAGTCTATAACCTGCATGCGAGCTAACTTCTTTATTATTACTTCTCAATTGGCAAAAAGAACGGCTCCGGAACTTAAGTGGTCCGGAGCCGTTTGAATTTCGTATTGGTATAGTCGTTAGCACTATCTGGTAGAGTTGACCTTTGGACTTACAGTCATCAGATCTGGTTGTAAAAGTCGATCGTAAGACTTGCTTTAGTCGTTAGAGCTATCTGGTATTGATGATCATAAGAATTGCCATAGCCGTCAACCCTATTTAGTTTCAGGCGGTTTAGTAGTTGCCAATACAACCTTGGCACCTATTTCGCGCGCAATCTCCATAATAGACACCACATCCTCTACCGGAACTGACTTTTCTGCATTCACCACGATGGTAGGATCTACTTCCTTGGAATCACGGGCAATAGATGCGGCAAGCATCTGCTTCAGACTTCCAAAAGCTACCTTGTTGGTACCTACAAAGAATTCTCTTTTATCGTTGATGCTGACAACCACAGTCTGTTTAGACTTGGTATTGCTCTTTGCCTTTGGCAAAGTCAGCTTGATTACATTCGGATTGGCCAGCGTGGATACGATCAGGAAGAAGAGCAGCAGAATGAACAAGATGTCATTCAGCGCCCCGCTGTGCATCTCCACGTGATTTTTATTTCTTCTGTTGCGTAAGTTCATAAGCTTGATTATCTGGTTGGCTCCTGTAAAATATCGATAAACTCAGCAGAAGCAGCTTCCATCTTATTGATAGTCTTGTCTATCTGTGCGTTCAGGAAACTGTAGCCGATATAAGCCACCAGACCGATAATCAGACCAGATGCAGAAGTGATCATCTTCACATAGATACCACCGGCAATGGTGCCCAGTGTGATATCGGAAGTGATAGAGATATTGAAGAAGGTCTGAATCATACCAGCGATGGTACCCAGGAATCCGAACATAGGTGCGATACCGGAAATAATGGAGAGAATCACGAGGTTCTTTTCCATTTTATAAATTTCCAGTTTACCTACATTCTCCATGGATTTCTCGATGCTCTCAATAGGCTTACCTATGCGCTGTATGCCTTTGTCGATCATACGGGCAATAGGACTGTTGGTGTTCTTTGACAAAGAACGGGCAGCCTGGATGTTGCCATTGGAGATATGATCACGGATCATTGGCATGAAGTTATCTTCCAGTTTACCTGCTTTGGAGATGGTGAGATACCTTTCTACAAAGGAGAAAACAGCGATAACAGAGAGGATCCCGAGAGGGATCATGAGAATACCACCCTTTGCCAGCAGGTCTAATAAGCTGATATGCTGATCGGCAGCGGCGACGGTACTTGCGCCGGCAGCCACTGTATCGGGCTTAGGCGATAATAAGGAATCCTGGAGTAATGTTACTAATCCTAAGAGCATGAATAAAAATTTAACCTTGCAAAAGTATTACATCAAATGCAACAAGCAGGGAAAGATACCAATATTATGTAAACATTTAACGTATATGTCCCTAAAATATTATCCCCATGCATCATAAGTGGATGATGCACTTCCTCTTGCAGCCATTTCTATGCCAGATGTGAATCAGGTGCTTTTTCGTGCACCAGATGTGGTCAGGTGTTTTACTATAGCTGAATTGAGACACCCCTCTTTTCTCCCACACCTGCATCAGCTCTTCTCCTCCCAAACCTGCGCCAAATGCACGATCGTCTGCACCGCCTTTTGCATATCCTGTATGCTCACATATTCATACTTACTGTGCAGCGCCATCTCACCTGTAAAGATATTAGGACATGGCAACCCCATAAAAGAAAGACGGGAACCATCTGTACCCCCACGGATAATCATTTTCAATGGCTCCACTCCTGCCCTGCGAATCGCTTCTTCCGCATAATCAGTGACCTGCGGATGCAGGTTCAGCACCTCTTTCATATTGCGATACTGCTCTGTAACAGTGAGTTTCGCACTGGCAGTCGGATATTTTGGCATCACGGCATCCAGTATATTCTGCAGGAAAGCCGCATGGTCTTTTAGTTTAGCAGTGACGAAGTCACGAAGAATGAAATCAATTTCTGCATGTTCTACGATACCACTCACTCTCACTGGGTGAATAAACCCCTGACGATCTTCGGTGGTTTCAGGAGAAAGGCTGTCTTTGGGCAGTGCGTCTACGATTTCCGAAGCTATCTTGATGGCGCTCACCAATTTATCCTTTGCTGTGCCCGGGTGTACACTCACCCCTTCGATCACAATTTTGGCCGCATCGGCACTGAAGCTCTCGTCTTCCAGTGAACCCAGTTCGCCGCCATCGAGGGTGTAACCAAAGCTGGCGCCGAGCTTAGACATATCCAGTTTTTCTACGCCACGACCTACTTCTTCATCTGGTGTGAAGAGGATGCGGATGGTGCCATGTTTGATTTCAGGGTGCGCCATCAGGTAATGAGCGGCATCCATGATTTCGGCTATACCAGCTTTGTCGTCGGCACCCAACAGGGTATTGCCGGCGGCGGTGATGATGTCGTCGCCTATTTTGGAGGCGAGGTATGGATGAAGGGCGGTTTTGATGATGGTATTATCTTCAGGCAGTTCAATGTCGTTGCCATCGTAATGCATGTGGATGATGGGTTTTACACCTGTACCACTACAGTCACTGCTGGTGTCCATGTGGGAGCAGAAGCAGATCACAGGCACCTCTTTGGTAGTGTTAGAAGGAATGGTGGCGAATACATAACCATGTTCATCCATCTCAGCATCGGTGATGCCTATTTCGTGCAGTTCCTGGATGAGCAGGCGACCAAGGTCTTTTTGTTTTTCTGTGGAAGGAAAACTTTTGCTCAGTGGATCGGACTGTGTGTCTATCTGGACATAGCGCAGGAAGCGCTCAGTAACGGTGTATTTGTAATTAGTGAACATAGTGCAAACGTAAGAAATACTAGTAAAAGTAAAATTTACTATTTATTACTGACAATTATTATAAAAACAGCACATATGAATAGTTTTATTTCATTAAACAGAACAATACACCAAATATTACAACTTAAATAGTTCATTTTATCTTTCTTCATAGGTTTGTGTAGAAATTTGTGCTGCGGTATGGAACCGTGTGCAAATCACGGGCTGACGCGCAACTGTAAATGACGTATGCTGTCATGAAGCCAGATACTTGTCGCAGGCAGATATTTTTTCACCTTATTAAATAATGTAAGTATGCAAACGAATGTTCCCGGCTATCCGCGAATTGGTAGCAACAGAGAATTGAAGAAAGCAAACGAAGCGTATTGGGCAGGCAGGATCTCTTTGGAGAAGTTGCAGATGACTGCCAGACAGCTTCGCCGTCAGAATTGGGAAACCCTGCGTGATGCCGGGATTGATCTGATTCCTTCGAATGACTTTTCTTATTATGACCAGGTGCTGGATATGTGTTTGATGACGAATACGATTCCTGCCAGGTTCCTGGCATTGCAGGCTACACAGGTGTCGGCGAGTAGTCCTGAGTTGTATTTTGGTATGGCGCGTGGGTACCAGAAAAATGGGTTTGACCTGACGGCGTTGGAAATGACGAAGTGGTTTGATACGAACTATCATTATCTCGTACCTGAGTTTGATGGTACACAACAATTTGCTTTAACTTATAATAAAGCGCTGGAAGAATTTGAAGAAGCAAAGGCATTGGGGATACATACCAAACCTGTGCTCATTGGGCCTGTGAGCTTTTTGCTGTTGGGTAAGATCAAAGATGAAAAATTGCAGGTAGCTGATTTACTGGATAAATTATTGCCTGTATATATATCCCTGTTACAGTCTTTGGAAAATGCAGGAGCTACCTGGATCCAGATAGATGAACCTACGCTGGTGCTGGATCTGACACCACAGGAGCAATCAATGTTTTCATATGCTTATAGTAAGATTGCAGCCGTCCTTTCATCCGTTAAATTGTTGTTGACTACATATTTTGGTAGCCTGCAGGATAATACTGCGTTGACTTTGAAACTACCGGTAAATGCATTGCATATTGATCTGGTGCGTGCACCGGAACAATTAGAAGTTATTTTGGAGCATGCGCCCAAACACCTGCAACTGTCATTGGGTGTAGTGAATGGAAGGAATATCTGGAAGAATAATTATGAGAATAGTCTGGCATTAATTAAGAGAGCGATTGCCGTATTGGGTGAAGAGAGAGTAATGATTGGTAGTTCCTGTTCATTGCTGCATTCGCCATATGATCTGGATCTGGAAGAGCTGACACCACAATTGAAAAACTGGATGGCGTTTGCAAAGCAGAAGGTGTATGAGTTGGTGGATATCAGGAAAATTCTGGATGGGGAGGATGCGATTAAGGATGGAGATAAAGGGATTCGGACTGGTGAGCATGTGACTCTGGATGGCATTCATGCGATTCGAAATAGTGATCATACGACCCTGGATGGTATTCATGCGATTCTCGCAGCCAATAAAGCTGCTATGGAGGAAAGAGCCACGGCAGACATCATTCACAAACCAGCTGTAAAAGCCCGTCTGGCAGCATTGACAGTTAACGACGCCAATCGTAAAAGTGAGTTTACCATTCGTCAGCAGGCACAGGAAGCAGTGCTGAAATTGCCTTTATTCCCTACTACTACCATCGGTTCATTTCCACAGACAGAAGATATCCGTAAGCTGCGTGCAGATGTAAAGAAAGGAGCGATCACACAGGATGATTATGATATAGCAATTCGTAAAGCGATTGGTGAATCCGTGCATTTACAGGAACGTTTGCAATTGGATGTATTGGTGCATGGTGAGTTTGAGCGGAATGACATGGTGGAATATTTTGGTGAACAACTGGAAGGATTTGTATTTACAAAGAATGGTTGGGTGCAAAGTTATGGTTCACGATGTGTAAAGCCACCTATCATTTATGGTGATGTATCCCGTCCTGTACCAATGACAGTCGCATGGAGCAGTTATGCACAATCGCTGACAAGACAACCAATGAAAGGTATGCTGACAGGGCCTGTGACAATATTGCAATGGTCATTTGTGAGAGATGATCAACCTCGTGCAGATACCACTTTACAAATTGCACTTGCCATCAGAGATGAGGTAAATGACCTGGAAAAAGCGGGTATCCGGGTGATACAGGTAGATGAACCTGCTATCAGGGAAGGATTACCACTGCGTCGTGCAGATTGGGGAGCGTATTTGGACTGGGCCGTAAAAGCCTTTAGGGTAGCGGTTTCTGGCGTGGAAGATGCGACGCAGATCCATACGCATATGTGCTATTCTGAGTTCAATGATATCATTGATAGTATTGCAGCAATGGATGCAGATGTGATTACGATTGAAACAAGTCGTTCACAAATGGAATTGTTAGAAGTATTTTCCACATTCAGGTATCCTTATGAAATAGGCCCTGGTGTATATGATATTCATTCACCAAGAGTACCCACTATAGCGGAAATGACGGCATTACTTGAAAAAGCAGCGCAGCTGCTGCCCGCAAGAAATATATGGGTGAATCCTGATTGCGGATTGAAAACAAGGAAGTGGCCGGAGACGGAACAAGCTTTGAGGAATATGGTGAGTGCTGCGCAGCAGATGAGGGTCGCTATTAAACAGCCGATTTGATTGAGTTACTTATTTGATCGGGTTACTTCACTGAGCAGCATTACGGAACAGCGAAGCTGTTTCGTAATGCTGCTATGCGTTTGTCTGGAATGCTTGCTGATCAAGCATTCCAGACAAACGCTATATTTTTCGTACCTTTAAGCTATGGCAGAACATGAAACCGTCAGCTGTCCACGCTGTAACAAAACATTCGAATGCCGGGTCGGCTCTATTCTTCGCTGCCAATGCCAGGAGGTTACGCTTAATGAAGAAGAACGAATCTTCATCGCTACCCAATATTCAGGTTGCCTTTGCGCCGCTTGCATGGAAGAGATGAAAACGAAATACAAAGAGGAACAATTAAAAAGGAACAATTTTTAAAGCGATAAATCAACATTATGGCCTACGAAGCGCAAATAGCCAATTCCGTCACCCGCATTTTCAAAGCGGTGTTTCCAAACACAGTGAACCACTACGATACGTTATTCGGCGGCACCGCCATGCAACTCATGGACGAAGTCGCCTTCATTACCGCCACCCGCTTCAGCAGAATGCGCATGGTAACCGTTTCCAGTGACAAAATTGATTTTAAAAAAGCCATCCCACATGGCACCATTATAGAACTCGTCGGTGAAGTCGTTCATGTAGGCAAAACAAGCCTGAAAGTGGAGGTGAATATTTACGTGGAACAGATGTACACTACACACAGAGAAAAGGCCATATCCGGCTCCTTTACCTTTGTAGCCATCGACGACGAGAAGCGACCTATACAAATCGAAATAATGGAAGAAGAAAACGTATAAAAAGAAAAAGGGTGTTTGCCATAAAGCAAACACCCTTTTGTCTTATATCCTTGATTATACGATCTCTACAAGTTCAATATCAAAGACCAATGGCTCACCAGCCAGCGGATGATTCGCATCCAAAGTGATAAATTCGCTGCTGATAGCAGTTACCTTCACAGGAAACACCTGACCCTGTGGATTGCTCATCTGCAGTTCCATACCTACCTGAGGATTCAGATCTTCCGGAATATTCTGCTTAGGGAAATCCATGATCAATTCGTCGTTTTTAGGGCCATAAGCCTCTTCAACGGGAATATTTAGGGTTTTCTTATCACCTGGTATCATATCCACCACACCACTGTCGAAGCCTTTAATAACCATACCGGCGCCAACCTGAAATTCCAGCGGGTCTCTGCCTTCGGAGGAATCAAATGTAGTTCCGTCGGTCAGACGGCCATGATAATGCACACGCACCGTATCTCCGTTTTTAACTGCTTGCATAAAATAAATTGTTATGTGTTTAGGAATTTTATTACCTGCAAGGTAAGAAAAATGATTAAAGTGCCAAGTGGTTAGGTGCATTCTGTCTGCATTATAGGAAATTAAGCCTGTAAATTTTACTATTTTTGATCCTATGTATAAATTCCTCCTCTCCTTCATTATTTCGGCCTCTTTCCTGCTGCCGGCAAAGGCACAGGTCATTACCGGGGCAGACCGGACAGCAGAGTATCTTCCGCTGCTCAAAGGCAAAAGAGTCGCTCTCCTGGTCAATCAGACAGCCACGATTGGCAATACGCACCTCGTAGATTCATTGTTAAAACTAAAGGTGAATATCATAAAGATCTTCAGCCCCGAACATGGCTTCCGAGGCAAGGCTGACGCCGGCGAAAAAGTAGGCAACAGCAAAGACGCCGCCACCGGTCTCACCATTGTATCGCTCTATGGCAAACATAGAAAAGCTGATGCCAATGATCTGAAAGATGTAGACATCCTCATCTTTGATATTCAGGATGTAGGCACCCGCTTCTATACTTACATCTCTTCTTTACAGGAACTGATGGAATCTGCTGGTGAAAATAATAAACCACTCATTGTTCTGGACCGGCCAAATCCAAATGGTCATTATGTAGATGGCCCTGTTCTGGATACGGCGCTTCGTTCTTTTGTTGGTATGCAACCCATTCCTATCGTACATGGCCTCACTGTGGGTGAATATGCGAAACTACTGAATGGTGAGAAATGGCTGAAGAACGGCGTGCAATGTAAACTCACTGTGATCACCTGCAAAAAGTATGATCACCATACCTACTACGAACTGCCCGTGAAACCCTCTCCCAATCTGCCTAATATGGCAGCTATCTATCTCTATCCAAGTATGTGCCTCTTTGAAGGTACTGCTCTGAGTCTGGGCAGAGGTACGGACCTGCCTTTCCAGGTGTTTGGTAGTCCTGAGTTTCCTAAGAACCTGTACTCATTTACGCCACATAGCACTGAAGGGGCGAAAGAACCTCCGCTGAAGGATGTAACTTGCTATGGTTACAACCTGACGGGTACATCAGCAGAAAGTAGAGCGAAGATGAACAACCAGGTACAACTGAAATGGCTCATTCAGGCTTATCAATTGTTCCCAAATAAGGATAAATTTTTTATCAGTAGTTTCAACAGGTTAGCAGGGAATACTACCTTGCAGCAGCAAATCAAACAAGGATTGAGCGAGGCTGCTATTCGTCAGAGCTGGGAACCGGCTTTGAGTCATTTTAAAACTATCAGGAAGAAATATTTACTATATGCAGAGTGATTCTCTTAGGATCGTATTTATGGGTACACCAGATTTTGCAGTGGCGTCTCTGGATATACTGGTACAGAACGGATTTAATGTGGTGGGAGTGATTACGGCACCGGATAAGCCGGCGGGCCGTGGATTACAGCTGCAGGAGAGTGCGGTGAAGAAGTATGCGGTGAGTAAAGGATTGCATGTAATGCAGCCGGAGAAGTTGAAGAATCCGGAATTTCTGGAAGAGTTGAGGGGGTTGAAAGCAGACCTGCAGGTGGTGGTAGCGTTTCGGATGCTGCCGGTAGTAGTGTGGGATATGCCGAAATTAGGGACGATCAATGTGCATGGGTCTTTGTTGCCGAATTATAGAGGGGCGGCGCCGATTAACTGGGCGATTATTAATGGGGAGAAGGAGTCGGGCGTGACGACGTTTAAGTTGCAGCATGAGATTGATACGGGAGATGTGATGTTTAGTCAGGCGGTGGCAATAAGAGAGGATGAAACAGCAGGGGAATTGCATGATGCGTTGATGGCGACAGGGGCTGAGTTGTTGCTGAAAACGGTGACGGCTATTGCGAAAGGGGATGTGCATGAGGTGCCGCAGGCCGATATTAAGGCGGAAGATATTAAGCATGCGCCGAAGATATTTAAGGAGGATTGTCAGGTTAAGTGGGAGGCTTCTATTGATCATATTTATAACCTTGTTAGAGGATTGAGTCCTTATCCTACTGCATGGGCGACTTTGCAGGGGAAGAGTGTGAAGATTTTTAAAGCGACGAAAGAGAAGGCGGTTCCTTCAGTAGCTCCCGGTGAGTTTGTGACGGATGGGAAGAGCTATTTAAAAATAGCAGCGAGTGATGGGTATTTGAATCTGGTGGAGATACAACTGGAGGGGAAAAAGCGGATGGATATAGAGGCGTTCTTACGTGGGTTCAGAGCGAATTGATAAGTGAATTAATAGGCAAATTAATAGGCAAAAAAAGGCCTTCATCTTCGATGAAGGCCTTTTTTTGTGAGTCGAAAGGTTTTGCTTTTGCTGTCGCAAAAGCAAAACCTTTCGGTATAAGTTTGCGGTTCTTTGTGCTTTGTTCTTAGTTACTAACAATTAGTTCTTAGTAACTAATTCTTGGTTTCTAGTTCTTGGTTTTTAATTCTTGGTTTCTAGTTCTTGGTTTTTAATTCTCGTAGCTCAATTCACAGTAGAACTTCGGATCATTTGTACCCAATGCTTCCAGCGCTGAATCACTCAATTTAATTATCAAACCAGCATTCTGCTTGATCTGCGGAATCGTCTCCAACACTTTTGCATAAATATACTTACCATTCAGCGGGTTCGTTACTTTAATGATCGTACCGCGCTGCGCTGTATTGTGCAATGCATAATATTTACCTGCAGCTGCATTACTCTTGAACCATCCACCAGGCCCTTTTTCTGTGGTAGCATTTTTACCATTGCCCGTCTGCTGTACATACAATGATTCAAATGTAGAACCTGCGGTAGTAACTGGTTTGGTTGTTTCTGCAGGTGCAGGAGCCGGTGCTGGCGTAGATGGTGCCGGATTAGACTCTACTGGCGGAGCAGGGTTATTATTACTAACCGGAGCTGTTGGTGTAGGTGCCGGTGTGTTATTTACCGGAGCAGGCGTTGGCGCCGGCGTAGATGGTGTCGGAACTGGTGCTGGTGTAGGGTTGTGTGCAACCGCTCCACCACCGCCACCTTTCAGGTAACCGATAATCACATAGGTATCCTTCTTCAACCCATCGCCAGACATGTTGTTCCAACGACGAATATTATCCAACGGCACCTTGTTATGATTGAGACTCAGGCGATACAATGTCTCACTGGCTTCTACTTTATGATACAATGGCGCACCACCACTTGCAGCATCCGCCTTTTGCGAGAAGTTTGTACCATTCAGCGGGATCTTGACATTCTGTCCCAGCTGCAGACCTTTATCGGCAGAAATGTTATTCTCCGCAGCTATATCCTTGATAGGCAGACTGAATGTCCTGCCCAGGCTATATAAAGTTTCACCTTTTTTCACTGTGTGCAGTACGTACAGGTCAGGAGTAGTTCCCTGCACCTGGATGATATCCTGTGCATACGCGCCTGCTACTGATAATACAAGTACCGCTAATGTCATGAACGATTTTACCATACTTCGCTGTTTATACCTTTCGGGCAACTAAATTATAAATATTTTATGGTTTGAAACCTATACAGGATTTCAAGCCTGAATTTCTTTCAGAATACGGAGTTCCTTAGGATAATAATTATTGATACGGTTTGGCAATACCTTGGCCCAGCCCAGCGACATTCCTCCATATTGCATTAATGCCCATCCTTTTATAACTACAGCAATGGCAGGATCCTCTTTTCTCAGGTACTTCAATGCCTGTTCACGGGTCAATGCTACTTTTTGCACATCTCCTGCCACCAAAGGACTCATGGACAACTGGTGATCTGGTATCAGTTCCTTTGCGGCCAACTGACCTGCTTTCACGCCAGCCTTTCGCAAATATAAGTGCTGCTGCAATACGGCGACAGCTGGTTGCATCATTTCAGGGAATAATAGTACCTCGCCCTGATGCGCCATCATAAAGATGCCGTCACTGTCCTGTAACCACGGGGTTACCTTATCCCTGTCTTTTTTATCGACTGCTGTGAGTGTATGCCGTTGTTTCGTAGCGCTATATTCCTCTCCTGATTTTCTGCGGAAGCAGGTGATGAAGAACCCCTCTCCCTTTACTCTATCAGGATAAAAACGATATCCTTCTGCTGCGGTTTTTACTATGTGCCAGTCAGGTTGTAAAGGCACCGGAATATTTTCCAGCTCAAAATTAGCCTGTAACCAGTCCATGATCTCCTCATCTTCTTCCCTGCTGTAAGAGCAAGTGGCGTAGATCAGGATCCCTCCTTCTTTCAGCGCCGGCATGGCATCGGCCAGGATCCTTTGCTGTCGCTGACTACACAACATCACATTTTCTTCTGACCACTCATTGATCGCCTCCGGTTCCCTGCGAAACAACCCTGAACCAGAACAAGGCGCATCGACCACCATCACATCGAAGAAACCCGGCAACCGACCAAAATCACGGGGATCATTGTTTGTAACCACCACATTGGCAGCTCCCCACCTGGAAAGATTGTCTCCCAGCAGTGCCGCCCGGGTTTTGATCACCTCATTGGATACCAACAGGCTCTCCGGACTGATCAAAGACTGCAACAATGTAGACTTACCTCCCGGTGATGCACAAAGGTCCAGCACTTTGAGAGGAGCAGTCAGGTCACATGCCTGACGTAATACCTGTTCCAGGAACATGGAAGAAGCCTCCTGTACGTAGTAGGCCCCTGCGTGAAAATATGGATCAAATGTAAAAGATGGCCTTTCAGCCAGATAGTACCCGTCAGTCGTCCATGGGACCCGGCTGTACCCATTGGTAGCCAATTCTCCCAGTATTTTTTCTGTCGTGTCCCTATCCTTTATCTTGTTCGGATTAATACGCAGCGAAGTTACCTTTTCTTCCGCCGCATGTACACGCAAAAAAGCTGCCAAATCCATTTCAGGCAGCGAAATCAGACTATCAGTAAATTTTTTTGGAAGATCCAACCCGCTTTTTGCGGCAAAATACTGAAAATAAAGGTATGATCGGCTCAGATAAATTTAAACGGATCGAACAGGGAGATGCTGAAATCACAGAAGATCATCGGCTCTGATAGTTAAACGGATCGAACGCACACGCAGCGAACAGACTGAATGCCAACAGTAATACCAATGTTTTCAAGGGCTAATTAAATATAGTTCAGGCCGTAAGTTATATTTTTTTTGCCTGTGCTATCTCCGCTATTTACACCTGTACTATCCCCGCTATCTACACCTGCACTATCTCCATTATCTACACCTGCGCTATCTCCGCTATCAATTGCTGCATCACGGCTTTCGCATCTCCAAACAGCATCGCTGTCTTTGGCCTGAAAAACAATTCATTCTCTATGCCTGCGTAACCGGGCTTCATACTTCTTTTATTTACAATCACTGTTTTTGCACTTTCCACTTCTAATATCGGCATGCCGTAAATTGGCGAGGCAGGATCACTTTTGGCAGCCGGATTCACTACATCATTGGCGCCTAATACCAGCACCACATCTGTTGTATTGAACCGTGGATTTGCCTGTTCCATTTCCAGTAATTTCTCATAAGGTACATCTGCCTCTGCCAGCAACACATTCATATGTCCCGGCATTCGTCCTGCTACAGGATGAATGGCATATCTTACCTCTACACCTTTTTCTTCCAGCATTACTTCTAATTCATGACAGGCATGCTGCGCCTGTGCTACCGCCAATCCATAGCCAGGTACGATCATTACCTTATGAGCATAAGCTAATACCACAGCGGCATCTGACAAACTAATCTCCCTGTATGCACCCTGTTCTTTATGACTGCTTGTAGTAGTACCTCCACCAAAACTGCCGATCAATACATTCTTCAGGGAACGGTTCATTGCTTTACACATCAGTATCGTCAAAATAGTTCCCGCAGAACCTACTAATATACCGCCAGTCAACATCACCGGATTATCATACAAAAAACCGCCACAAGCCGCTGCCACACCAGTAAATGAATTCAACAATGAAATCACCACAGGCATATCCGCACCTCCTATCGGCAACACAAAAAACACGCCATATAACAGCGATAATAGTAGCACGACCAACATACACCACAACATTGTAACCGGCTGCACTCCTATTACGAATGCAGCTACGGCTACAATTACCACAAGCAATAATAGGTTGAAAATATGCTGGCCTTTGAAGGCAATGTCTTTGATCTTTCCATTTAGTTTTCCCCATGCAATCACTGATCCCGCAAATGATACGCTTCCGATAATTAATCCAGCAAATATGATCAGTAAATGCAGGCTTTCTGTTGCTGCATTTACATGCTCAAATTCTACTACTGATATCAATGCCGCACACGCACCACCCATACCATTGAATATACTTACCATCTCTGGCATTGCCGTCATCTTCACCTTCTTTGCAGACACCAATCCTATTACCCCTCCTATCAATAATCCGCCAGCGATCCACCAGAAATTATGCAGGTGTTCCCCATTACGCGTATATAAAAATATCGTACCCAATATTGCGATCGTCATCCCTCCCGCGGCTATGAGATTGCCTTTGCGGGCAGTAGCGGGATGACTTAACATTTTCAGGCCAACAATAAATGTAACAGAGCCAATCAGGTATATCAATGATAACATGAACTATTTATTTTTCTTTGACTTGAACATTTCCAGCATACGGTCCGTCACCACAAAACCACCGACTACATTCAGCGTGCCTAAGATGACAGCGAGAAAACCTAAGATCAGTGCGAGGTAATTATCTTTCTCCGCCTCTCCCATCACGATGATAGCCCCAATGATCACGACCCCATGAATGGCATTGGCACCACTCATCAGGGGTGTATGTAATACCGACGGTACACGGGAAATAACTTCTATACCCAGAAAAACGGAGAGTATCACCACATAGGTCATCTCCATATGTTGTTCGAAAAACGAAAAAAGGTCCATTGTGCTATTATTTTAATACGGCCTGTAGTCTTTCACTGGTCACTGCACCTTCGTGGGTGATACAGGCACCTTTTACGATATCGTCTTGTGGGTTATTGACTAACTGACCGTCTTTGATCAGTAGTTGCAGGAAGTTGAATACGTTCTTAGCATACAGTTTACTGGCATCAGCAGGCATGCTGGCTGCGAGGTTGGAGTCCCCAATTATTGTAATACCATTGTGCCGGATGGTGGCCTGGTCCCTGGTCAGGGCGGTGTTGCCACCTGTACCTGCGGCAAGGTCTACGATCACACTACCGGCACGCATGCTGTTAATCATATCTTCTGATACCAATATCGGTGCGCGTTTTCCGGGTATCTGTGCGGTAGTGATCACGATGTCTGCTTTGGCGATACTGGCAGCGATCAGGGCTTCCTGTTGTTGTTTGTAATCTGCTGTTTGTTCTACTGCGTAACCACCGGCATGCGAGGCATCGGCAGCGCCTTCTACGGAGATGAATTTGGCGCCGAGACTCATCACTTCTTCTCTTACTACCGGTCGGGTATCAAATACTTCGACCACGCCTCCCAGTCTGCGTGCAGTGGCAATGGCCTGTAACCCTGCCACGCCGGCGCCCAGTATCAATACTTTGGCAGGTGCAATAGTTCCTGCTGCCGTCATGAACATGGGGAAATAACGGCCATACGAGACGGCTGCTACCAATACCGCTTTGTAACCGGCAATGTTCGCCTGTGAGCTCAGTATATCCATCGATTGTGCACGCGTAGTTCGGGGTATGTTGTCCAGACTGTAAGTAGTGAGAGAATGCGCAGCCCATTGCTGCATTAATTCGTGGTGATGTAATGGTTGATAAACACCGGCTAAGATAGTGCCAGCCCGGAGTAACTGCCAATCTTCCGGCATCTGTATGCTGCATACCAAATCTGATTGTTGCAGGATCTCCTTCCTGGGCCTGACAGCGGCCCCGGCCTGTATATAGGTATCATCGGCATAAAAAGCGGCTGCGCCCGCATCTGGTTCTACCCAAACAGTTACGCCCTGTTTTCCCAGCTGCTTTACTATGTCCGGTACTAAAGAAACCCTTTTTTCTGGTAGCTGTTCTTTTAGAACCCCTATGATCATTCAGTGGAATTTATGTACTGAATGTACGGTTCTTTTTTGCCATAAACAAAAACGCATTTTATAAAAAAAGAGGGTGTATCTGAAATTAGAACACCCTCTTTTAATTCGGATACCTGATGAAGCCAGATTCCATTTTATGCGTTTCTCAGGAGTTTCATTTATTTATGATACCCCCCTCGAAAGGATAGCCTGCGGCCGGCTTTAAAAAATCCGCGCTACAATAGCTTTCGCCCCTGTTATGATTCCGGGGATAGATACTCCCGTCACATAATTTCCTGCTATTATTATTCCCGGGTATTTTTCTTCAAATGATTTGATCTGTTGTCTGGTAGCTGCAAAGCCTACATTCAATTGCGGAATGGCTTTGTGCCACTCACTGAATTTTTGTAATTCAGGAGGCGTGGTCAATCCCAGCAATGCCATGAATTCTTTTACCACAGTTTGTTGCAATTGTACAGTTCCCATCTGCTCAAACAGAGATTCCTGCTGTGCACCACCTATGAATACTGTAAACAATACCTTTCCCTCCGGTGCCCTTGATGGGAATACCGCTGAATTACAAATAGCTCCCAGGAAATGTTTCTGCTCCGCATGTGGTACCAGGAAACCAAAGCCTTCAGGAATTTTGTCCTTTGCTTCCTGTCCAAAACCAAGGTGCAGTACACCCATATGTGGATAATGGAGATCTTTTAATGTAGCAGACAAGCCTGCATCGAAACCTGCAATCGCACCCGCTGTGGCATAAGATGGCGTGGTAAAGATCACATGCCCCGCATTCAGCATCTGTGTTTGTCCATTTTCCTCATACTGCACGATGTAATCAGTCGCTCCTTTGGTAATACCGGTTACCCTGCACGCCAGTTTTACTTCTGTTTGTAACAGTGATACCAGTCGCTCAGGCAATACCTGGTTACCTCCTTTGAAAGCAATGATCTTACGCCCCCCCATTTCGCCTTTGCTCTTCATCATACCTTTGGTCACACTACCATAGGTTTTTTCCCACTTTGGCAAAATGGGCAGCACTTCCTGTATAGATAATTTATCAGGATTACCTGCATAAATACCAGACAAAACCGGTTCAAATACATACTCCATGATCTCCGTACCAAAACGACGGGTCACAAAAGAAGTAACCGATTCTTCGGTTGTCGTTTTATCTGCTTTGCGGAAACTCTCCGTGAACAATCGCCACTTAGCGCCACCGCTTACATATTTCGAACTGATAATCTTCGCCGGGTTGGGCGAAATACCATGTAACTGTCCGTTCCTTACAAGAAAACGATTCTTACTGGCAGCCGTCGCTTCCATCACTACATCTTTCAATCCGATCTCTTCAAGAAACGACAATGTATCAGGTGTAGCACCAATAGAATTAGGTCCTGCATCCAGCTCATAGCCATCGATATGCAAAGAGCGGATCACGCCTCCGGCCTTATCTCCTGCCTCCAGTATCTGATAAGGGATTCCTTTTTTCTGTAACTCGTAGGCGATGCTTAGCCCGGCTATACCGGCGCCTACAATGATAACAGGTTGTTGTGTATCCATGATTAATTATTGGCTTGCAACGCCCCCATCCACTTCACGATTGCCTGCACCCACAGTGGGTGTATGTTCAAACAGGGGATCATAGTGAAACTATCTCCACCGCTACTGATAAAAGAATGCTTTCCTTCCACCGCTATTTCTTCCAGCGTTTCAAGGCAATCGGATACGAAAGCCGGACAGGCTACCAGCAGGCGTTTTACACCTTGCTTTGGCAACTCTTCCAGTTTTACAGCCGTGTATGGCTTGAGCCATTCTTCCCTTCCCAGTCTGGACTGGAAGGATACACTCCATTTCTCCCGTGGAATTTTCAGTTTTTCTGCTACCAGTTCTGCAGTAATATGTACCTGATGACGATAACAATAATCATGCGCCGGTGAATCTACATGACAACAATCCGCTACCTGCAGGCAATGTTTACCTGTGATATCGCCTTTGTGTATATGCCTTTCCGGTACGCCATGATAACTGAACAGCAGGTGGTCAAAGTCCTTCGTTACGTAAGGACGCATGCTCTCTGCCAGTGCATTGATGTAATCAGGTTCTTTATAATAAGGAGGTACGACCGTGAGTTTGAACGGGTACTTCTTCTTTTTATGTACGCTCTTCGCATGCTCTACCGCCGTTTCATAAGATGACATGGCATAGTGCGGGTACAGCGGCAGTAATACCACTTCTTTCAGGTTGGGATTCTGCTTCAACAGATTTTCGTAGGCCGCTTCCTGAGAGGGATTACCATAACGCATCGCTATCTCTACGGGCATATCCAGGTCGTGGCGTACAGCATTCTGCAATTGCTTTGTCAACACGATCAGGGGAGAGCCTTCCGGCCACCAGATAGACTGATATGCCTCAGCGGACTTCGGCGCGCGCCGGGGTACTATGATACCTTTGATCAGCAATAAACGGAACAGGTAAGGGTAATCGATCACCCTTTTGTCCATCAGAAATTCATTTAAATATCGCTTCACATCAGGTACTGCGGTAGAATCCGGTGACCCCAGGTTCATCAGAATAATTCCTATATCAGATTTAGCTTCCATAGACTCTTTAAAAATTGATGCAAATGTAATAGGTTTGGTGCCCTGAAAATGTCATACAATTGTTGAAATAACTGATTAAGGCTCATCTGACCAGAATTAACACACAAACTGATAAAAATCATTTTTCTGCTAAACCTGATCACCATCAGTGGAAATGACTAACTAATGACAGCCTGATGCCTGATGTTGCATCGTATGAATGTATTTTTGCACCGGAAGCTTATAATAAACAATGCAGGGTAGTCAATCAAAGGATATAGCCCATTATCATATAGTTGGTATCAACTATAAAAAGACAGATGCAGCTATAAGGGGGTCGTTCGCAATTAATCAGGCACAATACGGGCAATTGCTCGAGCAGGCAAAAACTGCGTACCTCGATGATGTGTTCGTACTCTCCACTTGTAACAGAACAGAGATCTATGGCTTTGCTGAAGATCCACAACAACTGGTAGAAATGGTGTGTCGTCAGACTGATGGCGATTGCAACCTTTTCAGCCAGCTCTCCTATGTTAAATCAGGCGAAGAAGCCATCAAGCACCTGTACCAGGTAGGTACCGGTCTCGATTCTCAGATCCTGGGTGACTATGAAATCATCGGTCAGATCCGTAACGCTACAAGATTTGCAAAAACCAACGGATGCCTTGGCGGTTTCCAGGAGCGACTTGTAAATAGTGTACTGCAGGTATCAAAACTGATTAAGAATGAAACCGCCCTCAGTGCCGGTACCGTATCTGTCGCTTTTGCCGCTGTACGTATGCTGGAATATAAGGTGCCGGACATTCTCAATAAAAAGATTTTACTGGTAGGTGTAGGAAAGATAGGGCGTAATACCATTAAGAATATGATGGATTACCTCGGGGTAACCGATGTGACACTGGTGAACAGAACACTCGCTACTGCCGAAGAATTCGCCAGACAACACGGGCTACGCCACGCTCCCTACGAGCACCTGGCAGAAGAGCTGAACAGAGCCGATATTATTCTGGTAGCCTCCAATGCACCGGAACCCAATATCCTCAAACAACACTTTGAAAGTGCAGGTCCTAAATTAATTATCGACCTCTCTATTCCTTTCAATGTGGCACCGGATGTCAGTGAACTCCCACATATTTCTCTGGTAAACGTAGATGAATTGTCTAAGATACAGGACGAAACATTGCAGATGCGCCAGCAGGAAGTGCCAAAAGCACTCTCTATTATAGAAGAGCATATGAACGAGTTCCTCTACTGGTACAAAATGCGTAAGCATGCAGTCGTACTCAAAGCCGTAAAAGATAAGCTACAGGAAATCCATACCAAAGAGATCCGGGAGCAAAAAAACGGCGCACAATATAAACTGGAAGATATGGAAGCTGTCTCGTCGCGTATCATCCAGAAAATGATCAACCTGATGGCTGGAAAGGTGCGCCGGGAAACAGATAAAAGTGATCAGTACATCGCGATGATCAACGATATATTTGAGGCAGGAGTTAAGCAGGATTAATCATAATGAGTAAAGAAATTAAGATCGGCACAAGGGAAAGCCAGCTCGCACTGTGGCAGGCTAATAAAGTTAAAGACCTTCTGGAAGCACAGGGATACTCCACTGTGCTGGTGCCTATAAAAAGCGAAGGCGATATAGACCTCGTCACTCCACTGTATGAGATAGGCGTACAAGGCATATTCACCAAAAGCCTTGATATCGCATTGCTGAACGGACGAATTGATATCGCCGTACATTCTCTCAAAGACGTTCCCACTCAACTGCCTACAGGTATTATACAGGCCGCTGTTCTTGAAAGAGGCCCTGTAAAGGACCTGCTGGTATATAAAACAGATACCGCTTTCCTGGATCAACCGGAATATGTTGCGAATATCGCTACCAGTAGCGTACGTCGTAAAGCACAATGGTTGCGTAAATATCCACAGCATCAGCTCCATAACCTGCGAGGTAATGTGAATACACGCCTGCAGAAACTGGCTGCTGAACACTGGGATGGCGCCATCTTTGCTACTGCTGGCCTGGAAAGAATTGGTGTACGCCCCTCTACTTCTGTAGAGATAGACTGGATGCTGCCGGCACCTGCACAGGGTGCAGTGGTGTCTGTGTGCCGTGAGAATGATGATTACTGCCGCCAGGCACTGGAAGCACTGAATGATCTGTCGACTGCATTGTGCACACGTATTGAACGCGACTTCTTACGTACGCTGATGGGTGGTTGTACCACTCCGATCAGTGCATATGCATCTATTAAAGATGGAGTGGTGGAATTCAATGGTGAGCTGTGTAGTCTGAATGGGGACACGTTGCTGAGTATTGCTGATCGTGCGCCTTTGGAAGAGGCGGCGGTTATTGGGAAGCGTGCTGCTGAAAAAATTCTCACACAAGGTGGGGATAAAATTGTAGCGCAGATAAAAAATGGCAAATAAGTACAACATATTAAGTACAAAAACGCTACCGGCTATTCTTCATGAATTAGCTGAGGAAAATGATGCCCAGCTTCGCATACATGGTTTTGTAGAGATAGCACCCATTTTCATTTCTCCTGAATTTCGGGAAGAAATCAATCAGCTGATACAAACATGCAATGTCACCGTTTTTACCAGCGCAAATGCTGTGTTAAGTATTAAAGGTGTTACTGCTCCCACACAAGTCTGTTGCCTGTCAGGCAACACGCTCGAAACTGTTCAAAAAATATTTCCAAAGGCTACCATCGTTGCCACCGCCGATCATGCAGCGGAACTGGCCCATCAAATGATCGCCACCCGCAATATCCATTCTGCTGTTTTTTTCTGCGGCAACAAACGTCGTGATACACTGCCGGATCTGCTTCAACAACATCAGATCGATCTGAAGGAAGTCGTAGTCTATGAAACGATTCCTGTCCCGGTTCCCATTGAGGGACATATTGATGGGGTGCTTTTTTTCAGCCCCAGTGGCGTAGAATCCTATTTTCATTATAATCAACTGGCACCAGATACGGTTTGCTTCGCTATCGGGCAGACTACCGGCGATGCGCTGAAAGCATATACCAGTCAGGTAGTCGTGATGAATGAAGAAAAACCATCGGCAAAGAACCTGCTACAACTTGCAATAACTTATTTTAAAAATCATAACTGAGACTAATGAGTGCATTAAAGAATGACCTTTTACTGAGAGCTTTACGCGGAGAAAAAACGGAACGTACACCTGTATGGATGATGCGCCAGGCCGGCCGTTATCTCCCTGATTATATCAAGCTGCGGGAAAAATATTCCTTCTTTGAACGCTGTATGAAACCTGAACTGGCTACAGAAATCACTGTGATGCCTGTACACCAGGTAGGCGTTGATGCTGCCATTATCTTCTCCGACATTCTCGTGGTACCTCAGGCTATGGGCCTCGAAGTACAACTGATCGAAAAAACCGGCCCGGTTTTACCAGATCCGATCAGAACCGTGGAAGACATGAAAAGGATCTGCGTTCCCGATGTAAATGATAAACTCGGTTATGTATTCGATGCCCTGCGCATGACCAAACAGGCACTGGATGGTGCTGTTCCTTTGATCGGTTTTGCAGGTGCACCATGGACCCTGCTCTGCTATATGGTACAAGGCCGTGGTTCCAAAACATTTGATGGTGCAAAGCAATTCTGCTATCAGCAACCAGCAGTGGCACATCAGCTGCTGCAAATGATCACAGATACTACCATCATCTATCTGAAAGAACAGGTGAAAGCCGGTGCTGACCTCGTACAGATCTTTGATTCATGGGGTGGTATGCTGAGCCCTGAAGACTTCGAAATTTTCTCTCTTCAATATATGCGCCAGATCGTAGCTGCGCTGAAAGATGTTTGTCCTACCATTCTCTTTGCAAAAGGAGCCTGGTTCGCACTGGAAGAAATGGCTGCAACCGGTGCCCATGGCCTCGGTATTGACTGGTGCATCAAACCTGAACTGGCAAGACAGTTTGCAGGTCCGAACGTAACTTTGCAGGGCAATTTCGATCCTGCCAAATTACTGGCACCTATTCCGGAAATCGAAAAAGCAGTGAAGAACATGCTGAAAAGCTTTGGTGGCCACAGACATATCGCCAACCTGGGACACGGCATTCTGCCAAACGTTCCGGTAGACCATGCAAAAGCATTTGTTGAGACTGTAAAAGCGTACTAATGAGCGTTAAAGAAAAGTTCATTTCCTTTATACATCAGCTGCAGGATGATATCTGTGCAGCATTGGAAAAGATTGATGGGAAAGCGACCTTCCGCGAAGATCGCTGGGAACGCCCTGGTGGCGGTGGTGGTAAAACCCGCGTGATCGTAGATGGTAATGTGTTTGAGAAAGGTGGTGTAAACACTTCGGTCGTAGAAGGAGAATTGCCGGAAGTAATGGCGAAACAGTTTGGTGTAACCGGCGGTCAGTTTATGGCCTGTGGTATCTCGCTGGTAATCCATCCGCTCAATCCTTATGTACCTACTGTACATGCCAACTGGCGCTACTTTGAGCTGTACGATGCACAGGGTAATATAAAAGATAGCTGGTTTGGTGGTGGGGCGGATCTCACGCCTTATTATATGGATGAAGAAGATGGCAAACACTTCCATCGCACATTCAAAAATGCCTGCGATCCTTTTGGCGCAGCATTGTATCCGCTCTATAAAAAACAATGCGATGAATACTTTGTAAACAAACATCGCAATAATGAAACACGCGGCATAGGCGGTATCTTCTACGATTACCTCCGCCCTGATGCCGGCAGAACTGCGGAAGACTTATATCGTTTTTCCAAAGCTACCGGAGAAGCTTTTATTCCCGCTTACCTGCCCATCGTGGAAAAGACAAAAGATTTACCTTACACCACTGCCAATAAAGACTGGCAGGAATACAGGAGAGGTCGTTATGTAGAGTTCAACCTGATCCATGACAGAGGTACTTTATTTGGTCTTAAAACCAATGGCAGAATTGAATCTATCTTAATGAGCTTACCACCCAGGGCCCGCTGGGAGTACGATTATCACCCGGAACCAGGTAGTGCTGAAGCCAGGATGGTGGAATACCTGCAACCCCGTGAATGGGCATAAATTGCTAACTACAAAAACAGAGATAATATGATTCGCCGTAACAGAATTTTGAGAGCTACTCCCGCCATACGTGCTATGGTTGCGGAAACGATTTTAAGGCCGAGCGATTTCATTGCCCCCTTATTCATTGTAGAGGGGAAAAATGTGAAGGAAGAGATCATTTCCATGCCGGGTTATTTCCGGTATTCATTGGATCTGATCGTAGAAGAGGTAAAAGAATTGTGGAGCCTGGGTATTAAGAGTGTGTTGCTGTTCGTAATGGTTCCTGATAACCTGAAAGATAATAAAGGTACAGAAGCAGTAAATCCGGATGGATTGATGCAGCGTAGCATCAAAGCCATCAAGGAAGCAGTTCCTGGAATCGTTGTGATGACGGATGTGGCATTGGATCCTTATTCCATCTATGGTCATGATGGTATCGTAGAGAATGAGCAGATCGTAAACGATGCGACTGTGGAAGTACTGACCCGCATGAGCCTCAGCCATGCACAGGCAGGTGCTGACTTCGTAGCCCCAAGTGATATGATGGACGGCCGTATTCTGGCTATCCGCAACATCCTGGAAGAAAATAATTTTACCAAGGTAGGTATCATGGCATATAGTGCAAAATACGCTTCCTGTTTCTATGGTCCGTTCCGCGATGCACTGGATTCTGCACCAGGTTTTGGTGACAAGAAAACTTACCAGATGGATTATGCAAACTCCACAGAAGCAATCCTGGAAACACTGCAGGATATAGAACAAGGCGCGGATATTGTAATGGTAAAACCAGCATTGGCTTACCTGGATATTATCCGTATTTTGAAAGATAATGTACATGTACCGATCAGCGCTTACCATGTAAGTGGAGAGTACGCCATGATCAAGGCTGCTGCACAAAAAGGATGGCTGGATGAGAACAAGACCATACTGGAAACACTGACCAGCATCAAGCGTGCAGGAGCCAGCCTGATTGCTACTTATTTTGCGAAAGACGCAGCTAAATTATTACAATAAACAGCTTAACTACTACCATGTACGAGCAAAGCAAGAAATTTTTCGAACACGCTAAAAATGTCATTCCCGGTGGTGTAAACTCCCCGGTACGCGCATTCAAAAGTGTAGGCGGTACGCCTATCTTTATGAAGAGTGCTAAGGGAGCTTACCTCTACGATGTAGATGGCAACCGCTATATTGATTATATCAATTCATGGGGACCAATGATCCTGGGTCATGCGTATGAACCAGTGATAAAAGCCATCCAGGAATATGCGGGCTATTCCACTTCTTTCGGTGCGCCGACAGAACTGGAGACTAAGATTGCGGAGCTGATCGTGCGCATGGTACCGAATATTGAAATGGTACGTATGGTGAACTCAGGTACAGAAGCCTGTATGTCAGCCATGCGTGTAGCCAGGGGTTATACAGGCCGCAATAAGTTCATCAAATTCACCGGTAACTACCATGGCCATGCCGATGCATTTCTTGTAAATGCAGGCAGTGGAGTGGCTACTTTAGGTATACAATCTGTGCCTGGAGTTACGCAATCTGTTGCAGAAGATACGTTGACCGTTCCTTACAATAATTTACCGGCTGTGGAAAATTTAGTGAAGGAATATCCTGACCAGATAGCAGCTATTATCGTAGAACCAGTAGCGGGAAACATGGGCTGTATCCTTCCCCAGCAAGGTTTTTTGGATGGCCTTCGTTACATCTGCGACGAGCACAATATACTGCTCATCTTCGACGAGGTAATGACAGGTTTCCGTTTGGCCAGAGGAGGTGCGCAGGAACTGTTCAATATTAAAGCAGATTTGGTTACCTTTGGCAAGATAATTGGCGCAGGGATGCCTGTAGGTGCTTTCGCCGGACGTAAGGAAATCATGGAAAATGTTGCGCCAGCGGGTAAAGTCTATCAGGCTGGAACATTGAGCGGCAATCCTATAGCCATGATAGCTGGTTATACACTGTTGCAGACGTTAAACGACAATCCTGACATTTACCGGCAATTGGCAGAAAAAACAGCATACCTCTCAGGTGGTTTACAATCAGTATTAAATGCGGCTGGCATCGTTCATCAGGTAAATAGCATTGGTTCAATGCTGAGTGTGCATTTCGCAGAATATCCTATTATTGATTTTGACGCAGCCTCTGGCGCAAACAACGAATTATTTAAGCGTTTCTTCCATACTATGCTGGAAAAAGGTATTTACCTGCCTCCTTCCGCATTCGAAAGCTGGTTCGTAAGTAATGCTTTGACAATCGAAGATCTGGACGAAACAATTGCAGCCGCAAAAAGCGCAATTGCGTCCCTGAAATAGTTAACAATTCAAATCCTGTGCAGAGTGGAAAAACGCCCCGGTCAAGTCGGGGCGTTTATTTTTTTATTTACACTTGTGTCAGCGTTTTTTATTTACGCTTGTGAGTGCGTTTCTTTATTTTCACTGGTAAGAGCGCTTTTTATTTACGCTTGTGTGAGAGTAACCACGGTATTAAATCCGGTTCGGCAAAAGCATTGTCCCAGCTATTGTGACCTACACCCGGGTATTCTGAATATTTTACTTCAGCTTTCAATCCTTTCAGTGCTGCATAATAATCCCTTGAACCTTTCACAGGTACGGCAGGATCTGCATCTCCATGGAATATCCAGACAGGCACCGTTTTGAATTTCTTTGCATTTTCCACATTACCTGCACCGCAGATGGGGAAGCCAGCCGCCCACTTTTGCGGGTAGCGTGCCAGCAGGTCGAATGTACCCATGCCTCCCAGCGATAATCCGCCGATATAGACTTTCTTAGTATCGATCTTGCCTGTTTTATTTAAACTGTCTACCAACTCTCCTACTAATCTGCCAGATGCGGTAGGGGGTGCATCAGCGGGGAACATACGGCCATTACCTGAGCGTTCGAACGGCCCCCAGGTAGAATCGTTGGGAAGTTGCGGGAAGATGACGAAGGCAGGGTATTTATCACGAATGGAGTCTTTTAAAAAAAGTGCACCCCCATGTGTGAGTTGGGCCGCATTGTCACGGCCACGTTCACCTGATCCATGCAGGAATACGATGAGGGGGTATTTTTTGTGGATATCGTAGTGTAAAGGTGTGAGCATACGGTAGCGAAGGGTATCACCATTGTGAATGTATTCTTCGTAACTGTATGCGCTGTAATCGGGTGTCTGTGCTTTGGCGAAAGATACTATTATGCATAGCAGCAGGGTACAAATTGTTTTCATCATGGAATAAACGTTATGCACCTAAAGTAATAAAAAAGGGGATCGATTGATCCCCTTTTTCTTAATATTTCAATACAAAGTGTTGTTTTATCTTCATATCCGGCAGGAAAAACACCAAACCGATAAAGAACAAATCGATCGTAAAGGTTACCCGTGGATGATCCTGGATCGTTTTCCATGCTTTCTCCATATCCTCCGTCCAGTGAATATCATCGAAGATAAAAATGGAATGATCATGTGCTTTGGCGAGACACTGTTCAAAGTATTCCAGTGTAGGTACAGAGCGATGGTTCCCATCAATGAATACATAGTCTACCTGTGGCAACTCATCCAGCACACCTGCCAGTACATGGTCAAAATTTCCTACCCGCTGGGTGATATTCTGTAATCCCAGTGACTGAAAATTTTTCCCTGCCTTTGCCGCAATATTCGGACAACCTTCTATCGTATAGACTTTCGCATCCGGTGCGGCTGCCTTTGCCATATAAGAAGTAGACAACCCCATAGAAGTACCCAGTTCCAGTAAATACTTTGGCTGGTAATATTGAATGAGTCTGTAAAATAACTGTCCGAACCTAGGCGGCTTGGCCGCATGCTTTGTAATATCTCTCACTGCCCGCTCATTGCCGGCATTCATAAGCGACCCTGCACCCAGATCGGTGACCTGCAGGGTTTCATTACTCTTTAACAGCTCTTTCCGCAGTTGTTCAACTACTTTAAAATCCGCAGGTTGGCTTTTATCCCTCAGTACATCTTCTATCATAGCGTACACAAACGGAGAGTGCACATCATGCCGGTTACCGGCTGTGAAGTAGTAATTCAGGTATTTTTTAGCAAGTTGCCACTGTACATTCATCTGATTAATAAATTTTCGCCCGGATCAGCCCCATTTTATGGAAGCGGTGTTGCAATGATACGCGCAATACCCCTAATCCGTATATACTGCTTCTTTTAAAGTTGATACTGGATGCCTCATCAAAGTACTTGGTAGGGCAGGTTACCTCCCCTATTTCGTATCCTTTCATAAAGATCTGGGACAACATCTCATTATCAAAAATAAAATCGTCATTGTCAGCCATATAGTTGATATCCCTGAGTACGGTCGCTGAAAATGCACGGTAACCGGTGTGGTATTCACTCAGTTTTTCGTTCATGAGCAGGTTCTGAAACAGGGTCAGGAACCGGTTAAAGAAGTACTTATAACCTGGCATTCCACCTTTTAAGGCCCCTTTTCCAAGGATCCTGGAGCCGAGCACTACCGGGTAAACATCATTGGCAATGATCGAGCTCATGGCAATAATCAGCTTGGGAGTGTACTGGTAATCAGGATGTAACATGATTACAATATCCGCGCCTAATTCCAGGGCTTTGTTGTAACAGGATTTCTGGTTTCCGCCATATCCTTTATTATTATCATGGCGGATGATATGTTGGATACCTAATTTTTTTCCAACGGCGACGGTATCATCCTTACTGGCGTCGTCAACCAGTACTACCTCATCAACTATATCAAAAGGTATTTCCTGGTAAGTTTTTTCCAGTGTTAATGCAGCGTTGTAGGCAGGTAATACCACCACTATCTTTTTATTATTCAGCATGAAAGTGGATAATTTGGTCGCAAAGGTAATAAAGTAGTTGAAAGACTGACAATTTCAACTTAGTATAAATTGTTATCTTTGTGCCAAAATGTATTTTGGCACCATATTTTCTTAACGTTTAGGTTGATATAGTTCCAAAATGCTACTAATAGCATGCTAATTCACTTACAGGTCTCAACTGCCGGTTATTGATTTTATAACCTTAGGAGGAGATTGTACCTGACAGTGAACAATTTGCAAATCAAATCAGGCCAATATCATGCATTTTAATTCTATGAGATATCTGACACTACTATTGATCTGTCTTGCCGGCACTCAAATTGCCATGGCTCAGGAACCTAAGCCTCAACAACCAACGGATCCTAACGCTGAGTTAAAAAATGTGGTGATGCCACAAGTTAGGAGCCAGGACACTACCATTCGCAGAATAATGGAAGAATTGCAAAAGATCCAGGCAAGCGATCAATCAAATTCAAGCGCTATACAGGGATTACTGCAGGGCCGGGAAATTGACAACATTACCAAGTACCAGCTGATCAGGAACAACATTGTTTACGCCAGCGAAACCTACTACCTGTTAAACAAAAAAATCATTGACCTTAAGTCACGTACCACTACCAACAATCTCGATGTATTCATCACATCGCTGAACAACCCTGAAAGTAAAGAACTGGGTTTCTCGCTGAGTGATCGTATCGTAGAACTGGTAGAAAAAGTGGTGCTGAAAGGTAAGAAGGACAAAAACGATGACAAGAGCAACAAGATCGTAGAATCGACTAAGTCTATCATCGCTTCTCCTATTTTCCAGAGCTTTACTTCATTGACGCCTCCTTTGGCGATTGCTAACTCTGTGATGAACTTTCTGCACAGTGTGAGTGTCAATAATAAGGAAATCAATCAGCAGACACTGAAAGAGTTTGAAAAAGAACTGAACAAATATGTAGTGTATTATACAGCGTTGAACGATGCGAACAATAAGTTTGAATATGGTCTGAACTTCAACAAAGACCAGCTCAACCTGTTGCACGATAACCTGTATGATCACATCATGTTCACCGCCAGTGCTCTGAAATTTAACCTGCCACAGCGTGGTAACAAGTCTCTGGGTGAAACACTGAACGACTTCTTCTTTGACTTCAAGAAAGAGAAAGTAGTATTGTTCTTTGATGACCTGGAGAATAAGTATACCAAAGGCAAGAAGGTAGATTACGAAGCGCTGCTGCGTGAAAATCCAAATCTGAAAGAGGTGAATAACCAGCTGGAAGACCTGGTATTGCAGACCAAACGCTTTGAGAACCTATACAATGAATACTTTACACTGTTGGATTCTTACTATGGTAAAGTAGCGAATGCGCTGAAGATTGCACAGGATAATGGTCTGGCTGATAAAGCGACTATTGATGCAAAGCAATCTGAGTTCCGTAACCTGAAGGATGAAGCAGTGAAAGAAATTCAGGCTTCCATCAATATCAAGGAACTGTACAACAATACAGATAAGATCAAGTATCGTTACAGGATATTCTAACATTCGCATATTATGATGCTGACACGCTCCCCGGGAATTATTACCAATAATTTTCGGGGAGTTTTTATTACGTTACTTTTGTGTATGACTACAGTTCAACTAGAATATATCGTCGCCGTGGACACCTACCGCAGTTTTGTCGTCGCCGCCGAGAAATGCTTTGTTACGCAACCTACGTTGAGTATGCAGATTCAGAAGCTGGAAGATGAGTTGGGGGTGAAAATATTCGACAGGAGTAAGCTACCGGTAGTACCTACCGAAATAGGAGTGGAAATAGTCGAGCAATCGCGCATCATACTGAAAGAAAACAGCCGGATCAAAGAGATTGTATCCGGGCATAAAAAAGAAGTACAGGGCAATCTGCGCGTAGGTATTATTCCTACATTGGCGCCTTACCTCCTACCCCGTATCCTCACAGGTTTCATGAAGAAATATCCCAAGGTAAAATTAGAGATATGGGAGTATCCGACAGAACAGATTGTACAGCAATTAAAGCTGGAGCAACTGGATTGTGGGTTACTGGCGACGCCGCTGGAGAATCCGAACCTGGAAGAGCAACCGTTGTTTTATGAATCTTTCGTGGTATATGCGGCGAAGACGAATCCTTTGTTTGAGAAGAAGATTGTGCGGCCGGAGGATATTGATGTGAGGGAGGTGTGGTTGTTGAATGAAGGGCATTGTATGCGGAACCAGGTGTTGAATATATGCAGGGATAAGTTTACGATGGGGGAATATAAGAATCTGGAATATAATACGGGTAGTGTAGAGACATTGAAGAGGATGGTGGATCTGAATGCAGGGTATACGATTTTGCCGGAGCTGTCATTGCAGGATCTGTCTGCAAGGCAGATGAATATGGTGAGGTTTTTTAAGTCGCCGGAGCCGGTGAGAGAGATAAGTTTGGTAATGCATCGGTTCTTTGTAAAACAGGCGTTGATTGCTGCGTTTAAGAAGGAGATACTGGCACATGTGCCGGAGAAGATGAAGGCGCAGAAGAATAAGAAGGTGATGGATATAAATGCATAAAAAATCAATTTCTGAGGACTGCTTTCAGCAGTCCTCAGAAATTGAAAAAACAAAAAATGAGGCTGACCAAAAAGTAATGGTCAGCCTCATTTTATTCGGGTACCTGATGGAGCCCTGTCATCGTTTAAGCAATTGTCAGGACCTTCATTTTGCTTTTTGGTCAGCCTCATTTTTTGGGTCCAGCCCAAACGCTTTTGCCTCCGGCAAAAGCGTTTGGGCTTATCTTATTTAATTACTTAACTGGTTTGTAGTACTTCATCGCCTCTGGCATCAGACTTTGCAACTGTGCAATCCTTCGCTCATCACTCGGGTGTGTACTCATCAACTCCATTGGCTTGCTACCACTCGCACTAGCACTCGCCATCCGCTGCCAAAAAGGAATCGCCTCCTGCGGATTATACCCCGCCATGGCCATAAATATCACCCCTAAATGATCTGCTTCCAGCTCATTCTGTCTTGAAAACGCCAGCAACCCTAAATTACCACCTACACCAAAAGACTGTAAGAAGATATTCTGTGCCTGTGGATTCTTATTCAAAGCCACAGAACCTGCGATCTCAATACCCTGAGAAACTAATTGCTGGCTCATACGCTCATTACCATGCCTTGCAATCGCATGCGCAATTTCGTGGCCCATTACACACGCCAGTGAAGTTTCGTTCTGTGTAACCGGCAGCAGGCCAGTATACACCACTACCTTTCCACCTGGCATACACCATGCATTCACCTCTTTATTATCCACCAGGTTGAATTCCCATTTATAACCAGCTACTTCATTCCCCATATTATTCTGGGTCATGTACTGGGTTACAGCTGCACTGATACGTGCACCTACCCGTTTAACCATGTCAGCATCTTTGTTGCCGGCAGTGGTGACAGTTTTGTTTTCTGTCAGAAATGTCTGATACTCTGTCAGCGCCATGGACTGCATGGTGCTTTCAGGAATGAGGTTCAATTGCTTGCGACCAGTGATAGGCACTTTCGCACAGCTCATCATCATTGCTACACTTACTCCAATAAACAGGAATTTTTTTTGCATCTGATACAAATTTGAATTTTAAAGGGGGCGTCCCTCGAATGCTACAGTATAAAAACAGAATTTGATCATGACTATTACGAAGGTCGTAATAACCATGATCAAAGATTATAATAATTTGTGAAAGTGTGCAAGAGATATGCCAGAATGAACAGGATTATTTCCTGTCTCTGTGCCTGAACAAAGGCACTTTGCTTTCGTTACCATTCAGTAAGCGGAAGATGTTCTTCTGATGGGTGAGCACCACCATCAGTGCGACAGCAATTGCAAATATGCGATAGAATGTCTCAGGCTCATTAAAGATGAAAAGTATGAGTATCGGGAATGCAATACTTGCGATGATTGAGCTAAGGGATACATATCTTGTCAGGAACAGGATCAGCAGGAATACCGCTACGCAGCAGATAGCTACCAGTGGCTGAATGGCCAGTACTAATCCAAACAGGGTAGCAATACCTTTACCCCCACGGAAACTTGCCCAGATAGGGAAGATATGTCCTACTACAGCTGCCAGCCCCAGACCTATCTGTAAGTTGACCAACTGAGTCAGGTGCTCAGGATTCTGATAGTAACCTACTAATAATGCCAGACGTACTGCCAATACTCCTTTTACCATATCCACGAGCATCACAAATGAACCGGCTTTTGGACCCAGGACACGGAAGGTATTTGTAGCACCGGCATTGCCGCTACCATATTCCCGGATGTCCATACCAAATACGCCTTTACTCACCCATACTGCGGTAGGTATGGACCCGATCAGATAAGCACAAAAAAGCAACAATAATTCTGTCATACAATAAGTTAGGTTTTGCTAAGATAGTATTTTTCGCTGTTAAAGTCTGTTAAAGTTAAGAAAATATTAAAATTTACATTAACACGAACATTGGATTATCAGCGCTTATTATATAACCATGTTATAACATATAACTTATTTCCTGGCTAATAATTTCATTGCCAGCCAATTATCCTTATCTAGTACAGTTTCCAGGACTAAACCATTTTTCCTGGCGGCTTCTAAAATGGCCGTTTCATCCTCTTTCAGAATACCACTCAGCAATAAAATACCGTTTCTTTCCAGTAAAGAGCGCATATCGGCCATAAATTCCAGTAAAATATTGCGGTTGATGTTCGCCAACACTATATGATAAGTATTCCTGATATTCTTCAGGGTATCTGATTGCCATACCTTGACTGCGAGCGCATTGTTGTTATCAATGTTCTCTTTCGTGTTTTCTACGGACCATGTATCGATATCGATCGCATCAATTACGGCAGCGCCCATTTTGGCAGCAAGGATAGCAAGAATACCGGTACCGGTACCAAAGTCAAATACCTTTTTGCCACGGAAGTCAATGCCCTGCATCAACTTTATCATAGAAGCTGTGGTTGCATGGTGACCTGTGCCAAAAGACATCTTGGGGGTGATAACGATTTCGTGCAGCGGAGCAGGATCAAATGGCTCGTGGAAAGATGCCCGGATACCACAGAAACTGTCAACCTGTACAGGTTGGAAATTACTTTCCCATACGGCGTTCCAGTTTTCCTGTCCTACCCTTTCGCTCGTATACGTTACGCCGTACGTCGTCGTGAGAGCTTTTACTGCTCCTTCATCAAAATTGTTTTCTGGTATATATGCTACCAGTGTAGCACCTTGTTCTTCAAACCCGTCGAACCCTTTTTCAGATAACTCAGCTATAAGAATATCTTTTATTTCATTGGTACAGGTAATGGTAATAGCTGTATGTGTCATGTAGCAAATATATTAAAATCAGCAAATCCTGTATATGATGGTAACACCTTAAAGCCTCATTTTCATGTTATTGTAATGTTAATGGTAAAATATCCCTGTTTACAGCTATATAACACATAATATGTTAATTTTATATTTGCATTATAGTTAATATAAAATTTGCATCCTATGAAGACCTGTTTACTTGCTATCGCTGCCCTCTTTCTTTCCCTCATGACCCAGGCACAAGACGTTGTGAAGTTGTTCCATGATGATACCATGGTGGATTCAATTACTTATACAAACAAAACCACCACAATTGTGATCAACAAAGTGGACCTGGTGAACTATTTTAAGACACTGGACACCATGCTGTTCAACAACTGTTACGATCCGAAGAGTTTCCGTAACATCCAGTTCGCGCACCTGACCAACCTTGATGTAGAAAACCATTTCAAAGCAGCCAAGGCATGGCTGGACGATTCCACCCATACTGAGTACAATTTTAATACTGATAAATTCACATTGTTCTGGACACAGGGCGAAGGCATTCTGTTACCATATATCGAAGATATGATGTCGCAGTTGCTCGTGGATGGCCGTCTGGCTGTAGTGGAGAATGCTACGAAAGTACGTGTACCTCAGTACTCGATTTTCTACGAATATATTGGTGGAGGAGAGTACAAGATCTATAAATTACCGAATGGCAAGATCATCTTCAGGGAAAGTAATTTCTACCTGGAGCAGCTGTCAAAAAGCTAACTAATCCGTATCTGATAAATATTTCATGCTTATTGTAAAATGGCGCCTTACCGGGTGCCATTTTTAGTATTCTGAATAAGGAGTGGCATGACACAAAATAATATCCTGGTGAGATACATTATGGGCATAATAAGTATCCCCTATTAACTTCTTCCATTCTGCATCGGCACCAAATGCTTTCCAATGCGCCTCTCTTTCTGCCCTGCTTTCAAAACTCGTCATATACATCAGGTTCGGCATTTTGCTACCACTCAGTACACTGGCATAAAACACTGCATTAAAGCCTAAGCGCTTAAATATGCCCACTTCGTTCCCTTTATTGAACATCTCTACCTTGTTCTGGTATAAGCGCTCTGTAGACCCCTCATAACTGCGTAATTCATAGATCCTGGCAGTGTCAGGTCCCTTCAATTCAGGAGCAGATAGCTGAGGCATTTCCGGGAAAGCCTCTAACACGATCGTTTCCATTCTGCTATAAACAGGCTGATCCCAGGCCGTTTCTACATAGTCCTTTCCGTTTTGCAGGTATGCAGCATCTTTCAAGGCATTTTCAGGCCATTTCAGCAGCTTTTCCAGATTTGTTGAAGGTATGAGTATATAAAGAGTAGTATCGTTCGTTACAGGCTTAAATACCCCTATCTTACCAAATCCCTGTTTATGTAAAAATGGGATCAGTGCCTGTTGGCAATAGGTGTCCAGTCTGGCCTCCTGCCCTTTATCTTTCAGATGATATACCAGCAAACTATAAAATTCCTTTTTTGGTGGTACAGGATGTGCCTGTGTCATCCAGGGCAGGAGAAAAAAGAACAGGCAAAGCACATTAAAATTGTTTCCGTTTAAGAAATAGCGGGTGTTTCTCAATGCTTGTGGAATCTTCATAATAAAATTCAATCTGTTATGAAATTATAATAGAATATCTGATAATGGGATATAAATGTTAGGAGCGGTCAATGGGGAGGGATAAGCAAAAAAACAGGTGTACCAGTTTCCTGATACACCTGTTGATTTATTTGAAAAATATAGACTAAACTATTCGTCAAACATTGGTTCCATTGGCTCATCGGCCTGGGAAGAGATTGGAGGGTCCTGTTGTGGACGCTGACCACGATCACCGCCATCGCGGTCACCACGGAAACCACCACGGTCGCCGCCTCTGCTTCCACCGCGGTCACCACCACGATCATTGCGGAAACCACCACGGTCGCCACCTCTGCCACCACGATCACCGCCATCACGACGATCGCCACGGTCACCTCTATCACCACGCTCCGGACGGTCACCTTCAGGTCTTTCTACATAACCCTCTGGTTTTGGCATCAGGATACGACGGCTCAGTTTGAATTTGCCGGTCTTAGGATCAGTACCTACCAGTTTCACTTTCACTTTCTCACCTTCGGTCAGCACGCCTTCCATATTTTCCAGGCGTTTCCAGGAAACTTCAGAAATATGCAGCAAGCCTTGTTTACCAGGCAGGAATTCAACGAAAGCACCGTAAGGCATTACTGATTTTACAGTAGACTCATACACTTCACCGATCTCTGGCACCGCAACGATACCTTTAATCCATGTGAGTGCTTTTTCCAGGCCTTCTTTCTGTGCAGAGAAGATGCTCACTTCGCCGGTTTCACCAACTTCTTCGATGTTGATGGTGGTACCGGTTTCACGCTGGATCTCCTGAATCACCTTACCACCTGGTCCTATCACAGCACCAATGAATTCGCGGTCGATGATCAGTTTCTCCATACGAGGAGCGTGTGGTTTTGGTTCAGGACGGGCACCTTCGAGGCAACCGTACATTGCATCGATGATGTGCAGACGACCTTTACGAGCCTGTTCCAATGCTTTACGCATTACGTCCATGCTCAGACCGTCTACCTTGATATCCATCTGGATACCACAGATACCGTCGCGGGTACCAGTTACTTTAAAGTCCATATCACCCAGGTGATCTTCATCTCCGAGGATGTCTGTCAGTACAGCCCATTTGCCATCAGAAGCACGGGAGATCAGACCCATTGCCACACCAGATACGTGTTTAGGCAAAGGTACACCCGCATCCATCAGCGCCAGGGAACCAGCACAAACAGTCGCCATTGAAGAAGAACCGTTTGATTCCAGGATATCGGATACTACACGTACTGTGTAAGCATACTCACTACCTGGCATCATCTGCCTCAGGGAACGCATAGCCAGGTTACCATGACCTACTTCACGACGGCCAGGACCACGCATTGGCTTTACTTCACCTGTAGAGAACGGAGGGAAGTTATAATGGAGGATAAATTTAGAATACTTGGAAGTGGCAGCGCTTTCGATCAGCAGCTCATCATCCGGAGTACCGAGGGTAACAGTAGTCAGAGACTGTGTTTCACCACGTGTAAACAGGGCAGAACCGTGAGGAGAAGGCAGAATATCAACTTCCATGTTCAGCGGACGAACCTGATCGAGGCTACGGCCATCGAGACGAACGCTTTCGTCCAGGATCATGTTACGGATTACCTCTTTTTCGAGGTCATGGAAATATCTGCCTACCAGTGCTGCATCTTCATCAGGCAGTTCGCCGAGAGATTCTTTCAGTTCTTCACTGATCTTCTCAAAAGCATCACCACGCTCATGTTTGCCAGAACCGGACTTAGCTACTGCCAGGATAGGGTCTTTAGCAAATGCAATGATCTTCGCTTTCAGTTCCTCATTTTCATAAGGCAGTACGTAATCACGTTTAGCAGTTACGCCAGCCAGGTCACGCAGTTGTTCCTGCGCTTTCACCTGAACACGGATCGCGTCATGAGCGAATTCAATTGCTTTAATAATATCTTCCTCACTACATTCCTTGCTCTCACCTTCCACCATCATGATGTTCTTTTCAGTAGCACCGATGATAAAGTCCATGTCAGCTTTTTCCAGCTGGGAACGGTTTGGATTTATAACTAATTGCCCTTCAATGCGGGCAACTCTTACTTCAGAAATGATTTCCTGTACAGGTACATCAGATACTGCGAGTGCAGCAGATGCAGCCAGACATGCCAGCGCATCAGGAACTACCTCAGTATCGGAAGATACCAGGGTAACCAATACCTGTACATCGCAAAAATAATTATCCGGGAACAAAGGGCGCAGTGCGCGGTCGATCAAACGTGATATTAAAACTTCGTAGTCAGATAATTTCCCTTCTCTCTTGAAGAAAGAACCTGGGATACGACCAGCAGAAGCAAATTTTTCCTGATAATCAACTGTTAGGGGAAAGAATGACTGTCCGGCTTTGGGTGTTTTGTTGGCTACAACAGTAGCTAAGAGGATACAATTTCCCAGACGAACCGTAACAGCACCATCAGCCTGGCGGGCTAACTTACCAGTCTCAAGAGTGACTATGCGGCCATCTCCTATATCGAAATTAACTGATTTAGGTGTCAGATTCATAATAAAGTGAAGATTAAAATGGTATACCTAAAAAAAAGCTATTCCCAACCTTATAAGTTGGGAATAGCGTTATAAAAAAGTTTCAGTTTTATTTTCTGAGACCTAACTTCTCAATCAGTGCGCGGTACCCTGTGAGGTTTGTTTTAGACAGGTAAGAGAGCAAACGCTTTCTCTGACCTACCATTTTCATTAAACCGCGGTGTGTAGAAAAGTCCTTTTTGTTTTCTTTCAGGTGACTGGAAATGCTGTTGATACGCTCCGTCAGCAGTGCAACTTGTGCTTCTACGGAGCCTGTATTTTTCTCGCTTCCACCAAATTCTTTAAAAATATTGGCTTTCTTTTCAACAGTTAAGTAAGACATCTTGTAATAAATAATAAAATGATAAAGGTTATTAGTCGCTATTTTTCCGGGGCAAAGGTAGAATAAAATTATTAATTAACCATCATAAGTAAAAATATTCCCTCCGGAGTAGAGGCTGTCGCCCCCCGGCTAGGAATTTTACACCCGGATTATAAGCTGTTTCTTTTATACAAAGTTGACGGTGGCATGGTCAGACACACGTCCGTTCTCCGTTCTCAGCACTCTTGACGGAAATTTCTGTAATAATATATAGTCATGCGTAGCCATCACCACTGCTGCCCCCTCTTCCCGGCTGATACGGAATAATAACTGCATAATACCGTCGGAAGTTTCTGGATCCAGATTGCCCGTAGGCTCATCTGCCAGGATCAGCTTAGGCGAGTTCAGCATAGCACGGGCTATATCCACACGCTGCTGCTCTCCCCCACTCAGTTCGTAGGGCATTTTGAAGCCTTTGGTGGTCAGACCCACCTTTTCCAGCACGTCGTCAATCTTTTCTTCCATCCTCTTTTTGTCTTCCCAGCCAATGGCACGCAGCACAAATTTCAGGTTGTCATGCACATTTCTGTCCGTCAGCAGCTGGAAGTCCTGGAATACCACTCCCAGGTTACGGCGCAGGTAAGGTACCTTTTTCCAGTCCATCTTTTTCAGGTCAAATCCTACTACCTGACCGGAACCCTCTTTCAGGGCCAGGTCGCCGTACAGGGTTTTCAGCAGACTGGACTTGCCTGTTCCCGTCTTTCCTATCAGGTATACAAATTCACCCTTGTTCACCGTAATATTTACATCTGACAAGATCAGGGAACTACCCTGATATATATTGACGTTTGATAACTGTATAATCGGTTGTTCTGCGCTCATGTACTTTTGAAAATGGGTTTAGTATAACAAAAATAGCTAAATCCATGCTAGATTGTTAGAACTAATTTATTAGTTTACATTATAAATTAAGCGACATGTCGGGGATAAAAACATTGACCAAAGCAGAAGAACAGATTATGCAGGCCTTGTGGCAGATAGGACCTGCCTTTGTAAAAGACATTATTGAAACCCTTCCTGAGCCAAAACCGCATTATAATACGATCAGTACGCTGGTGAAGATCCTGATTGATAAAGGATTTGTGGATTTTAAGGCGTATGGGAAGTCACATCAGTATTTTCCATTGATTACCAAAGAAGCGTATAGTCAGAATACGCTGCAGCAGATGGCAAAGGGGTACTTTGCAGGTTCTTTTAAAAATATGGTGTCTTTTTTTGTGAAAAAAAACGATCTCAGCATCTTAGAATTAGAATCTCTGCTGGAACAAATCAAAAAAGCTGAAAAGAAATGATGCTTCCGTATATCATTAAGGTATTGATCTGCTCAGGGGTGTTGTACTGTTATTATGCAATAGCATTGAAGAATAGTACCCTGCATACATGGAATAGAGTCTTTTTGCTGGTGGCGCCGGTAATTGCATTAGTGCTGCCACTGATACAGTTTCCTTTTGTGCAGCAGGGGATGATGATGAAGATGCTGGCGGTGAGGGCGTATGCTTCCGGCCCTGTTTCAGCATCAGGCGATTCTTTTAATGTAGAGACCTTATTATATACCTTATATATACTGGTAGGCATTTTTTTGGGGGGCCGTATAGTGCTGAACTGGAGGAAACTACGGCAACTGGCTTTGCAGGGAGAAGTAAAAGAGGATTCGGGGTACAGGATTATCCGGCATGCTGCTGTGGAGTCACCCTTTTCTTTCTTTAACCAGATCTTTTTGAATGATCGTTTGGAGGAACCTGTATTGCGACACGAACTGGCGCATGTGCAGGGATATCATACCATAGATAAATTGTGGATGGAGGTGGTTTGTGCAGTGTGCTGGTGCAATCCTTTCTTTTATTTAATGAAGAGAGAGCTTGCGATGGTCCATGAGTTCATAGCAGATAAGGCAGCTGCTTCGGATATGCAGGCCGACTATGCAAAGCTGCTGTTGCAAACAGCCTTGCACACATCTTCCCTCGCAGGGGTGAGTACATTTGGACAATCGCCGGTGAAGAGAAGGATCACGATGTTGCTTGCAGATAAGACGAATTACATATTTATAAAGAAGACTTTTATTATCCCTATAGCTATTGTTTTATTGCTGATTATGGGTAGTCAGCGACCCACCATGGCAGTAACCAGCCCTGCTGCCATGGATGAGGTGTTTACTTTTGTAGAGCATCCGCCGGCGTATATGGGTGGTGAGGAGGAGCTGGTGAAGTACCTGTCGCAGCATATTCATTATCCGAAGGAGGCGCAGAAAGCAGGTGTGAAGGGAACGGTGTTTGTGCAGTTTGTAGTGGGAGCGGATGGGGTGATACATGATGTAAAGACGGTGGGTAAACAGCATGGGTATGGGTTGGAGGAGGAAAGTATCAGGGTGGTGAAGGCGATGCCGAAGTGGGAACCGGGGTCACAGGAGGGGAAGAAGGTGAGTGTGATGTTTAATTTGCCGATCAGGTATGAAGTAGAAATATGATTCGTACTTCCTAAGCGTAAAAAATAAATATTTTCTTTAGTTTGCCGCCACTATGCGACACATCATACCTGTATTATTTCTGTACCTGAGCACAATTTCTCTCAACACCTTTGCACAATCCCCCGTCACAGATCCGACCGGAACGATCTATTACAAAACAGACGTCCCACCGGAATTTCCAGGTGGCGAAACGGCATTGGCCGATTTCTTAACCCATAATATTCATTACCCCCGCTCTGCACAGAAAAACAATGTACAGGGTACGGTATTTATCCAATTTGTTGTAGATGAAAATGGTAACATCATCCATCCAATCAGTAAAAGTCCGAATACGGATACCTCATTACAGAGAGAAAGCTTAAGAGTAGTCAGTATCATGCCCCAATGGAAACCGGGTCTGGTAGATGGTAAACAGGTAGCTGTACAGTTCAATCTTCCTATCAGATACCGCCTGGAAGGATCAGGATCCTATTCCAACTTTTCTTATCTTGGGCCTGTTGTTCCTAAAACAGTAACGCCAAAAGATTCTGCACTCAATAAGATCTATTATACTAACCCGGCTAATAAACCTGAATTTCCAGGTGGCGATAATGGGTTAGTGAAGTACCTGAAAAAGAACTTCCAATACCCACAGGAAGCACTGGAATCTGGTATAGAAGGCACTGTCACAGTTCTATTTACTATCAATGGCGAAGGAGGGATTGAAAATGTAAGTACGATAAGTCCTAAGCTGGGTGGACATTTGGAAATGGAGGCTATCAGGCTGGTCAGGTCTATGCCTAAGTGGAAACCTGCGATGGAAAATGGGAAAGGTGTTCCGGCGCAATGTAATATTCCAATTGAATTCAGCCTGAAGGAATACTACTCTAAGAAGAAGAAGAAAGTATACCCGATGTTTTAAATAGAAATAGGCTGATCAGTGATCAGCCTATTTTTCTGAAAATAGTTTTCATTCCCTGTTGGTGAATTCCCTCTTTCATGAAGGTTTTTATTTAAAAGGAAAAATCTCTTTCATTTTAGTGATAAATAAACTCACCCTTTTCACTCCTCACCGTCACCTGTTTCTTCTCTGCCGCCTCTACCCTTCCTACTATCTTCGCTTCTATATTAAAGCCCTCACTAATTTTAATAATATCCGCTGCTATCGCCTCAGGTACATACAATTCCATTCTATGACCCATATTAAACACCTGATACATCTCCTTCCATCCTGTACCGGATTGCTCCTGTATCAGACTAAATAACGGTGGAATCGGGAACAGGTTATCCTTAATCACATGCACGTTGTCAACAAAGTGCAACACCTTTGTTTGCGCACCACCACTACAATGTACCAAACCATGAATCTGTGCACGATATCCTTCCAGCACTTTCTTAATCACCGGAGCATATGTACGGGTTGGAGACAATACCAGTTTACCCGCATCAATACTACCAAAACCCGGTACCTCTACCTTATCTGTCAATGCTTTTTTACCACTGAAGATCAGGTCATAAGGAATACCCGGATCATAGCTCTCCGGATATTTCTCCGCTATCGTTTTATTAAATACATCATGACGGGCAGAAGTCAGACCATTGCTGCCCATACCGCCATTGTAAGCTGTTTCGTAAGAAGCCTGACCATAAGAAGCCAGTCCCACAATCACATCACCCGCCTGAATGGTATGATTGGAAATCACGTCTGCTCTCTTCATTCTGCAGGTCACGGTAGAATCCACGATGATAGTACGTACCAGATCTCCTACATCCGCAGTTTCACCACCCGTAGAGAAAATGGAGATACCATACCCTCTCAGTTCTTCCAGGATCTCTTCCGTACCATTGATAATGGCAGCAATCACCTCACCAGGTATCAGTCCTTTATTACGTCCAATGGTAGAAGACAGGAGGATGTTTTCAGTTGCACCTACGCACAGCAGGTCATCAATATTCATGATGATAGCATCCTGTGCAATACCTCTCCATACAGAAAGATCACCAGTTTCTTTCCAGTAAGTATAAGCCAGAGAAGATTTGGTACCAGCACCATCGGCATGCATGATATTGCAGTAATCTGCCTGTCCACCGAGAATATCGGGTACAATTTTGCAGAACGCTTTTGGAAACAGGCCCTTGTCAATGTTCTTTATCGCATTGTGCACGTCTTCTTTTCCAGCTGAAACACCGCGCTGGGCGTAGATATTCTGATCCACCAGTTAATTTTAATGTGATTAATCAAAGTGCAAAAGTAACGGATTCCCCCTTCCCGCGCAAACCCTTCACTTTCAAATAGGCCGCAGGAGCAGGAGGAATAATCAAAACAGACGAGAGGAATAATCAAAATGCACCGTCCCCTTTCAATCATTTATATCGAAATGTTGTAATTTGCATAGATATTTATATCGAAGGCGTATTATGCTCATACACAGGGACCTTACCCAATTGCCAGCTTTTAAGCGGGCAGTTATTACCATCGGAACATTTGACGGCGTTCATACCGGACACCGCCACATCATCCGACAATTACAACAGGCTGCCACTGCCTGCGATGGTGAGACAGTGATCGTCACCTTCGATCCTCACCCAAGGGAAGTACTGCAACCGGGGAGTAATCTTGTCCGACTCCTGACCACTTTAGATGAAAAGATTGCTTTACTGTCGGCACAGGGAATTGATCACCTGGTGATTGTTCCTTTTACACGCGAGTTTTCTGAGCTCTCGGCCCAGGCTTACCTGGAGGATTTTCTGATAGAAAGATTCAAACCTCATACGATTATCATTGGTTACGACCACCGATTCGGGCATAACCGCGAAGGTGGACTGGAATTGCTGGAAGCGGAGCAGACGCAGTATGGATTTAGTTTGATCGAGATTCCGCAGCAGATTGTGCATGATCTGACAGTAAGTTCTACCAAAATCAGGAAGAGTTTGCAGGAAGGGAATGTGCATCTGGCAAATGAATTGCTTGGTTATCAGTATTTTCTGGAAGGAACGGTGGTGCATGGAGATAAGATGGGGAGAAAATTAGGATATCCGACGGCAAATATTCAATTGCCAGATCAGCGGAAATTGATACCTGCACAGGGGATTTATGCGATCCGGGTACATGTGAAGGAGCAGGAGCAACCATTGAATGGGGTGATGAGTATTGGAACAAGGCCTACTTTTAATGGAAATGATTTGCGCCTGGAGGCACATATATTTGATTTTAAAGGGGATTTATATGAGCAGGTGATTAAGGTGGAGATGGTGAGCTATATCAGGGCGAATCAGAAGTTTGACAATGTGGACGCGCTGATAGCGCAGATGGATAAAGATAGTACAGAGGCGAAAACCTTGTTAGGATAAAAATTACAAAATCAAAAAGCTTTTACCTTCGGTAAAGGCTTTTTGATTTTGGGCCGGGCCTGCGGCTGGCTTAATGCATAAATGCGTCTTAGTTCATTATTTTATACGCCAGTTCTTTCATTAATTCTCCATCCTCTACCCCACTGTCGTTGATACCGATGCTCCTTAAATTATAATGATGTAAAAGCAATATCGCCTTCTCCGTTCCCTCTACCCCATATTGCCTTGCCGCCGCCATATAATCCTTTACAAAAAACGGATGCACCCCCAACGCCGCTGCAATCTCCTTCTCCCCTCCTTTCACACCAAAGAGCTGACTCATCTTACTAAAGAAATTATACAATGCCGGCAATACCATTTGTATAGGCCCTGCCTTCGGATTAGCGGCAAAATATTGGATAATACGTATCACCTTACCCATATCCTTCTGGCCAATAGCATTCTGTAATTCAAATACATTGTATTCCTTACTGATCCCTACATACTTCTCAATATCATTCTCATCAATCTTCTTTTCAGGCGCCAGGTTCACCAGCAGTTTTTCAATCTCATTCGCCATACGGGACAGGTCATTGCCGATATGATCAACCAGCAAAATACCTGCTTTCTGAGAGATGGCCCTGCCCAATCCATTCACATATGCATCTACCCAGGCCGGCAACTGATTATCATACATCTTCTTGGTACTGAGTAGTACCCCTCTGTCTTTTATCAGTTTTGCTATCTTACTGCGCCCATCGATCTTACCCTGTTTATGTGCCACCACAAAAATGGTGGAATCCAGTGGTTTATCGATATACGTCTCCAGTTTCAGAATATCCTTCATAGCCTGGGCCTCTTTCAACACCACTACCTGCCTTTCGGCAAACATAGGGTATCGTCTACAGGCATTAACCACCGCACTCCAGGAGGTCTCCTTACCATATAATATAGTAAGGTTGAATCCCTTCTCTGATTCATCCAGCAGGTGATGCTCCGCATAGTTGGTCACCTGATCGATAAAGAAGTCTTCATCTCCTTCCAGCCAGTATAACGACTTGAACTTCTTTTGTTTCCAGTCTTTTATTATATCCTGATAATCCATTCCCTAAATTATTTAATATATACGACATCCCCATCTTCCATCAGGGGCACTCCCTTGAACCGCATCAGGAGCTGGCCTACTGCTACCACGTCTTTCTGACAATAGGTAACAATCCTTTCCAGTCCATTGGCTTCTTCATAATATACTTTTGCCACCATACTTCCATCGATATCATCTTTGGGCGTCGGTATACCAAGTATCGCTGTTAATAACTTCAGGGAAGTATAGTTTTTAAAGTCGCCAAACCGCCATAACTGCATCGTATCCAACATAGGTACTTCCCAGGGTTTTAGGTTATGCAGTTGTAAAGCAGGTGGCAAAGATAGCTGATGGATCACAGACCGCCTGCAAATAAAAGGAATATCAAATTCTTTGATGTTGTGACCTGCAAACTGGATTTTGGGATTTTTTATATAGAACTTATTTACCAATTCTAAAAAACTGCTTAATAAAACCTTTTCATCGTCATGATAAATTGATTTGATACGCAATTGATAACGACCATTTTCTACGGTAAAAAATCCAACGGAAATACAAACGATTTTTCCAAATTCGGCATAGATCCCCGCCCGGTCAGCGTATAGGTCTTCCCCTTCGGCTGAATCTGGCGCAGTTTTTGCGATTTTGTCAAGCCAAAGCATTTGCATGTTTTCCGGAAGACAATCAAAAGCCTTAACAGCAGGTGTTGTCTCTATGTCAAGCAGCAGTAATTGATCTAATGCGATATTCGGTAACACAGTTGAAAAACAGTTTATAAATTTTTATAATTAAAGTATTTTTAACACTTACATTTGTATAATCAGTTTTAACCATATAACAATTAAAATTAAATAAATAATAACGACTATGACTGAGAACACATTTAACAAACCTGCTTCGGGCTCTCCCGGATCTGAAAAACCAAGAAGCCGTAATGGACTGATATATGGTATTTTAATTGCAGCACTGGCCGGTACCTGGATCTACATGCTGTATGACAAAAATAAATCCAGCGAAATTCAAACGCAACAAACTGCGCAGATTGATTCCATTTCTTCTTCACGGGACGCACTCCAGCAGGAATATAATGCAGCCAACGCACGTCTCGATGACCTGATCTCCCAGAACACCCGCATGGATAGTCTGGTGAAAACAAAAGATAAGGAAATTGCAGACATGAAATCCAGAATCAATAGCATTTTGACCAACAAAAATGCTACCCAGTCTCAGCTGGCTGAAGCTCGTCGTCTGATCGAAAACTGAAAGGCAACATCAGTTCATATCAGGAAACGATCGAAAAACTGGAAGGCGAAAAACTGGTACTCACCGACGAACGTAATACTGCACGTAAGGAAAGAGACTCAGTAGGTTCTATCAAAGATAGCCTGAACAAGAAAGTAAATCTTGGTTCCGTATTACACGCTTCCAACATTCATTTACAGCCGATTATGCTGAAAAAGAATGGTAAAGAAGTAGAAACAAGCAAGGCAAAACGCGCTGATATGATGCGTGTGACCTTTGACCTGGATGAGAACAGAATTGCTCCAACCGGTAACAAAGAACTGTATGTTGCTATCTCCGCTCCTGATGGTACACCACTGGCTGTTGAAGCCCTTGGTTCAGGCAGATTCACACTGGACGATGGTACAGAAAAACTGTATACTGCAAAGAAAACTGTAGCCTATACCTTAGGTCAGAAACAGACCGTGGTAATGGACTGGAAACAAAACTCCGATTTCAAACCTGGTGATTACAGTGTTGAAATCTACCATGATGGTTTCAAAATCGGTCAGGGTAAAGTAACACTGAAGAAAGGCGGATTGTTCTAGTAGTTTTCTTCTATATATTATTAAATGGGTCCCGGTGTCTTATGATGCCGGGACTTTTTATTTAAGAAAAAGATAGCACTCCTTTCAAAAGTTAACACAACAGTCATTTGTTAATGATTAGTTATTTGGAAAAAGACATATATAAAATTCTAATTAATTCCCCCATCTTTGCACTAATCTTTTATGGTATAGATGGAAACCCATGCCCAAAAGGTTGCAATTTCATGTGAAAACCGGGGAATGCATAACCTTGCATCACCATGTGTCCCCCCCTATCTTATATTGTATGTTATTGGGATTGAGTTCAACAAACAGTGTTAAAATACAGGAACCGATTATGCAGGAAAACACGAAGCAGGTGTACGTCGTAGACGATGATGAGATCTTTCATTTCATCCTGAAAAAGATGTTGGAACAACAAGCCGACAATCTGGAAATCACCAGCTTCCTCTGCGCAGAAGATGCGCTGGCTCAGTTACAAGACCAGCCGCAGTACATGCTGCCCTCCTTAATCATCCTGGACATGAACATGCAACGTATGAATGGATGGGACTTCATCGAAGCCTATAAAACGATTAAACCAACCCTCAATCAACATATTCCCATCATCATGTGCTCTTCATCTATGGACATGCGGGATATGCAGAAAGTACAACGCACACCGGAACTAATGGCCTACATAACCAAGCCCTTAGACCCCATGAAGATGAAAGTGATCACCGATGTACTTGCCTGAGGACCTGAATCAGATTATGGAATGGACAATACAATAAAAAAACGCCGGCGTTCTGCCGGCGTTTCTCTTTATAATCTGTTGTGATTAAGCTAATTGTACCTTACCACCATACATCTCTTCTCTCATCGCTTTCACTCTCTCGTCAGCCAGGTATTCATCAAAGCTCATCAACCTGTCAATCACACCCTTCGGCGTAATTTCGATGATACGGTTCGCTACAGACTGCATGAACGTATGGTCATGGGTTGTGAACAACACGATACCTTTAAAGTTGATCATGCTTTCGTTGAATGACTGGATACTTTCCAGGTCAAGGTGGTTGGTAGGCTCATCCAGTACGACTACGTTTGGATCCTGCAGCATCATGCGGCTGGTCATACAACGTACTTTTTCACCACCACTCAGTACACTGGTCTTCTTCATGATCTCATCACCACTGAACAGCATCTTACCCAGGAAACCACGCAGGAACGGCTCATCTACATCTGTTACATGCGATGGCACGAACTGACGCAGCCAGTCCATCAGGTTGATATTGTTATCTGTAAAGAACTGGGCATTGTCATTTGGCAGGTAAGCAGTGGTTACAGTTGTACCCCACTCAAATTTACCACTATCAGCCTTATCCTCACCATTGATGATTTCGAAGAATGTACTCAGCGCTACGTGATCCTTAGACAGGAAAGCGATCTTATCGCCCTTGTTCACTGTAAAGGTAACATCGCCGAACAGTTTGTTGCCTTCTATAGATTTTTCCAGTTTCTCTACATTCAGGATCTGGTTACCTACCTCACGCTGTTGCTTGAAGATGATACCTGGGTACTTACGGTTAGAAGGCTGAATGTCTTCGATAACAAGTTTTTCCAGGGCTTTCTTACGGGAGGTCGCCTGTTTACTCTTGGAAGCGTTGGCACTGAATCGGGCAATGAAGTCCATCAGGTCTTTACGCTTATCTTCCATTTTCTTGTTCTTATCGGCAATCTGGCGGGCCATCAACTGGGAAGACTCGTACCAGAAAGTATAGTTACCGGAGAAGATCTGAATCTTGGCACGGTCTACGTCCGCCACGTGGGTACATACCGCATCCAGGAAGTGACGGTCATGGGATACCACGATCACGATGTTTTCATAATCAGCCAGGAAGTTTTCCAACCAACCGATGGTTTCCACATCAAGGTGGTTGGTAGGCTCATCCAGCAGCAGGATGTCAGGATTACCAAACAGTGCCTGTGCCAGCAGTACACGAACTTTTAAGCTACCACTCAGGTCTTTCAATAGTACCGAATGCACATCTGCGTTTACACCCAGATCGCCCAGCAGGGTACCTGCATCACTCTCGGCAGTATAACCGCCCATTTCACCGTATTCCGCTTCCAGCTCACCTGCACGCATACCATCCTCTTCGGTAAAGTCTTCCTTGGCATAGATCGTATCTCTCTCATGAGCGATCTCCCAAAGTTTCTTGTTACCCATTAAGACGGTATTCAACACAGTCACCTCGTCAAACTCAAAGTGGTTCTGTTTCAATACGGACATGCGTTCACCAGGGGTGATTTCCACAGTTCCTTTGGTGGGATCGATCTCGCCTGAAAGTATTTTCAGGAAAGTAGACTTACCGGCGCCATTTGCACCGATTACACCATAACAGTTGCCTTTGGTAAAGTTGAGGTTAACTTCATCAAACAACACTCTTTTTCCAAAAGAAAGCGATACGTTTTTAACACTGATCATGCTGGCTAAAGAAATTTAAGGCGCAAAGTTACGAAAAAATATACGGTTTCAATATTTTATCGCATTAATCAAAATTTAAGCCCGCAGCAGGTCAACACCCCAAAACAAAGGGCTTTTGACAAGCGCTCCCCCCCTTTACCCAGGTAATTTTTCTTCTCATGCTAATACCTTAATTTTAAACCCTGCATTGATCCACCTAATTCACTTTCGCCATGACTAAATACGACGAGATCTTCGAGAACAACAGACGTTGGATAGCCTCCAAAACTGCTACCGACAAGGAATTTTTTGAAAAAATGGCCAACGAGCAGAAGCCAGAATACCTCTACATAGGCTGTAGCGATAGCAGGGTACCCACCAATGAGATCATGGGGTTGGATGCCGGTGAAGTCTTCGTTCACAGAAACGTAGCCAACCTGGTCAATAATGTTGACCTGAACGTAATGTCAGTCATCAACTACGCCGTTCGCCACCTGCAGGTAAAACACATCATCGTATGTGGCCACTACAACTGCGGAGGTGTAAAAGCAGCCATGCAATCAGCCGACCTCGGTCTGCTCAATCCATGGCTCCGCAATATCCGCGACGTATACCGCCTGCACAAAGAGGAGCTGAACAACATTGAAGACGAGCATGCACGTTACAATCGCCTGGTAGAACTGAATGTACAGGAGCAATGTGTGAATGTTATCAAAACCGCCGCCGTACAGCAATCCTACCTTCTGAACAAGTTCCCTACCGTACACGGCTGGGTGTATGACCTGAAAAACGGACAACTGATAGATCTGAAAATTGATTTCGAAAAAGTCCTCCACGAAATTCAGGAAATCTATGACCTGACTGGTACAGGATTGATGAAAAAATAAAGAAATGACAACTGGGCCAATTGGCGTATTCGACTCCGGCTATGGAGGACTCACGGTGCTCAAAGAGATCATCACCTCCCTGCCACAATACGATTATATCTACCTGGGCGACAACGCCCGTGCCCCCTATGGCAACAGAGGATTTGAAACCATTCATACCTACACACTGGAATGTGTACAGCACCTTTTTGACATGGGCTGTCCTTTGGTAGTGCTGGCCTGTAATACGGCCTCTGCCAAGGCACTCCGCACCATTCAGCAAAAAGACCTGCCGAACATAGCACCGGATCGCAGGGTCTTAGGGGTGATCAGGCCGACTACCGAAATGGTAGGCACACTCACCCAGACCGGCGAAGTAGGAATATTGGCGACAAAAGGTACGGTGAGCTCGGAATCGTATCCTATTGAAATCAAAAAGTTCTTTCCACACGTGAAAGTACATCAGTTGGCTTGTCCGATGTGGGTGCCTTTGATTGAAAATGGGGAGGCAGATAGCGAAGGGGCTGATTATTTTGTGAAGAAATACCTGGATCAGATATTGACGGATGCACCGGATATTGATACGCTGGTGTTGGCGTGTACTCATTATCCGATTTTGACCAGGAAGATAAGGCAGTTTTTGCCCGCGGGGATTACGCTTTTATCACAGGGAAAGATTGTAGCCCATAGCCTGAAAGATTATCTGGTAAGACATCCTGAAATGGAAACGAGATTGAGTAAGAATGGTAGCAGGAGATTCTTTACAACAGATGATCCGGTTATTTTTGAAAAGCTGACAAACATCTTCTTTGGAGAGACAGTTAAGACTGAATTCTTAGAACACAAGAAATAAAATGAATTAAGCCGGCCGCAGGCCATTGCGCGATTCCAATAAAAAAGAAGGTGTATCATTAATAATTGAAACTCCTGAGAAACGCATACAATGGAATCTGGCTCCATCAGGTATCCGAATTAAAAGAGGGTGTATCTGAAATTACACCCTCTTTTTTATTGGTAGGAATTTAAAATAGTTTAAAATTATTTCCCTTCTAATCCTAACAGAAACGAATACTGCAATGCCACATCTTCCAAAGGCTTAAACCTTCCTGAAGCCCCGCCATGCCCCGCTTCCATATCTGTCTTGAACAACAATAAATGCTTATCCGTTTTCAACGCTCTCAACTTCGCCACCCACTTAGCCGGCTCCCAATACTGCACCTGTGAATCATGCAGCCCTGTCAACACCAGCATATTTGGATAATCCTGCGCTACCACATTATCATAAGGAGAATAAGATTTCATATAATCATAGTACTCCTTATTCTTTGGATTGCCCCACTCATCAAACTCTCCCGTGGTCAATGGAATACTCTCATCCAGCATAGTCGTAACCACATCTACAAATGGCACCGCCGCTATCACACCATTCCATAACTTAGGCCGCATATTCACAACAGCACCCATCAGCAAACCACCAGCACTACCACCCATCGCATACAAATGCGTACTATCCGTATACTTTTGTGCCACTAAGAATTCTGCACAATCAATAAAGTCATAAAACGTATTCTTCTTCTTAAACAACTTTCCATCTTCATACCACTGTCTGCCCATCTCTTCTCCTCCACGAATATGCGCTATTGCATATGCAAATCCTCTATCTAATAAACTCAGCCTGTTTGAACTAAAACCCGGATCAATGCTATGACCATAAGAACCATATCCATACAGTAACAAAGGTCGCTTGCCATCCTTTTCAAATCCCTTTTTATACACGATAGAGATCGGCACTTTCACACCATCTCTCGCTGTTGCATACACACGCTCGGTCACATAATTTTTCGGGTCATAACCACCCAATACTTCCTGTCTTTTCTTCAGCTCATTTGTCTTCGCATCCATGTCATAATCATAGGTGGAAGAAGGCGTCGTCATTGAAGTATATACATAGCGCAATGTCTTCGTATCAAACTCAGGATTGATAGACACACTCGCTACATAAGCAGGTTCATCAAAGTGCAGGTAATGTTCCTGATGTGTATGTGTATTGATCACACGCAGTTGTGTGAGACCATTCTTACGCTCACTCAGTACCATATGCTCTTTGAACAACTCCTGACCTTCCAGCAAAACATCTGTACGATGTGGAATCACCTCTTTCCAATCCCTGATACCCGTCTTGTCCAGCGGGCATTCCATCAGTCTGAAATTCTTCGCCTGGTAGTTTGTTCTGATATAAAAATGCTGATCCTGATGGTCTACATCATACAGCAGATCATGCTGACGTGGATAAAATACTTTCGCATCGCCCATTGGTTTGGATGCATCCAGTATCCGGTATTCAGAAGACAATGTACTTTCACTTGCGATGAAGATGTACTGTCCTGATTTACTTCTGTAAGCAATGGTATTAAAGGTCTCATCTTTCTCATGGAACACCTCTTTATCCTTTGCAGCTTCAGTACCTACCACATGTCTGCCGATCCTGTCTGCCCGCAAAGTAACAGGGTCTTTTCCTGTATAGAAAAAGGTCTTGTTATCGCTGGCCCACGCAGCACCGCCGGTGGTATTCAGAATAGCATCAGGAAGTATTTCACCTGTTTGCAGGTTTTTGATACGAATGGTATACTGACGGCGGCTCACGGTATCTACACCAAAAGCTAACCATTGCCCGTCAGGACTTACCGCCATACCACCTACCTGGTAATAATCATGCCCTGCTGCCATTTCATTGACATTGAGGGTGATTTCTTCCTTGGCTTCCAGGCTACCTTTTTTACGGCAGTAGATAGGGTATTCTTTTCCTTCTACATAACGGGTGTAATAGTAATACCCTTCTTTCAGATAAGGCACACTGGCATCCGTTTCCATGATCCTGCCACGCATTTCTTCGTACAGCTTCTTACGCAGCTGTGTTGCAAAAGCCATCATGGTATCCAGGTAAGTATTCTCTGCATTCAGATAAGCGAGGACTTTAGGATCATTACGATCATTCATCCAGTAATAGCTATCTATACGGGTATCACCGTTTATAGTAAGCGCTGTATCTTTCTTTTCCGCTACCGGAGCGGCTATCGTTGTCGTTGATTCTGCTGACATAACTTTCTTTTTTTCCTTACAGGCAAACAGGGCCATAGCTAAGATCACGTAATAAGCAGCGGCTATCCTCATAGGTGGTAATAATTGAGACTACTAAAGTACAAAATTAACCCACCTCCACCATCTTCACGGGGTCCCACTTTATAGGTCGTTGCTGAAAATAACTTTCATTTGTCAGCAACGCAGGCCCTGCAGCCCTTAATCCAAAGGTAGCATCTTCTACTACTTTTTTGCCAGTACGAACAGATTCATAAAAATTAGCCAGGTGATCAATGTGGGAATCATAACCGGGAGGTGCATTAAAAACACTTTCTCCTTCCTGTACAGGTTGCTGCCTTTGTGCAGGGGTATATTTTTCATTGTATTCTTTGACATAAGCCTCCTGTGTGGCTTTGGGCCATGTATTATATGTATCCCAGCCACCATACCCTGGTGCTGCCGCCAGTTTATGTTTTTTGATCTTAAAGCTATCCCAGCCCAGTTCCAGTACACCTTCAGTGCCTATTAGTTTTGTGGCTTCACCACCTCCCCCACCATCGGCAAAGTTCACCCTGAGGTTCACCTGGAAACCTGGGTAATCAAAAAGGGCCATCACCACATCAGGTACATCGCGGCCATCATTCCATTGTTTCAGGTTGCCAGTGGCATATACCCGATGAGGACCTGCTACCCCTGTCATGAAATGTAACCCTGAAATAAGGTGTACAAACAGGTCTCCGGGAATACCTGTGCCATAAGCTTTGTAATTGCGCCAGCGGAAAAAGCGAACAGGATCGAAAGGAATTCTGGCAGTGTCTTTCAGCCAGGTATCAAAATCTACTGTAGCGGGCGAAGCATCGGGTGGAATTGAATACTGCCAGGCACCCAGCGCATCATGACGATCCATATGTGCCTCGACCATCACCAGTTCGCCGATATCGCCTGCCAGGTAGCGGTTTCTTGCTTCTGCAAGGCCTATGCTACTTACACGCTGACTCCCCACCTGGAAGATGGCTTTTGTTTTTGCCTGTGTGGCAATAACGGCATGTCCTTCGGAGATCTGCTGTACCATGGGCTTTTCGCAATACACCGCCTTACCTTTTTCCATAGCAGCAATAGAGATGGTGTCATGCCAGAAGTCAGGGGTCGCAACAATGATCGCATCGATGTCTTTTCTTTCCAGCAGTTCTCTGTAATCACGGGTGGTAAAGATATCTTTACCATATAGCTCTTTTACTTTTGTGAGATGGCCGGTATAGAGGTCGGCTACGCCAGCCAGCTCTATGCCGGGGAGCGTAAGTGAGTCCCGCACATCAGCAAAACCCATGATCCCCATACCGACACAGCCTATCCGTATCTTATCGTTAGGGGAGATGTTGGCTAAGGAGGAAAGAGGGCGTACGCTTAGGAGGGCAGTGGTGCCACCAAGATTGCGCAGGAATGTTCTTCGGGATTGATGAGTCATAACGGAATTTTTTTGGGAACTACAGGAAATTACGAATTATGACTGCAATAAATAAAAGAAAATCGGGGTTGCACTTTTGGCGAAGGCAAAAGTGCAACCCCGAAAGCAGTTTTTTGTTGCTGCTATCGCAGCAACAAAAAACCGGAATAACTAAAAACTCAAATTGCTACATAACCTGTAATATCTAAAAAAAGGATGTACCGAATTGGTACATCCTTTCAAATTTCAATTACGACGATATTCAATTACTACAATATTCAATTATCGACGATATTCAATTACGCCAATATTACTTTTCGTAAGTAAAACCAGCACCGATAAACTCCCTGTTCAGACGGGCGATGTTAGTCAGTGAGATCTCTTTCGGACATTCAGCTTCACATGCACCTGTATTTGTACAGCTACCGAAACCTTCTTTATCCATCTGTGCAAGCATGTTCAGGACACGGCTCTTCTTCTCAGGTTGACCCTGTGGCAGTAATGCCAGCTGAGACACCTTAGCAGATACGAACAGCATAGCAGAAGAGTTTTTACAAGCAGCTACACAAGCACCACAACCAATACATGCAGCAGCAGCAAATGCAGCATCTGCATCATCCTTAGGTACCGGAATGTTATTCGCATCCTGTGCATTACCTGTATTTACAGATACGAAACCACCTGCTTCAATGATACGGTCAAACGCAGCACGGTGTACAGTCAGATCTTTTACTACAGGGAAAGCACCAGCTCTCCATGGCTCTACAGTGATGGTATCACCATCCTTGAAAGCGCGCATGTGCAGCTGACATGTGGTAGTACCCTGCCATGGACCATGTGCACGGCCATTGATATGCATGGAACACATACCACAGATACCTTCACGACAATCGTGGTCGAAAGCTACCGGGTCTTTTCCTTCGTTAATGAGACGCTCATTCAGCACATCAAACATTTCAAGGAATGACATTTCAGAAGAAATCTCACTTACCTGATAATTTTCGAAATTACCCTTCGCCTCTGAATTTTTCTGTCTCCACACTTTAAGTGTGAGATTCATGTTATAATGTTCCATATCTGGTTGGACTATTATTGTTGTAAATAATCTGGCCGTAGCCAGACAAGACCTTATTTATAGTTACGCTGAGTAGGTTTACAAACCTCAAATACCAGCTCCTCTTTATGGAGTTCGTATTGGTTAGGACCTTTGTATTCCCATGCAGAAACGTAGGAGAAGTTTTCGTCGTCACGTTTTGCTTCACCACCATCTTCCTGAGATTCTTCACGGAAGTGACCACCACAGGATTCTCTACGATTCAGCGCATCGCGGCACATCAGTTCACCCAGTTCCAGGAAGTCAGCCACACGGCCAGCTTTTTCCAGTTCAGGGTTGAACTCATTTTGCTCACCAGGGATACGAACGTCACTCCAGAATTCTTTCTGCAGCGCGATGATCTCTTCGATAGCTTCTGTCAGGCCCTTTTCGTTACGCGCCATACCGCATTTTTCCCACATGATCTTACCCAGTTTCTTGTGGAAGTAGTCTACGGATTTGGTACCCTTGATACCCATCAGTTGATTGAGGGTATCCTGTACATGCTTCTCAGCTTCGTCAAAAGCAGGATGCGTAGTAGGGATCGCTTTGGTTCTGATATCGTCTGCCAGGTAGTTACCCAGTGTATAAGGTATTACGAAGTAACCATCAGCCAGGCCCTGCATCAGTGCAGAAGCACCCAGACGGTTTGCACCGTGATCGGAGAAGTTAGCTTCACCCAGTGCATACAAACCTGTTACAGAAGTCATCAGTTCGTAGTCAACCCACAGACCACCCATGGTATAGTGTACTGCAGGGTAGATACGCATTGGCACCTCGTAAGGGTTCTCACCGGTGATCTTAGCGTACATATCGAACAGGTTACCATATTTCTCCTGCACAACTTCTTTACCCAGTTTGGTGATCAGGGCAGGAGCTGCATCGTGCATCTGTCTTTTGTTTGCTTCAATCTTACCATAACGCTCGATTGCAGAAGCGTAATCGAGATATACAGCTTGTTTGGAGCTACCTACACCATAACCGGCGTCACATCTTTCTTTGGCAGCGCGGCTAGCCACGTCACGAGGCACTAGGTTACCAAATGCAGGATATCTTCTTTCCAGGTAATAATCCCTTTCATCTTCAGGGATATCACCTGGCTTACGGTTGTCGTTTTGTTTTTTAGGCACCCAGATACGACCATCGTTACGCAGTGATTCAGACATCAGTGTCAGTTTGGACTGATGATCACCGGAAACAGGGATACAGGTCGGGTGGATCTGTGTGTAACAAGGGTTACCGAAGTAAGCACCTTTCTTAGTTGCCTTCCATGCAGCGGTTACGTTAGAACCCATTGCGTTGGTAGACAGGTAGAACACGTTGCCATAACCACCGGTACACAGTAATACCGCATGACCGAAGTGACGCTCCAGCTTACCGCTTACGAGGTCACGGGCAATGATACCACGTGCTTTGCCATCGATCGTTACGATTTCCAGCATTTCGTGACGGGTATACATGGTTACGTTACCCAAAGCCACCTGGCGCTGCAGTGCAGAGTAAGCGCCTAACAGCAGCTGCTGGCCGGTTTGACCTGCTGCGTAGAAAGTACGCTGTACCTGAGTACCACCGAATGAACGGTTGCTCAGCATACCACCATACTCACGTGCAAAGGGTACACCCTGTGCCACGCACTGGTCTATAATATTGCCACTCACCTCTGCCAGACGATGCACATTCGCTTCGCGGGCACGGTAGTCGCCACCTTTTACAGTATCGTAAAACAAACGGTAAACAGAGTCACCGTCGTTCTGGTAATTTTTTGCAGCATTGATACCACCCTGTGCAGCAATACTATGTGCACGGCGGGCGCTATCCTGAAAACAGAAAGCTTTTACTTTATATCCTAACTCGCCCAATGACGCAGCAGCTGATGCCCCTGCGAGACCGGTACCCACAATGATCACTTCCATGTTGCGCTTGTTAGCCGGGTTTACCAGCTTACAATGCCCCTTATATTCTTCCCATTTTTGTTCTAATGGTCCGGCAGGAATTTTTGAGTTCAACATATCTCCTTACTTTACTTAATGTTTAAAATAGATAATCACGGGAATAAGCGCGAAACCAATAGGAATCAGTACTCCAAATACCCATACACCTACAAAATTGATCAGGCCATTGTACTTTACATGGTTCAGACCAAAGGTCTGGAAAGCACTCTTAAAACCATGGATCAGGTGGAAAGACAAACCAACCATACCGATAACGTACAGGATCACCAGCCACAGCTGAGTGGTAAACGCTGTGTACACGGTGCTGTACAGGTCAGTCACTTCTTTACCTCCGAAATTTCCTTTAGGCAAATCACCGTAGTGCATAGCCCACCAGAAATCTTTCAGGTGAATGAGCAGGAATACCAGCAGAATACTTCCCATGATCGCCATCTGACGGCTGAACCAGGAAGAAGTCTGATTACCTGGGTTTACTGCATACTTAACCGGACGGGCTTTTCTGTTACTGAAAGTAAGTTGTAATGCAACCCAGAAGTGGATAATTACCGCGACTTTTAAACCCCATGCCACAAGCTGGATCAGTTCGTTGTGGGCCATGAAATCCGCGTAGGTGTTGAAGCCTTCCCCGTTGTCATTGAGCAGCAGCTGAAGATTACCTACAAGATGCACAATAACAAAACTACAAAGGAACAGGCCGGTAGCACCCACTAATAATTTTTTACCGATAGAGGTATTAAAAAACTGTGACCACTTCATAAGTAAAATTAGCTTCCTTAAAAGATGATATGATAATTATTCGAATATATCGCGCAAAGTTAAAGCGGGAAAAATAAAAACCAAATGATATTTCTCATATTTCGCGTGGATCAAAACCTCATTGGTGCTCATATCCAATGAGGTAGGGAAAAGAATTTTCTCACCCGACACAAGGTCACGTGGAATTTTTGAATTACCCTGATACGATGACTATTCCAACCTGCGCATCATCAGGTTATCGATCTCATTGAAAATATGATGGGGCTGATAAGGCCGCCATTTCTCAACATCCAGCAGATGTACATAGTTGTCCAGATGTGCTTTCTCGAACTCCTGCCGGGTCTGTACCGGCATATTCATCGCCACTATCCACCCACCGTCGTCTTTTATATCATCCCACCACTCTTCATAATAACAATCATCAGAGGAGTGAAAGTTCATTACATTCTCAGTAATTAATAGAAATTTTCTGATTCCTGTGGCAATCATCACATCTATAATGTCCCTTTTCAGGGTCATTATATCATTTTCAATGGCGTCATTCCACTCTCCCAATAGCTCTATTATGACGTAATTGAACTGATAATCAGCATATAGGACTTTCATATACAGGTTCCTGGAACCGAATTCATCCCACTGAGGGTGAACATAATAATTATATACTGTGTTCGAAAAGGTGAATTCACTGTACTCTCTTCCATAGAAAGGAGAGCTTTCATCCTCCTCGGCACTATATAAATGTCGCCAGTTGTAAAATGGTTCTATCTCGTGCATGGGCTATTTTCCTGAAATTAGTGTTTTCACAAATTTCAGGAAAAAACTGCAATTATTAACGGTAGTCCTCCATTGCTTTTTTCACACTGCCGGCTTTCAACAATAACGCCTTCGCCTGCTCATAATCACTGAGGTTCAACTGTCCCATCAGCATTCTCACCCCTCTATCCACCAGTTTATCATTCGTCAGCTGCATATTTACCATCTTATTATCCTCTACACGTCCCAGTTGTATCATCACCGCCGTCGAAATCATATTCAACACCAGCTTTTGCGCCGTTCCACTCTTCATACGGGTGCTCCCTGTCACAAATTCAGGCCCTACCACCACCTCGATCGGGTAATCTGCCGCTGCTGATAAGGGTGCACCAGCATTACAACAAATACTCCCTGTCACTATTCCCGCCTCCCGGCATTGATTCAATGCACCTATTACATAAGGGGTGGTGCCGCTCGCCGCAATCCCTACCACCACATCTTTTTCGGAAATATTATGTGCTAAAAGATCTTTCCATCCCTGCTGCGTATCATCCTCTGCAAACTCCACTGCCTTGCGTATGGCCGCATCTCCCCCTGCAATCAACCCGATCACCAACCCAAATGGCACTCCAAATGTAGGTGGGCACTCACTCGCATCTACAATACCCAGTCTGCCGCTGGTACCGGCGCCCATATAAAATAACCGGCCACCAGCCAGCATCTTATCGGCAATCACCGTCACCAGGTTCTCTATCTGAGGAAGCGCTTTTTCAACAGCCTGGGGTACAGTTTTATCCTCTTGGTTTATATTACTCAGGATCTCCTGCACACTCATCTTCTCCAGATGTCTATAGTGTGAAGGTTGTTCAGTGGTTCTCTGAAAAGACATTTTCGATTGATAGATTTTAAATTTGATGATACTCCAGCAACCCTTCCATAGGGCTCCGTAATATCCTTCCCAGCTGCAGCTCATACAGCTCGCACAACTCCTGCAGAATATCCCTGAAGTTCCAGGCTATGCTACCAGTGAAGTGCAGCGGATGTGTCCAGCTCTCGCTGTATTTATAGATGTGATTGAAAAAAAACTCGTTTAGCCCATCCTCGAGGATGTTCTCTATGATATAGTGCCCTCTGTTCTCTCCCAAAAAACGCGCAAAACCAGCCAGGTAACGGTTAGGCAATGGTTTACGGTATACATTTTCCAGGATTTCATCGTTCGTAGTATTATACATGTAGTCAAAGCGACTCTTCAGTTCCTCGTCAAATGAATTGTAGAGGTACATCTGCAACAACTTTTTGCCCAGTACGGCACCACTGCCTTCATCGCCCAGTACATAACCCAGTCCTGGATTATTCTTTACAATGGTTGTGCCATCATAAAAACCAGAATTGGAACCTGTACCCAAAATACTGGCTATACCGGGTTCTCTGCCACACAATGCCCTTGCAGCCCCCATCAGGTCATGTTTTACATCAACAGCAGCATGTGGCCATACAGATTGTAGGGCTGTTTGTACGATCTGTACACTCTTTGGCTGTAAACAGCCGGTTCCATAATAAAAGATTTCTGCAATCTCTACATCTGCTGGTAACTGTGGTAACAGCTCCTTTTCAAGGATTTCCCTGATCTGCTGAGCGCTTAAAAAATAAGGGCTGATGCCCTGTGTAGCAAAATGTCCTGTCTCATTGCCCCCCGTTAAACACCAATCCGCCTTGGTGGACCCACTATCTGCGATTAGCTTTATTTTCATGACACGCCCGTTAAGGTTTGAGGTTTAGGTGATGATTATATGTTATTATACTATTTTTGCCCCACAAGTTAAACAAAACAGGATTATATATACTACTGCTGTAAAAATTACCTAAAAATGGCCACAGCGCAGCGGACATTGCCGCAATCTTAATATCGAAGTTATGTCGAACAGGAAATTGAATGTTTTTTTACCATTACTTTTAGCCGTAGTACTGGCATTGGGAATGTATCTGGGCCATAAAATGCCGGGGTCTAACACCGGAGCGCAAACGCTCCTCTTTAGCCGGGTAGACAAGGGACCTTTACAGGAAGTCATGGACCTTCTCAAAGTGAAATATGTTGATACCCTGCAACTGGGCGATCTGCAACAGGAAGCTATCGAAGGCCTCCTCACCCACCTTGACCCCCACTCTATCTATATCCCCCCTTCCAGTGTGGAAGAGGTGAATGAAGATCTGGATGGCAACTTCCAGGGCATCGGTGTGGAATTCAACATTACCGGAGACACTGTTAATGTTATCTCCGTCATCGCCGGTGGTCCTTCAGAGACGGCTGGTGTACAGACCGGCGATAAGATCATCAAGGTAAATGACAGCCTGGTAGCGGGTAATAATATTACCAGCGACAAGATCCGTCAGTTACTGCGGGGCCCGAAAGGTTCCAAAGTAATGGTGACCATGATGCGTAACCATGAGCTGCGTCCTATCCAGATCACCAGGGGCATCATTCCACTGTATAGCGTGGATGCCAGTTATATGGCCACTCCTGAGATCGGGTATATTAAAATAAGTAAGTTCAGCGGCAATACTTTCGATGAATTCATGGCTGCACTGCGCAACCTGCAAAAGCAAAAGATGACGAAGCTGGTGATCGACCTGCGTCAGAATCCAGGTGGCTACCTCGATGCAGCTACCCGTATTGCAGACGAACTGCTGGATGATAATAAACTGATCCTTTATACAAAAGGTAAGAGCTATCCCCGTACAGATTATAAATGTGAGAAACCTGGTTTGTTTGAACATGGTGCACTCGCTATCCTGACGGACGAAGGTTCTGCAAGTGCCAGCGAAATACTGGCAGGTGCTGTACAGGATTGGGATCGCGGTACCATCATCGGCCGTCGTACATTTGGTAAAGGCCTGGTACAGGAACAGTTCGATCTGAGCAACGGTGGTGCACTGCGTCTTACTGTAGCCCGCTACTACACCCCTTCTGGCAGAAGCATTCAGAAGTCGTACGCCAATGGTCGCGAGGCATATGATGAAGATATCCTGAACCGTTTCAATCATGGTGAATTTGTAAACCAGGATAGCATCAAAGTACTGGATACCGTAAAATACAAGACGGCAAATGGAAGAGTGGTATATGGCGGTGGTGGTATTACACCGGACCTCTTCATGCCATTTGATACCAGCCGTTTCTCACCAGTGATTTCAAGTATGTATTCCCGTAGTGCCTTCAGTAATTTTGTATATCAATATTACATTGGTCACAAAGATGAGTTCAAACAATATAAAGATGCATCACAGTTTGTAAACCAGTACCAGGTACCGGCCAGCATAATGAGTGCATTCAAGAGTTATGCAGAACGTGATAGTATAAAAGGTTTGAGTGGATTGAAACCGCATGATGAAATTGAAATACAAAACAGGTTGAAAGCAATATTAGCGAGACAGATTTGGAGTTATGAAGGATATTGGGAGTCGCTGAATCAGAATGATGGCATGATGAAGAAAGCAATAGAAGTGCTGAATAAAGAGAAAAACGATTAATTATCGATTTTAAAGCCGGCCGCAGGCCATCTTTTTCCGCCGTTGATAACTGATGCTTACGACATCAGTTATCAACGGCGGATTTTTTTTAATACAACATGAATATCCTAAAAACAAAAAAGCCTTCCTGCATGCAGGAAGGCAAATTTCTTGTAAAACGTTAGTCTTACTTAGCAACTGAATCTGCAGCTGGAGCAGCAACTGAATCAACAGCTGGAGTAGCAACTGAATCTGCAGCTGGAGCTGTAGCAACTGAATCAACAGCTGGAGCTGTAGCAGTAGAATCTGTAGCAGGAGTAGAACCACCGTTACAAGCTACGAAGAACATACCAGCAGCAGCTGCTAAAAAGAATAATTTTTTCATGCTTTGATAATTTTAAGATGGGCAAAGGTATATAGTTATTTTTAATTATAAAACACTTTTGCCCTAATTTTATTAAAAAACGGTCGTTATTTCTTCCGGAAGAACAATTTAAGCGGTACCCCCTGGAAATCAAAGTTTGTACGCAATTGATTTTCAAGGTAGTTACGATACGGCAGTTTCACATCCTCCGGCAGGTTGCAGAAAAATGCAAATGCAGGCGTATACGTAGGTAACTGGGTCACATATTTAATTTTAATAGGTACACCCCTTACTACAGGTGGATGGAATGCCTCAATCGCCTTCAGCATCACATCGTTCAGCTTGGAAGTCTGTACTTTACGCTGACGGTTTTCGTACACACGCAGTGCCTCTTCGATTGCTTTGAATATACGTTGCTTCTCTGCCACTGAAGTAAAGATGATAGGCACATCGTTGAATGGCGCCAGTCTTTCTTTCAGCTGCTTTTCGTAATCACGGGCAGTATTTGTCTTTTTATCATCAATCAGATCCCACTTATTCACCAGGATCACAATCGCTTTCCCCTTACGGGCAGCCAGGCTAAAGATGTTCAGATCCTGCGCAGTGATACCCATTACCGCATCCAGTAGTAACAGACATACATCCGCTTCATCCATTGCTTTGATCGCACGGATCACTGAATAGAATTCCAGGTCTTCATGTACCTTCGACTTACGGCGTAAACCCGCTGTATCGATCAGTACAAAATCTTTCTGGAACATTTTGTAATGCGTGTGAATCGTATCTCTGGTTGTACCCGGAATATCGGAAACGATATTACGCTCTTCACCAATCAATGCATTCAGCAGGGAAGACTTACCTACATTCGGCTGACCGATGATGGCAATCTTTGGGATTTCCTTTGCTTCTGCATCTTCATCTCTCACCTCTTCTTCAGGCATCAGTTCTACTACTGCATCGAGTAACTCACCGCTACCACTACCGCTCATAGAAGACATAAAGAATACCTTTTCGAAGCCCAGACTGTAAAACTCAGCAGCTTCCAACATACGATTGTTGTTATCTACTTTGTTCACCACCAGGAGAACAGGTTTGGAAGAGCGGCGCAATAGTTCCGCCATATTATCATCAAGATCGGTAATTCCTGTAGCAGCATCACACATGAAAAGGAGCACGTTTGCTTCTTCCATGGCAATCACTACCTGCTTGCGGATCTCACGTTCAAATACATCATCACTACCGTGTACAAAACCACCGGTATCAATTACGTTAAAAGATCTGCCATTCCAGTCTGCCACTCCATACTGTCTATCTCTCGTTACGCCAGAGACGTCATCCACAATGGCTTTGCGCTGTTCCAGCAAACGGTTGAACAGGGTAGACTTACCCACATTAGGACGACCGACAATTGCTACTGTAAATCCAGCCATAATATTTTAAAAATTACTAAACTTAAAACCTATATGTTCTGTTAGAGAGCCGTCTCTATTCAGAATTAATAACCGTATTCTTTCAGATAAAGATCATTGTCTCTCCACTTACCTCTCACTTTCACAAACAATTCAAGGAACACTTTCTGACCAATAAACTTTTCAATGTCTTCACGCGCCATGGTACCCAGTCTGCGGATGCCTGTTCCTTTATCGCCCAGGATAATTCCTTTCTGTGTATCTCTCGTCACAATAATCTCCGCAGAGATTTTCGTCAATGTTGTTTTTTCCTGGTACTGTGTCACCACTACTGCTGTGTGATAAGGGATCTCTTCTTCATACAGATGAAAGATCTTTTCCCTGATTATTTCAGCTACGAAAAAGCGGGTAGATTTATCTGTTAATGTATCTTCAGGATAGAAAGGATCACTTTCCGGAAGCATGCTGACAATCTGTTTCAGCAGCGCATCCACACCTTTTTTCTGTAAGGCAGAAATGGTGATGACAGTTGCTTTGCCCCAGTCTTCACATTGCTTCACGATCTCTTCCAGCTTTTCCTTTTCCATCACGTCCATCTTGTTGATCACAAGCAGACATTTTGCTTTCAGTTTCAGCGAATCGAAGAGTTCGAGGTTTTCAGCCACATTGTCTTTCACATCCATCATCAGCAAAGCGACGTCTGCATCTTCAAGTGCTGACTTCACTGCGCCCATCATCTTTTCGTGTAACCGGTAACGCGGATCTATAATACCCGGGGTATCGGAGAATACAATCTGGTATTCATCAGTAGTCACAATACCAGTTATACGATGTCTGGTAGTTTGAACCTTCGGGGATACAATAGCGAGCTTTTCGCCAATGAGAGCGTTCATGAGGGTGCTTTTCCCTGCATTCGCCTTTCCGAAGATATTTACAAACCCTGCTTTATGCATGTAATTTTTTTCCTAAACTTCCTGAAATAAAAAAATCCCGACCTAGCCGGGACTTCGTTTGTAGCGAGGAGGGGATTCGAACCTCTGACCTTCGGGTTATGAGCCCGACGAGCTACCTCTGCTCTACCTCGCAATGAGAGTGCAAAGATAGACAAAGATTAATCCCTGCCAAATATTTTTTAAAAGAAATCCTGCTATCATTTTAACCCGGCCATAGACTCAAGCTATAAGATATACTACTGTCAAGGCTTTCAAGGCAGTACTTTTGAACAAAAAATAATTGAATATTTCTTTTTCTTCATTTACATGAATCAAAAAACTCACTTCTGCCAACGGCAAAAGTGAGTTTTTAAGATTCAGGAAATTGACAATATCAATGAACTGCCGACATCACACCAGGGATAAAGAACAGACCTATAGACGAAAACTATCCCTTTTAAAAAGGAAATTCATTAAAATGGCAAATCATTTCTTACACCTTCATCATCATCTTCTTCTTCATTCTCCCTTTCTAATTCTTCCTCACTTCGCTCCTCCTCTACCCCTGCACTTCCAGTTCCCAATACCCCCCTCGCTCCCGGCAGCAACGCCAGTTCCGCTACTCTCATGTTCACACCTGCCAGCACCTCGCCCTGCTTACCCGCATACCCTTTGAACACAGGCCTGCCTTCCACATACACCAGCGTTCCCTTCTTTAAATACGGTCCCAGATTATCCCGCCCCCAGACAGAACAATTAATCCATGTAGTACGCTCCTGTACTACTCCCATTAAATCTTTAAACTGTTCATTTTGTGCTACACTGAATGACAGCACTGATTTCCCGTTGATGACTTTTTTCAAAGCATCATGCCCCAGATGGCCAATGACCGAAAGTCTGATCATGCAATTACAAATTGATGGTTAACATTAAAAAAAATAAAACGTGTGAAAACTTTCCAGGGGGGATAATATATATGCAATTCTAATTTAACAATTTTCTTCCATTTAAAAAATTTTTCTCTATACCTTTGTTTCGGAATCCGGTATGTACTATCGTACATTTTTTCAAAACCACCAGCCGGCTTCACCTCGGGGTGCCTTACTATCAGGCTGAGATCAGACCCGTTGAACCTGATCAGGTAATGCTGATTAGGAAAGGTAAGTGAACCAATTCTTCCTTACCCACATATGGCAAGCTGCACGCACATGCGTAGCAGATAACTTAATGCTACCCTCATACCGTAGCTTTTTAAACTGTTGAGTCCATGAGACAATTCTTACTGCTATGGCTGGTTTTCAGCGCAGTCTCGGTACATGCACAAACCGTGCTAACCGGTATAATCACTGACAAAAAAACCGGCCACCCCCTTGAAGGCGTGTCTGTCAGCATCCTTTCTGCCGATAATACCGGCGCCCATTCCAATGCCAATGGGGTTTACCGCATTTTACTCCCTTCACAGGGCACCTTTACTATCAAAGCAACTTACCTGGGCTTTCAGCCCCTCACCACTGCTGTGCATACAAACGGAACTAGTACCAATGCCGATCTGCAACTGGAAGAAACCGGCCTCTTCGTACAGCCTGTTGAAATCACCAGCCTCCGCGTAGGCCAGCATGCGCCATTTACTCAATCTACTATCACCGCCGAAGAGATCAAAAAGCAAAACCTGGGACAAGATCTCCCCATCCTGCTCAATCAAATGCCAGGTGTAGTGACCAACTCCGATGCAGGTACTGGCATTGGTTACACCAGCATGCGCGTAAGAGGTACGGACATCACCCGTATCAATGTTACGAACAACGGTATCCCTGTCAATGATGCGGAATCACAGGGCACTTATTTTGTAGATATTCCAGACCTCGCTTCCAGCGTAAGCAGTATTCAGCTGCAACGGGGGGTAGGGACCTCTACCAACGGTGCCGGGGCTTTCGGCGCCTCTCTCAATATCAGCACCAACGATTACCGGGAAAAAGCTTATGGCGAAATCTACAACAGCTTTGGCTCTTTCAATTCATGGAAGAACACAGTCAAAGCAGGTACCGGGCTCATTAACGGCCACTTCACCGTAGATGCCCGCCTGTCAAGAGTCACCTCCGATGGTTATATTGATCGTGCCAGCTCCAATCTCAAAGCTTTTTATACTTCTGCCGCATATATTTCCAAAAACACCGCCATCCGCCTCAACATTTCCTCTGGCACTGAAAAAACTTACCAGGCATGGAACGGCGTACCACAGGATTCCCTGGCTACCCACCGTACCTATAACTCTGCCGGACAAAAATCGGATGGCTCTTATTATAATAACGAAACAGACAATTACCAGATGGACAACTACCAGTTGTTCCTCAACCAGGCCCTCAGCGATAAACTGAACTTCACCGTTGCGGCTCACTATACCAAAGGCAAAGGGTATTACGAGCAGTACAAAGAAGCACAGGCTTACAGTGCTTATGGCCTTACCAACCCTGTTATCAATGATGCGGAAGTGACCAGCACAGACCTCATCCGCCAGCTATGGCTGGACAATGATTTCTATGGTAGCATCTTCTCTGTCAATTACCAGGGCACTAAATTCAGCTGGAGTGTAGGTGGTGGCTGGAACCGTTACGAAGGCAATCACAACGGACAAATTATCTGGGCACAATACGCCATCGACAAGAATTATAAATACTATAACCTGGATGCGATGAAGCGGGATGCAAACATCTACTGGAAAGGTGAATACAAAGTAACCAAAGCCCTCCGTGTATTTGCAGATCTGCAATACCGCGATGTGAAATACAACATTGATGGTTTTGAAGATAATCCTACACTCATTCAGCATAACAAATACAACTTCTTCAATCCAAAAGCAGGTATCACCTATTCTCTCAATGAGCAACAGGATGTATATGCTTCCTTCGCTATTGGAAATAAAGAACCTAACCGCGATGACTTTGAAGCAGCCAAACTACAAACACCCAAAGCTGAAAGTCTGCGTGATGTAGAAGCCGGTTACACCCTGCATACACACGACCTGGCATTGCAGGCGAACGTGTACTACATGAACTACAAAAATCAACTGGTACAAACCGGTAAACTGAATGAAGTAGGTGCTTATACCCGCACTAACATACCTAAGAGCTACCGCGCCGGTATTGAATTACAGGGTACACAGCGACTGGGCAGATATTTCAGCATTGGTTTGAATGCCGCACTCAGTCAGAATAAAGTGAAAAACTTTGTGAGCTATATCGATAACTACGATACAGGTGGTCAGGATACTGTAGTATCCAGCAGCAGTAATATTGCTTTCTCTCCTGCTTTTGTAGGTGGTTATACATTGACTGCAAAACCAATAAAGAACCTTGAAATAGCCTTGATAGGTAAGTATGTAAGCCGTCAGTACCTGGATAACACCGGCGGAAAAGAACGCAGCCTGGATGGTTATTATACGAATGATCTGCGTATCAATTATATCGTACCACAAAAGCTCTTTAAAGAACTGGGAGTACAGTTCATGCTGAATAATATCTGGAACGCTATGTATAGTCCTAATGGTTATACTTATATGTACAGAGAAGGCGGACAGTTATACTCTTCCAACGGGTATTACCCAATGGCCGGAACGAATTTCTTTGCCGGGGTCAATATCGGATTCTAATTTATAAGGGGCACATATTGAAAGAAGTTGTTTCAAAAATAAAGAAACCTCTTCAGCATTACTAAAATGGTTACCTATCTCCATTTGGTACCAGAATTAAGGGAGGCTGTATCTTATAATACGGCCTCTTATTTTTTTTCGTCGGGAGCCCTAAATGTTAATCTGTATGTCAATTAAGGAACTGATTAAAACAAGATGGACTGTCGAAAGTGACAGGATCACGATTTACCCGTACGGATGGTACGAAGAAGATTGATAGACTGGTAGAAGAGATAAAAAGTATTATGAGATAAAAACATGCATGAAAGCGGAAATTCTCCAACGGGGAATGAAAACCATTTTCAAAGAAAACATTCATGAAAAATGGAATTCACCAACGAAGATGAAACCCATTTTCAAAGAAAAAGGGAGTGGAATAATTCCACCCCCTTTAATAAAATAGGTTAGTAAGTCTACTTAGTCAATGCCGCAATCGCTGCATCTACTTTGACAAAGTTAAAACCTTTCAACACATCTTCCATCATTTTATTTATTTCCGCAGTTCCCGGGTTCCCAATACTTCCCTCATGGGTATGTTGCACTGCTTTTTCAGGTGCAAAATTCCCCTTCTCTATATCCAACCCTACCTGCTTGTAAGCTTCTCTGAAAGGCACACCTTCCAGCACCAGCTTATTCACCACTTCCACACTAAACAGGTACTGATACTTTGCATCATCCAGAATATTCTCCTTAATGCGAATATTAGACAACATCAATCCTGTCATCTGAATGCAATCTTTCAGCACCCCAAATGCAGGAAATAAATTTTCCTTCAGCAACTGCAGATCACGGTGATAACCAAGAGGTAAATTGGTGATCATCATCGCAATCTCATTTGGCAACGCCTGCAATTTATTGCAATGAGAACGGATCAGTTCCCACACATCCGGATTCTTTTTATGCGGCATGATACTACTACCAGTCGTCAGCTCATCAGGGAAGGTGATAAAGCCAAAATTCTGGTTCATAAACAACGTCGCATCCATCGCCATCTTTGCCAGCGAAGCCGCAATCCCTGCCAGTGCAAAAGATACGATCTTCTCTGTCTTACCACGCCCCATCTGTGCATACACCACATTGTAATTCAGGTCGTCAAAACCTAACAACTGTGTGGTGAGTGTACGGTTCAGCGGAAAAGAAGAACCATATCCTGCAGCAGAACCCAGTGGGTTTTTGTTCACCACTTTGTAAGCGCCCTGCAGCATCGTCAGGTCATCCACCAGACTTTCTGCATACGCACCAAACCAGAGACCAAATGAAGATGGCATGGCAATCTGCAGGTGTGTATACCCCGGCATCAGGCGATCTTTATATTCTTCACTCTTTTGCTGCAACAGGTCGAACAGGCCCTTTACCTCCTTCACTAATATTTGCAACTCCGAACGCAGGAATAATTTCAGGTCTACTAAAACCTGGTCATTCCTGGATCGTCCGCTATGGATCTTTTTACCAACCTCACCCAAACGGCGGGTCAGCAGCAGCTCTACCTGGGAGTGGATATCTTCTACCCCATCTTCCAGTACAAAGTTGCCTTCCTGTATCTCTTTGTAGATCTGTTTTAATTCTTTTTGCAGCACAGCCAATTCGTCTGCTGTAAGCAGGCCAATCGTCTGCAGCATCGTCGTATGTGCCAGTGACCCAAGCACATCGAAAGGCGCGAGAAAAGCATCCATTTCACGATCTTTACCTACCGTGAATTTATCTACTTCAGCAAGGGCTGCTTTGTCTTTTTGCCAGATTTTCATTTCAAATTAGTTTTTAATAATCTCTTCCAACAATGATATATAACTGTCTATTCCCTGTCTCACTTCATCCACAAAAATGAACTCATCAGCGGTATGTGATCTGGCAGAATCGCCAGGTCCCATCTTGATAGAAGTAGATGGAATTAATGCCTGATCAGAAGTGGTAGGTGAACCATAACAGGTCTTTCCTAACCGCACGCCTGCCTGGACAAACGGATGGTCCAGCGGAATACCGGAAGGACGCATACGGATAGAACGCGGCTTTATTTCACACTTCACATTTTCCTGTATGATCTCCAGAATTTCTTCCAGGGAATACTGTTCTGTTACACGCACATCCACCACAAAAGATACATCTGCAGGCACCACATTGTGTGCTTTGTTCGATGTATTGATCACGGTAACACTCATCTTCACAGGACCCAGTGTTTCAGATACTTTTGGATATTGATAGGTACGGAACCATTCAATATCCGGCAGTGCCTTATAAAGGGCATTTTCGCCCTCATTTCTCGCCGCATGACCCGCTTTCCCATACACTGTGCAATCCAGTACCATCAAGCCTTTTTCGGCGATGGCCAGTTGGGTTTGTGTAGGTTCCCCTACGATCGCGAATTCAATAGCTGGCAACTGATCGAGGATGCTCTCGATACCGTTGTGACCACTGATCTCTTCTTCGGCAGTAGCGGTGAGAATAATATTATATTTTAAATCCTGCCGATCGTAGAAATGCAGGAAGGTAGCGATCAGGCTGACCAGGCAACCACCTGCATCATTACTACCCAATCCATACAGTTTGCCATCCTCAATATCAGGCGAGAATGGATTACGTGTATATTGCGGGTTTGGCTTTACAGTATCGTGATGGGAATTGAATACGATCACTGGTTTAGCAGGATCGAAGTATTTATTTTGCGCCCAGATGTTATTCAGATGCTGGTTGAAAGGAATGTTCCTCGCTGATAGAAATTCGCCGATCAGTTTAGCAGTATCCTGCTCTTCCCTGCTCAGGGAAGGAGTTGCGATCAGTGATTTTAACAGTTCAACAGCGTCTGCATACAGTTGTTGGTTCCACATAGGTGTTAGCGTATTAAGGTGCCGGCTACTGTGTCAGAGGTATTGCTCAGCACATCGTCTGCATGGCCGATCAGCACTTCATTTACCCCACTCTCAATCGCAGCAAATGCGTTGTTCAGCTTAGGAAGAATACCGTCTGTCAGCACGCCGTCTGCCAGTAGCTCATTATAGATTTGACGGTCGATCAGGTTAATGACGGCATTATCGTCCTGTGCGTCGTGTAGTACTCCTTTCTTTTCGAAACAGTAAATCAGTCTTACGTTATATATTTTCGACATCGCAATCGCCAGCGCACTGGCGATGGTATCTGCATTTGTATTCAGGATCTGCCCTTTGCCATCGTGGGTCAGGGAGGCGAATACCGGTGTCAGGTCAGCTTCCAGCAATGCTTTCAGCGGTGCTGACTGTACCTGGTCGTTATTGATGTCTCCTACAAATCCGTAGTCGATCTCTTTTACGGGTCTTTTTACAGCTGGGATAATGTTTGCGTCTGCACCTGTCATACCGATGGCGTTGCAACCGTTAGCCTGTAATTTTGCTACCAGTTGTTTGTTCACCAAACCACCATATACCATGGTCACTACGTCAATAGTATCCGCATCTGTAATACGGCGGCCATCTACATATTTTGATTCGATACCCAGTTTATCACCTATTCTTGTCGCTATCTTTCCACCACCGTGTATCAGTATTTTCTTACCCTGAATATTAGAAAACTTTTGTAAAAAAGCATCCAGCAAAGCAGGGTTGTCGATGACGTTACCGCCGACTTTAATGACAAAAAGATCGATCATATTTTACTTAAAAATTGGGAGGCATCCCTTGCGGGATGCCTTCATATTATTTATTCTTCAAAATCTCACTTAACACAGCCTGCGCAGCCCATACACGGTTGCCGGCTTCTGGTATGACGATCGAATTCGGACCATCCAGTACCTCATCTGCGATCACCACATTTCGTCTTACTGGCAGACAGTGCATGATCTTCGCATTGTTCGTACCTATCAGTTTCGCGTTGTCCACCATCCAGCTGGGATCTGTGCAGGTGATCTTACCATAGTCTTTGTAAGAAGACCAGTTCTTCACATACACAAAGTCAGCACCTTCCAGTGCCTTATCCTGGTTGTATTCGATCCGCGCATTACCACTGAATTTTGGATCCAGTTCGTACCCTTCAGGATGTGTGATCACGAAATCAACTTCACCCCATGCATTCATCCATTGTGCAAATGAATTGGGTACTGCCTGTGGCAATGCTTTTACATGCGGCGCCCATGTCAGTACTACCTTTGGTTTACGTGGCTGCTGCCAGCGCTCTGCAATGGTAATAACGTCGGTGAGGCTCTGCAGCGGGTGCAGGGTCGCACTTTCCAGGCTCACTACAGGTACACCTGCATATTTGATAAACTGGTTAATGTACTTCTCAGTGTAATCCGCTTCCTTGTCTTTCAGACCGGGAAAAGTACGGATCGCCATGATGTCAAAGTATTGCCCCATCACTGCTGCCGCTTCTTTCACGTGCTCTGAGGTGCTGCCATTCATAATCGCACCATCATTCATTTCCAGTTGCCAGCCTTCCTTATCGATGTTGAATACAACCGCTTCCATCCCAAGGTTCTTTGCCGCCACCTGCGTACTCAATCGTGTTCGCAGACTTGGGTTTAAGAATATCATACCCAGGGTCTTGTTCTCACCCAGTTTCTTATCTTTAAAAGGCTGTTTTTTGTAGTCCAGAGCGATATCCACTAACCGTGGGACACTTGGCACATCATCTACTGAAATAAATTGTTTCATTTTTTCTGTATGGCGCTGTAATGATGATAGTATAAAAGTTAGTGAGTGACTTAAGTTTTTGATTTTTAAAGCCTGCCACTGGCATCTGTAATCCTCAGCCGCTATTCTTTATAAAATACAAAATAAGTCAATAACAAAAGTTAGTTCAGTTCTTTGCTGAAAGCAGTCAGGAACTCGTTGGCATGTTCCATGGTCAGTGCCAGTGAAGGCAGCAACCTGATCACATTTGGCTTCGCCTCGCCGGTAAAGATCTTATGCTTAAATAACAGTTCTTTTCTCACATGGTTCAGTGACTCCGGCAGTTCGATACCGATCATGAGACCTCTACCCCTTACCTCGGTTACCTGTGGAAATTTTTGCAGTTCGCTGATCAGGTAGTTACCTACTTTCTCTGCATTCGCAATCAGGTTTTCACTCTCCATTGTTTCCAGTACGGCCAGTGCTGCTGCACAAGCCAGGTGGTTACCACCAAATGTAGTCCCCAGCATACCGTAAGCTGGTTTGATATGAGGAGCGATGATGATACCACCGATTGGGAAACCATTACCCATACCCTTTGCCATGGTGTAAATATCTGCATTCACACCTGCATGGTCGTGGGAGTAGAATTTACCGCTTCTGCCATAACCACACTGTACGCTGTCTGCGATGAATACTGCATTATACTGATCACACAGACTTCTGATCTTTTGCAGGAAAGAAGTGCTGGCTACTTTAATACCACCTACACCCTGTATACCTTCGATGATCACAGAGGAGATTTCGTTGGCTTTGAAAGCCGCTTCCAGTGCTGCTTCATCTTCCCATGGCAGGAAAATTACGTTGTCAGTCTGGTTCACAGGCGCTACGATCTTGGGATTGTCTGTCACCGCAACAGCCAGGCTGGTTCTACCGTGGAAGCTGTTTTTGAAAGCAATTACTTTCTTTTTACCATTGTAGAAAGAGGCCAGTTTCAGTGCATTCTCATTTGCTTCTGCGCCAGAGTTCACGAGGAACAGCTGGTAGTCAGGCTTACCGCTCAGTTGGCCCAGTTTTTCAGCCAGTTGCTGCTGAATAGGGATCTTTACAGAGTTGGAATAGAAACCAACTTTGTTCAGTTGTTCGGTGAGCCGCTTTACATAATGAGGATGTGTATGACCGATAGAGATCACTGCGTGACCGCCATACATGTCAAGGTACTGGTTGCCCTGATCGTCCCAAACGTTGGAACCTAAGGCTTTCTCAATAGTAATATTATTGATGGGATATACGTCGAATAAATTCATTGTTAAGAAGGATCTTAAGATTTAAAATACGATTGATTTCAGCTTCAGTCCTGCAGTTTCATCCAGTCCGTACATGATGTTCATATTCTGAATGGCCTGTCCGGAGGCGCCTTTCACCAGGTTGTCTTCGATAGAGTGGATCACGAGTTTGTTGCCCACTTTCTCTAACTGGATCAGGACCTTGTTGGTGTTTACCACCTGTTTCAGGTCAATCTGTTTATCACTCACGTGTGTGAACGGTGCATCTGCATAATAGTCCTTATACAGCTGCTGTGCTTCTTCGAGTGACAGATCGCTGTTCAGGTACGAAGTGATCCAGATTCCTCTTGGGAAGTCACCTCTTACAGGTACAAAATTGATCTCACCTCCGAAAGAAGGTTGCAACAGCTGTAAGCTTCGTCGTATTTCCTTCAGGTGCTGATGGCTCAGCACTTTGTATGTGCTTACATTGTTGGCTCTCCATGTAAAATGGGAAGTTGCCTGCAGACTTTGTCCGGCACCGGTAGACCCAGTGATACCGGTAGTATGTACTTCCTGCAGTTTACCGGCCTTAGCCAGTGGCAATAGGCCAAGTTGTATAGCTGTGGCAAAGCAGCCCGGGTTGGCGATGTTCTTTGCGCTGGCAATTTTTTCTTTGTTCAGCTCTACGAGACCATAAACGAATTCACGGCCTTTGGCTGTTTCACCGAGTCTGAAATCCTGGCTCAGATCGATGATATTGATGTGTGCAGGGATGTCGTTGTCTTCCACAAATTTCTTTGCTTCGCCATGTCCCAGGCAGAGGAAGATCACATCCACATCGTTGCTGAGTTCACCTGTAAAGGTGAGCTCAGTTTCGCCCAGCAGGTCAGCATGTACGGCATACAAAGGATTGCCGGCATTACTGCGACTGTGTACGAATGATATATTTACGTTGGGATGATTGAGTAAAAGACGGATCATTTCACCGCCACCATAACCTGCGCCGCCTACGATCCCTGCATTTATTTTTTTCTCAGTTGCCATTCTTAATTATTTGCCGCCGTTGGCGCTCTCAGTTACCTGATGCCAGATCATAGTCTGGTTACCGAAGATCTTGCTGAAACCTCTTACATCTTCGCCACTCCAGCCATTATTCATCTCACCGTATTTACCGAATTTGCTGCTCATCAGATCATAAGCAGATTCGATACCAGTTACCTGGAAGCGGTAAGGCTGTAACGTTACAAATACTTCGCCGGTCACATTTTCCTGGCTGTGCTGTAAGAACGCTTCGATGTCGCGCATTACAGGGTCCATGATCTGACCTTCATGCATCCAGTTGCCGTAGAATGCAGCCAGTTGGTCTTTCCAGCTCAGCTGCCATTTTGTAAGCACGTGTTTTTCCAGTGCATGGTGCGCTTTAATAATAATAACAGGCGCGGCAGCTTCAAAGCCTACGCGGCCTTTGATACCGATGATGGTATCACCTACGTGTATATCGCGGCCAATGGCAAATGGGCCTGCTATGGTTTGTAAGTATTGGATGGCTTCGGAAGGATGTGCAAAAGTCTTGTCGTTTACACCAGTCAGTTCACCTTTCACAAATTTCAGTTTCACCTGCTCAGTACCTTCTTTGGTAAGTTGTGTAGGCCATGCTTCTTCAGGCAGGAAACCGTTGGAAGTCAGGGTCTCTTTACCACCTACGGATGTACCCCACATCCCTTTGTTGATGGAGTATGCAGCCTTTTCAAAGTTCATTTCCACACCTTTTTCTTTCAGGTAAGAAATTTCTGCTTCACGGCTCAGTTTCATGTCACGGATCGGGGTGATGATTTCAACCCCTGGGATCATGATATTAAAGATCATATCAAAACGAACCTGGTCGTTACCTGCACCGGTACTACCGTGTGCTACAGCATCTGCACCAACTTCTCTCACGTATTCGCCGATAGCGAGTGCCTGGCTCATACGCTCAGCACTTACACTCAGTGGGTAAGTGTTGTTCTTCAGTACATTTCCGAAGATGAGGTATTTGATTACACTATCATAATAAGAGCGTACTGCATTTACCGTCTTGTGGCTCTTCACACCTAAATTGTAAGCGCGCTTTTCAATTTCCACCAGTTCTTCTTCAGAAAAACCGCCGGTATTCACGATTACAGAATGCACTTCATATCCTTTTTCTTCTGTCAGATATTTAACGCAATAGGAAGTATCGAGTCCTCCGCTAAATCCCAGTACTACTTTTTTCATTTACTTATAGTGATAATGATTGTTGATAATAATATTGTCTATCTATAAAAAATTAAACAGGAAGAATCTTTTCTTGCTCGCAGCAGCAGCGCCGCCGCCGCTTCCTCCCTCTTTTTCTTTACCGCTCTTGAGCAGTACGAATCTTTTATACCGCAGCCAGCGTTCGAACAGTTTGAAGTTGTCAGAGAACTTACGCTTGCGCTGTGAATGCTGGATAGTGCCGTTTGCGGCGACCATCACCTGTGGCTGTATCACTACATTATAATGTTCTGCTGCCGCTGCACGTTTTGCTGCTTCCTCTTTTGCTTTCTCTACAGGATCGTAGAGCATAGCAGTACACAGGCAGTTCTTACGATTCTTGCTGGTCAGCACGTCAAAGTTAACACAACTCCGGCATCCTTTCCAGAACTCTTCGTCGTCAGTCAGTTCTGAGTACGTTACCGGCTCATAGCCCAGCTCGGAATTGATCTTCATCACAGCGAGACCTGTAGTCAGACCAAAGATCTTGGCATCAGGATATTTCTCGCGGGAGAGTTCGAACACTTTATGTTTAATGGCTTTTGCCACACCATGTCCACGGAATGCGGGGTTTACAATCAAACCAGAGTTAGCTACAAACTTCTCATGGCCCCAGGCTTCTACATAGCAAAAACCTACCCATTCACCTTTGTCAGTAACTGCGATCACGGCCTTGCCTTCTTCCATTTTATGCTGTACATATTCTGGAGAACGCTTAGCGATGCCTGTCCCTCTGGCCTTGGCGGAAGCTTCCATCTCGTCGGTAATTGTCTTACCATAATGCTGATCGTCAACGGAGGCTACCCGTACGATAATATTCGGATTTTCCAATCTTGTCAATTGAAAACGTTACAATAAATAAATTGAATCTACTACCCATTTTGAGTGGGGGAAAATACCTTAATGAATTTGTGAGGAGGCATTAAGGTTGCGATAGCGGGCTGGCTAGGCGACACTATCAAATACGAGGTCGTCGGGATAGGTATCTAAAGACATTGAACCCAATGGAGTACTCACCTCCCATTAGGGAAGGGTGAAAAGGAGAAAGGTTATGGGCCGCAAAGTTTTCCAACTTCAGTTCAGCATTAAATTGTTAAAAACTGTCTTTAATTAATCAACCGCAAAGTTATAATATTATTTATTCAATGTGGTCAAAAAATTTTCCGACTTACTGTTAAATTTCCAATGCAAGATTAACAAAAGCCGCGCCAAACAGAGATTTATAGAAAATATATTTTCTCAATCTATATTTCAGCTGATCTACAATGGGTTATGAAAAAGGAGCCCTAAAAAGAGCTCCCTGTGTTCGTAGTTGTGTTAAATTTAATTATTTGCAGCTAGAGGTATAAATCAGCTTTTGGGCGCATTGAACAATTGGACCTCACTCAATACAGGACAGGCTTTGGCTGCTGTGATGGTGATGCGGAGGCCCTTCGTCTCCGTGTCTGGTAATAATAATATACGTTTATGACCAATTGTCGTTTCGTTCGCTATTTCTTTAAATTGACCGTGATCCAGCACTTCTACCCTGAAACTCTTTACACGCTGGCCCAGCGCAATGTACTCCTGCAATAATAAACGGTTGAAAGTCATGGCTTTTTGAAGTTCAGCGTGATCACCGGCGTCAGTGCGGAGTCGGTACTTGCCCAGTAAGTGCCGGCATCGTCATCCACCAGACTGGCAGGTTTTACCTGGGTCCTGGAGCTGGAAGCTGTTACTTTGGCATGCAGGGCCAGGTTCTTTTTAAATACCACCTCACGCATACGACGTGTCTTCAGTTCCATCGCCCCATTCCTTGCCTGTAAAGGTGTTTGGGCCAAAGCTGATAAACATGTAGTTTTCGAGGTCCTGCCACTCCAGCTGTGCTTTCGTAGGCAGAGGGCCGTAAGGGGCAATCTTCTGCGCGTTTGTAGCAGCCAGACAGGTTAACAGCCCGGCTGTAATCAATAATTTTTTCATCGTATTATATCATGGTTTCCGGAGTTAATACCATTGAGAGGAGGATTTCTGCTATTAGTAGAGAAAATAAAGGAAGTCAAAGTTAAAATAGTAGAATTCAACTGTTCCGCCATAAATGAAAAAAATTGCAATTGCAATTCATTTACATTACATTTAACGACCAGCTACACAATACAATACACCATTCAATCATGTTATCGGCAAGAGCAAAACCAAAATGAAACATGAAAAAGCAGCATTTACACCGGAGAACATTTCTCAAAAACACAATGGCCGCCGGAGTCGGCCTTACCTTGCTGGATACTCCTTCCAGGTTATTCGCTAACGTAAAAAAAGAAAAAGTCAGAATGGGCCTCATTGGCGTTGGTGCCAGGGGACAAGGCCACTTAGAGTTATGCTTAAACCGTACAGACGTTGAAGTAGTCGCTATTGCCGATCCTGACACTAACTGGGCAATTCCGGGAGCAAGAAAACTGATTGACAAGATCTACGGCAGTAAAAGGAAAGTAGCAGAGTACACAAACGGACCTGAAGATTTTCACAACTTACTTAAGAGAGATGACATCGACGCAGTGATCATCGCCACTCCATGGGAATGGCATACACCACAGGCAGTAGCTGCTATGAAAGCGGGTAAAACACCTGCAGTAGAAGTATGTGGCGCGACTGATGTTGGAGAATGTTGGCAACTCGTGAATGTGAGCGAAGAAACAGGCGTGCCTGTATTCGCCATGGAAAATGTAAGCTATCGTCGCGATATCATGGCGGTGCTGAACATGGTGAGACAAGGTCTCTTTGGAGAACTGACTCACCTGCAGGGAGGCTACCAACATGATCTGCGGAAAGTAAAGTTCAATGATGGGAAGCAGATTTATGGCGGTGGTGTCGAGTTTGGTGAGAAAGGACTTTCCGAAGCACACTGGCGTACTAATCACAGCGTACACCGTAATGGCGACCTCTATCCTACGCATGGTCTGTGGCCGGTAGCGAATATGATCAATGTGAACAGAGGAAACCGTCTGCTCTCTCTCACATCGGTAGCTACCAAATCACGTGGTCTGCATAAATATATTGTTGACAATAGCAGCGAGAGCCATCCAAATGCAAAGGTGCAATTCAATCTTGGTGATATTGTTACTACTTTGATCCGCACCAGCAATGGAGAAACGATCATGTTGTCGCATGATACGAATTCACCTCGTCCTTATTCTTTGAACTTCCGGGTGCAGGGAACGAATGGTTTGTGGATGGATGATAAAGCAAGTGTGTATGTGGAAGGCAAGAGCCCTTATGATGAGTGGGAAAAAGCAGGTGAGCCGGAAGATGGAGGCAGCTATATGGGTAAATATGATCACCCGCTGTGGAAGAGATATACCAAGAGTTCTGCAGGTGCAGGACATGGAGGAATGGATTGGTATGTGATTAATAGCTTTGTAGAAAGTATAAAGAGAGGAGCGCCTTATGCACAGGATGTGTATGACCTGGCTACGATGTATGCGATAACGCCATTGAGCGAAGCATCGGTAGCAGAGGGAGGGAGTGTACAGTACATACCTGATTTCACGAGAGGGCAATGGATCAATCGAAAACCGATCTTTGCGCTGGATGATCAGTATTAAAACCGGATGATGAATATCTAAAAAGAATGATCAATATTTAAAAAGAAAGCCGCTCAGTGAGCGGCTTTCTTTTTAAAATATATTTCGTAATTGCATAATGGCTTTACCACTCTTGCATACGCAAGTTTGTCTATTAAATCTCTTGTTTACGCTTTCTTCAACCCTACCTTATGCCCACTCAGACCATAATACAGGATGTACAAATAGCAAGGCAGCATTACCACATAAGCAATATGCCTGTCAGAACCCTTTGCAATCGCGCCATAGATCAATGGCAGGATCGCACCACCACAAATCGCCATCACCATGAAAGCCGCACCGATCTTGGTATATTTACCTGCTTTGTTCATTGCCAGCGGCCAGATACCAGGCCACATAAGTGCATGTGATAAGCTAAGCAGAATGATGCAGATAATAGAAGTCCAGCCATGTGTAGCCAACGCACCTATGGAGAGGATCAGCGCCAGTGATGCACAAATGATCAGACCAGTTTTTTGAGAAATTACTTTTGGAATCAGCACGATACCGGAGAGGTAACCAATCGTCAGCGCAATCAGGCTATAAATACCCAGGTTCGTCGCTACCATCTTTTCCAGACCGCTATATTCACCATACAATGCCAGTGAGTCGATCGCTAATACTTCCACCCCCACATAAGCAAAGATACATACTACACCAAGCAGCAAATGCGGAGGAATACCTTTCTTAACACCCGCTTCGTCAGCAGCAGTATCTTCTTCTTCCGTATTGATTTCAGGCAGCTCTGATTTTCTTACCATGAAAGCAAGTGCCAGCAATACCACCGTCATCACCAGGTAAGGTACAACCACACGCTGTGCCAGCGCCTGCAGTTCTGCTTCTCTTGCAGCACCAGTCAGGGTGTTAATCTTTGCGGACAATTCAGTCGCATCACTGAATAACAACTGTACCAGTACGAAGATACCGATCATACCCGCTACCTTGTTACAGATACCCATGATACTGATACGCTGTGCCGCTTTTTCAATTGGTCCAAGGATCGTCACATACGGGTTAGAAGCCGCCTGCAGCAGCGTCAGACCAGTACCTTGTGCAAATAATCCTAACAGGAATAATGGAAAACTACGTGCGTAAGCAGCAGGAATAAAGATCAGGGAACCTACAGCCATGATGAGCAGACCGAGAGACATCCCTTTTGTAAAACCGATCTTCTTCAGGATGGCAGATGACGGAATTGCCATCACCAGGTAACTAATGTAGAAGGCAAAGGTGACGAAAAACACCTCGAAGTCTGATATTTCACAGGCCTGCTTCAAAAAAGGGATCAGCACGCTGTTCAACCAGGTCACAAATCCAAAAATGAAAAATAAAGTGCCGATGATCCCCATAGCTTTGCCATAGTTGGCCTGCTGTTGTGGTTGCATAGGTAAAGGCTCTTTAATAGATGTAGCGGAGTTCCCCATACTGCTGTTTTATATATTATTTAAACACTTTGATTGATATTTGCGAACATACTTAACAATTTCCGCATTTCATAATGAACAACGATAGATTGGCTATTGTTAATAGATGAATGCTAAATTTCCACGCTAAAAGGGTTAAAAAGTATGCTAATCCACCCCTTATTTTGTTTTTTGTCAACTATTAAATGAAATAGATAGATATTTTATACCATATTAGCTAAAACGTTTTTGCATCAGAAAAATCGGGATTTTTTTGATAAAATTTTAGGAATTGTCAAAAAATAATTTATACATTTATCGCTGCAAAGATTACAGTAATTTAACACGTTAACACGTTAGCACGTTTATGGTTCAACAAACAAAGCAAAGTACACATCCCTCTTTCTTTGTACTGATACTTGTATTTTTTTTCTGGGGTTTTGTTGCTGCTTCGAACAGCATATTCATCCCCTTCTGTAAGTCACATTTCCACTTGAATCAGCTGGAATCTCAGCTGATTGACTTCTCGTTCTATGGTGCTTACTTTATCGGCTCCCTGCTGCTGTACTTCCTGTCAGCACTCAGAGGCGTTGATATTCTCAACAAGATCGGTTATCAGAAAGGTATCATCTACGGCCTCCTCATTTCTGTCGTAGGTGCTGTGGCGCTCATTGCCGCAGTTAACATTGGTAGCGGTATGGCTAACACCACCTATGCCTTTTATCTCATTCTGGGCGCATTCTTCATCGTTGCCCTCGGATTCTCGTTACAGCAAACCGCTGCAAACCCTTTTGCCTTCCTCCTGGGAGATCCTGCAAAAGGCGCTCACCGCCTGAACCTGGCTGGTGGTATCAATTCACTTGGTACAACCATCGGTCCACTCATCGTGAGTATTTTGCTCTTCGGTACTGCCAAAGGTTCGGCAAGCGCTGATACTGACATCAGTAAGATCAACACTCTTTACATCCTGCTGATTGTTTTGTTTCTCGTTGCAGCAGTTATCTTCTGGTTCTCGAAAATGCCAAAAGAAACTTCGGACGAGCCTTTTGAGCAATCACCTAAAGCAAGTAAAACACTGGCCGCCATCACCGCATTGTTCGTGCTCATCATGGTGGGTCTGGGCCAGGAGAATAAACTGCCATTCTTCGTGATCGGTATCGTGGGTATCCTCGCAGTCCTCTTCTATGCGAAGATCTCTTCGCAGAAAGGTGCAGATCTCACCTTACAGAAAGGTGGAGAAGGCTGGGGTGCTATGAAATACCCACAGCTGGTACTGGGCATGATCGCCATCTTCGTATATGTAGGCGTGGAAGTTACCATCGCCAGCAATATGGGTGGCCTGCTCGAAACCAAAGGCTTCCTCACTGAAAACGGGCTGACTACCGCCGAAATCGATCCTTATGTATCCCTCTTCTGGGGTAGTATGATGATCGGTCGCTGGACAGGCGCCATCTCCGTATTCAATGTGTCTGAAAGAATGCGCAAAATTCTCTGCGTAATCGTGCCATTTTTCGCTTATGGCCTCGTTTTGGGTGCCAACTACCTGAAAGGTACTGACGTAAGCGTATTGTACCCGTATGCAGGCATTCTGGTGATCCAGATCATAGGTTTCTTTGCTGGTCAGGACAAACCTGCACAAACACTTATGATCTTCGCCATACTCGGTATCGCTGCCAATGCAATTGGTCTGATGACTACCGGTTATGTTTCTCTCTTCAGTTTCATCAGCGGCGGTTTATTCTGCTCCGTTATGTGGCCTTGTATCTTCGCACTTTCCATCGCTGGTCTGGGCAAGTACACTGCACAGGGATCTTCTTTCCTGATCCTGATGATCCTCGGCGGTTCACTCATACCTCCTGTACAGGGTGGTCTTGGAGATGATCCAAACATAGGAACGCATTATTCTTATATAATCCCAGTTATATGCTTTGCATATCTGGCATTCTTTGCATTCAGAGTTAAAACTATTTTAAAATCACAGGGAATAGATTATGAGTCAGCAATTAGCGGTGGGCATTGATATTGGAGGAACCAATACTAAGTTTGGCATAGTAGATCGCAGAGGTAATATTCTGTGTGATGGTCGTATGCTAACGAACCAACACGAAGACGTAGACGCTTTCCTGGACGAATTGCACGGACATCTGTCCGTACTGATCGAACAGGTTGGAGGCATGGACAACATCAGAGGAATTGGCGTAGGAGCTCCTAACGGAAACTTTTATACCGGAAATATTGAATACGCTCCAAACCTTCGCTGGAAGGGAGTAGTTCCATTATCGAAATTGCTGGAAGCTAAATTTGGTGTCCCTGCTGTTTTAACAAATGACGCAAATGCAGCTGCACTGGGTGAATTCATGTACGGTGCTGCCAGGAGTATGAGAGACTTTATCGTTATTACCCTGGGTACAGGTGTAGGTAGCGGTATCGTGGCAAATGGTCAGCTGATCTATGGTCACGACGGTTTTGCCGGCGAACTGGGTCACTGTATCGTGATTCCTGGTGGTCGTTTCCACCCCGGAACCAAGGCACATGGCTCACTCGAAGCATACGCTTCTGCTACTGGTGTGACCAATACTGCACTGGAATTCCTGGAAACACGTCCGAATACACAAAGTCTGTTGCGTGAATTCAAAAAAGAAGAAGTAAATTCAAAAGTAATTTACGAAGCTGCCATGAAGGGCGATCCCCTGGCCATGGAAGTGTATGAGTTCACCGGTAAAGTGCTGGGTGAGGCATTAGCGAACTTCGTCATGTTCTCCAGCCCTGAAGCCATCGTACTGTTCGGTGGTCTGACCAAAGCCGGCGATCTGTTAATGAAACCAGTTCGTGAGCATATGGAAAAGAACCTGCTGCCTATCTTCCAGAATAAGGTAAAGCTGGTATTCTCCGAACTGAAAGAAAGCGATGCTGCTATATTAGGTGCGAGCGCACTGGCATGGGAGATGAAAGATTAATACCAACATAAAGCACTTGTAATTTAAACATTATGCAAGATCGCAGACATTTTTTAAAAGCAGCGGCCCTCGGTGCCGCTGCTTTGTCTTTAGACGGAGTAAAGAGTGCACATGCCGCGCCGTTTGTAAAAAAAGACAGAACGACTAAGCCTATCGTATTATCTACGTGGGATTTTGGCCGTGCCGCTAACCTGGCCGCATGGGAGATTTTGAAGAAAGGTGGTCGCGCACTGGATGCAGTGGAAGCCGGGGTAAAAATACCGGAAGCTGATCCTAACAACCACACCGTAGGTTACAGCGGTTACCCTGACCGTGATGGCCGCGTAACACTGGATGCCTGTATCATGGATGAGAAAGGCAATTGTGGCTCCGTAGCTTCCCTGGAGCACATTGTACATGCTATTTCTGTAGCACGTGCAGTGATGGAAAAAACACCGCATGTGATGCTGGTGGGTGATGGTGCCCTGCAATTCGCACTATCACAGGGTTTTAAAAAGGAAAACCTGCTCACACCCGAGTCTGAAAAGGCATGGAAAGAGTGGCTGAAAAAATCCGAGTATAAGCCCCTCATGAACATTGAAAATTCTTCTTACGGCCAGGGTAATAACCCAACTACCTTTAGCCCGCGCATGCTGCCTGGTAACCAGTATAACCACGATACCATCGGGTTAGTGGCGATCGATGCAAACGGTGATCTATCCGGTGCATGTACCACCAGTGGTATGGCATACAAACTGCATGGCCGTGTGGGTGACTCCCCTATTATCGGTGCTGGTTTGTATGTAGACAATGAAATCGGCGCGGCGACTTCTACAGGTGTAGGTGAAGAAGTGATCCGCATCGTTGGTAGTCACCTGGTAGTAGAACTCATGCGTCAGGGTTATCCACCTGAAAAGGCTTGTAAAGAAGCCGTAGAGCGAATTGTGAAGAAAGGTCCTGAAAGGTCTAAAGGCCTGCAGGTAGGTTTCCTCGCAGTGAACAAAAAAGGAGAACACGGCGCTTATTGCCTGCAGAAAGGCTTCAACTATGCAGTACTTTCTGAGAAAGAAAATAACGTGCTGATTGACGGCAAAAGCTACTATAAATAAGACATGATTACACTTGAAATATGTGCGGGTTCAGTAGCATCCTGTATCGCGGCGCAGGAAGGTGGGGCAAAACGGATAGAACTGTGTGATAACCTGCTGGAAGGCGGTACTACACCCAGCTATGCCACCATCGCACTGGCACGTGAAAAGGTGAATATTGACCTGTATCCTATTATACGCCCACGTGGTGGTGATTTCCTGTACGATGAACTGGAATTTGCCACTATGCAGAAAGATATTCAGCTCTGTAAAGAACTGGGTTGTAATGGCGTGGTAATAGGTTTGCTCACAGCTGATGGCAAGGTAGATGTACCCCGTACAAAAGCACTGGTAGAACTGGCATGGCCCATGGGCGTGACTTTTCACAGAGCTTTCGATATGACGGAAGATCCTTTGCAGGCACTGGAAGATGTGATCAGTACGGGATGTGAGCGTATACTTACTTCCGGCCAACGGAATACTGCGATTGAAGGCGTAGACCTGCTGAAGACATTGGTCGAAAAAGCAGCGGGGCGTATTGCGATTATGGTGGGTTCCGGAGTGAGAGCGAATAATATTGCTACGCTGATTAAAGAGACGAGGGCTACAGAGTTTCATACATCTGCTAAAGGATATAATGAGAGTAGAATGGTGTACAGAAATCCAAATGTGAGTATGGGAGGTATACCGGGAGTACCGGAATATGGTATCTCTCAGACGCAGGTAGATGAGGTGAAAAAAATATTGGAATTAGCTAAATAACAAAAAAGGCTTTTGCAGTTGCAAAAGCCTTTTTTGTTTGAAATTCCGCCCCAATAATATCTTTTTCTCACATTGTAATACAATTCTTTTAAGCGTACCCGGTACATTTATGATTTTTGTCGTTTCTTCTTAAACAAACACAAAAGTTCTATTAGAATAAAGAGATTTTTTTTAATTTTCGGTCTCGTTTTTAAACCGCATCTAATCCAAATTAACAATCATGACGCTAAATCATCAGGAAATTGAACTGATTGACAGTTTCGAACAAATAGCTGTGGATATATATCCTACCGCTAAAGACGGTTCCAAAGCAGTGGCACAGGAAATAGCAGCATTGATCAAAGCAAGACAGGCCGCTAACCAAAAGGTAGTACTAGGCCTGGCTACCGGCTCTACTCCAAAGTATCTTTATGCTGAACTTGTCCGCCTTCACAAAGAGGAGGGCCTGAGTTTCAAAAACGTGATCACTTTCAATCTGGATGAGTACTATCCAATTGAACCAGATGCTCTGCAGAGCTACAACCGGTTCATGAAGGAACAGCTGTTTAACCACATTGACATTCCTGCAGAAAACACACACGTACCAGATGGTACCATTCCAAAGGAAAAAGTGAAAGAATTCGCAGCTCAATATGAAGCAAAAATTGAAGCTGCCGGTGGTATTGACCTGCAAATTCTCGGTATTGGTACAAATGGCCATATCGGGTTCAATGAACCAGGTTCTGCTATCAACTCTCACACCCGCCTCGTAACCCTGGACAACTCAACCAGAATGGCTAACGCATTCGAGTTTTCCAATATGAGCCTGGTACCCCGTCTCGCTGTAACCATGGGCTTAAGTACCATTTTCAAAGCGAAACGTGTAGTACTGCTGGCATGGGGTTCTCATAAATCAAAAATCGTTCAGCGCTCTGTAGAAGGTCATAGCTCTGACCAGGTGCCAGCTTCCCTGCTGCAACAGCACCCTGACTGCAAATTCGTAATCGATGAGCAGGCAGCAGAAGACCTGACCCGCAACAAAGAACCATGGCTGACAGGTGACTGCGAATGGACGCCAAAACTGCGTCGTAAAGCGGTAACCAACCTCGCCCTGAAGCTGAACAAGCCAATCCTGATGTTGACTGACAGGGATTACAATGAAAACGGCTTAAACGACCTGATCGTACAATACGGTTCTGCATATGAATTGAATATCGAAGAGTTCAACGGTCTCCGTGATACCATCACCGGATGGCCAGGCGGTAAGCCAGGTGCACAATTGCCTAGCCACCCTGAACGCTCCGAGCCACTGAAAAAACGTGTGCTGATCTTCTCTCCACACCCTGATGATGACATCATCTCTATGGGTGGTACCTTCATCCGCCTGCACGAACAGGGTCATGATGTACACGTAGGTTACCAGACTTCCGGTAACATCGCTGTTACTGACGAGTTCGTACTGCGTTACATCGACTTCGCAGTAGGCTTTGAAGATATGTTCGGCATCGACCGTAGCAAGAGCTCCCAGGTACTGGCAGATGCGAAAGCATTCCTCGGTAGCAAGAAGCCTTCTCAGAAGGATACTCCTGAAATCCGTGCTATCAAAGGCCTGATCCGCCGTGGTGAAGCAAAAGCTACCTGCCGTTACGTAGGTATTCCTGAAGAAAATATCCACTACAATAACCTGCCTTTCTACGAAACAGGTCTGATAGAGAAAGCACCTGCCAGCCAGGCTGATATCGATATCACCAAAGAACTGATCCGTAAAATTAAACCACACCAGATCTACTGTGCCGGTGACCTCGCGGATCCACATGGTACACACAAGGTATGTCTGGAAATCATCTTCGCTGCGCTGGATCAGCTGAAACACGAAGAGTGGATGAAAGATTGCTGGGTATGGTTGTATAAAGGCGCATGGCAGGAATGGAAGATCAATGAGATCGAAATGGCTGTACCAATGAGCCCTGACCAGGTAAGACAAAAACGCCTGGGTATCTTTATCCACCAGAGCCAGAAGGACGTAGTGCCATTCCAGGGTACTGACAGCCGTGAGTTCTGGGAAAGAGCGGAAGATCGTAATGCGGATACAGCGAACCTGTATGATCAGTTAGGTTTACAGAAGTATGCAGCGATGGAAGCTTTTGTAAGATATCATTTTATGTAAGTATTTGCTTGTTATACGAAAAGGGTGACTGGTTCTCCAGTCACCCTTTTTTATTGGGGTGGGTGGTCGCATGACATTCCCAATTTAATTTTGCACAATTAAATATCAGAATGAAAATATTCTTTACATTTAAAAATCAAAAATTTCAACCAGATCTTGATTCACCCGAATACTAGTATTCCACGATTGTCATTATCCTAAATTGTTATTTATATGAGACTGGTCCTTGCCAGCAGATCCGCCGCTTTCCTGGCCCTATTCCGTGCCATCGCATCTAACAGATTACCCAGCCAACGGCGTTATCTTTTCCATGACCCGTATGCCAAATATTTTCTGCCACCCGCCCTCCGCATGGTGGCTAACTTTTCTGCTCTCCCTGGCCTCAACTACGTCATCAGCAAAATCCTCGATACCCGTTTCGCCGGCGCCCTCACCTCCTGCCTGGCCCGAACGCGGCTCATAGATGTCATGGTACTCGAAACTATCCATAACTACGGTATCAATCAACTCATTATCTTCGGCGCAGGCTACGATTGCCGCATTCACCGCCTCGATTTCAACCCCAAAGACCAGAAACCCAAAGTACAGTTTGTCGAAATCGATCATCCCTACCTTCAGGATGCCAAAAGAGAGGTACTCGAAAACCTGAAAAACAAACCCAAAGAATTTATTGACTATATCCCTGTAGATTTCAGCAATCAACAGCTGGAAACCACCATCCCTCACCACCTGTTCAAAGAACATTACAAGACATTACTGATCTGGGAAGGTGTGACAAATTCACTCACAATTCCAATTGCTGATAAGCTCTTCCAATATTTCAGTAAATTTACAAGCGGCACCAGGATCATATTCATCTACATCGATGAAAAAGTCCTTACCCATACCCAATCTTTCTTAGGCACAGCGATTTCGCCCAAAGAGTTACGCCAGCAACAGGAATTCTGGAATTTTGGAATGGACCCCTCCAAAATGAAACAATTCCTTGTAGGTTATAATATGGAACTGTTGTACGACGTTGATGCTGATACCTACAGGCATACGTCCTTTGGTAAAAGCGCTGACAAAATGAATGGATTGGAATACTATCGGGTAGTAATGGCCGTTGTAAAATAACGTTATGCATATACAAATCTTCATGCACGTGCCCTTTGAAGGCCCGGGATGTATTATTGACTGGATTAACTCCAATACTCACGAAGTTACCTACACACACTGGTACAACCACCCTAACCCTCCGGCTGTAACTGATTTTGATTTTTTGATTGTAATGGGAGGGCCTATGGGCATTCATGATGAAAGCGAATATCCGTGGCTGGCTGTAGAAAAAGCTATTATCAGACAAGCGATTCTGGACAATAAACCCGTATTGGGTATCTGCCTGGGGGCACAGCTGATTGCACATGTATTAGGCGCAAAAGTGTATGCCAATGAACAGCGCGAAATCGGTTGGTACCCTGTGCAATTCAGCCCGTATTCTCCGGTCAAAGTTCTGCCGCAGGAGGCAATGGTGTTTCACTGGCATGGGGATACTTTTGATTTGCCAGCAGGCGCCGGTGGGTTTGCGGCTTCCGCAGCGACACCGAATCAGGCATTTGTGTATAAGGAGAAGGTGATAGCGTTGCAGTTTCATTTTGAAGTAACGCAGGAGAGCCTGGAAAGTATGTTGCAGCATGGAGAGGAGGAATTGGTGGCGGCGCCTTATGTGCAGGAGCGATCATTGATACTGGATCTGGCAGAGTTTATTCCGGAAAATAATGAGTTGATGTATGGGGTCCTGGATTATTTGGCGGGAGTTAAGTATTGAATGAATAAATTACCCAAAAGGACATTTTCGTAGATGCCGATTATATTTGAAAGATCGCTGACGGAGTAATTTAGGGAAATGGCGATTGAATCTGAGGGATTTCTTTTCTGTAAGTAGCTATTGAATTAAATGACTATTGCCTGAATAACCTACCTCCATTGTTAATTTTGTACCTTTGCAATCATGGAAAAGTACGATATCCTGATTGTTGGTGCTGGTCCTATTGGACTGGCATGTGGACTCGCAGCAGAAAAGGCCGGATTAACCTACCTCATCGTGGAAAAAGGCTGCCTAACCAACTCGCTCTACAACTACCCGCTATACATGACTTTCTTCTCTACTTCTGAGAAGCTGGAAATCGGAGGCATTCCGTGGGTGTCTATCAGTGCAAAGCCAATACGCCCGGAGGCCCTGGAATATTACCGCAGGGTAGCTGTGTCAAATAAACTAAATGTACACTTGTTCGAACAGGTGGAAAGTATCACACCAGGTTATACGATCAAAACTACTAAGGAGACTTATTCAGCAGATAATGTCATTATCGCTACGGGTTTTTATGACATACCGAATTTGCTGCATATTCCGGGGGAAGACCTGCCGAAAGTATCCCACTATTATAAGGATCCTCATTTTTATGCTACGCAGAAGGTATTGGTAGTAGGAGCGAATAACTCCTCTGTGGATGCTGCGCTGGAAACGTATCGTAAAGGGGCGGATGTGACGATGGTGATCAGGGATGGTGAGATTGGGAAACGTGTGAAATACTGGGTAAAACCGGATATAGAGAACCGTATCACCGAAGGGTCTATCAAGGTGTATTATCATTCTAATCTGAAAGCTGTGAGGGAAAGGGAAGTTGATATTCTTACGCCGGAGGGGATGGTGACGATTCAGAATGATTATGTGTTGGCATTGACGGGGTATCAGCCGAATTTCAGTTTTCTGGAAAAAGCAGGGATACAGTTGTCGGATGATGAATGGAGACGTCCGAAATATAATCCGGATACAATGGAGACGAATGTGCCGGGAGTATATCTAGCAGGAGTAGTTTGTGGTGGAATGGATACTGGCGTGTGGTTTATTGAGAATTCGAGGGATCATGCAGATAAGATCATTTCGAATATATTACGCAAAGGATAAGGTCTCGCGAAGTGAGACCTTATCCTTTGCGAGCGGCGATGTTTGCTGCGGCTGGCGCCGTAGCAAACATCGTTGAGTAGTTAATGCCATAGCAAACATCGCCCATTAGCTTAATGCCGCAGCAATCACGCCGATTAGTTTCGGTTATATAATATTTACTTCTCTTTCCAGTAATACGCCAAACTTTTCCTCCACACTATCCAACACCTTCTGAGATAAATTATAAATCTCCCCTCCTTTCGCCCCTCCATAATTCACCAACACCAGCGCCTGCTTGGCATGCACACCTGCATCCCCTTCTCTATACCCCTTCCAACCACACTGCTCTATCAACCACCCTGCAGCCAGCTTAAACTGTCCGCCATCTACCGGATACGCCACCACATTTGGAAACGCTCCTTTAATACGCTCGTATACTGCTTCTGAAACGGTCGGGTTCTTAAAGAAACTCCCCGCATTCCCAATCTTAGCCGGATCGGGCAACTTAGAAGACCGGATATTTATCACGGCCTGACTAATCGCCTGTATACTCAGCTCCTGCACCCCCATTTCCTTCAATTCCGTCTCTATCGCCCCGTAACTGGTATTAAAATGAGGCTGCTTACTCAATCTATATGTCACAGACAGTATCGCAAACTGCCCCTTATACTTATGCTTAAACACACTTTCGCGGTACCCAAACGCACAATCTTCTTTGGAGAAAGTCACCACCGCCTGCTCTTCCAGGTGCAACGCTTCCAGCGAATAGAAGGTATCCTTGATCTCCACCCCATATGCCCCGATGTTCTGCATCGGACTCGCGCCTACATTACCAGGAATCAAAGACAGGTTCTCTAACCCCGCCCTGTTCTGCTTAATATTCTCCATTACAAACCCATGCCAGCTCTCCCCTGCCCCTGATTTCACATATACATACTGGTCATCTTCCTTCACTACCTCAATCCCCTTCATCTCATTCTTCAATATCACCCCATCAAAATCCTTTGTAAAGAGCACATTACTCCCTCCCCCCAATATCATATGGGGCAACGCTTTGAACTGAGCAGCACTCAACAGTTCCCGCAACTCATCAGCAGAAGAAAAAGCAGCAAAGTACCTTGACTGAGCAGCTATGCCAAACGTATTATAAGGCCGGAGCAAAACATTTTCAGAAATCAGCATATGGTCGTAAATTTATAAACATACATTACTGACAAAGATAACAAAAGCATGTCTCAAACAGCCGTAGTAATAGGAGGTACCGGATTGACGGGTAGTCACCTCGTCACCAGACTCCTGCACGATGATCGCTTCAGCAAGGTAAAAGTGCTGCTGCGTACGCCCAGTCTGAAACTGCGCCCAGGTCTGGAACCCATTATCGTTGACTTCAACGACGAAGAAGGGCTGGCACAGGCACTTACAGGCGATGTCATGTTTTGCTGTATCGGTACCACCATTCGTCAGGCAGGGAGCCAGGAAAAGTTCAGGGCAGTGGATCACGATATCCCTGTTCGCTGTGCTACCATTGCCCGCAGGCAAGGGATGAAGCAATTCCTGCTCATGTCCAGTATCGGTGCCTCCGCCATCTCACGTAATTTTTATTTGCGTACCAAAGGTGAGACTGAAAATGGGGTGATGGCACTCGCATTTCCCGGTTATCACATTTTCCGTCCTTCTATTTTAGTGGGACTCAGGAGAGATTTCAGGTTAGGTGAATGGTTTGGGTATATCCTTACGGGGTTATTTTATTTCTTCCTTTTGGGAAGATGGAAGAAGTACCGGCCTATCAAAGCCAGCAATGTAGCACTCGCAATGGTTTATGCAGCGGTCAATAAGCCGGATGGCGCGCATATTTATGAGTCAGATAAAATCAGGGAAATGGCGGAAAGGGAGAAAGAAAGAACCTATAGAGCGAATCGATAACACACTCCTGGAATGGTTGAATAGGCAATCACTCAAAAGAGCTTATACATAATCCACATCAGGCACAATAAACACACTCCTGAATTGTTTCTCCGCCAGTAACTTTATAAAATGCTCTCTGAGCAACTGCTTTGTTTGCGCAATTATTTTCGTATCCCGGGGCAGCTTGATCATCATCTCCTGCAAATAATAATTCCTCACCCTGCCTACCAAAGGTGCCGCCGGGCCTACCAGATGTGGGCCTATATGTGGTCTGAGCCAGTTCGCCAATACAAGCGCCGCCTGCTCCACCACCTTCTGATCTTTATGTTTCAATGTCAGCTTCAGCAAACGGAAAAACGGCGGATACCCAAAGTTCTGCCGCTCTGCAATCTCCGATGCATACATCGCCTTATAATCATGTGCCGTTACAAAATGTAAAATAGGATGCTGCGTCCGGTAAGCCTGTATCAACACTTTCCCTTTTCCATGCTTACGTCCTGCACGCCCACTCACCTGCTCCATGAGCTGAAACGCCCTTTCATTCACCCTGAAATCAGGGAAATTCAACAGGTTATCCGCACTCAGTATCCCCACCAGCGTCACATTATCAAAATCCAATCCCTTCACCACCATCTGTGTACCCACGAGAATATCAATCTCCTGGTTTTCAAGCAACTGGATCATCTTATTATGACTATCCTTATTCCTCACTGCATCCATATCCATACGGGCAATGCGTGCTTTCGGAAACAATTCCTGCAAATCAGTTTCTATCTTCTCCGTTCCAAAACTCTTTGGTATCAGCGATTGACTACCACAGGCAGCACAGGTATGTACATAAGGATAACGGGTGCCACAATAGTGACAATGTAACAGATCCTGATGTTTGTGATACGTAAGCGACACATCACAATTCTTACATGTCGGAATCCAGCCACAGGTGGTACACATCAGGAAAGGCGCATACCCTCTCCTGTTCTGGAACAGGATCACCTGTTTGCCTTGTGCGATGGTTGCAAAAACCGCCTGAATCAGTTGTGGTGAGAAATTTTCCTGCATCTGCTTCTCCGCCTGCACTTTCTTCACATCCACAATCTCAATCTCCGGCATTTCCAATCCACCAAAACGTTCATTCAGTTCTACTAATCCATACTTGCCCTGCGTAGCATTAAAGTAAGATTCCAGTGAAGGCGTGGCTGAACCTAACAATACTTTAGCCTTAAAGAGACCGGCATAATAAATAGCCGCATCCCGGGCATGATAGCGTGGCGCCGGATCCTGTTGTTTATAGGAAGGGTCATGCTCTTCATCCAGTATGATTAATCCCAGCTCGCGGAAAGGCAACAACAGGCTGGAACGTGCGCCCAGCAAGATGCGCAGCTCACCGCTCTTCACCTTATGCCATATTTCTACCCGCTCGTTGTTACTAAAACGGGAGTGATAAATACCAATCTTATTACCAAAATGCTTTTGCAAACGGCGTACAATCTGCGTAGTCAATGCAATCTCCGGCAAAAGGTACAGCACCTGATTGCCGCTGGCAATATATTCTTCAATCAGCTTGATGTACAACTGGGTCTTACCGCTGGAAGTGACGCCATGCAATAAGGTGACCGGTTTCTGGTCAAAGCTGTTTCTTACTTCCTGCAGGGCTTTATCCTGGGCAGGACTGAGCGTAAAGTCAATCTGCACATCTACCTTGCCACCACCGGGTACGCGGTCTACCACTCTTTTTTCAATCCACACGATCTCCTTATCGACAAGACCTTTCAGCTGTGCAGCGGAGGCGCCTGATTTTTTGAGCAGTTCACTTTGCAATACACTCCCCTGTGTTTTTATCAGGTGCAGGTAAGCCAGCAACAATTCCATTTGCTTGGGTGCTTTGCCCAAAGTATTGAAAAGGTTGGACAGTTCTTCCTCTGCTTCGTAGCGGGCATGGAGTTGTACGTAGTTTTCCTTCTTCTCTTTATATACTTCTTTCAGCTCTTCGTATACCAGCAGTACTTTCTTTTCGATCAGTTTTTTGATCACAGAATATACTTCTGACTTGTCGAGAATGAGCTGTACTTCTTCAATACGGAGTTCTTTGCGGATGTGCAGTGCTTCTGCAATCATGTACTCATCATCATCCAGGGCGGTGAAATCATCGCCATAGTCATCGTTGAACAACAATACTGTTTCGCTGGAAAGTTTGAGGTGTGCAGGCAGGGCGGCATTGAGCACTTCTCCTTCACTACACATATAGTAAGCCGCCAGCCATTCCCAAAAGGTAAGCTGGGTAGGATACACTACCGGATCTTTGTCCAGTACGTCCAGCAGCGGTTTTGTTTTATAATCAGGTGGTGCGAGTTCGTGAATAGCCTTTACAATACCGGCATACTTCTTTTGCCGGCCTAACTGTACAGCAATGCGGCTGCCCACTTGTACGCTATCCAGCATATGATCGGGCACAGCATAAGTGTAGTTCTTAGGCAGTGCTAATGGAAGTATGACGTCTGCAAATTTCATCGGTAATTTAATAATTCTTTTTCCATGATATCAAACACCTGTTGTTTCAGCACTGGCAAATCGTCCATGGTCATCCCTGCTACTTTTACAGGAGGCAGGTAAACGATGCGGCAACGGCCAGGGTTCAGTCGCTGTAATTTAGAACGAGGCATACGATCCTTACAATCCAGGTACAATATGGGTTGCAGGGGTGTTTGTGTCTCGATTGCTATTCGGAAAGCCCCGTTGTGAAATTGAGTGAGGGGCTTATCAGTATCGTTGGTGGTACCTTCCGGGAAGATGAGGATGGATACTCCTTCCCTGATGGTAGCAATGAGTTCGCGCACGCTTCTGGAGCGGGCTTGGGCATCAGAACGGTCTACAGGAACAACAGCATGTTTGTAAATAAAACCGAAGAGCGGAATTTTCTGCATTTCGATTTTGCCCAGGGGGCGAAAAGGGAGGCGCATGACACCTACAGCCAGTGCGGCATCGAGGTAGGTGCTATGATTTACAACATAAATAAATGGCGTTTTATCAGTACGATCGTATTTATAAATTCTTTTAACGATGATGCCCACAGCAGGGAACCAGGTGCGTGACCAGAACCACAGGAAATAATAAATAATATTACCACCTCTGATTCTACCTGAAAAGCTGGCAAGGAAGATAAATGGAAGTATGAGCAACATTATACCGATAAACATAATGGAGGCATATATAGTATACATCCATTGAATTGGTCTTAGCAAAAGCTTCATGATAAATGCCTGTCTGTTTTTAGTCACATGCAAGCCTGAAAATTACATTAATTGTGTAAAGATGGCGAATTTTTATTTTATGATAATTCCTGCGGATGGCCGGTGGAATGCCTCCGTAAAATATACAACCAAATGATAATCAATGGCAATCACATTGCCATTCTTTATCCAGGTCTATACAGGTCACTACTTTGGTTTCGCCGCTGCAGGGAGCGAATACGATCCGAAGGTGTTGACCATCGTCGGAATATCCTTCCAGTGCGTAGGTAGGACAAGGTAAATCGCGTGGATTTGACTTTTCAGTATTGATTTGCCCTGTTTCCAGGATCTCCGCCACTTCCCTTTCGGTGATCTGCCTGCAATCCATGCGGCAAAGGGCGTGTTTGGTGTAAGTAAGGCGTGCGTGCCTGTCAAGATTCGATGGGTCATTGACCGGGTTGGGTAATGATCGCTCCGCGGTGCCATTATCCTTTACCTGCGGGCGGTGCAATGGACCTCTCCACCATTGTTGCTGCCATGCCAAAACAAGTAGCAGCGCCAACAACAACACTGGAATGTATTTACCATTTGATCTCATAGTGTCTCACAGATTGCTGAAAGATTGCATCTTGGAGAGGCAAGCTATACATTTTTAACAAAATATCCTTAAAAATTCCCCCTTTTCAACTCTCATAAAAAGGAATTACCTTTGCGGGTTCGGTAGCAGGCCATTCCGGCTCATACCCTTAGTGGACAAAGTAATTGAAACGATGACAACAGCGAAAACAGTAGCTTTCCATACACTCGGCTGTAAGCTGAACTTCTCCGAAACTTCCTCTTTGAGCAGGTTGCTGGAGCAGGATGGCTTTGTGCAAACAGATTTTGAAGGGCAGGCAGATGTGTATGTGATTAATACCTGCTCTGTGACAGACAATGCCGACAAGGAATGCCGTTACCTGGTGCGCCGCATCCAGCGCCGGGCCCCGGAAAGCAGGGTGGTGATCACCGGGTGTTATGCCCAGCTCAAGCCAAAAGAAATTGCTGAGATCGAAGGGGTTGACCTCGTACTCGGTGCTGCTGAAAAGTTCAACCTGGTGGAACACCTGAAGAACCTGACCAAGGGAGACAGTGCAAAAATATGCAGCTGTGATATTGAGCAGGTGAATACTTTCCATGCATCTTATTCTATGAACGACCGTACCCGTACTTTCCTGAAGGTTCAGGATGGTTGCGATTATACCTGTACATTCTGTACCATTCCCATGGCAAGGGGCAAGAGTCGTAGTGATTCAATTACCAACGTGATGGAACAGGTGCAGCAGATTGCTGAGAGCGATGTGCGCGAAATTGTACTGACCGGGATCAACCTGGGAGATTTCGGGAAAGGGTTGCAGGGTGGTAAGAAAAGAGAAGAGACATTTTATGAACTGATACAGGAACTGGATAAGGTAGAAGGTATAGATCGTTATCGTATTTCATCTATCGAACCGAACCTCCTGAGTAATGAGATCATTGAGTTCGTAGCGAACAGTCAGCGGTTTATGCCGCACTTCCATATCCCTTTACAGAGTGGTAGTAATGAGGTACTGGGAGCCATGCGTCGTCGTTATCGCAGGGAACTGTATGCGGAAAAGGTAGGACTGATCAAACAGTTTATGCCGCATTGTAGTATAGGGGTTGACGTGATAGTAGGTTTTCCGGGAGAAACGGATGCACATTTCCAGGAAACGTATGACTTTTTACATGCGCTGGATGTGAGCTATTTACACGTATTTACTTACTCGGAGAGAGCGAATACGGCAGCGCTGGAAATCCAGCCAGTAGTGCCTGTGCACGTGCGGAACGAGCGGAATAAGGTACTGCGTAACCTGAGTCATAAGAAGGCGCAATACTTTGCGGAACAGTATGTGGGTGAGACAAGAAAAGTGTTGTTTGAAAAATTCCACAAAGAGGGTATGATGGAAGGGTATACAGACAATTATATCAAGGTAACAACGCCGGTAAGACAAGAATGGGCGAATAATATTATCGACTGGAAACTCAGATAGACAAAGGGGTTCAGAGGAATGAAGAAAATATTTTTGAAAGATTTCTAAAAAAAATTTGGCGAAATAAAACAATTTTCTACCTTTGCAATCCTCTCAGACGAGAGGGCAACAAACGAAAAAGGGAGTTTAGCTCAGCTGGTNNCGAATCCGTCAACTCCCACATTTTTTGATACGTTCTTCTTAATGGTAATTTAAGTAATGGGAGTTTAGCTCAGCTGGTTCAGAGCATCTGCCTTACAAGCAGAGGGTCGATGGTTCGAATCCGTCAACTCCCACAAAAAGCCTTAGCGATTGCTAAGGCTTTTTTGTTTTAGGGAATGAGGAACTTCTTTGCTGCCGCAGGCCAATTAATCGCCCTTTTCTACCGGCGTCACCCTCACCTCCTTCATCTCACTCCCTCTTATCACTTTCAAAAACTGCCACTGCCCGATCTTCTCCTCCGTCATCATTTTAAAAAACTGGTCCGCCGTCTCCACCATCATATCTGCAAATCCCACAATGATATCCCCACTCAATACACCTGCTTTTGCCGCCGGACTATTTCTCTCTACCTGCGTTACAAACAATCCCTGTCGGTTCTTCACTTCATGAATGGCTCTCAACCTCGGCACCAGATCTACCTGCTGCATCGCCACACCGATATACGCACGCTTCACCTTTCCAAAACGGATTAACTGATTTGCGATCGATTTAGCCGTGTTTATACTAATGGCGAAGCACAATCCCTGTGCACCATTTATAATCGCTGTATTGACCCCAATTACGGCCCCATCGCCATTTATGAGCGGACCTCCTGAATTACCAGGATTCAATGCGGCATCTGTTTGTATCAATGCATCCATCATCATTCCATCAGCACCTCTCAATGATCGGCCTAATGCACTGATCACACCTGTCGTTACCGTATGCTGAAAGCCTAATGGATTGCCGATGGCAATGGCGAGTTGTCCCACCTTTAATTCGTCAGAATCTCCAAAGGGTACTGTCGTCATCACCCCTGCTTCTATCTTCAATACAGCTAAATCTGTTGCTGCATCCTGCCCTGCAAGATACGCGGGGTAAGTCCTCCCGTCCTGCAACATTACCCTCAGATGGTTGGCGCCTTTTACGACATGACTGTTCGTAAACAGGTATCCATCTGAGGAAAAAATAAACCCGGAACCAGATCCTCCCACGACATCACCGCGTGGGCTGCGTTCCAGGCGTTCTATTTTAACCACCGCCGGACTTACTCTTTCTACGGCGGAAATAATTACCTGGGAATATGTGTCCATGTCAGGAGGACATCAAATATCTTACCCTGAAGAAATAGGGGACAAGGTGACAGGGAGATGAGGGGCTGGGCTGACAATAAGGCTAGCGGGGGTAAATAATGGCTTTAAAACAGGTACAAAGGGTTTGATATCTTTTCAGTTCTGTACTACTATATTTCAACCAGGGTTTTTGAATAGGTATAACAGGGTTTCCATCATCCTCCCCTTCGGTACTACCATATTTTCCACCATGGCTTTTTACTCCCCACAGCTGCTTTTTCCTCTTCCTGCTCCAGCCATATCGCTTTTCCAGTTTCGAGGTATCTATCATCATAAATCTCGCCATCATCCCCTTGTACTTTCCCCTGCAATACATTCGCCATCCGAATCATCTTATGGATCGTCACCTCATTCGGATTCTTTGTTCCAATACATCCCATTCCATAATCAAACCAAACATGATCGTTCGTGTCTTCATACACCTCTGTAAGCCAGCGACAAAATCCCGCAGCTAAATTGTCATCTTCCGGCTGTAGTTCCAATTCCTCATCCAATTCAATATAAGCCAGCCATTCCTCCATTGAGATATTGCTATCCTCCTCCCAGTCAGCATAATTTTTCTTCCTTATAATGTTCAGGTAGTATCCCATATAACTTCGGTATAGATTCGTCACTAATAGGTCACCAAAAGGGCACTTCAATATCCCAGGGATAATGAAGTGCCCTTTTGGTGACCTTAAGATAACGAAGTTATGACTAAGTTGTACTGAATCTTTGCCGAAGAAATACTGAACTTTCCCCCCCAATTGTACCATACCTTTTTCCCACTCAACCACTCATTATCGCTTCGCCAAAAAGTTTTATCGCTTCGTCAACGACTTTTTTCGCACAGCCTCCCCCTATCCACTAATATTGCCCAAAACAATTGTATGGCAATAGTCAAAGACAACATCCTCCTTCAGCTCGTCAACGGCAGCCTGGGGGACATTATCACCATCTACGTCCGGAACGGACAAATCATCATGGCAAAGAAAAGAGGGGCATCTACCCTACCTCCTACCTCCAAACAATTATTAGCGCGCCTGAGAATGAAAATTGCCGCAGCACTGGCATTAGAAATGATCAAAGACCCGGATGTAAAAGCAGCCTTCGCTGCCAAAGCCGGCCCGGGACAAAATGCGTTTAATATGGCGGTAAGAGAGGCGTACAAAATGCCCATCGTGCAGGAAACGGAGCTGCCTCCTGCTAAAAAAAATATCCCGCCTCAAAAGAAAAGAGACGGGATAAAAAATCTATTGATTCCTGAACATCTGCTGCATCCGGAAAAATTGCTTTCCGGGAAATCATTTCCTGAAAAAATACTTCCTGGGAAATTGCTGCCTGAGAAAATACTTCCTGAGAAAATATTTTCTGAGAAATTGCGCCCTTAGAACTTGTTTCTTCCTGAGAAATTGCGTCATTAGAACTTATTTTCCCCTGGGAAATTGCACCCTTAGAACTTACTTCTTCCTGAAAATCTTTTTCATGAACCTACCCAGTTTCGAGAGATTGGCTAGCTGTTCCTGGATAGGCCGTAGCGTCAGATCTTCTGGTTGGATACCTGCTTCGATATACTCAATTTCTGTCTGTTCAGGATAGATCAGAATGACATTGTTATGCGTAAAATACTTGCTGATACGGGAAGGCAACCCTTCCAGCGAAGGCCTGTAAGACAACGTACCTTTGCGGGCAGAAACGATAATGATCAGATCATTCTTCGTGGTATCATACGCCAGCGCCGGCAGATCTACCAGGTCATGCCAGAGTTTAAAACCAATATCAACCGTCTGCTTCAGATTTTGGATCAGGTCTTCCAGGAACCGCTGCGTGGCGCCTTCACAATACACCATCAGCTTACCACCTACCTGCTTACTAAGCAAAAATAGTTTTTGCATGTAATGAGAAAAACCTATTTCCAGTTCAGCATTACGTGGCAATACCAGCATAATACGGCGTGTTGTATTTAGCGGAAAAGAAAAATCGCATACATACAGATTCTCCCATACACTCTGCAACACATTGTCCAGGGTGGTACCGAAAATAGAGCCAAAGAGTCTGTCTGTAGTACTCGTTTTGTCCGTCCAGCCGATGATCACATCTGTAATACCCAGCTCTTTAGAAGCGCGGGCAATACCATCAGATACGTTCAGATCGATGCGCGTCACCACCTGCACTTTGCTTTCAGTAGCGGCAGCGTGTGCGATCACCGCTTCCATCATTCTGTTTGTCTGGGTCATACGGGCTTTTGCCTCTTCATCGTCCTGCACCACTGCCAGTGGGTATACCGGTGTCTTGGCATTGGGATCTTTGATCATCACGGCAAAGTCCAGCATTGCCTCCATCTTTCCTGGATTCGCAATAGGAATGAGCATGCGCTCTGTCACTTCTTCAGCTTCCGGTTGTTTATCCGATTCTATGATGGCCAGTTTACGCCCGGCGCTTTCCGTCACGAAACTACCCACCAGGCAGGTGATCAGAATAAGGATAACTGTACCATTGAGTACATTTTCATTGATAATCCCCATATTGAAACCGATGAGGATGATGGCGATCGTGGCCGCAGCATGTGCACTACTCAAACCAAAAATCACATTCCGCTGTGGTACGCTATATTTAAATACAAGCTGTGTAAAGATCGCCGCCAGGTACTTACTTACCAACGCCATTACTGTGAGTACACCTGCAATCAGCAAGGCTTCCGGCCCTCTGAGCAATACCCGCAGATCTACTAACATCCCCACACTGATCAGGAAAAAAGGTATGAACAATGCGTTCCCGGTAAACTCAATCCTGTTCATCAATGGTGAAGTATGCGGGATGAGCTGGTTCAATGCCAGTCCGGCGAGGAAGGCGCCAATAATACCTTCTACCCCGGCCATCTCAGCCAGGAAGGCAGCCAGGAATACCATGCCCAGTACAAAGATGAAATGGGAAGTCTTGTCGTCTTTGATTTTCTTAAAGAACCACCTGCCTATCATGGGGAAGATCCACAGCACCAGCCCTGCAAATACGGTAAGGCTCACACTGAGTCTGATCCAGAAGTGCTGATTCAGGTTACCTGCAGCAGCCCCGGTAATGATGGCCAGGATCACGAGTACGGCGGTATCCGTAATGATCGTACCTCCAACCGCGACCGTCACCGCTTCATTTCTGGTAATGCCCAACCGGCTTGCCAGCGGGTAGGCCACCAGCGTATGTGTAGAGAACATACTGGAAACCAGCAGTGTAGCCATAAAGTTGAAATGCAGCAGGTAGTGACAGATCACAAACCCTAAAATCAGCGGGATAAAAAACGTAAATGCCCCAAATACAAGGCTCCTATGCTGGTTTTTACGAAACTCCGTCATATCGAGTTCCAGGCCAGCAAGGAACATAATGTATAGTAGTCCGGCCTTGCCGAACAGGTCTATACTTCCCTTCTCAATGATTTTAAATCCGTGATCACCAATGAACATCCCCGCAATGATCAATCCTACGATGCTTGGGATCCTGAACTTACGCAGGATAATTGGCGCCAGGAGGATAATGAACAGTACCAGGGCAAAAATTGGTACCGGATCTTTGAGTGGTAAACTGATATCAATCAATAATTTAGTGCCATTCAATCCTATCATAGTTCCAGTTTTCAATGTTCACAATAATAATGATAATCAGTGAGATTGTCACCCCGGATAAAATGGTGGGAGTTTAATTTAAAATCACGATTGTAAGCTGTATTTTTGTGCAAATTATACATTTTCGGATATGAGCCAGCGTCAGCAAACAGGCACACACACCAAAGAGTGGGAAGATGTGTTGGTAGCAGAGGATGAACAATTTCCATACAGCCTCATCGTGTGGAACGATGAAGTAAATACATTTGACTGGGTCATTCAGTCCCTGATGGAAGTATGCGGCCATTCGCAGGAACAGGCTGAGCAATGTGCTTTGATCATTCATCATAATGGCAAGTATGCTGTGAAGCAGGGTGAATTTACCGACCTGCGTCCTATGTGCGAAGCGTTGTTGGATAGAGGAATCAGTGCAACTTTAGAAGAAGCTGTTGAAAGATAATGCCTGTCTTTTATCTCACAGATGAGCTAATTTTCCCTCCTGTTAATTTAGCAGATGAAGACGGTCTCCTTGCTTATGGAGGGGATCTATCTGCCGAACGATTATTATTAGCTTACCAGGAAGGGATTTTCCCCTGGTATAATGAACCACCTATCTTATGGTGGAGTCCGGATCCCCGTTTTGTATTATTTCCTGAAGAGTTGAAGCTCAGCGCCAGTATGAAACAGGTGCTGAAGAAGGGTGTGTTTGAGATCACCTTTAATGAAGATTTTGAAGGGGTGATAGCGGGGTGTAAACAATCGCTGCGTAAGGGGCAGGATGGTACGTGGATTACTACAGAGGTGGAGGAAGCGTATGTAACATTGCATAAGATGGGGTATGCGCATTCGGTGGAGTGCTGGCAGGATGGAGAGTTGGTGGGTGGATTTTATGGGGTGATGATAGGGGCGTGTTTTTTTGGGGAGTCGATGTTTGCGAAAGTGAGTAATGCATCGAAGGCAGCGTTTATAACGTTTGTGCAGAAGGCGAAGGGGATGGGGTTGAGTATCATAGATTGTCAGGTGTATACGGAGCATTTGGCGTCGTTGGGGGCAAGGTTTATTGGGCGGGATGAGTTTTTGGAGATTATACAATCCTGATTGAATATAACACTAACGACTGTTTGAAATTTAATCCCAATAAATACATTCATGAAAGCGGAAATTCACAAACGGAACA
>NZ_MTKN01000005.1:162641-199610 GCF_001975825.1 [Flexibacter] sp. ATCC 35208
AAAACCATTTTCAATAAAAAAGGGTCGGAAATAAATTCCAACCCTATTATTCCAATCTATTTTAATTCCAAAAACTATTTCTTTTTCGTAAACCCTCCTTCAAACAAACACCTGATCCCTCTATACGCTCCACAACCACCAATCTCCTTTATCGTCAGCTTGCTTGCAGAAAACTGAAACGCTATCCCACATTCCGTATCCTTATCCGTAAACTCTCCTTTATTCGCACCTGCAAAATGCCCCGTACCAGATATCTCTCCTTTACACCCACTCTCCTTCGCAAATGATATAAAGAACAAAAATGACTTCGCATCTTTCCCATCACGAATTGATACTATACTATTCTCACCCGCCGCATAATCACCACTAAATTTATTCTTCTTTGGCAGCGTATCAATCGGATTAAATAACTGACCAGGTGCCGCTTCACCAGTAGAGTTAGTCATGATCAGCGCAGTGCTGCCATTCGCTTCTACTGAATAGAAATTTTCAGTTGTACCCGTATGACCAGGCGTTACTTCTGTCTCTGTCGTAATCTTCACCATCTCCTTACTATCGATAGAGAAGTATTCCTTTTTATTACTCTTACTATTTAACCAAGCTACCTGCACACGACTCAGGTAATGATCCTTCTTATCAAACACACACAGGTATGCAGCTGTCGTATTCTTGTCCTCAGCTTTGATCACAAGATAGTTGATCTGTTTGCCCGTCAGTGATACTAATGGATAATAACTCACCTTGCCGGTTGGGAAGTCAGCCTTCGCCAGCGTATCGACCAAAAACCGGCTGATAAGGGCGGTGTCGATAGCAGTGGAATCACCAGTCTTGCTGGTAAGCAGCTCCGGAGTCAGCTTGTAAGGCAGTTTGCTGTCAGCAAATGACTGACGGAATTCTTTAAAAGTTATTGCATCAGCGCCTGATTTTTTACCGCCCGACTTGCAGGAGGCGAAAAGTCCAAGTGCTAATGCTGCTATCAACAGCTTATTCATGCGTATTTGCTTGTTTATTATGGCCGAAAAGTTAAAGAAAAAATTGATATGAACAAAAGCGAAGCGCAAAATTGGGATTTTTTCTCGATTATTTAGGTAAATTTCGGACATCCTTATGTAATATCCGGCACCAGTGGGCGATTTGAGGGAACCAGTTGCATTTCTCCAATATATTATTTAGATTTACCTAAATTTTATTTTTAGCAATATGAATTTGTCGATCTCAGAGGAGAACTATATCAAATCAATCTATAAATTAGAAGAAGGACAGGAACCAGTCAGCACCAATGCGCTGGCCTATGAGCTGGATACCAAACCCGCATCGGTGACCGACATGGCAAAGAAGCTAAAAGAAAAGAAGCTCATTGCATATGAGAAATACCAGGGCATCAACCTGACCAGCGAAGGGAAAAAAGCCGCCCTGCAAATCATACGCCGACACCGCCTCTGGGAATGTTTCCTGGTGGATAAACTCAGTTTCAGCTGGGAAGAAGTACACGAACTGGCCGAAGAACTGGAACATGTTCGCAGCGAAAAACTGACCAACCGCCTCAGCGAATTCCTGGGTAACCCGCAGATTGATCCTCACGGTGACCCCATCCCTGATGCACAAGGCAAAATGGGTAAACCCAGGGTACATACCAGCCTCCATAAATCAAAAGCCAACCGGCTCGAAGTCATGGCAGTATCCGATAAATCGGCCGCCCTGCTGGAATTTCTGAATACTAAAGGCGTGCGGTTAGGGACACAACTGGACGTCATTGAACGATATGAATTTGACAACTCTATTGAGATAAAAATAAAGAACCAACCTGCCTTTACCATCAGTGAACAGGTAGCGAAAAATATCATGGTAAAGCAGATTTAAGCTAATTTTATGAACCATCAGCACACATCCCTTGGCGAAGTACATCAAAGTGTAGACACGACTGCAGACAACCCAAACCGCTGGAAAAAAATGTTTGCCTTCTTTGGACCTGCTTACCTCGTGAGCGTAGGGTATATGGACCCCGGCAACTGGGCCACAGACCTCGCCGGCGGCAGCCAATACGGGTATACCCTGCTATGGGTACTGCTCATGAGTAACCTCATGGCACTACTACTACAATCACTCAGCGCAAGACTAGGCATTGTTCGCGGACGTGACCTCGCTCAGGCAAACAGAGAGACATACCCCCCAGGTGTTAATTTCGTTTTGTATATACTGGCAGAAATCGCCATTGCAGCCACCGACCTGGCAGAAGTGCTGGGCATGGCCATCGGTATCCAGTTACTAACAGGATTACCTTTGCAATGGGGTGTGAGCATTACCGTTTTCGATACCTTTCTATTACTGGTATTGCAGAAATATGGTATCCGGAAAATGGAGGCTTTCATCATCATGTTAGTGGCAATTGTAGGCGTATCATTCCTGGTTGAACTGATTATGGCTAAGCCTGTGATGAGTGAAGTGATCACTGGTTTTGTACCCCGCATTCCCGATAATACGGCGCTCTATATTGCCATCGGTATCATTGGTGCCACCGTGATGCCTCATAATCTATACCTGCACTCTGCATTGGTGCAAACGCGGAAAATAAGGCAGGATGAAGCAGGCATCAGACAAGCATTGAAATTAAATTTTATTGATAGTGCGATTGCATTAAATTTAGCGTTCTTTGTAAATGCAGCAATATTGATCCTGGCCGCTGCGGTGTTCTTTAAATCAGGGAAAACCAGTGTGGCAGAAATACAGGATGCACATAAGTTACTGGAAGGATTGTTAAGCAATAAATGGGCACCGATCCTGTTCGCTGTCGCATTGATTGCAGCAGGACAAAGTTCTACGGTGACCGGCACCTTAGCCGGACAAATTGTGATGGAAGGATACCTGAAACTACGTATCAATCCATGGTTGAGAAGATTACTGACAAGGTTGCTGGCCATTGTACCCGCGCTGTTGGTGATACAGATTGCAGGTGTTGATAAGGTAGGAGACCTCCTGGTATTCAGTCAGGTGTTGCTGAGTTTACAGCTGGGTTTTGCAGTGATCCCGCTGATACATTTTGTGAGTGATAAAAAGACGATGGGGAAATTTGCGGTGAACGTACCTGTGAAGATCCTCAGCTGGGTGATTACAGCAGTGCTGGTGTATCTGAATACACGCATGGTGTTTACAGAAGCCATGCATTATATGGAAGGAGGCGGTTCTATCTGGGTAGATATTCTTATTTCAATACTCGCTATTGGATTTGTAGTGTTGCTGTTTATTACTGTGCTTTATCCACTGGCTACAAAGTATGCTTTAAAGAGTTCGACAAATATACATCCTGCTACAGCTGTGTCTTTGGAGAATATTACCATACCTCAGTATAACAGAATTGCACTGGCGCTTGATTTTAGTAAAGATGATGAGGCGATCATTGCAAATGCGATTGCACATGGCAATGCCAATACAAGTTACCTGCTGATCCATATTGTGGAGAGTGCATCGGCGAAGTATTTAGGAAGAGAATCGGATGATCTTGAAACGAGGAAAGACAAGGAGCAGATGGATACGTATGTGAGTTTGCTGAAGAGTAAAAATCTGCAGGCGGAAGGGTTCCTGGGATATAGACACAGAGCGGAAGAGATCGTGCGGATCGTGAAGTCGGAAAAGGCGGATTTTTTAGTGTTGGGTGGACATGGACATACAGGGATTAAGGATTGGATTTACGGAGAAACGACTAATCAGGTGAGACATAAGGTGAAGATACCTGTGTTGGTCGTGCAGTAAATATAAAACGGATTGCGAACTACGTACTACGATGAAAAAAGGCAATCGTAATACATAATTCGCAATCCGATTAATATTTTTATAGCTTAATATGGTTCAGGGCCTGTGGCCGGCTTTTAATGCAGGCAAATGTAAATGTGGGCGAATTTAAAAGCTAACAGATTTTAATACTCCCCGATTTTAATGCCATTATTGGGGCTATAACCCCAGCGCTAATTTCAGTTTTGGATACCCCGTCTTACTCACCGGCACCTTCGCCCCACTCTTCAACATCGCCAGGTGATTTTCCTTTTCATAAGGCTCTATCCTCGTCACCTGATTTACATTCAGAATATAAGAACGATGCACTCTCGCAAACTGCTGCATATCTAAAGTCTTCTCAAAGAATGCCATTGTTTTATTTTTCAAAAACGCACCTTCCTGTGTCACTACCTTCACATAATCATCCGCTGCTTCGAGGTAATGAATATCCTGTACGGGTATTATCTTAATTTTCCCATTGATCTTCACCACTACCCTGTTACTCTGCAATGGACTCGCTGCCGCCGTTTCTAATAAAGCATCTGCCTGCAAAGGCACCGGCACCGTTTCCTGTCGCTTCTCCAGCCATTTCTGCAAGGCTTTGTCAAATCGTTCTTTAGAGAATGGCTTTAATAAATAATCAGTCGCATTCACTTCAAACGCCCTGATCGCATGTTCTTCAAAAGCAGTCGTAAAGATCACTGCAGGCAGCTCTTCTACCAGTTCCAACATCTCAAATCCATTGATCTTTGGCATCTGTACATCCAGGAAAATGATGTCCGGCTGGTGTTGCTGTATTGCCTTTAATCCTTCAAACCCATCATTGCATTCCTGCAGGATCTGGATCTGTGTGAAAGTTCCGAGGTATTCTTTTACGATTTCCCTGGCCAGTGGTTCATCATCAATTATTACTGCTTTTATCATAGCGTTGCGGCACTTTAATCAGTGTTGTGTAAATGTTGTCTTTTGCTTCCGTTTCCAGTAGATCCTGTCTTGCAAAGAGCAGGTACAACCGTCTACGAATTGAGTTTAATCCAAAGCCTGTACCGGTTGGCTTTTGTGACAGATCGGCGTCGTATGGATTCTGTACCAGTATGTATAGCAGATCGTCTACTGACCATGCCTGTATGGTGATCGTGATCGCATCCGTGGTATCATACAATCCATACTTGATCGCGTTTTCTACTACAGGTTGCAATAGCATGGGTGGTATCATCATCTTTTCTACGTCTCCGTCTGCTTTGACTGCTGTTGTTAAACGATGACCAAAGCGGACTTTTTCTATATCCAGGTACAATTGAAGGTATTGTAGTTCATCTGGGAGCAAGATCCATTGCTGGTCTTCCCGTTTCAATGTACCTCTCAGAAAATCACTGAGCTTGAGTACCATCTCTCTTGCCTGCTGTGGACGCAATGCAATCAATGCATTGATAGAGTTCAGACTGTTGAATAAAAAATGCGGTTGCAGTTGTTGTCTGAGTTTGTACAATTCTGCTTCGCGCGCTAATCTTTCTGTCGCCTGCTTTCTGCTCAACTCCTGCCGCTGTTCTTCCAGGTCATACCAGTAAAGGCTTTTGAACGCTATGCCTGTAATCAGTAACCATCCGAAGAGGAACCTGACCGGCATTGCCAGGTGAATCCATTCCAGGTAAGGCTGATTGTTCTGAAACGTATATTGCAGCGCCCATGTGCTCAGTGAAATCCAGATCAGGGCCTGAGATGTTGAAAAACAGAGCACGAAAAAAGTCTTCCCTTTCTGCGGCCGGTAATAGGCCAGGCTGTAACTGATAGTCAATGCTGCCAGGGCCAGAAAACCAATGTGGATACCACTATCTACCCAGGCGATGGAATCAGGAAAATGAAACCAGAACTGTAGCAGTACTGCCTGTACGATCAGCGATACATACCCCGTGGCAGCGAATGACCAGCGAAACGATTTATCTGTAATGAGTTGACTTGCCAAATTATTTTGTTTGTTAGTAGGTACATCCTTTTTGTGAAATGTTACATTCAGTTAGCATGTACATCTGCTCCATTCAACTGCGCTGCTCTTACCTGCAACCATGAGATATAAGCGTTTGGGTCTCCGGGTTCTTCTATACGTGAGTACAGTTCCATACCATCATCCAGGGAGTTCAGGCTATTCAATTCGGGTACGTTGATAAAGCGCCATTCTACCAGTTCCTGCTTTTGGTTCCTAAAAGAATATTGCTCCTGTTTACCCAGTTCACAAGCTCTTTTCCAGGCTTCCTGTTTGCTGCCGGCACTGATCAGACGTAGCTGTTCATCGAACTGCGGTGTGTGTGAACCGGTGCCAGTAATGATCTGATATACGATCTTGGCTACAAACCATGTCATAATTGTAATATTTAAAATCAGCTATAACTTTTAATTTCAATGCCGCCAAATACGCAGCTACCTTTGATGAAGAGCACCTTGTTGGGGTTGGCGCCGATCAGTTCGATCGGGCGTTTATCTTCTACGCCACCAAATACACTGCTGGTCATGATCTTCACTTCCCAGTTTGCAGGCACCACCAGTTCTACTCCACCAAATACACAATCACAATTCAGTACGATTGTACCATCAAAATCGGCTTGTAAAAGGTTGACATCACAACCACCAAAGACTGCCGATATACGGCCACCTTTGAATTTTTTGGATACAATGAGCCGGTTTTCGCCACTGAATACTACATCTGCATTGATATAATCTTCATCTTCAGGATAAAGATCCGGGACTACTTTGGGTTCGTCATCTTCATCCAGGTATTTTTTGTGGGAACCTGGCCGGAAAACGATAAAGAGTAAACCAATTATGATTAATAACCCTGGCCAGAGGAAACGATCTACATCAAATGGCAGGTAGAAATATTCTCTTATCAAAAAAACACTACCTATTAACATCATAATCAACCCTCCAACGTTCCTGCACTCACTTTTAATCCAGATCATAAGACCTATACCCATTATCAGCATCTGCCAGGATACTATCCACTCCGGAATATCGAGATCGAGGTTATGTAATAAGAGGAAAACGCCTACCAGTAGGATGATAACACCTCTCAAAGCTCCGTTCTTCTCGTGTTTTCTTCGTCCGTAAAAGTCTCTATTTCGCATTGTTTGTTCTCATTTAACGATACAAACTTAGGAAGGGGGCGTGGGTTATGGAAGGGGGTTTAGGTTAAAATTGGGAGGAGGGCGGTAAGCGGCATGAAAAGGTCGGTGAAATTTCCAGGGTTTAATAATTAACGAAAAAAAGCGCTTTCACCTTCGGCGAAAGCGCTTTTTTTCGGGTGGCGGGGCCGGCGGCCGGCTTTAAGAGGTTTCTTTAATAAGACAGCGGGGTATGTGGCCGGCTAGCTTTTAAGAGGTTTCTTTAATAAGACGACGGGGTACGTGGCCGGCATTAAAAACGTTCCTTTTTTTAAGACGGCGGAGCCGGCGGCCGGCTTTAAATTTAATACGCTGGTGGCGGTGCTACCATGGCTTTAAGAATAATAGACAGCTTGGCCGCCCACATACCCATTTCCTGCCCGGAATAATGTAACCCATCACTGGTTATTAAGCCCTTAGGGTCCTGCATTACATCGCGGGTATCAGGCGTAATATCCAGGTACTTCACTTTATGCTTCTTCGCAATCGCCTTATTCGCTTCGTTATACTGATCTATCTGCCCTGCTATGTCATCACGATCACGGCCTTCAGCATACGGGGTCACACCCCAGTCAGGAATGGAAATCACCACTACATGGCTGGCCTTTCCACCAGCATAACCAATAGCTCTTTCCAGCAGCTGTGTAAACCATGGCTTATAACTATCTACCGGAAAGCCCCTATACTGATCGTTCACCCCAATCAGGAGGGTGACGATGTCATACGTTTCGTTAATAGGGTTTGCATTCAGGGCATCGTTCAGTTCGATAGTGGTCCAGCCGGTTTTGGCCACTATTTTTGGGTCTGCTACTTCTATCCCACTGTTTTTCAGAATTTTAACGGTCTGAACAGGAAAACGGTCGTTTTCTCCTACTCCTTCGCCAATGGTATAACTATCGCCCAGGGCTAAGTAAGTAAATACGGTCGTATCATTTGGAGTCGTCATGGAATTTGCTTTAATCTGTAAGGTGAGGAACAAAAAGCAAATTAAAAATAATTTGTACATAGGAATAGTTTTTAAACTGTTAGGCAGGTTACATTGAAGAATCCCTGCTTTAACATTACGTTTCGGTCATTAATTAGTACCTTTGCGCTCGAATAATTTATCAAAATTACGAACACGTAAAGAAACTAGTTTTATGCCGGCAGAAAAAATATCAATGACCAATGGCCAGTTATCGGTACCTAACCATCCCATTATTCCTTTTATTGAAGGTGATGGTATCGGACCGGATATCTGGGCTGCCAGCGTGCGTGTATTTGACGCCGCTGTCGAAAAGGCCTATGGTGGAAAAAGAAAGATAGAATGGAAAGAGGTACTGGCAGGTGAAAAAGCCTTCCAGCAGACAGGTGAATGGCTGCCAAAAGCAACGCTGGACGCCTTCAAAGAATATCTGGTTTCTATCAAAGGTCCGCTGTCTACCCCTGTTGGTGGTGGTATCCGTTCCCTGAACGTAGCCATGCGCCAGGAACTGGACCTGTATGCCTGCGTACGCCCTGTACGTTGGTTCGACAAGGTGCCTTCTCCTGTTAAGCACCCTGAGAAAGTAGACATGGTCATTTTCCGCGAAAACACGGAAGATATCTATGCCGGTATCGAATATATGTATGGTACTCCGGAAGCAAAAAAACTGCTGAAGTTCCTGCAGGAAGAATTGGGTGTTAAAAAGATCCGTTTCCCTGAAACTTCTTCACTGGGTATCAAGCCTGTTTCTAAAGAAGGTACTGAGCGCCTGGTACGTGCAGCCCTCAGGTATGCACTGGAAAAGAAACTGCCTTCATTGACACTGGTTCACAAAGGTAATATCATGAAATTCACCGAAGGTGGTTTCAAAACCTGGGGCTATGAACTGGCTGTGCGCGAGTTCGGCGATCAGGTGTATACCTGGGAACAGTGGGAAGCTACCAAGAAAGAGAAAGGTGAAGAGGAAGCAAACAAAGAACTGGCTGTAGCTACTGCTCTTAAAAAACTGATCGTGAAGGATGTGATCGCTGACAACTTCCTGCAGCAGATACTGCTGGCTCCACAGGATTACTCAGTTGTAGCGACCCTGAACCTGAACGGTGACTATATTTCTGACGCCCTGGCTGCTGCTGTAGGTGGTATCGGTATCGCACCTGGTGCGAATATCAACTACCTGACAGGTCATGCGGTGTTCGAAGCTACACACGGTACTGCTCCGCGCTTTGCCAATACCAATTCTATGAACCCAAGCTCCGTGATCCTGAGTGGTGTAATGATGCTGGAATATATGGGTTGGACGGAGGCTGCAGACATGATCGTTCATGGTCTGAGCACAGCGATTGCACGTAAGCGTGTAACGATCGACTTCTACAAGTTGATGGACGATGCAACCCTGGTAAAAACCAGTGAGTTTGCTGATGAAGTAATTAAGCACCTGTAACAAAGGTCTGTTTATAAGTTTTTAAGGGGGCTGGTTAAAAAGCAATATGCTTTTTTAACCGGCCCTTGGTGACTAGATCAGCCGGTGGCCCCGATTTAAAACCGAAAAACTTGTAAATTTTGCCCCATTATTGTATATTTCGCGATTACTCGTAACTAATTAAAAATCAAACCCGAAAATGGCAGAAAAAATTAAAGTCGCAAATCCTGTCGTAGAACTGGACGGAGATGAGATGACCAGGATCATCTGGAAATTTATTAAAGACAAACTGATACTTCCTTATCTTGACGTTGATATCCAATACTTCGACCTTGGCATGGAGCACCGTGATGCTACCAACGACCAGGTTACTATAGATGCCGCGAACGCGATCAGAGCTGTTGGTGTAGGTATTAAATGTGCTACCATCACTCCTGACGAGGCGCGTGTTAAAGAGTTCAATCTGAAACAGATGTGGAAGTCACCAAACGGTACTATCCGTAACATCCTGGATGGTACAGTTTTCCGTGAGCCAATCGTTACTTCTAATGTACCTCGCCTGGTTCCTAACTGGACCGCTCCTATCTGCATAGGCCGTCACGCTTTCGGTGACCAATACCGCGCTACTGACTTCGTAGTAAAAGGTAAAGGTAAACTGACTATCAAGTTTGAAGGTGAAAATGGTGAAGTGATCGAGCATGAAGTATACAACTTCAAAGGCGATGGCGTAGCACTGGCTATGTACAACACCGACGAATCTATCAAAGGCTTTGCACGTGCTTGTTTCAACCAGGCGCTGATCAAAAAATGGCCTTTGTACCTGAGTACCAAGAACACCATCCTGAAGAAATATGATGGTCGTTTCAAAGATATCTTTGAAGACATCTATCAGGAAGAATTCAAAGCGAAATTCGATGCCGCTGGCCTGACTTATGAGCACCGCCTGATCGATGACATGGTGGCGAGCGCACTGAAATGGAATGGTAACTTTGTATGGGCTTGTAAGAACTATGATGGCGATGTTCAGTCTGATACTGTTGCACAAGGTTTTGGTTCACTGGGTCTGATGACTTCTACCCTGGTTACACCAGATGGTAAAGTAATGGAAGCAGAAGCTGCACATGGTACTGTAACCCGTCACTATCGCGATCATCAGGCTGGTAAGCCTACATCTACTAACCCGATTGCATCTATCTTTGCATGGACAAGAGGCCTGGAATTCAGAGGTCGTCTTGATTCTAATCAGGCGCTGATTGATTTCTGTCATGCACTGGAGCAGGTTTGCGTAGAGGTTGTGGAGAGTGGAAAGATGACGAAAGATTTGGCTGTTTGTATTCACGGTAATAAAGTTGAACACGGAAAGCATTATCTTTACACTGAGGAATTCCTGACGGCATTGGATGATGCACTGAAGGTGAAACTCAGTAAATAATTAGCCACACGTTTGCAATACTGATATGAGACGACGTCCTTCCTTTTGGAGGGACGTTGTTACTTTAGGGAAGTTGGATGCTAAATAGGCAAAAAAATGAGGCTTTTCCCTTCGGGAAAAGCCTCATTTTTTTGAGAACCAATCTGCCCCAGCGTTTGCTGGGGCAGATTGGTAATGCGAAAGAAGGTTATAGATTATAACAACTATTGTTTTATAATGCCATTAGTTTTTTCATGATCTTGTCTTCGCCATAAATATCTTCGTAGAACATCATCTGGCCATCCCTGCCCTCGGCTGTGTAGTAACGTAAATAAATAGGAATGCCTTTTGACAAATCAATCTGCTTCTTCTGCCCTTTATCTAACCAGGCACGTACACTGTCACGCTTGAAACGTTTATCATCCTTAATTAAATACATCGCAAGACTATCCCATTGCTGTATACGTACACAACCATGACTCATAGCCCGGTAGGCATTTCTGAATAAACCACGGTTATTAGTATCGTGCAGATATACAGCATATTTATTGAAGAAATTAAACTTCATAATCCCCAATGAGTTTTCCAGACCATCCATTTGCCTGAGTACATAAGGGAAATAATTTTTACTGAACTTCTTCCACGGTACACTATCCGGGTTCACGGCATTACCATCTCTATCTATTACTTCTAAGTTTTTCTTTGCTAAGTAATGCGGATCTTTCTGGATAGCAGGCAGCATTTCTTTGATAGAAATACTGAACGGTACACGCCAGTAAGGATACATTACAAAGTTCGACAACCTTGAATTCAGGAGTGGTGTACGGGTACGGGGCGCACCTACGATCACACGGGAGTCGAGGATCACCTGATCACTATCCCACACCATCATATGGTAACCCGGTATATTTACAAAGATGTAACGGTGCGGTAATGAATCCGGCCATTTGCGCCAGCGATCCAGGTTTACAGCAGCCTGTATCATCCAGTCATGAAATGATTTATTCATAACCTGGACGGTTTTCTTACCTGCCAGTCCATCTTCAAATAAATTAAACTCATGTTGGAAAGCTTTCACCCCTTCTCTCAGTAAAGCAGTATCTGCACCATGTCCATTGGAAGTATCCACATGTCCTGTCTGTACCAACCGGTTCAACACCAGTTGTTTGAACGCCGGTGTATCTACGTAGGCAGTAGGCAGTGAATCCCAATGTAAGGACTGATACTTTGCTTTGAAATTCAGCAAAGCGGCTTTCAAAGAATGATAACCTGCGTAAGCTGGTTCCAGCTGATGAAAGGTGCCGGAGATGTTGTTGTCTTTTAACGCAGTGGTGAGCAGCTGTACCAGTGTGGTATCTGTCATTACTGAATCAGGACGAAGCGTGATGCTGTCACGCGGAGCAATACCATAACGGAGATGGGTAGCCATTTTCATAAATGCATCCGTCATCATGACGTCTACTTCCGCGAGCAACGCGGCGTCCCTGTCTGAACCGGTGGCAGCATGGAGTTGCTGCATAGCAGAATCCAGTGCACTACGGTGATAGATACCTGCAGGTAAACCGACTTCGTCAGCGTGGTCGATGAAATACAACATTGAATCTGCAGCCGGCAGCAATTGTCCGTCTACAGACCATTTGGCCTGATTGGCTGCGAGCTCATAAAAGTACTGTAACGCAGGTACGCTGTGTACCGGTACTTTATCCTCAAGGGCTTTGTTATCAGCCGTGTAGCTGAGTCGCTCACCTATTTGTTCCTGAATCACCTCACCCAGTTGTTTTACGTCCCTCACTATTTCTCTTTTCCGGAGTTCCCGTTTCTGATGACAGGAGAACAATGCAAACGATGCTACAAGACATAGCACGATGTCCCTTACAAACTTATACTTCATTGGCGTTTGAAACGATTAATTAAAGGTACGTATTTGAAAATATTTTCATAGAAGATATTGCCGGGGTCGTAATAATACTACAAAATTAATGCTAACATATTTCAGGGTTAATTTAAAAAATGCTGATTTATTTACAACAGTTCTTCTTCACGAACAAAGACTGTATGAATTTCAATATTGATACGACTATTTTCATCCTTTCTTCTTTTTTGCACTCAAAAAATGAATTCGAACTTCGTTGCAAAGGTATTACTTTAAAATAAAATCCTTGTTTGATATTGGACTAAAAATCAAACAAGGATCTAAAAGCAAATAGTGTAGCGACAAACCTTGTACAAATGACAAGGTTATCACATTACTGCTTTTAAAAAAAGTCAATAACAAGTTTACGCGGAAATCAAGGATCAATTATTTCACTGGAGATGGTATGGGGCAAAAGGGTCAGGATTCATCTTCTAATGGTGGCAATACCTATTTCTCTTCGTGGTTCTCTTCGATCTGATCGGCGATAGCTAATAACAGAGACATACTGGCTACTTTAGTAGCTTCTGCACGTACATGGCCATCGAGATCGTGTTCAAAATATACATCACTACCATTCAGATTCACCTTAAAGCGTGGAGAATGACCATTAATGGGCTGAACGGAATATCTGTTTCTGTTGTAAACTACGGTAAATGCCTTCATAATCTCTTCATTTTACTATTAAGGTAAACAAAGTTTACGCCAGATGATCACAGTCATACAAAAAAAAAGGGCCTAAACACGCTAAAACGGTTTAGGCCCTTATCCTAGTAATATATTAATTATCAATTTATTACATTACTACTAATTTTAGTTAACGAACCACCAACGTAATCCCAGTCTGAATTGGAAGTTATTGTAAGGATAATGCGGCCCGGCGAAATTATTTGTTGCAAAAAACGTATTCAGGTTCTCTGTTCTGACAAATGCATTGAATGATTTAATCCGGAAATGCAGGAAAGCAGCCAGGTCCGGTGCATGATATTGAACTTTTTGGGTAGTCTGATACACAAATTGACCGACTACCGGAGAATAATCGTCTGCATAGTAAGATGTCATGTATTTCGCTTCCACCCCTACCATCAGGTTCAGGTTGTTAAACAGCCGGTTTTCGTATGCAATACGGTGACGGGTCCAAAATGTTGGAATATTCACCGGTGCCGTACCATGCACCTGCTGGAAGGTGAAATCTGCATACCAGTTCCAGTGTTTCCAGGTGAACTTTTTGCTGAACATGATTTCCAGCATATTGAATATCGCCTCTGCCTGTGCACTCGTATAGTAATTACTCATATAGGTGTAGTTGCCTATGATGTAGTAATTCACGGTCAGGTTATACTTCAGCTTCGGATTGTCTGCAGTGAACTGTATTTTGGAAATATTCTCCTTTGCCAGCGAATTGTTATACCAGCTATCGTAATTACTTGCAAAGTACTTGTACACATACGACGGTTCCCTGTTCACATTCGAAAACGCTACTCTTACATTTCCTAAGGTAGGATTCAGGTACCTGCTCAGCATACCACTCACACTATAATCCCCGCTGTTCTGACCCGCCATATACAATTCACCTATGGCCTGGAAGTCCCATTTCTGGTTCCGGGTCTTATTGCGGTATTCCCCGTGCAGGGCCAGGTTGCTAAACTTGATATCCGCATCCAGGAAGGTACCAGTGGTATTTTCAATCCTCGCTCCTGCTGTGATAAAGTGTGCCTGGTTACCCCTGATAGGGAACTGCACCAGCGAAATGTCGTTGGAGATCGTTTTAAAATTGTGCTGTGCCTTGATGGTATCGCCGGAATATGCCCAGTTATAATGCTTGGTATAATAGAACGTATCCGGTGTTGGATCCAGGTATGCTATCTGGTCTGTATTCAGTTTGAATGTGTATTGCACCCTGAATACCGGATCGAATTTATATACATCCGTCGTATCGTTCACATGGATCGTATCCCCTTTTCCCCAGTCGTAGGACTGCATGAAGAGGAAGCCTGCCTGGTCGATCGAACTCTTTACCGGGATGGTGGAGTTAAAAAGACTGCTGGTAGTGCTGGCATCGTTACCCAGGTTTACGTCGATGGTTTTACGCTGGCTATAGCGGGGATTATCCAGGTCGTCATCGTTCCGGATACCACCGTTCTCACCATTCGCATATTTGTTGTAGAAGTAGCTGAGGGTGGCATTGTACCGCTTATCCTTAGAGTTATATCGTCCGGTGAGGCGGTAAATGTTATGATTCGTGGTCTGAGCGCGGAAGAAGCCAGGGGCATAGACCTTCTGGTACTCAAATCCGAAATTGAACTTGTCGGTCCGGTTCTGGGTATGCAGTACGCCCAGCTGTTGTTCCTGCTGACTACCAATCATATAATTCAGTTCCGTATACGGACGGTTCGAATAGTAGATCCTGGCGTTATCGTGATTGAACCCGTAGGCATCAAAGCTATGAAAACCTGCGTCGAAACCTGCCGTCATACGGGGAGTGAAGGCTACCGGGCGTGCCGGAGAGCCATTGTTACCCAGGTAGATGTAGTTCGCGGGCACTCTCAGAAAAGGGCCATTGAAATCGGAAATCGAGGAGTCTATTTTATAATCAGTAGGTTCTCCCAATCTCCGGTAAGTGATGGTCAGTGTGTCCGGTACCTGATGAGTAGAGCCGGAATCCTTTGTCGTCTTGGAGGAACTACCACCGCTGCCCAGGTTACTGAAACGGCTGGAGGACTGCGCCTTTACCTGCGACATTATGACCAACAATAAAAACGTAATAATTAATGACCGCATTCTATGTTTTGTTTCCTGCTTCTTTTTGTGCTAGCTGAAAGTGTGCAATTTATGTAAAACCTTATAACACGCTGATCAGTTCCCTGAAAATAAGTGTTAATTTCGGCTCTGCTGCATTCGCAGCTTCCAGCACTTCTTCGTGAGTGATCACATTTTCCTCTTCCCGGATACCGATATCAGTGATCACGCTCATGGCAAATACCTTCATACCACTGTGCATGGCCACGATCACTTCGGGTACGGTGCTCATACCTACAGCATCGCCTCCGATTTTGTGCATATATTGATATTCAGCCCTGGTTTCAAAGGTAGGGCCTTGTACACCAACGTATACACCTGTGTGAACAGGAATGTTATTGTTTGCAGCAATTTCCTTTGCCTTAGCGATCAACGCTTTGGAATATGGCTCGCTCATATCAGGGAACCTTGGACCTAATTCAGCAATATTTGGGCCACGCAGGGGATGTTCCGGCTGAAGGTTGATATGATCACGGATAATCATGAGGTCACCTACTTTGAAAGCATGGTTCATACCACCAGCGGCATTGGATACCAGCAGGGTATGCACCCCCAGTGCCTTGAAAACCCTTACCGGAAAGGTCACCTGCTGCATCGAAAAACCTTCGTAATAATGAAAACGACCTGCCATAGCTACCACGGGACGACCATTCATTTTGCCTAAAACCAGGCGGCCACGATGCCCTTCGACTGTCGAAACAGGGAAATGTGGAATCGATTCGTAAGGAATTTCGATGGCTTCCGAAATTTCGCCTGCCAGGTTACCCAATCCACTTCCCAAAATAATACCTACCTCAGGTGTCAGGGACCATATTTTCTTAATATAGTCCGAAGCAGCAGCTATTTGTTGTAACAGATCACTCATTTTTTGAAAATAATTATAGTTTTATGGTGCTGATCCCTGTCATGTTTTTTAAAAGGTTACGATCATTTTGAAACCGGGCCACATAGTGATTAACTGTATGATATCCAATGATTCGCACACAATCGGCTGACGGTAGTCAGAAACGGCTGTCAGGCCCTCTGTGGTGTTTTATGCTGATGGTTACCTTTTCGACAGGGTTGCGCAAAGTTATTTTTAAATTCACAAAACGCTAGGGTTTTATATTTAAATCATAATGCCCTATTTTAGCGGCAAATTTTTATCAGATGAACTTACATGAATACCAGGCTAAAGAACTGTTGAAGAAATACAATGTTCCGGTACAGGAAGGGATTCCGGTTGATACTCCGGAAGCGGCGGCTGAAGCGTACAAACAATTGAAGGTACAGTATGGTAATGAGTTTGCAGTGGTGAAGGCACAGATACATGCCGGTGGACGCGGTAAAGGAACCATTCGTGGTAAAGACCAGCGTGGTGTTGCTGTTGGTAAAAATGCGGAAGACGTAAAAACAATTGCCGGAAATATCCTTGGCGGCACCCTGGTAACCATCCAGACCGGAGAGGCCGGCAAACTGGTAAATAAAGTATTGGTGGCGCAGGACGTTTATTATCCTGGTCCTAACCCAATTAAAGAATTATACCTCTCTATCCTGCTGGATCGTGCAAAAGGTAAGAACGTGATCATGTACTCCACAGAAGGTGGTATGGACATCGAAGAGGTTGCTCACAAAACTCCTGAGAAGATCTTTAAGGAACTGGTTGAGCCAAACACTACCCTGCAGCCTTTCCAGGCTAGAAAAATCGCTTTCAACTTCGGTCTGAGCGGTGAAGCTTTCAAAAATATGGTGAAGTTTGTAACCAACCTGTACAATGCGTACGTAGGTCTGGATGCAGCTATGCTGGAAATCAACCCACTGTTCAAAACCAGCGATGAAAAGATCATTGCCGTTGACTGTAAATTAGGCCTGGATGACAACGCACTGATGCGTCATGCTGATCTGGAAGCACTGCGTGATATTTCTGAAGAAGATCCTACAGAAGTTGAAGCTGGTAAGTACAACCTGAACTTCGTGAAACTGGATGGTAACGTAGGTTGTATGGTGAATGGTGCTGGTCTGGCTATGGCGACTATGGATATGATCAAGCTGAGTGGTGGTGAGCCTGCAAACTTCCTGGACGTAGGGGGTACTGCAAATGCAACAACTGTAGAAGCTGGTTTCCGTATCATTCTGAAAGATCCTAAGGTAAAAGCAATCCTGATCAATATCTTCGGTGGTATCGTTCGTTGTGATCGTGTTGCACAGGGTGTAATCGATGCGTACAAATCAATTGGTAACATCACAGTTCCTATCATTGTACGTTTACAGGGTACTAACGCTGAAGAAGCGAAGAAACTGATTGAAGAAAGTGGTTTGACTGTACAGTCAGCTATTTTGCTGAGCGAAGCTGCTGCGCTGGTGAATAAGGCGGTGAGTTAATAATAATGACTAAATAGCAATAGCAAAGAAAGCCCCGGGTGAAAACCTGGGGCTTTCTTCGCTATAGACTATTGCTATTTGGTCATTCCAAATTTAAAGCTCGTCCCTTCAGGACGAGCTTTAAATTTGATAGCATGGTCGCGTGGGGAGCCTAACACTCCCGGTAATCACTCTCCTTACTCCACCTGATCACATTTTTGCCAACCCCCATCACATTTCCAATTTACCTTCCCAAAAATTCCCTACCTTCATTATCCATCCTCATACTACCTGAAAACCCGCAGGTGTACATCTTTTATTACCTATTAAATTCAGTCAAAACAATGAAACGCATTGGCGATTTCTTCCTGTTCTGCTCCGGTGCACACGTGCCCTTACTTCGGCGTGCACCTACGGAAACCAACAAATACGGAGGCATTGGGGCAACTATTTTCTTTACGGGTTTGCTGGCGGCCTTCTCCGGAGGCTATGCACTATGGAGTGTATTCGGTCAGCTTTGGTCTACCCTATTGTTCGGACTGATCTGGGGCCTGATGATCTTTAACTTAGACAGGTACATCGTATCGGGTATGAAAAAGCGTAACAAATTCAGCAGTGAGTTTTTAATGGCATTACCCCGTATCGTATTGGCTATCTTAATCGCGATCGTGATTTCAAAACCACTGGAACTACAGGTCTTTGGCAAGGAAATCAGGCAGGAACTCATCGTCATGGAACAACAGGTGTTCAAAACCCAGGAGGACAATGTGCTTGCCCGCTACAAACAACGCATGACTGAGCTGAATGGGGAAATCGCTCTTCTGGAACACGGCATTCAAACACAGGCGCTCCGCAGAGATACCCTGCAAAAAATTGCCCAGGAAGAAGCAGATGGTACCGGTGGCTCACGTGTTAAAAACCTTGGTCCTATCTACAAAGCCAAGAAAGCAGATGCTGACAGCGCAGGCATGGCACTGCAAAAGATCACCGCAGAAAACGGCGCGCTCATTGCCAGCAAAAGACAGGAACTGGCAGGTATCGATTCTACTTTCAAAGCAACAGTAGCACAACTGGACCGCACACACATCGATGGTCTCGCTTCTCAGCTGGATGCACTTGGTCATCTCACAGAAAGGAGTATCCCTGTCAGGTGGGCGAACTGGTTTATCACCTTATTGTTCATCACCATCGAAACAGCACCGGTATTTGTAAAACTCATCTCTCCCCGCGGACCATACGATGATCTGCTGGAGGCACATGAACATGCGTTCATCATTCACAGAAAAGAGACAATTGAAAAAAGAGAAAGAGAGTATGAAAACAGGATGATGGTGGTACGCTAAGCAGCGATGATCTCCACCTCGTAAACAGGGCTGAACAAATACATTCTTTTAGTCGCTACTTCTTCACAACGATAGCGCTTTCTGACTTTTTCACCTTTTCGGAATATCCTTCCATCCTTTGTTTTGAACAATTGATCCAGCGGCAACTGCTCCACCAGGTAATGATTCTCCTTCCGGCGATCATACCTGGTCAGCACCCGCATTAAGTCATCATCCGCACACGAGCTGGCAGCAGGATTCTGTATACTCTGCCTCAGGGCTCCCTCCACATCAGGTGGCAGATACCCTTTTCCCACAAACTGTCTGAGAATATTTGAAAACTGGTGCTTCCACTCCTTTCCATGCGAAGACACCCGGTTACCGTACAAATTGAAGGTAGTCAGGTGTGCCATTTCATGCAATAAAGTAATAAGAAATGCGTACTTATTCAGGTTGCCGTTGATACTGATGCGGTGCCCGCCCCGGGAATCGGGATGCCGGTAGTCACCCAGTATACTGGCCCTTTCGCGGGTAATAGTCAGGTGTACCTTAAATTCCTGGATATAAGTCAGCACCTGCTCAAAGGTTCCCTCGGGCAGGTAAGCCGATAATGCTTGCAGGGGATGTTCGTGCTTCACGACCGCTTACTTTTTCCTTTTCGTCAGCTGTTGCAGGCTTAAGGTCTCTATGACCGTATACACCACATACAGGAACATGAGTATGAAAATAGTCTCTTTGCTGGTATGAGCACGGTTTAGTACTACATAAACTGTAATACCCACCAGGCATAGCATCATTTTGCTAAGAGTAGAAGCATACACCCTGCGCACGAATGCATTGTTGTCGGCAGATGTAATGCCTTTGCGATTCATGCTGTAAGAAAGTCCGGTAATAGCGGCTAACGCCAGGTTGCCAATGAGTAGTACATTTATATGTAACCCTATTTCCAGCAACCGGGCATTTAAATAAATAAGCGCGCCATTCAATATGATAAAGAGGCCTATGAGCCTATAATAAAACCTGTCAGTCATTCCTGCGGGTATCTTTGATGATTTGCCACAAAATTACCGCTAATGCCAGTAAAGAAAAAATGATCATGAAAACAGGAATACGCCATCCCGTTCGCTGGTCAAGTTTATAACCGGCAAATACGGCCAATCCAAGGGAGGCCATCATCTGAAATGCAAGTCCAGCATACCGATAGAGTTGATTAGGCTTTTTCGGGAGCTTTTTCGGAAGCTTTTTCTGTGACAACGGATTTTCCATGCTTTTCTTTCTGGTTAGCTACTGCTGCTACGTCTTCTGGCTCCATATAGCAACGGCCATTGAACTTAGCAGTTGGTTCCATTTCAAAATGGGCAGTGTATAAATCTCCTTTTACAAGTGCATTACCTTTCAGGAACAGCAGGTCTTCTACCTTGACGATACCTGTTACCTTTCCGAGAATGTCTGCACTGTTACAAATGAGATCACCGGTGATTTCACCTTCTGGTCCTACGACAATCTTAGCTTTTGTAGAAACCAGACCGTTTACCTGGCCGTCAATACGAATGTCCCCTTCGCATACGATATCTCCCTGAATAGAAGTACCACTACCAATAATGTTTACATTGGAAGTAGGCATTACTGTTTTGCTCTCGCTTCTTGTGTTGCGGTTGTTGTTGCTAAACATAGGATTTAAGGTTTGTCAGCTTTTAACTGATTGTAAGATAGTTTTATTTATTTACGTATTATTAGTGCCTGCAAATCACCTCATATAAGAAGTTATTCACATTTTCTCCTAACGGTTGTTGTGTCCCATAGCGTATAAGGATGCTCTAATTTTTTAGTCTTCTACTTTAATAAGTACTGTTATCTACTTTTGGCACTTTCAAGGTGGTGGTGTCCAGCTTGCTGGTTGAAAAATCGCCACCGATTACCTGTTTGATATCGTCCAGATATTTGTCACGCGCGTTGATAGCGGTTTCCAGAGAGTCTGTGCGCATCTTGAGCCGAATAAACTCACGACGTTGTTTCAAATCTCCATAACCTGGAATATAGTAACGTAAAGGTGTAAATACAACGGTGGCTACGGTAATGGTTACCAGTAATACGAACAATGTGCTTAACGCAACGTATACACTCATCCTGGAGAGTTTGAAAGAGGTTACCTCTTCATAGGTATTGTCGTTCATGATCACCAGGCGGTATTTGTTGCCGACCTGTCCCACATTCCTGCCTTTTTTATCGCGCTTGTTAGCCATATCCGCAATAGAACTTGATATAATTTCTGATAATCAACCGGCTAAAGTTAAACATTTATATTATTTACTATGCAAAAAATTGCAATTTGCCTGAAAACAGGGAGAAAAGGTAATTGAGGTGGACGGGAGGAAATCGTTTGTATTCCGAACTATTACCAATTCGGGTTTCCAGTGAAAATCCTTATGAAAAATAATTATCCTATCTTTAAAAATAAAATTCCTAACATCTTAGTTATATATAGTTCAGCCTATACACCCTGGCATCCATGAATATTTGCAGATCATTTTATAAACATATATCATACACCGGCCTGGTATTATTTCTCTTATGCGTATCCAGCGTGCAAAAGGCACAGGCCCAGCGTAAGGACAGCACGAATGTGAATTCGCGCGGTACCACCCGGAATCCTCAGTCCCAGGCCCAGACAAAAACTATTCAAAGGCCCATAGGCCCTAAGCCAGATGACAGGCATCCACCCTCAGAAGACCTGGCTAAGAAGAAATGGACCATTAAGCGGAAACTGGTGCAAAATACCGTTTCGCGTTACAACTACTATTTCAATGCGAAGAAGAAACTGCGCCTGGTCACGCACAATGTAAGCCGTACCGGCCAGGACAACTATAACTACCTCCTCCCCTTTTACCCTTACAGTGCAGCAAATCAGGGCATCAGCAAAGGAGACCTCGACTCTGTCATTGAAAAGGCGTCTATCAATATCCAGATCCATGACCCACGCAGTAAATGGATGGATGATAGTTACCTGCTGATCGGTAAAGCCTACTTCTTCCAGGGAGAATGGGATAAGGCCAACCGTACTTTCAACTTTATCAATACCAATTACCTTCCTAAAAAGAAGAATGAATATAAATCAGTCGTAGGCTCTGTCGAAAAAGATCAGATTTCTATCGCCAGCCGTGAAAAGCGGAAACCTCCTATCGGTTGGTTCAAACACACCTTTGCCAGAAACGATGCCTTTGTATGGAATGCGAAAACCAAGATCGAAGAAAATAATTATGACGAAGCCCGCTCTATCATCAACGTGCTCGACCAGGATCCTTACTTCCCAAAACGACTGGATGGTGAACTGGCAGAAGTAAAAGCCTACAGCCTGTACAAACAGGGAAAATTCCAGGAAGCCATCGAACCCATGCAAATTGCAGAACACAAGAAGGTAAACAGGGATGAAAAGGCACGCATGGCCTACATCCTGGGTCAGTTGTACACCAACTACAACAAGCCGGATTCTGCCATCGCCATGTATTATCATGTGATCAAAACCAAGCCTGACCAGATGATGGAATTCCAGGCAAGAATTGCGATCAACAAACTGAAAGCCACCATGCCAGGCGGTTCGCTGGAACAAAGCCTTGCTACCCTGGCCAAGATGGCGAAGAAAGAAAAATACCAGAACTTCCGCGACGCGATTTATTATACCATGGCACAGCTGGTGCTGCCTACCGACAAGGAAGCAGCCCTCGGTTACCTGCGTGAGTCACTGAAAGCAAGCGCTCAAAGTCTGACGCCCAACCCCATGCAAAAGGCACTCACTTACAAACTGATTGCCGACATCTATTATGATCAGCGTACATATCGCTCAGCCAAGAGCTTCTACGACAGCACCGCTTCGGTGATGCCACTGGAATTCCAGGACTCGGCAGTAGTGAATAAACGTAAGAAAGTACTGACAGATGTAGCGGTGAGAATTGAGGCAATTCAGTTGCAGGACAGCTTACAACGCATTGCTGCCATGCCGGAAAGTGACCGGAAAATATTCTTAACGAAACTGTCGGTACAAATCCGTAAAGACGCCGAAGAGAACGCAAAGAAAGCGAGAGCTGATTCCGCTGCCGCCCTTGCCGAAGCCATGGCCAGTGCCAATACCAACAATCCGTTCAGCAACAACGGCATGAATACTAAAGCCGGGCAGAAAGCAGAGGCGGGTGACTGGTACTTCTATAATACTGCCAGCAAATCATCAGGTTTCCAGGAGTTTAAACGTAAATGGGGCAACCGTGGCAATAACGATAACTGGCGTCGTAGCCAGAACGGTGTCGTTGCCGTAAAAGAAAACCTGGAACCAGTGGATGAAAATGGCAATCCTATCAGCACCGATGGTCAGGCGAAAAAGAAAGCGACACCTGCGGACAGCACCACTGCCGAAACCCTGGCCGCCAACCTGCCACTGACACCAGACGAATTATTGAAATCCAACATCATCGCAGAAGAAGCCTTCTATGACCTGGGTAAACTATACAGCGACGGCCTGGATAATTTAGACCTGGGTATTGAAACATACGATACATTATTGAACAGATATCCACATCACCCGAACAAAACTGAGGTGATCTACTCCCTGTATATCTGGCATAATAAACTGAACCATACTGCTTTGGCCAACAGCTTCCGCCAGCAGATCATGAGCAACTACGGAGATTCCAAGTTTGCCAGCATTATCCGTTTCGGTGGCCTGAAGGATGAGAATATCGGTAAGAAAAAAGAGATCTCGTCTGCCTACGAGCATGTATATGGCGCATACCTGGATTGTAACTACGAAACAGCGTTGCGGATGAAGAAGGAAGCAGATTCCACTTTCGGTCTCAACTTTATGCAGCCGAAATTTGACCTGCTGGAAGCCATGATCATTGCGAAAATGGATACCTGTGAGTTTGGTAAACAACCACTTACAGCGGTAATGAACAAATACCAGAATGACGACCAGGTCTATGCAAGGTCCAAAGAACTGCTGGATGCGCTGGACAACCGCTCTGCGCTGGTTGTATACCTCTCCATGCTGGAAATAGAAAGGAAACCGGAAGCACCATTGCTGGATGAGGATGTAACCATGATCTATCCATGGCAGCGACCTCACCCGGAACTGAACAATGCTGAGTTAAAAACAGCCACGGCAGATTCAATCAAACTGGCGGCAGACAATGCAAAACTGAAAATTGCACCACTGCCACCACCCATGAAACCGAAGGTGATCTACAAACTGGTGGCAGACGCTCCTCACTTCGTCGTGATGTCATTTAATAAACTGACGAAGAAAGCAGTGGATGAATCAGTAGAAATCTTTACCAAATACAACAAAGAACATCATCCTGACATGAAGATCCAGGTGGGTAGTTATGTAATGAGTCAAACAGAAGTATTGTTGATATTCAGGCTGTTCGACAATGAAGACCGGGCGCTGGACTATTTTGATGAGATCAGGCTGGGTGCCGGAAAGCTCCTTCCGCAGATGCGACCTTCCGATTATACCATGTTCATCATTTCCAGGGACAACTTCATCCTGATGAATACCAGGAGAGATCTGGATGGATATAAAAAGTTCTTCGGAGACAACTATATAATAGAACAATAAGGGACATAAACTCAATGACGCTGGAAATCGCTTTTGCCGCTGGCAAAGGCGATTTTGCTAATGGGGAGGTAATAAAATTTTTTTTAATAGTTTTGTCTTGCTGTTACACCTGATTCCGGCAAAAAAGGCCCGTAAATTGCTATTACAGACGAGCTATGCGGGCTGACGCATTTATAATTCAAAATCTTGTATGAAAAAATCAGTTAAAATATTGTGGTTGACTGTGTTATCGCTGACGGGAGTGTTCATTTTGCTTTTATTGCTGATCAATTTCCGTATCATCGGCAACATGCCATCCATGGAGACCCTGGAAAACCCCAGGGCAGCCCTTGCCTCTGAAGTAATTGGGGATGACGGTACTATACTTGGTAAATATTACCAGGTAGACCGGTCCAGCTCTGATTATGATGAAATTTCCAGGAATGTGCTCAATGCACTGGTAGCTACCGAAGATGTACGCTTTTATGATCACTCTGGCATCGACCCATATGGTACGATGGCCATCCCTTTTTACCTCGCAATCGGTAAAAAGAGAGGTTCGAGTACGATCACCCAGCAGTTAGCGCTGAACCTGCAGGCGGATAATTCCGGTGTGCAGCGTTCTAAAAATATAATTGAAAGAGGTTTCCAGAAAATGCAGGAATGGCTGATTGCCGTAAAGCTGGAAAGAAACTTCACGAAAGAGGAAATCATTACCCTGTACCTGAACACCGTACCTTTCGGTGATAACGTATATGGTATTGAAAATGGCGCCCGCACATTCTTTAGTAAAGATGCCGGTCACCTTTCCATCGAAGAAGCTGCCACGCTGATCGGTATGCTGAAGGGTACCAATTTGTACAATCCCCGCAGAAATCCGAAAACAGCGCTGGATCGCCGTAACACGGTGATTGAGCTGATGGCGAAAAATAAATTCATTTCCAGCGCAGAAGAAGCGGCGGCGAAGAGCACGCCAATCGTACTGCGCTACAATAAGATAGATCATAACAAAGGTCTCGCTCCATACTTCCGCGAAGTACTGAGAGATGAACTGAAACAATGGTGTAAAGAGCATAAGAAATCTGACGGTTCTGAATATAACCTGTACCGTGATGGTCTGAGGATTTATACAACCATCAACCCACGTATGCAGTTATATGCTGAAGAAGCGGTAGATCATCACCTGAAAGACCTGCAAAAAGTATTTGCACAACAGGCAAATATTAAATCTGGTGCTGCATGGAAAGGTCATGAAAACTTCCTGGAACGGTATATGAAAGAATCTGACCGCTATCAGAGTATGGTAGCTTCAGACATTCCAGAAGACGAAATTAAGAAGTCATTCAATACCCCTACCAAAATGAAAGTATTCTCCTGGAGGAGCTATACTGAGCCTGAGCTGAATGAGATCGATACGGTGATGACACCAATGGATTCTATCCGCTACATGCGTGCTATATTGCAGGCAGGTTTCATGGCGATGGACCCTGAGAGTGGAGAGGTGAAAGCATGGGTAGGCGGACCTGATTTCCGTTATTTCAAGAATGATCACGTATTAAAGAGCAAGCGCCAGGTAGGTTCTACATTCAAACCCTTCCTGTATTGCTATGCGATCATGAACGGCATGTCGCCGGCTACTTCATTACCGAATGAGCCAGTGACCTTCCCTAAATATAACTATACCCTGAGTCGTAACTCAGAAGGTAGCGTGGGTGGTATGATCTCTATGGCAGGGGCGCTGGCCAAGTCACTGAACCTGGTGTCAGCATACCTGATCAAGCAGTTAGGCCCTGCGGCAGTAGCGGACTTTGCGAATGAAAAGATCGGGTTCTCTGTGAAGATCCCTCCTTATCCTTCTATTTGTCTGGGTACACCGGAGATTCCGCTGTATGATATGTTGCAGGCGTATACCATGTTTGCAGCACGTGGTATCATCACCAAACCGATTTACATTACCCGTATAGAAGATAGAAATGGTAACATCCTGGAAACGACCGCACCGGTAAAACGTGAGGTGATCAGTGAGAATGAGTCTTATGTGATGACCAAGATGATGGAAGGAGTGACTGGTCCGGGTGGTACATCAGCACGTTTACGTTTCCGTTATGGTATTAAAGGACAGGTAGCTGGTAAGACAGGTACTACGAATGATAATACCGATGGTTGGTTTATGGGCTTTACACCACAGCTGCTGGCAGGTGCATGGGTAGGTTGTGAGAACAACTTCCTGCATTTCAGCACGACGGCTAATGGTCAGGGTGCGAATACAGGATTACCGATCTGGGCATATTTCTTCCAGAAATTATATGCAGATCCTACCTTGAAGATAGATCCGAATGCGACGTTTGCGATTCCGGCATCAATAGATAGCCAGGATTACACGAATACGGACAAGAGCATGCCTCCGGGTGCAGAAGCGGTGGATCAGGGCAATGGTTCAGCAAGTGATTATGGTGGTGATGAACCTGCTATTGATGTGAGTAAATATGGAGAAAAGCCGGCAGAGAAACCTGCGGAAAAACCGAAGGAAGAGCCGAAGAAAGAGAATAATCAACCGGCACCGAAAGCGGTGTTTCCGAAAAATAATTAAATAAAACATTCATGAAAGAGGGAATTCACCAACAGGCATGAAACCTATTTTCAAAAAAAATAAAAACGCTTTTGTCTTTCGGCAAAAGCGTTTTTATTTGAGATTGTTATTATCTGAACTTGATCTAATTTGACTTTGCTATTATCTGAGCTTGCTATTAACTGAGCTTGTTCCAATTTGACTTTGCTATTATTTGAGCTTGTTATTATCTGAGCTTGTTCCAATTTGACTTTGCTGCTATTTGAGCTTGTTATTATTTAGGCTTCGTTTTTATTTGTCCGCTACGTAATGCAGCTCTTTGTACTTCATGGCATTATTGATCAACTGAATGGCCAGTTTAAGCACATCTGACTCCTCTTTTGCCTCTACCTTCTCTGCGGTATCAGTGGGCTTGTGATAGTCGTCATGGGGCCCTGTATGGAGGAAAATAACCGGTACTCCACTGATATAGAAATTATGGTGATCAGAAGGCCCCTTGCCTGCCCCATCAGTGAAGAACTTGATACCTGGCTGCGCTACACCTTTGAATACATCCGGCCACTCTTCCGCACTTGCATAACCGCCGATACCTAAACCGCGTTCTGCATTGTAACGGCCAATCATATCCATATTCAGCATAAAATGTACTTTCTCCAATGGAAATACAGGATGAGCTACATAGTACTTAGAACCTTGCAATCCCATCTCTTCACCACCAAAAGCGATGAACAGGAAATTGAATTGTTCCTTCTGTCCGTTCTTTACGAAATACCGGATAAATTCCAGTAAGCCGGCGATGCCAGAGGCATTGTCATCAGCTCCATAATGGATCTGGCCTTCCGGGTACTTTCCATCAAACAAACGTGCAGTACCGATATGGTCATAGTGAGCGCCGATGATAATCGTACGGGGGGCGCCGTTATCCAGGTATCCAATCACATTTCTGCTGGGAATATCATGATGTTCCTTGCGATCAAACGTAAAATCCTGGAAATAACTACTACCGTTTGCTGGTTGCAGGCCCAACTTTTTAAACTGTTTCTCCACCCATGCAGCCGCTTTTCTACCACCTTTTTCATCGGTACCACGGCCTTTTAACTTATCGGATGCCAGGTAGTTAACAGTGCTACGGATACGCGCTTCAGAAGGCATGTAATCCTGCGCAAACGCATTCACAAAACAAGAGGTGCTGAACACCAACAATAACAATCGCTTCATTTAGGACATGATATATGATGAGACCCAAAAAAACAGCCCTTACTTTTGCATGCGAAGGGCTGTCTCCAATAATATAAGGTCAAAACTACGTGATAACATTTAAATGGGCATATCACAAATGTGCCATTTATAAAGTTAAATATGTATCACTATGAGGTTAATAAAAGCCCCCTCGCGCAGGAGGGGGCGATTGTACATTGTACAGCATACAGGGGTTAAAAATCAGGTGGAGAGGGATCCAGGTACAGCATAATGCCATATTCGCCGTCCTGTGTCCATCCTCTCAGAAAATCTAATTTGTCTAATGTGATCAGCCCAGCCGTAGGGTCGGAAATATAAACTTTGTCCCCCCTTATTTTATACACGACAATAAAACGGCGCTGATACCAGTACCCGATACAGGGTAACAGGTCAAGTGATAAAAGGTCAGCCAGAGAAACTTTTGCCCCCAAAGTACCAAAACCAATTTTCCCGGCGGCTTCGCCGAGGTCCTGCAGCGGGCTGCCACTTTCAGCAGTCGCCCACAGTGACCTTACATATTCACGTGTAAGATTCTTTCCAAAGTGCGTACTTAATATGTGCAAACAGGCAGGACCATCGTCCGTTTTGCCCTGCTGTTTACAGTGGGGAAATGGATGCTTTTTGCTCTGCGGAATCAGACTTTTGATCATATCCAGGAGTCTTTTTGCAGGTGATTGGGTTATTATCTCACAACGATGAAAGGCCGGCTATTTGTTTGGGTGTTCAGGTGCATGCACCTGAGGTCGAAAATAGTCTCCATTCGGTTTTTGTTTTAACTATTATAAAAGTAACAGATCGGTCCATGGAAGTTCTTCATTGATCAGGTGCCCCAACAGGACCAGTGCTACGCCTGGCAAGCCTTCCAGCATGAGGCTTTCGCGGCCTTTGAAGCTTTCTTCGTTCAGCACTACTTCCAATCTTTTTATTGTTTCATTGATCCAGTAATGCCATCCTTCCAGGTAACCTTCCTCATTACTATAACGGTACAACGAATAATAATACTGAGCTAACCCGGCTGTGCCATTCAGAAAGTAAATATCATCGATCTGCGTAGCTTCGCAGGTTCTGCGCATCAGTGAGCTACCGCCCACGAGATCCGCCATCTGCTTGAGGTTTTCGTCTTGTAAAACAAAGGATGCTTTGTAAAAAAGAGATACCTGATTCAGATCTCCATAACACCATCCAAGACGGTTGTTATAGTTTTTTTGATCTTCTGCTTCACTGGTAGTGAGTGGGAAAAATGACCAGTCCTGTCCGATCAGGTCCACTTCGCGCAGGTGATGGCGTACAAATCGGATGCCTTGCTGTAGCAGGTATCCAGTCTTTAGTGCGTCTATCTCTGCTTCATGCAATGCAGTTAGAACAGAGAAAAATCCTGCCTGTCCCTGCGACAAACTAAAGTTGATCTGCCCATTACCAAATAAGAAGATATTCCTGAACCAGACGCCATGTTTGGTCACTACACATTTATCGTACAACACACGGATGATCTCCCTGAGGTATATCGCTATTTTAGGCTGTGGCAGCCTGTCTGTAAAGTACTTGATGATGCCAAACGCACCGTGCAGATAATCCTGTTTATCATCTTTGATCAGTTGTAAAGCCTGATGGTAGAGATAGTCGTCATATCCGGCCAGTTCCTCATCTATGTCTATATTCAAAAGGCCGTCTTTGTACAGGAGGTTGATCACACTGGTAAGGCCGCAGATACCGGTTGCCAGCGAAGGCCCATCCAGTTCCAGGGTTCCTTTATTCATATGATCCAATACCTCGTCGAGCAGCGCATACGTCTTATCTAAATAAGTATTGTCTCTGTACCCCTGCCATAAGGAATGATAGTACACGATCAGGCCCAGCTTACCTCCGCTCATCAGGGTGTCATTATCAACGGTCTGCTGATCTATGAGCTGATGAAGCTGTGAGAGGAGGCTCTCCACTTTTACCGGTTCCTGTACCATTCCTGAATGCTTTTAACAAACTTATAAAGTATGTGGGGGGTAAGGAAAAAAGATACACGGATGTAGGTTTTAGAAGGACGGATTTAGTGTTTTTATAGGGTTACCTTTTTGCCATTTCCGTATACGCGGTTGCGATAGAAAAAATCTTTGTAAATCCACGTCCTGCGTAGATTCCCTGCGCAGTTACCCTCTAATTTTGTCACTGTAATCCCTAATAATTGTGAAATATGAAACAGACCCAAAAGAACACCCCAAAAAAGACGTTGACCCTGAATAAGGTGACAGTATCTATGTTTAATAACAACGTTTTTAACCCAAAAAATGGAGATAAATTCCATTTTACATCCGTGATCGATACGACCGGTTCCATGAACTGCGCCCTTACTGTAACGAAGTAATATAAGGGGGACAAGCACAATAAAAAAACGGTTTTGTAATTCCGGATTTTGTTTAATTTTCAAGGCTGAACTAAAACCCTTCTGTTTGAAGGCCACTTTTAGGACAGCCTTTTTTTATTTTTGTACCTGTGCTCTATTTAAACCCTTAAAAATTACATGTTTAATTACCCAGCGATCATCCGCTTGTTTGGTCTATATCTTTTATTGAACCTGTTTTACCCTCCGCTTACTTATGCACAAACGAAGTCCTGTAGTTGCAGGAGTAATTTTGACGAAGTGATAGCTAAGGTAGAACATAACTATCCGGGATATCCAATCAAAATTACTGCTGTAAACGAAGCTGCTTTTGAACAATTTACTGATAGCCTTAGAAACATTGCTGATACTGCCAATGCCGTTACCTGTTTTACGATATTGCAATCATGGACCGGCTATTTTAAAGACAGGCATCTTGCACTCGTTTTTAAAGACATTCCTGAAAATAAGGACCTGATCAACGAGATCTTTTCCAATAGCGAAAGCTTTCCATTGTCGAAAGATTCTTTGGTAAAAAAATGGGCGATCGCTCCTGACTATCCGCTGGAAGGAATATGGTCATTGAGCAGGATGTATGAAGTGGCGGTTATAAAAAAGGATAGTGGCTACCAGGGAATCATCCTAAAGGGTGATAATACTTATTGGAAACCAGGACAGGTTAAATTCGAATTACAACCTGATGGTAACGCTAATTGGAAGGCGACCCAGTACAACCAGTATCATATGCCGGATACATTTACTGCCTTTGTGGATGAACAGGCTTATATTATGGATCTCAAAAGCTACAAATGGGAGAAAACATTTCCAGGTCAGATGGGTCAAAAATCAATTCCTGCCGATAGCTTTTATTTTTCCAGGATAGATAGTAACAATGCCATACTACGGTTGCCTAGCTTTGAGTTACCTTATAAAAAACTCATTGACAGCCTGATTACCAACAATTTATATACGATCACCCATACTCCACACCTCATTGTAGACATCCGGGGCAATTATGGAGGATTTAACATCTGTTTCGAAAAGCTATTACCACTGATTTATACAGATCCAATTATTACACAGGGGCCAGTCGTGAAGGCTACGACCGAAAATATCCGGTTGTATGAGGTTATGTTAAAAAGTCCGCTGTTTCCTGATGATAAAAAGCCCCCTTTTATCAGGATGGTCAAAAATCTAAAGAAAAATAAGAACGGATATTACCAGCCTCCGGCAGACACAACCATTTTCCCACAGGTATACGCGCAACCGGAAAAGATTGGTTTCCTGATGGATGAGGGCTGTGCCAGTGCAACAGAATTATTAATTTTGGACGCAAAACAAAGTAAAAAAGTAACTTTGTTTGGAAAGCGGTCAGCTGGAGTAGTGGATTATTTAAATCTGGTAGCACCAAGGCCTTTGTCCTGCTCCCGTTTTTTACTCTGGATACCCACTGCCAGATTAGCCAGCGTACCACAACATCCTATTGATAACACCGGTATTTTGCCAGACGTTGAAATTCCTTATCAAGAGAATTGGGTCAACTATGCGCAGCAATACCTGGAAAACCTGAATATAAAAATTGCCAATTCGTCAAAATAATAAGATTTCATTCAAAAAAAGGTTAACTACTGTGCTAATGCACGTAGGAATGTGGATTCTATACGCATTGGTGCAGGTAAGTGGGTCTGCCCTTCAGATTCCGGACCCGTGGCCAGTCGTCATCATAACCAGTGTAGTATTTGCATTTTTATCTGTCATTTTTTATGTGAATGCAGAATGGCTGTTGCCTCGAACATTGGAAAAAGGCAATAAGACCCTTTGGCTAGTTGGGGTAGCTGTTTTCTTTGTTTATAATATACTTAACAGGTATTTTATTCTTTATAAAATTTATCCTGCTGTGTTTCACCTCCCGCCTCCTAAGATTGAATGGGTCGTACTGGTCAACATATCAATCTGGTGGTGGTTTAATGCTGTTGCACTTTCTACGGCATACTGGTTTTACAAATTATCCATTAAAAGAGAACGAAAAACCAGCTTACAAAAAGAAGAAATCAACCGTAAGGAAAGAGAACAACTGCAACTCAAACAGGAAAAACTGGAACTCGAAGTCGCCTACCTCCGCGCCCAGATCAATCCACACTTCCTCTTCAACACCCTCGGATATTTCTACAATAAAACCGCCAACTCCCACCCGGACGTGGCCGAAGGCATCGCCGCCCTTACCAATATCATGCGCTCTTCGCTAAAGAAAAAAGGCCCCGACGGCATGGTCTCCTTAGAAGAAGAAATCGAACACATCGAAAGCCTGATCAGCATCTACTACATGCGTTTCAATAACAATATCCATATTGAATACAGCAGACCTGACAACCTGCACGGCCAAAGAATACTGCCACACATCCTCATCACACTGGTAGAAAACGCTTTTAAACACGGTGAATTGCACAACGCCGCTTACCCACTGAAAATAAAGCTCACCTTAGATGACCATGGCCTCTATTTCTGCATCAACAACAAAAAACGAATAGGTCCAAAAGAAATCTCCAACGGCATCGGCATGGAATACGTGCAACGCCAGCTGGACAACACCTATCCTAAAAAATATTCCTTTGATATAAAAGATACGGACCTGTTTTATAGCCTGTCCCTGCATATTGCTACCACCGAAATTACCCTACATGATCAACTGTTATATAATTGACGACGAACAACACGCCATAGACCTGCTAACGGGTTATGTACAACGTACCCCCTTCCTGAAACTGGTAGGTAGTACCACCGAAGCCCTCGATGCGATCAAAGTGATCAGTAATGAAAAAGTAGACCTGGTATTCCTGGATATTCACATGCCCAGCATATCCGGTATCGACCTGCTGAAAATCTTTAACAACCAGACCAAAGTCGTTCTCACCACCGCCTACAGCGAATACGCCATGGACGGTTATGAACACGACGTAGTCGACTACCTCCTCAAACCCATCACCTACCAGCGCTTTCTGAAAGCCGCACAGAAAACACTGAACATGTTCCAAACCATGTATGTGACCAAAGGTGAAAGCAATGAAAAGGTAGAACCCGAAGTAGACTACCTGTTTGTAAAATCAGAACATAAGGGTAAACAGATCAAAGTCAATTTCAACGATATCGATTATATAGAAGGACTGAAAAACTATGTCGCTTTTCATTGTGATAAGGAAAAGATTCTGGCCTTGCTGAAGATGAAAGACCTGGAGCAAACCCTGCCCCCACGGCAGTTCGCCCGAATTCACAACTCCTTCATCATCTCCCTGAACAGGATCGTTTCTGTAGATGGTAACCAGGTCATCCTGCGCAAACCAGATCAGCAAACGGTGGCCCTGCCAATCGGCATTACGTTCAAGCAACCTTTCTTTGATATGATCAAATTAAATAAGTAAGCGGGTATTTTACTTCAAAACGCCCCTTCTCTAAAAATGATACGGTGGCAAAGTAAAATCACTCAAAAAGCATAAATGGAATCTACTTCCAACAGATATCCAAAATGAAAAAGGTGTATCAAAAGTTTGATACACCCTTTTCGGTACTTAATTGACGACCTCCTCAAAACGGATCGTCCCCCATTAATTTGATTGAATCCGTTTCTTTTCTTTTTCAATACCCGTTTGTCTTTCCGTTCTTGGCTTTATCTTACTATTACCGAACCGGTATGTAAAACTCAGCATCGCAAAGCGGGAGTCAAATAAAAAATGCTGGCGGATATTTACCTGCTGGTAATCCGACGCTAATGTAAATTGCTGTCCCCTGAAAATATCGTTCACACTCAGCTTGAGCGTTCCTTTGTTCTTCAATACATTTCTTTGTACCCCTGTATTCAACACAAAATAACTGGTCAGCGCACCCAGGCCCGTATTAGATCTGGATGAATAAATCGCATTCAGCTCCAGCGTAAAAAGACGGGGAATACTAAAGGTATTATTTGAAATCACATATGCTCCGGGTTTTGACTTTGGCAATGTGATGTCGTCGTAATCGTAGTGCATGTAGTAGAGCTGAACGGAGTTCATCGTATTCCACCACTTCGTCAAAGCAGTCGAATATGTAACGCTCAGATTGTAGTTATCAAAACGAGTCACGTTTTGATAAGTGGTAATCAGCACCTTGTTGGGCCCCGCTTTGTACACACCGGCAATCACATCGTTGGTACGGGAGATGCTGAGTGTCGTAAATAACCGCTGTTTCCAGGAATGTGATAACTCTACAGAAGTGCTATTCTGTGGATTCAGGGCCGGGTTGCCCTGGAAGTAATAATACTTGCTCCGGAAGAACAGGAACGGATTTACATATTCATACTGGGGCCGGTCAATACTCCTTCTTACAGACAGACCAAACCGCTGCGATGCAGACGCTTTGTATTGCAGGGTAAAACCGGGGTAAACCCCGGTATAGTCCTTTGTGAACACACTTGAATTCGTAATACTGTTTCCCTTTACATGGGTGTTCTCTACCCGCACACCTGCCTGCAACACCCATTTCTTAAACTGGTTATGATAATTGATGTACCCTGCATTGACATTTTCATCATAGATGAAATGGTTAGTCTTTGTGGCATCGTTCACCCAGGTATCATTATCCAGCACTTCCCAACGGATGTCGCTGTCTGTTTTTACAAAGACAGTCTTCAAACCGGCATCAAAGACGCCTATCTTAGTAGGTCGGGTAAAATCAGCCGATACGGAACGGATGGCCACAGATACGGGAGAGCTGTTGCGAATCACATAAGGCATCTGGTACACCTTCATCTGGGTATCCAGGTAAGCGGTGTTGAAATTGTCTTTCCAACGCTGATCGTAATAAGCATAGTCACCATTGATGGAGAGCTGGGTGCCGGTACTGTCAAAGTTATGCTGGTAAAACAGGTTGGCTGAATAGTTATTGATATTGGCATGCCCGAGGGTATGCATATTCAGCAGGGAATCAAAAGGGGCTGACTGACTGGCATGGAACATGGTCTGGTCTATGCCATCTCTGTCACGACCCAGGAAGTTCCCTTTCAGATCCAGGCCTATGTTGTTTTTTTTATTGATTGTATAACTGATGCCCGCATTGACATTATGGACATCCTTTTTGCGTACTTCGTAATTTCCCTCATCTATATATTCTGCATCCAGGATACGGGCTGTATGAACGTCGTAGAACTGTTCGTTTCGCTGGTAATTGTAGTTTCCGTAAATGTTCACATTATCATTGCGGTAGTTCAGGTCTCCACCGGCGGTGTAACGACCGTAACGACCTCCGCCTCCTCCTACATTCAGGCTACCGTTGGTACCGGATTTACCTGACTTTTTCAACTTTATGTTGATAATGGCCGAAGCGGCGGCATCGTATTTTACAGACGGGTTAGCGATCAGTTCTATTTTGTCAACCGCGTTGGAAGCAGTGGAAAGCAATAGATTTTTGAGCATAGCGGCGGTAAAATAAGACGGACGATCGTTGACGTAAACCATGACCTTCTTTCCGTTGAGGGTAATGGAACCATCATCGTCCAGTCTCACACCTGGCGATCGGCGGAGGAGTTCCTCCAATGTATTGCCGGTAGCGAGTGGACTCTCGGCTACATGAATGATCATTTTGTCGGCAGTTTGCTCAATGAGTGGCTTCAGGGCCGTCACCTGGTGGGTGTTCAGATCGTAAGAGACCGATAGCATGCCAATAGCAGGCAGCACCAGGGATTGGGTACTCAGTTGAAACGGGCCGGTCGTTTTGTCGCGATAGCCAAGGTATTTCACCTGGAGGCTATAGCTACCCGGTTTCAGGTTTTCGAAATTGAAATTACCCTCTTTGTCAGTCTGGGTAACTTGCCTGATGGTATCTGAGAGTAATAATACCATGGCAAATGGCAGATTTTGGTTGCTGAGGGTATCGGTTATTTTGCCTGAAACGGATAGTCTGAGTGACTGTGCAGGCAAACGGACAGTGCTGCACAGACAAAAGAATAGTACACTCAGTTGTATCTGCTTCATATAGGGTTATTTATCACTTTACAAACATAAGGTTCAGGTTTGATGATTAAAAAATTATTACATCGATTCTTTGATTCTGGGGACAGATTATATGGAAGTTGTTTATACTTTTA
>NZ_MTKN01000051.1:0-54153 GCF_001975825.1 [Flexibacter] sp. ATCC 35208
TGTAATTGCCGATTACAAACCTCAAGCAGTATTATCTCCTTATCATAAATCACAAGAGAAGGATGCCCCAAAACAACCAGTTCTGGTTGCTCCGGCTGCTGGATTAGCGATAACTGCTGAAGCTTTATTGTATTTATTATTAGTTTTGTAAAAATTTCTCAAATGCATTTTGTACATTTTATAGCTGAGTTCATTCGGCCGGGTATATCTGGTTACCATAAATTGTTAATGGAGGATTTTGAGAATTCGCCGAATTATGCAGAGATGGTAAACAAACTATTTTATTCTAATTTTTCATTTCAGGAATTTCTTGTATGGCATAGGAAAATTGGAGTGGTCGATTTTGATGAATTAGATTGGATGGGAGTGCGTGATAAAAGACCTGAGTATTGCAGATTAGAAGACCTGAATCTATTCGGGCATCAATTTAAATACATAAAAGACATTGGAACAAAAAGCTATCAATTTTTTCGGCAGGATACATATAATTCTTTTGAGACCGCAGTAGCTTCTTTTCCTCGTCCATATTTTCTGATAAAGGAGAATTTTGTGGAATATTTTGATGATTTAATATTCTCATCTCTTCCGTCTTTTAAAAAGAACAATATATCATCTCAGATTGAAAAAGAGCTTTTTGAAGGAGTATCTATTGTCTTTGATAGAATGAGGAATGATATGTCTTTCAGCAGTCTTCCAGACTATTTTTTCCCAGATTTATTATTCAAAATTAACGGAAAGGTTTTTAAATGTAATCTGCAAACCGATCTAAAGTCTTTTACATTCTGCAGACGCTCTTTTTTGTTTTTATATAATCAATATGTAACATATACGACGAATGAACACCAGCGGTTAATTCCTCATTATAGAAAAGATGAACCATTTATATTCCAGATACCTGGAGAGGATATCTTTTTAGTTACAAACTCCCAAATGGTATTGGATAATGGTAATATATTTATATTGTTAGTGGCTGAATTGTTTCTTCATTACTATAATGTTTTTGAGAAATGGGCTAAAGAATATTTAAAGGAAAATTACACGAAGATCATTAGTCATCCGGATTTTCAATATTGAGGTGGTAAATCTTTTGTCTTTAAAAGCGCTTTCATATTCATCTGAAGGCGCTTTTTTTATATTAACAGTATGATAATTCTTCCTGACACACTATAAGAGATACAAATATTGCTCTGCAAAACAAAAAAAGCCCTTGCAGGAGCAATAGTTAAGACACAAAGTAACAAAATGCTCAATGAAAGAAGCTAAAGATTACATTGACCGATTCCAGTCTAGTTGAACTTTTGAGGCGCCTACTAACCCATAGAGGAGAAAAGCCCAGCAATTATAGGTACCGAATGGAACTGCTCAAATAATTCGTGCATCCTTTTAGCACTTTTATTGCATTTACAACCATCTTTACGGCACTTGTAATACCACAGTAATCCTTCCACTAACCCCATACTTCCCCTTGCACTACAGTAGGCAGAATGGTGATATTTTTGGATACTAAAATATACCAAAGAAATGGAATCAAACAATACTGTAAAAAGCGCTAGAAACCAACATACCCCTGCGGAGATTAATCAATTTTTGCGTGGTTTTGAAGATAGTGAGGGATTGTCCGTTCGCGCGTACTGCGAGAAGATAGGCGTAAATACTGGAACCTTCTACTATTGGCGCAAAAAATTTGGAGAAGCATCGGAACCACAAGCTGATTTTATTCCGCTGGAGATAACCGGCATTCCTCAACCTGAGGCTTCGTTGCAAATGGAGGTGAAAGTGATTAAGATTTACGGAGGTCTTTGGATTGAACAGTTAAAAGCGATTTTATCATGAGCGCATTGCTGGTGCTGACCGATACCTATAAATTCTACTTTTGTTGTTCTGAAGTAGATATGCGCAAGTCATTTGACGGCTTATGTGGTGTGGTAGAAAAATATATGAGCAGACGTGTTGAGAAAAACCAGAAAGAGGTATTTATTTTTCTGAATAAGAATCGTACTCACCTGAAACTATTGCTGCATGAAAATAACGGATTCACACTACTGTACCGCAGGCAAAGAGATCGTTTTACATTGCCTGAAATGACCGCAGAAAACGGGAGTATTAAATTAACAGCAGTTGAAGTGCTGTCTTTGCTTAATGGGCTCATGCTTCACCATACTCAAAAAAGAGTATAAGATATTAAGAACTTAAGGAGTAGATTTTTTGTAATAGCGCTTCGGCCTGGTCTTTTTCAAAATCAAAATTACGGGCAGGTTTATCCCCAGGAATATATGGAATATTGTGTGAAATTTCCTGAAGCAGATCAACTAAAAATGATCTGCTTTTTGTTATTTGCATATGTAAATATGAAACGCTCCTCATCACATAAGGCTACAGATTGTCAATTGCAGTTATCAGCTGCGTTGCAAATGATAGCCATGCTAAAGCAACCTGTGATGAGCCTTCAGCAGGCTAACCAGAATTTATTAGAGAGTCATATACAGAAGGATATAATTATTACTGATCGTGACCAGACAATTACCACGTTATTAACGAAACAAAAGCTGGATGCGCAGACCATCGTATCATTGGAGGAGAAAAACCAGCAGCATATACTGCTTATTGGTAAGCTCTATAATGTAGTCAGCGAACAACTTAATCGCCTGCAGAAAAACAAAGGTGATCTCTTCGATTATAAAATGCTCCGCTATCAGTGGATGCAGCTGAGAAAAATGATTTACGGCAGAAGAAGCGAAAAACGTTTTATCACGGCTGCACCTGCAGAAAATAAGGACAGTGTACAAGGCCGGCTTTTTGATGAACCTGCCGATCATGAAGGTTCAGTACAGCTCAAAGATGCGAAGAAAATAAAAGGGCGCATGGTAGTAGTGGCAAAAAATGCAGATCCACTACCACACCCTGGCCGTCATGCATTACCTGATCACCTGATGCGTTGTGTAATAAGGGTAGATCAGGATGTTCCTGCTGGTGCCGTAAAGGTGGGTACAGAGCGCACTGAAAGATTGGCTGTACAGATGATGAAATTATATGTGAACGTGGAAGAGCGCGATATTTATATTATTAAAGCGGATGAAAGAGGGAAATACAAACAACTGATTGCGCCGCCAGCCTCTCATCCAATCCCTAAAAGTAAAGCTGATATTACGCTATTGGTAATGCTTTTAATAGAAAAGTTCATCTACCATATGCCATTATACAGGATACAACAACGCTTTAAGCAATACAGCATTGATTTAAAATATAATACCCTGTAGAACTGGATTAATGCGACTATCGATGTGCTAAGACCCTTGTGGGATCTGCTGTGGGAGGATTTAATTAAAAGCCGGTACGTTCATATGGATGAAACGAAAATCCAAACTAATTGATCGATTCGTACTTTCCTAATTTTGGACCCACTGAAATTTAAACATACTCTAAGTTAAATCATAGAATAAGCTTTATGTATCCCTGGACTTATAAGTTCCTGGGTATTATTATTCATTCGCTGAGTAACTGTCAGTTTTATTGGGATTGTATCTCCTGACTATAATGATGGTACTACCTCCTACATTCTTCCCTGTATCCATAGGTGGCTCAACGTTTACATCAACTCTGTCTGCCTAACTATATAAATAAAAAGGTATAGAATTTCTCCTATACCTTTTTCAAATGGATTTTAATCAATATTAAGAAAGCTTATTTATTTCCTGATTCAAATACCTGAAACTTCTCTGATCCATCGAAAAACCATGCTTTTACCACACTATCCTGTTCAATAAAGGAACGAAGGTAAATATTGAGGATATAATCAACTTTGAATGTCTTAAAACTCCTCCCATTGTCGGATGTTTTAATTATTACAATTTTTTTCTTCTGCCCATTCTTTTCGACGGCGAAAATCCAGTCGGCATTACTACTTTTATAAAAACGTAATGGCCCGGAGATATTATTAGCAGCATAAGTATATTGTTCTTTAAATCCTAGATTTTGTTCAACAGCATAAACAGCTATTTTTCCACCCATCATGCCAGTTAGTCTAATACTGTTCTGAAAACAGGTGAAATCAAGACATACAAAACCCTTTGGTAACGTTATTACCTGATCAATATGGCTATGGATATCATACACCACTAAAGAATCAGGATATCGATTGTCACCAGCATGTCTGGCTAAATAGAACAACTTATCATCCTTCAATACAGGGACCTGATAAGGAACATGAATAGGATCATAATTGGCACTCCAGTTTTTACCTCCATTATCAGAAAAACATAAAAAATTGTGAAATTTAAAGCTGTCTGTTGCTATTGCCGCCATTTGATCTCCAGAAAAAAATATTTGAGATGCATATCTGGGGAAAGATGAAATCTCCCTCCAGTTATCCGGACTATAGACAGAACTGGTAAAAACCCTTGTGTAATAATTATTCTTCATAAGAGCAATAATAGAGTCTCCAAATCGGTCAATCTGGACTATGCAACCTTCTCCAAAAATCTTATTCGTCCAGGTTTTACCTCCATCTATTGTTTTGAACAATATTGCTTCCCATTTAGTACGTAAATATTCCCTATCATCTTTTCCAGGGTAATTTGGGTTTTTAGTATTAACCAAAGAGCACCCAGCTATAAAACCCGTATCCCTATTAAGAAAAAACATAGGGCCTATATTCAAAGTATCGGCACTAAGGCCGACCGCATGAATAGTTACAATTTCTTTCTGATTTTCTTTACAAGCTGTGGCAAACATAATTGTGGTAAACGTAACTATGTATAGTATAGGTTTAATATAATTTTGAATAAAGTACATCGTTTTAATTATAACAGTTGAATATACACTATTTGTTTTGAATATATTTATTCAAATTCGCAGGCGTTGGAAGCGATTGAATTTGCATTAGAGGAGGGAATACACCAATATGCGGCAAATCAATATTTCTCTCACTGTCGTCAATTCTTTTACCATCATAATTTATTCTAATTTCTTCTCTCAACATTGCACGCATATAATTTTCTATATCTACAGCTACCACTTCATTCCACTTAACGCTACGGTTAGAAAGAGAATCATTAGGCCACTTTTCCCCCAGTTCCTGGTAATATGAATGTCCAAGCATCTCATGTGTCAAACTAATAATCGAATGTCTTATAGAACCTTTTTGGGTTAAATACCAATCTAAAGGGGCAAATCCTATATTAGTCCCATTCCTCATCTTGTAACTATCCGTCTCTAATGGTGACGCCACAAAGTTTCCTTCCGTAGTTTCCCATGAATCACCATACCAATTTCTTGCTTTTAATATCCTAGTTGTTCTTACAGAAATAATATGGTATCTAGGACTACTATTCAGCACCTCAAATCTTCGCCTTATTTCAGGATCCGGACTATTTTGTAACGCACGTAAATACACTAATGTAGCTGCTGCAATGTTCCATGAATCATTGGAAAAATCTGCTAACTTCTTATTTCCCGTTCCAAGAACCAAAAGCTTTCCCTGGTAATAATTAGAATATGAGGGGATAATACCTCTCGTTTATAACCACTATCTCTTTAAACCAGTCTAATAAGGCCATGTCTCTATTTCCTCCCAGGAATATGGTAAAAACCTTAGCATTTATACAATTAAACAACTGTGAGACATCCTATAATGTGACCGCTAAGTAAATAAAATAAGGCACCTTATGGTATAAGGTGCCTTATTTGTCATGTTCAGTAATAAAAATTGAAGCTATTCACATCATCACCTCTTATACATCCATTCATCCTCCTATATAATCGCTTGAAATTATACTGGTGATCATTCTTTCGATGTAGCAACCACGTTATAAAAAATGAAGCAATTATTATTTATGAGACGAAGCCTTGCAGTTAATCACATACTATTTCAAAAAAAAGATTGTCATCACGTTTTGAAACAAATTCCAATGCGTTATCATAATCATAAATAGAATTATTTGATAAATCAGCTGAATAATCAATGCTATTGTCCAAACTTGGCTGAATATTTGTCTCTTTTATATAGAATCCGTCTATTCCAAGAATACCAATGTCGCAATCTTTACACTTTTTAATAAAATCCAAAGTGTCCTGTTTTGAATATAAAACAACCCCACCTCGCTTTATTGCTTTTTCTTGAAAAAAAATTTCAACTTCATTCATTATAATTATTTTTTAGGAATATATGGATTAATAATATTATCATCAGGAATCCAATCAGGAACTGTCCTATCGCTAATTTGAATAATTTTATTAGCATTATTTTCTCTTATTACGTAGGATCCATTTTCTTGATAAAAAACTGTAGACTCTACTCCTGTTGCTTTATTTGTAGAGACTCTTGTAGTATATGGATGTAATATTGTCTCATCAATTAACTCTCCTGTCAATTTTCCATACAACATTTGATCAGCAATTTTTTTGTTTATTATGCCATAAACACTGGTTGCCCTACCTGACTCAGCAAAAGCCTTCAATTCTGCATATTTATTCACTGCAGTAGCACCATTTAAATTAGCCTTTTCTAATGTTTGCTGAATATTTGCCTCTACTAATTTATTCAAAACGGCCTTATCTGCAAGCGCATTTGTATATTGGGCAGTTTTTGTTTCAACATATTCTGTTATAAGCTGTTTAGATAATTTTCCAAGGCTTGCCCCAACAAATCCCATATTTAAAGCAAAGCCAAAATCATTAGCGAATTCGGCTGCTTTTCCTGAACCTTCTACAATAGTTGAAGCATAAAAATCTGATGCCTTTGCATGGCTAAATTCAGCTTCTGATTTATACTCCGCATTTACAAAAATAGTTTGCCCAAAAGCTTTCGCTGGGTAATGACCAACTACTCTGTAAGGGCGATCATATTCTAATCTGCCTTGTTTATCAACCTTTCCTGTTGCCTCTCCTTCACTCCAGCCGAAAAGCTTCAACACAGTTTCTTTTCCGGACGCTGTCTTTAACCAAACAAATATGTAATGAATATCTTCTCTTCCATCCAAATCAACAGCTTGAATTGGCGTATTCCCAGAAAACTGATATGGTGTATAGTGTGGAAATTTCGTCGCCAGTGGATCAACACTCAAAAACTTCCCAATTCTCGAATCATACACCCTCATACCATAATCAAGCTCATTTCCTTCACCCTTCACATCATTATCATTTTCCTTCCCATTAAACCCATACCTATATCCACTAGCAGCTATACCATAACTTACCCCACTCTCTGTTCCACGATCCGCATTTGACTGATCCACAAACAGCGTAGTAAACTCATCAGGCGATCCACTTGTAAATCCATCTTCAAAACTTATCACCTGTGTAGCCATATAAGTTCCTGGAGTATTATTCGTTCGCTGAGTAACTGTCAGTGTTGCTGGGATTGTATTTCCGTCCTTTACGACTGTGCTACCCACAATATTCTTTCCTGTGCCTATATGACCACCTCTGCCAGGCATCGACATACCGAAAGGATAATATTCCTGTGCTGATGTGAGGATTGGTTTATAATAGTCTACTTTAGAATTATTGGTTGACACGCCAATTTTTCGGTCAGAAACTGGAGCAAGTACATTACCCAGATGGTTTGTTAACTCAAAGCTTTTCTTTCCCCTGGTAAAGGTAATATATTTCCCTACACCCAATCCCGCCATATTTAAATCAGCAGCAGGTATCGCATCCTCTACATTGGTTGGTAATGTTGTCATACCCAGCCGACTTGACCCGTACAGATTGGTTTCCATCTGAGTTCTCCCTTATTAACTGTTGTGTCATTATAAGTATAAATACTCAAGATATTTCCAGAGGCATCATTCTTCATTGGGGAATACGGGAAATTAAAGGCCCGGCAGGATTACCAGGCCTTACACATTATCCGTTCTGATGAAAATCTTTATAGTAAAGCCAGGTAAGATTACCTAGCCTTACTCTTACTTACTCTATGTTAACCCTAATAAATATCTTAATATCTTCTAAATACAGGCAAAGCAAGATTACCAGTCCTTACTCTTACTTACTCTATGTTTAACCCTAATAAATATCTTCTAAATACAGGCCCGGCAAGAATACCACGCCTTACTCTTACTTACTCTATGTTTAACCCTAATAAATATCCTTTAAATACAGGCACGGCAAGAATACCACGCCTTACTCTTACTTACTCTATGTTAACCCTAATAACTCTTAATATCTTTTAAATACAGGCCCGGCAAGAATACCAGGCCCTTTTCATTCCTACATTTTCAAATCACTCAAACTGTATCCATAAAATCTTCTTCAAAAAAAATTCGTTCATTCTCCCTCATCCTTGCAAGAAAACCTTCCCGGTACCGCCCACCTAAGTCAACAAATGCAGCATTGATCACTTTATCTACAAATCGCTTACACCCTACCATATCATATATATCCACCAAAGACACCTGGTACTCCTCATTCTCCCTGATCCAATTTCTCAAATGCACCACTCTTGCGTATGTGACCTGGTAAGGTTCCCAACAGCCCGCCAGTTCGATGGCCCGATCAATGGAATGATCATCAGCCTCCGCTATAAATGCCTGCCCACAAATTTCCAATACCCGCGAACCATCCAATTGATTATTTATTTTTACTAAGAACATGGTTACTTTCGTTTATCTGTTGACAAATTGCTATAAACAACCAGGTTAAACATCTCGCGCATACGACTACGAATGCGATTTCCATATATTCCTTCCAGCTCATCACTATTCATGTTCGTCGTAATATGCGTGATCATTTTCCTGGAAATAAAATAGTTGTACCGTGACAATAAAATCTCTGCGATGACATTGGTATTATTTCCATAGTAATTCCCTATAGGTTCCGGTCCGAGGTCGTCAAAGCAATGGACGAGTGGCTGAGAAGAGTATGACCAAAACGCCCCCCTGGTGTAAGGTTCAATACCCTCATATCCCTTCGTATTAAAATCAAATACCACGTCGCTGCACGAACGAAAAACAGGTTTTTCCGCCGAAGAGCAAAAATTGCTCATGATCTTCAGGATAGATGTTTTACCACACCCTACCGGACCAACGAGGAGTATGCCTTTGTGTAGGCTGATCCCTTCCGATTCCGCCACTCTTTTATCTTTCAGGAAATAAGATAACAACCTGTTGATCACTGGCTTATCAACATCCTCGATTACAAAATCGCGGCCGAAAAGATCTTTCCCTGTTTTGGACACATGCTGCAGCATAAAATGATAATCATAGGGGCTCGCTATATAATTTGTTTTTGTCGACATGCAACTTTCCTGGTTTTTCATTCCTGGTTATTCTGATACTCTCGATCCATTTCGATGCGAGTGATTTCCAATTCGCTATCGGCTGCGTGCCGAACCGCCAGTTAATCGCATCGTAATGGTAGAAAAATTTGCGGGCTTCCTGGGCCGTTTGGCCTTTTTGCGCAAACCAATGCGTGGCAGCTTCCATTGTTGGAATTTTTTTTTCATGAATAATTAATTGGGGGGATTGGAGTGCCTGTTTACAATCATTTCCCCCGTTTATTTGTTTATTATTATAATTGTGTAGCGATTTTGCTACTGAGACGGTACCATTTTGAGGCCCTGTATCAGTAGCATATTTGCTACCTGTATCAGTGGCATATTTACTACCTGTATCTGTATCATATTTACTACCCGTATCAGTAGCATATTTGCTACCACCCGATCGGCTTCCGGTATAAGAAATGATACTGATCTGGCAGGGAACATATATTTTCCCGGAGGGACGATAGATGATATATCCACATTCATGCAACCATTTCAGACTATCGGTATACGTTTTGGTAGATCCTATTCCACTGGTAGACATCACCTGCTCGCGAAATACAGGGAAACTATCCCGGAAATGATTTTTGTTCCAGGCCATAAAGAGCGACAAATACAAACTGATATGATGTGCTTTTAACCGGCGCTCGTTCTTTAACCTTGTATAGAAAGCATTCATATGGCGTATGTAGTTAATCTCGCCAGCTCCCTCCGTTGTATACTGTTCCGGGAGAGTCATTCTTACCTGCTTTTCAGCCAGCACGCCTGTTTTGAAATGATGTAATTCATCCGAAGGTAAATTTGAAATCATAGCGTATTTTTTGTTTTGTTTATGATGCAAATGAAGACCAATAAACGATGCCAGACTAGTGACAGGGGTGACAACCAGGGTTGCGACTAATTGATTTTAAAAGTGTTACTAAATAAAAAAAGTGCTAGATTTTTAATCAGAATTGATACGTTTACTCGTATGAAAGAGGTCAAGTAGTAATTGCTTTACTGATTCTATGCTGGATGCAGAATAATCATACATTTTTCTCCTAAGGCTATCTGCTGAAATAGCCGGTTGATTATTCGTAGCAAAATACCTGGCAAAAAACTCCGCCACTTCGCTTTTATTGTTATTCAGGATCAATCCATGTTCGATCATCACCCGCAACAGGAAGGCCAATTCATTGACAGACAGATCTACTTTCACTTTAAAGTTGTGCCACCGGGCCACCTCTTGTGGCAAGGGGGTTGTTTCATCGATCTTGATTTTATATTCCAGGAATTCACTTTCATGCATTAGCCAGTCACTGATCTGGTCTTTTAGGGATAGTTGATCAATGTCGTATGCATAACCGTACTGTTCCTGTTGCTGGTTATTCATTTTCAACAACCATTTTGTTTGTGTTAGTTGTTGATGAGTTGTTGGATGCGAATTGATCTCTACTGATAACAACTGTAGTTTATATTTCAGGTACATACTATCATTAAAATTCATGTAAAGCAATAGAGCTTCTACATCTTCGGGGAGACTGTCTGGCTGTAGGTTTCGCAGGCATTTTCTCAACTCCCTGGTATAATAAAGCTGCCGGAAAGTGACATGATCCGATCGCAGGGTTTCTTCAAAAGAAGAGATCACGATTCTCATTACATCAGTGTCTGGCAGTATCCGGTTCAGTAGCGGTGTTTCCCTGGCTAATTCTTCGCGGGCTGATAGTAGGTGAAGCCGGGAAATGTTATAACAAAGATCCAGGTAGGCGGCATAGTTCTCTTCAAGGTAGACAAGCAAATCATACAAGGTGAAGGAAAGCTGAACAAGCTGATCGTCTGATTGATCTGTGGTGAACATTTCAGGAGGGAACTGGTTCGTAATGGTTTCCAACAGGAATAGAAGTTTGTTTTGATATAGCTGGATGCGTTGTTTCAATCTGTTATCATCTGCATAAAGATTTTGCTGCCATTCGGCGATAATCCTGTTTTTTTCTTCATGTAGGATGGTAGGAAAATCTGTTTGACCGGTGGCGTTAACCAGGTGTTCGAAGGTTGATAGGTGATTCATGTGAGTATTGAATTTGATCTTAGTGCAAAGTACCGGAACATAACTGCAACGAGCAGGGGTATCACAAGTGATACCATGACGTGAAATGCAATACAGCATTGGATAGTACCATAAGTGATACTATGATATTTATAAAAAAAGTTGCTCCCGAATAATCGGGAGCAACACGGGGTTTAAGAAAAAAAGCAGGCGCTTTTTAAAAAACAGACAGGTATTCTTAAGAGGAAATTGGATTGTATGAAGGTGGAATTGGGGATTTAAAATGCAATTGCGGTTATAAAATGTAATTGACGTTTTAAGATGCAACTGGCCACTTAACATCCAATAGCCTCATTAAGATTACAGCACAATTTCCTTCACCGTTTCATTCGCAGGCAGATCCTTTGCACTCACGGTGATGATACTACCCTGCACAGCATCATTCAACACGGTGGCGGTGTATAACCAGTCCAGCCCATTCTCCAGCAGTATAGCATCTCCCTGTTCGAGCAATACTCCCGCTGCACTGGTGATTTGCACTTTCACACCGGCTACTTTGAAATCATCGGTAGCCCTAACGGTGATGGTAGTACCAATAGCACCGGTATAGTTGGCTGTGCTGACATCATTGATCTCCGGGGCTTTGAAGGCATCCCGTAAAGCCACGTTATAGGCAGATTGGTCGTTTTTTGCCGCTGCCTGGTATTGTGCTTTCAGATCAGGGTTCTGCATCACAGCTTTTGCATAGATAGTGCCCTGTTTAAATTTTTGCTGCACTTTGAGTTGATCTTCCGTAGGATCTACAGAACTTGCCTTGCGGTGTTTGCCTATCAGGACAGTACCGGATCTTTTAGTGGTAATGGTAAGTTCTTTCCCTACGGTTCCGGAAGCGGATTTCCAGATCATTGCTGCTGATTTTGCCATGATATTTGTTTTAAGGGGTGAAAAAGATAGGATACAGTGGGATAAAAGGTGCCTCTCTTTCATCCCCGGCACGGCCTGTATTCCTGGAGCAATGATCGGCAAGAAATGGGTGCGGAATAAGAAAATCTGTTGGGGAATCGAAAAGTGGGGGTTGGGGAATCGAAAAGAGGAGGATGAGGGTGGGGATGAATATTTAAAAAGCCTTGACTACGTTTACGAAAGGTTTTTAGCCAATCTATCACAAACAACCTCGCCATCGTCCTCCTCACAAGACCACCATGAACGAATCAAAACACGACCTTCACCCGCTCAAAAAACTTCTCCGCATACGCCTTTGTCAAAGCCACCTCCTTATCCAAAATAAAAATCGACTCAACCGTAAACCCACTAATATGCCCTATCCCGACCAAACAAGATCTATTGACCCTACAAAAATGTATCTCAGGCAATATCCCTTCCAGTTCCCCCAGCGTGCTATTCACCAGGTAATGACCACCAGTGGTAACGATCTTTGAACATCCTCCCCTAGCCTCCACGAGCACAATCCCCCGACTATCCACTTTCGTGAAAAGCCCATTTGATTGCTTAACAAAAAGAAAATCATCCATCATCTAAAAAAGAATTTTACTTTCCACCTTCCATATACCTCCAAAATCGATACGCCAGCCACTCCGGCCGCTGATCGCGATAATAAACACAAAATTCCCCCAACGTCAACTTATAGGTCAAAGGTTTCTCCAACGCAATTTTCGCCTTATTCAATAATCTATAAGCAGTAGATAAAGAATCATCTATCATCCACATGAGCGCCTTTGCTCTTATCACCTCATGGAATAAATATGCATACTCGCCATTGACAGTAAATTTCTCAAAACTGTCAATTTCGTCCCGTTTTTCATTGCTCAATACGCTGAAATTTATTTTGTTTATAATTGTTTTGGGTAAAACAAATATAGACATAATGCGGCTTCCATGGCCATTTTGTACTACTCAAAATTTAAATTAATTATGCCGGCAAAGAGTAAATTATTGTTGCATCTTCATAATAAAAAGTCTCAAAAGAAAGTCTCCAAAAGAACCCTGAATCCAGAATTTACAACCGCCATCCGTGCTGCAAAACTGATCAGGGTTTGCGCAGCTTTAATGAAACCAGATCGCAGTCGTTTTCACCGGCTCGCGAAGTTTATACTACATCATGTCATTCATGCAGACACCTCCCACAAAACAGGTGAGCGGCAAATACTCATTGAAAATTTAAAGTTTTTTGAGGGATATGAGTTCGACCCGGATCACCAGGTATCGAATTACATTCCTGCCGGAATAATAACAGGCATTGATAATAAGATCACGCTTACCATCCCATCCAACCAGATCGGGTGGCCGGTGCATACTGCTTATTGTAAAATTATATTGTTGGGTGTAGGAATAGATCTTGCATCTTATACCTCCACAACAACATCCGGAAGCACAGCGTGGATCGCCAGGAGCGATCTGCAGGCTGGACCTGTTTATATTGAAATAAATAATGATCAACCGTTATTTGTAGCTATAGGGGTAGCATATACGAACGACACTGCATCCGCTATTACTTGTCAGGCAGTAAAAATAATTGGCGTGAACAACGGAAACTAAGCAAGCATTTTACGCCCTGAGAATAAGTAAACTTTTCTATTCCAATCTCACCTCTCTCACCGTCTCATTACCTGGCAGATCTACCGCCACCACTATCACCCTCCCCCCTGCCGGGAAACCTTTCCCTTTATAATACCAATCCACGCCATTTCGCCCTAATACCGCATTGCCCCGTTCCTGTATATTACCTGCCGCATCTTCTATGCGAATTTCCACTGCTGCTACCCTAAATTCATCTTTTGCCGTCACGACGACCGTCGTGTCTTCGAACTGTATTTGCTGCACTTCAGGAGACTTGTATGCATCTTTTACTGCCATATTGTAAGCATTCTGACCAAGACCTGCCAGTGACTTATAATAAGCCTTTAGCGCAGGATCCTGCAAGATCAATTTTGCATAAGCCGCAGCTACTTTCATTTTATACCGGGCTTCCAGCTGTTTCGTTGTCGGCTTATTCTTTGACGGGCCACGTTTTTTCGCCATTATAATCTGGCCATTCCGTTCGTAAATCGTGATTTGATCGCCGAGGGTACCTCTGACAAGTTGAAGGAGTATGTTGTCTTTTACAAGCGCCATAACAAACAATTTTTGGGGTAATAAGGACAATATTAAAATCTTCTCCCGAACTGTAGTGTAACTATATTACTAAATGAGTACTAATACTACACTTAATCAACACCTCAATATCGAATTGATATAGAAATGTACTTTTAATGTACTTATGGTGTACTGGTAGCAGTATAGCTATGCTATAGCTTTGGAGGTCTATAATTAGATAGACAAGTATAGTTCCTGTCATAGATAGATAGATTGTCTTACCACGTGGGTGATGCCTTCATTGTTATACTAGGGAGATTGGAATATTTGAGCGCAGCTCCCAGCAGACTCACCACCGGTTATGGCCTTCCTCATCTGCCCTTGCGTAGATTACGCCACTTATTCTACGCAAATCTTGCGTAGAATACTTCTTCATGCGAAGAATATTAGCTATACTTGACGCAAATCTTACGTAGAATGAGTTACATCTACATATATCAATTGAAAGATTGGCCCCATTTCCAATGGGATAAGGAAGCAATAACCGAAATACTTGCAGATGTACGCTTCAGGCAAGGCAGGCTATTAGGTAGTATGGAGAGTTTAAGCTTCAATTTACAGGACGAGGCCACGTTAGAAACACTCACCCTCGATGTAATAAAATCCAGTGAAATTGAAGGCGAAATATTAAACCATGATCAGGTTCGTTCTTCAATCGCCCGTCGGTTAGGCATCGAAGTCGCTGGATTAATCCCTGCTGACAGAAATGTAGAAGGCATTGTGGAAATGATGCTGGATGCTACACAACGATATACCCAACCATTGACTACCGATTGTCTATTCGGTTGGCAGACATCCATGTTCCCCACGGGCTTTAGTGGTATGTATAAAATTGTAGTCGGCAACTGGCGTAACAATGCCAAGGATGACCCCATGCAGGTAGTCTCCGGTGGAATAGGCAGGGAAAAAGTCCATTTTCAGGCCCCGGATGCCGATAACCTGGATGCAGAAATGAATCAATTTATTAACTGGTTCAACAGCGAAAGCACAATAGACCCTATAATAAAGGCTGCCATTGCACATTTATGGTTTATAACCATCCATCCCTTTGACGATGGAAACGGTCGTATAGCCCGTGCAATAAACGATATGCAACTGGCCAGAGCTGATGAAACCCCACGCCGGTTCTACAGCATGTCGGCCCAGATCAGAACAGAAAGAAGTGCTTATTACGACATCCTGGAACGTACTCAAAAAGGCGCAACAGATATCACTGAATGGATAATATGGTTCATTACCTGCCTAAGCCGTGCATTGAATGCTACTGAGCATACATTGGCAACTGTCATCAAAAAGGCAAAATTCTGGAACCATCCGGTAACCAAAGACTTGAATGATCGACAAAAACTAATGCTCAACAAACTGTTAGATGGCTTTGATGGGAAGTTTACCTCTTCCAAATGGGGGAAGATCGCCAGGTGCTCTCATGACACCGCCATTCGCGATATACAAAACTTAATAGATCGAAATATCCTGGTAAATGATGGATCAGGGGGAAGAAGTACAGGATATTTACTTAAGGAGAAATTTTACATTGAAAAATGATCCTGTTCTCCTGAGTTAACACAGATTATAACCATCAGCTGTATTTCACGAATAAATCCAAGGGAAGGTCAGCCGTTTAAACAAATGAATAAACTACATTATGAATTTTGATTTTAATGATTGCTATTGGCATGATTCTATATTAAAGAATATCTTCATTGATAGAAGTGATCCAGGAAATGTTGATACAGTTGAAATGACTATTGACTGGTATGATGAACCTGAATCAAAAATTATATTTAGGGATGTATATTTATTTAAGGCCACTTTAAACTTCGGCATTATTGCAGATGAAACCATTTTAAACGCCGAGATAGCTATCCAGGAAGATCCTGATCTTATCAATTTCTATCAAAAAGCAAAAGGAGTGTTAGCCAGCAAAAAAATAAATTGTTACATAATAGAAACCAATTCTACTGGAGGTACAATAAAAATTCTTGCTGAAACCGTAGAAAAAGTACCGTTATAATTTAGGAGAATAGGTATGTCACTACTGTAGATCCTGAAAAGATTCTGCAGGAACCAGGTATTTAAAAATTCGAGGCCATTGGCGAAGAACCATATAACGTATCTATCTATCCTGAAAAAAATCAAATATCCGCTGGTATTTATCAACAAAACATCATCGTAGGAGAAAATTTCGTATCATAAATATGGAGCTGGTATAGAGGTCTGCCTCGATTTGAATATGACGGGATCTTTGAATTCACCCTGATGATTTTAAAATTCCAAAACCTAAACCAACATCAACACCCAAATCCTGGTGTAAGGTCTGCCAGTCAGAGAGAACAATACTATACCAGTATGACACCCTTATTCTATCTGCATGACTCGCATACTCAAAGCGTATTTCCCGGTATCCATCCATAAAAATTGCCTTTTCATACTTTTCTACATATATTTGAAAACAGCTTGATTAAATTTAAGTAATTCATACCATTTCTCCACTGCATTGTAGTTCAAATCAAAATCATTACCTCTAACTTATTACAGGTGTATAATCCCTTTGCCATTTTTTGTATTCAATTATGTATATCACAACCCGCACCCTTACTAAGACGATTTTATTTCGGTGGATGCTATTAATTATTTGTCATTGGGGAAAGGGACAATCCCCGTCCATTATACCACTACCCGCAGAACAGGCAGTACTCTTTAAGTACAATATTTGCCCGGTCAGCATGGTAAAACATTTACAATTTCTATTGCCACATTGGTTCCGGCATATCTATGACCGCCGATGTAAATGGCACCCAGAAAACAGTTTCATCTGGCTCCACCATCACTTTCACCGGCAATTCCGCTCCTAATATGATTCTTACCTGGAAAAATTAAACCCATGAACAAACATCTATCTATATATATCACATTTTGCTGCCTGTTGGGAATATTCCATCCCAGCAGCGCACAGGTGCCTGTTATGACCCAACATACTGCAGCTACTCCCGTTATAAGACCTTCCGCTTATACAACCACTGCTTATAGCTCCTTATGCATGTAGAAAACAATCTTAGAGCCGAACGAGGGATGCTATTGCGTACTTATTACTCTCAAGATGGAGACGGAAATCCCATGTACAAAACAAGGATATTAGATAGTAAAAATCGTAATCTTTATTATAATACAGGTAATACAAGTCCAACTGGAAATAGTTATCCTAAAACTGTACCTGAAGCCAATCGTTATATCTATAGAAAACCAAAATAGTACAATATGAGAGCCATTAAAATATTATTCAGCATAATTATTTTTATATCTTGTAGTCCTACGCTGCAAGTAACTAAGAGTAGTAAATCTGTTATTGAATTAATCAATAAAGAGCATCAACAAAAAGCAGGAATTAAAGCTGGTTCTTCTTATCAGTCTTATGATAGTCGTATATATGCGATAAGGGAAAAAGCTGCTCTTTTATTTGGAGTACAAACAGATACTTCAAAGATTGATAGGTTTATTATTTTAGACATGGTAAGTTTTGAAGGGGGGAAATCCAGTTACGGTGAAATGATAATAGACGATACTTCAAAGCTCTTTTATAAAACCCCTTTTTTAAGTAAAAAAGTTGAAAGGTATAGCTACCCAATAGACAGCGATACAGCAATTATAAAATATTTAAAAGAGCATCGCTTTGCAGAATTGGAAACATTAGCTAAAGAAAAAGGAAAAACATTATCTGGTTCAAATTTTATTTATGTGGGCATGTATGAAAAAGGAATGGATAGTATTTATGTAAAGCTGATACCAGCTTTTATGATAAACTAAAATTATCAGTCAATAAAAATAAACAAACGCCACTCAATCAGGTAGCGTTTGTTTTTGCTTTCACCTTACCCGCAGATGAATAAGCAAGAAAATATTTTTTTATCTCCAAATTTATGCTTTCAAAAGAATCAGTAGGAACAGGTAATGAGACGGATGCCGTAGTAGAATACAATCCAACTGATCCGGGTAGCAGGATCCAAAATGAAGACGGAACATCAGGCAGGCCATCATTTATTGGTCTGTTGCATGAACTCATACATACTGAAAAAATTTTCGAAGGTAAGATGGACTATAGAACAGCTAATTATTCCAGCGATCCGGACCATCCAGGCAGCAATCTTCCAAACGAGGAATTGAATGTAAGGAGTAAGGAATCTGAATTAAGAGAAGAGCATGGCGTTGTTCCAAGAGCTATTCCTTCTATTAAAACAAATTTGAAGCCGCCTCTGTTTCCTAAAAAACAACCAAGTAATAAACTGTCATTATGAAACCTCTAAGTACCTGTTTAAGTATAATAATGTTATCACAAGAAACTCAACCAGACGTTGATGCTTTATATCTTGGTTGGAATAGAGCTACGCTAGCTGATATGAAGCATCAATTGCAAAGTGTACCGGCTGAACAAAAAGAATGGTACCAAAATAACATTGACGCGCTCCATAGTACGGGCAATCTTAATACTGATAGTATTGATAAGGAATCACTGCGTCACACGTTTCTAAGTCATTTAACAACCCGTTTTACAAAGCTTTTTGACAATATGAAAGTACTTTTTATAGTTGCTGTCATAATTTTCTTTTCAATATGTGGCAATTGCCAAACATTAAAAAAGGAACGCATTACTAAAAATGATAGGATGAAAGGTATTTCCTTTAAGTTCAACTATTCAGCCAAAGACAGTTATGGCCTTGTAAGCTTAATATTGAAAAAGGATAATACTTTTTATTATAGTGCTAATACTATTGGCACTCATCAAATAAGTGAGGGTACATGGAAATTGTCAGAAGGTATATTAATATTGGAAAGTACATTTCAAATGAATAATTTTCCTGCTGAAATAAGTAATGGAGAAAATAGAAAATTCGTTGATAGTTGTGATATTGCTGTTGTAGAAAATGTCAAGCATGAACTCCTGACAGATGCTTTTGTGGTAGTTAATAATGACACTATAAAATGTCTCCCAATGATTGGAATGTGTAAGGGAGAATATGAGAAGATAGATAGCGTTAAAATTGCTTTTGAGAATGGTATGTCGTCAGGATGGATTCCCATTAAGTTTAATGAAAGAAAAATAGCACTTACTGTATTGACTGAGATTCCCATTGGGAATTATGTAGTTATGAACAAGCGAAGGTTTAAGTTAGATGGTAATTATTTAAGACAACTGTGACCACGATTGTTATTACCGGAGAAGACGTAAATGTAAAACTATGTTGTCTGTAGGTCAGCGTTTTAGAATACTAATACTGTGTTTTTTGTGCCTAATATTATATATGGCCAAGTTGATAACTATTACATAAATACTTCCAAAAAGAATATTGAGCGTGCTTATTATTTTAGGATAATGGACTCACTGGTTGCTGCATCGCCCAATGATACCCTATATGGATGCATTAATTGTGTACGGTTTATGAAGGATGAAACGGAAGTCCCTTCATCCGGAAAAATTACATATTTGGGGCAGTTTGATTTTACAAAGGAAGATTTACAGAAATGGCATGACTGGTATGATAAGAAATACAAAAAGCGAAAGAGATAAACAGCGAAGCCGCAGATTTTTCCTGCGGCTTTGCTGTTTTATAGGTACGTTTAATTCTACTTTGACAACTTAGGAAGAGGCTTTTCCAAGCTTATCTAATCCTCTCTGATCGTGCCTTTTCCTGTCATCGGGTGTCTGTCGGAATTTGTAGCCGGATGCTGATTTCCAAAGTATGTTAAATGCACAAAGAGAAGAGTTAACCAAACGAATTAAAACCGAACTTATTAATTCCATTGTAGCTATTAATGTTTTGGAAATACCTGATTTTGATAAAGAGAAATTTAAAAAAGATTTTATTGAATATGTAAGCCAGATACAAATGTAATTTCAAATATCATATTCATTAGGGGCTGACCAAAAAGGTTATCCCCTCTCGGGTAGGTAATGGAGCCGAAATTGCTTTTACGCAATTCTGAACGCCTTCGTTTTACTTTTTAGTCAGGCCCATACATATTTTCAAAAAAAATAACCGGGTTTAAAAAAAAGTAAAATGATACATCCGGTTTAATGAAAAAAAAGATTTAAATTGTATAGTCAGTTCAAATACATTTCCGCGTGATAACACATATATTATGAAAACAAAACCTTGTCCTTTTACAGGATAAATATTATACTGAAAACACCCCTTGACCCCTGATAGCAATCTACCCAACTCTCCCAACAGCGAAACTGTATCTGAAAAAGTAAAATGATCTTATCATTATTACAGTATAACCACTAAACCCTATACCAATAATTTATCATGAAAATCGTTTCCTGGAATCTCAAGAATATTGGTGATAACAAACTTAATAATCCATTCAGCCCAATCTTCAACGCTTTTGGGCTGGGCAATAATGTGATCGATTATATTACGGGGCTGGTAATGGGCAACCCATGCTGGAATGCCGTACCCAACCTGAGCACCAACCCGGCCGATATCTTTGTCGTCATAGAGCTGAAGACTGGCGGCAGCCAGAAAGGCAAAGCCATCAGCGGCACCTGCCTTCCCACCCTCAATAATATCAAGGCCAAGTTGAACACGCTTGTTGAAGAAAATTATTCAAATAATCAGAACCCGCCTTATGAATACGATTATATTGTGCCGCAGATAACAGGCTATCATGAAACCGTGGGCATATTGTTTAATACCAAAAAGCTGAAAGTATTGTCGGCACAGGCTTTTCGCAATAACACCACCCAGAACTGGATCAACCCACGCACGCCTTATGGCGCCAAGTTCCAGGTGCTCAACAGCACCGATTCTTTCCAGGTAGTAGGCATTCATGCACCACCGCCTAAAGGCGCCGATGGTGTTAAATACCGCCCTCCTATCAACTATTGTACTATTCTGCCTACTATCGAGCTGGCAACGATGAACAACACTTTCATCATGGGCGATTTCAATTGCAATCCGGCATCATATTACAACAAGGAACAGGTCGGTGGGCAGCAAGTACAGGTTTTCCCCTTTACCCCGGGTTTGGCTACCTATATTACCCTCATACCTAACGGCACTTTATCAAGCGTACGAACCAAACCGGCCAACAGCATGCAGCCACCGGCTAATTATCTGAGCGATGCATATGATAATATCATTTACAATACCGTCCTTCAAAACGGTCAGGAACTGGTAGTGGATTTGATCGGCAAGGCCCGCAATATGAATGCGAATAATACCCTGCTGGCAGGCACCAACCTGCTGGCACTGGTAAATGCCTATAATATAGTGAGCGATCACCTGCCCGTAGTAATAGAGTGGTAACAAAAAAACTACAATCATGTCCAACTGGAAATTTACCGACCAGTACGGGAGCACCTACCCTGCATTGGCCAACAGTATACTCAGCTTGCTGGTATTCGATGTGTCTTCGGGCAACTCGCCTGTGAGCGGCACTTCATTCAGCGCCAGCCTCGATCTTACAGCTACCGGCAATGCCATGAATGTACTGGCGGCGCTTACCGGCACCAAAACCATTCCCATAACTGGCACCGTTACCACCAGCAATAACCAGCTTTCGGTGAACCTGCAATCATCCGATAATGATGTACTGACCAAAGCACTTGCCGCCTGCATTCCTATCATCGGGGGCGATATTTGTAAAAATGCCGGCATCAGCATCGTGAATGTTACCGGCACACAGCAAACCAGCGATGATGAGCCGCAAACAGACGAAATAGATCTCAGCATGACCATTGCCATCGGCAGCGGAACAGGCACCCTTACCACGCAGATACCAATGTCTGACGGCTTCTTCAACATCTCGGCCAGCTTTACCAATTTCGGTATCGCGCTCAGTGATCTTAACTTTTTGGTGCCGGGCAATAACAATTTCAGCACTTGCTTTCCTTCAACACAACTGGGCCCATATTATAATAACCAAACCCAACTTGAACTGCTAAGTCTGGGGGTATCGCTGTATGTAAGCACAGCGCCTTCTTTTTCGGTAGTAGTGAGTGGTGTAGACGTTACCATTGGCATTACCAATATTCCCATTTATAAACAAGCCCTCTATCTCAACCCGCTGGCCATATGGATCAATATCAGTAATGTAAATACAACGCCCACGCCTGCCTGGGGGCTGGTTGGTAATTTCGTGTTGTGCAATTTCAATCGCCCGGGCGATACCGGCAATCCCGACTTTACCTTCGACCTGAATATGGGTTTTCCTAACCCGCCCGATCAACCTAATTTCAGCCTCTCGGGCAATTTCGACAATCCATATAACCAGCCGGTTTCGCAGATCGTGTCGGACCTGCTGGGGCAGGCTACTGACCTCGGCATCGGCAATAGTATCACTCTTGAGAAATTCGACTTTGCAACAGATGCCGATGTGACCACGGGCTACATTTCGGATTTTGAGTTCGAAATAGCTATGTCGGGCCAGTTCGGCATTTTCGAGAATTTTTCACTTGAATCATTTAGTATAGCGGTTGCCTATTCATCATAACCGCCTGGTGTTTGACCGTGAACCTTAAACTTTAAATCATGAGCAGTACTGCCGTTAATTTCAAAGCGAAGTTGCTGATCGGTGAGCAAACGGTACCCCTGGCTTCGGAACTCGCTTTTGGTGATGACCAGTCGCAGGATGGTGTAACCAATGGCTTTCTTTTCAAACTCGACCGGCAGCCGGGCGATCCGCCGGTGACCGTCTACCTGGGCGATGTCATCAATTTCATCGAATCGAAACTCGGCGCTTCCGATCTTTCCCAAAGCCCGGGCATGTCGCTCATTACACAGGCATTCCCATCGCTTACACCAGATACCTTTAACGCGCAGAATCAAACGATGGTGAACGTATATGAATTCTCTATCAACTCATCCTCCAAAGAATTTCTTTTTTCCTTTAATCTCGATATAGAAGGCAGCGATCCTTCGAAGGGGCTCATTGCCCTTCCGGGCGATCTGAACAACTGGCTGAAGATCCAAAGCCTTTCCGTTGCTTTCTCTGCCACATCGGGCAGCGCATCGTAACAAACATGACCAAACTCTTTAAGCATCTCTCAACCCGCCCTTATGCCCACTAACGTAGATCTGACAACAGGCATCAACCTTGAAATAGGTTCCGTTCCAGTATCGCTGGCTGCAGAACTGACCACCACCGATACCGCCACTACATATACTTTCAACGGCTGCGTACAAAATGCCGTGATCGACATTGGTACCTTCATCAGTTTTGTTGGTCAGCAATTCGGTGTGAATGTGCTATTGCCGCCTGAGCTGAATCTCGAAGCAATCATAAACTATGTAGCCGGACAGGTGATCTATACATCGCCCAAAACCGGTAATGCTACTACCGAGCTGGGCGTGTCTGCTAGTTTTGAACTGGAGTATTCCAATGGCAGTAACACCGATAAGGTAACATTGAGTTTCTATGCTGACTCCATCATACAGTCCGGGGCAACCGGCACCAACCCATATGTGGTGGGCGCCGCCATCGATACCGACCTGGCTTTTAAAAACCTTCCATTGGTGGGCGATATACCGGTGTTCAATGAATATACCCTGAAGCACATCGGCTTTTCTTACACAAATGCCGATCCGAAAACAACGGGCAAACCAGTTACCTTTCATATTCCCAAAGTAAATACAACGGCCAACCCGCTTTACACGCGCACCATTGGCGATGGCAAAGAAAAGAACAACTATTCGATCGATACGAAAGGCGATCAAACGGCTTTCACGCTCACCCAGGGTGGTTTTTCGCTTACAGCGGGGCTTATGCGCGAAGGATCGGCTACGGCGGAAAATAATTTTGCCCTTCCCTTGGCGTTGCCTGCTGCAACACCTGGTAATACACCGGCTTCCTATTATAACAACCCGGGCAATAAAGTACAAACCAGTCCGCCTGCAAGTCCGGTGCACTGGATCAATGTAAACAAAACCTTTGGCCCGGTAAGCCTGCAGAAGATTGGGTTGAACTATGCATCGGGCGAAGCGACTTTCGGCATTTCCGCCGGTATGAGCATGGGCGGTTTTACGCTGGATGTGCAGGGACTTTGCATAACGTTCCCGTTCCCATTGCCTGGCATGCCTGCAGGCAATGAAGTGACCTTCGACATACAGGGACTGGGTATGGATTTTACCGAACCGGGCCTGGAGATCGGTGGCGCCTTTCTGAAAACGGTCGACCCCAAAACCGATATCACCAACTATTTTGGTGAAGTCATTGTACAGATAGCCGAATTTGGTTTTAAAGCTGTGGGAGGTTATGCCCCGGCGCAAAACAGCAACCCGGCAGCTTTCTTCATTTACGCCAATCTTGAAGTGCCGCTTGGTGGTCCGCCCTTCTTCTATGTATCGGGGCTGGCTTTTGGCTTCGGGGTGAATTATGCGCTGATACTGCCTACCACCGACACTCTGCCAACCTACCTGTTGCTGCCAAATATGGCGCCGCCGCAGGGCAACGCCGAGGATGCGCTCAGCAGCATCATCGGCCAGTTGCAGAACGGCAGTGTGATCAAATACGAAGCCGGTGAGTACTGGGTAGGTTTCGGCGTACAGTTTACCTCTTTCGATATGATCTCGGCCTTTGCCATGGTCACTTTCTCGTTCGGGGTAGATATGCAGGTAGCCCTGCTAGGTAGTTGCGCCATTGTACTGCCCGAAGGCTCGCCCGATGCACTGGCAAGTATACAGGTGAACCTGGTGGCGGCCATTACGCCTTCCACCGGTCTTATCAATGTAACAGGCGTTATTACACCGGCATCTTATATATTCGGACCGTTTGTAAAACTCAGCGGCGGCTTTGCTTTTTACCTGTGGTTTGCCGGTGAGCACCAGGGCGATTTTGTTGTGAGCCTGGGTGGTTATCATCCTGCATTTAACAAACCTGAATGGTATCCTGATGTGCCGCGCATTCGCGTTACATTCAACCTCGGTCCCTTCCAGGCTTCTGGTTCCAGCTACCTGGCCCTTACGCCTTCGATGTTCATGGCTGGCATGTCGGTGGCCGCCACCTACGATGCCACCGTGGTGAAAGTATGGTTCAACATGGGCGCAGATTTTCTCATCTGTTGGTCGCCCTTCCAGTACGAGGCCGATGCATATGTGAACATAGGCTGTGATCTCAATGTTGGACTGTTCACTATCAAGATACATGTAGGCGCCGATCTGCAATTGTGGGGACCACCCTTTGGTGGCCATGCCGATGTTGACCTCGATGTGATCACGATCACCATCCAGTTTGGATCAACGGCAGCCGCTCCTGTACCGGTTACCTGGCAGAACCTGGAACAGAACTTTTTACCGCCGCCTGTAAAAACCCAGCAACCTGCTCCACAACCGCAACCGCGGTTGATGAGCGCTGTTAGCATGAGTGCTGCCGCTACCGATACCACTATTACGGCCAATGTATCGGCTTCGGTATCGACCGGTTTGCTGGGCAAGGATGCCTCCAGCCAGGACGGCGAAACCTGGAACTGGCTGCTCGATCCCGACTATTTCAATATCGTTACCACTACCACCATCCCTGCCAACATGGCCAACTGGGCAACGGGCGCCACTACCAACGCCGCTATTCCCAATGACCCCACGCAATACAACGGCGCCGATATCGATACCAGCAGTCATCCTTATTACGACCTCCCGGCAGGTACAGAAACCTATTCCAAAACACAGGTATGGAACCCGAATGTGAATGTAAAGCCGATGAAGCTTTCCAATGTACAATCGGTACATACCATTACGCTTTGCAAACGGGAAAGCACTGATAAAAAAGGCCAGTTCAGCGATTACCGCAACAATGTATCGGTTGACCCCGTGCTTGGCAGTAGCAATATGGCGCTTTGGGGCGATCCCGCTCTCTCTTCGAACGATGCCAATACCCCCGCCCTGCTTACCCAAACCCTGCTGGGCTTCAACATAACGCCGGTGCCGCGTAATCCCGATACAGTGAACAATGTGCCGCTCATCGATCTGCTGTTTACCAGTGGCGAGCAAACCAATTTCAGCTATATGTCGCCGCAACCCGATACCAGCTACACCTTGCAGGTTAAGGAAAACGATAAAGCTGAAACCCTCGACATCACCGTGAGTGGCACCACTTCGCAAGAACTCGATAATAGCAGTTATGTGTTGAGTGCATTCATCAATACCTGGGTGAACGGTCAACGAAATGCCATACTGGACGACCTGAATGATAATGGCTGGAATACGTACGCATCTTCGCTGGTGACGCTCACCAATATGGGCAGCACCGAAATGCTTACCGATTGGCCAATGATAGCCATTCTTGGAACCAACAATGCCGCATAAAATATTTTCATCAAAATATTTGTATCATGCCCGATAATAACAGCGAACAGTACCTGCTGAATGAACAGGTATCCTTCGTACAACATGCTTTACCCGGACTGGATGCCGGGGAGTACCAGTTGCAGTTAAACCAGCAGGTATTTCAAAGCGATGGTAAAACGCCCGTGAGCGGCGAAGCCTACAGCAATACCTATACATTTGCCGTTACCAGCGATCGCTTCAGTCTTGCCAATCCCGGTAGCGTGATCAACAGCGTTTTCCCGAATGACAATGCTTCGGGCGAATTTTCGAACGTGCTGCCACATGTGGTATTCAATAAAACAACATTTCCCTGGACACGTTATCCCACGCTTAAGGAACCGTACGATCCGCCGCAACCAGGTAAGGATGTAGACGGCGATGTGCCCACCTGGCTTTGGGTGCTGCTGCTCGACGATGATGATACGGCTGCCTACCCGGCGCTGACCAACGGTATTACGCCCTGCACCACCTGCGATCTTTTTCCAAAAACCGCTTACGCCAACAGTAAAATACCTGACAATACCTATTCTTACTTTTACGCAGCTACCGATCTGGCCGACCTTGAGCCCGGTCAGAATACGGCAGATAATATCAATGTGATCGACGTGCCAATGGGTTTGTTCTGGCAACTGGCGCCTTCGATCGATGACCTGGAACTGATGGCGCATGTGCGCATTGTGAGTTTGGTGAACCAGCCTACCAATGGCAATTCGAACGGCGAGCCTACCGGCAGCTTTTCGATTGTATTTGGCAACCGTCTGCCCAATACCCAGCGTAAAACCAGGGCTTACCTGGTGTCGCTGGAGGGACTGGAAGTTTTTCTGCCGCAGGATGATGGTTCCATTCCATCGGCAACCAACTATAAACAAACTGATACCATTCGGCTGGCGGTGCTGGCAAACTGGACCTTTTTCAGCACCGGCGAAAGCGCCACATTCGTACACCAGCTCGAAAGCCTTAATGATTGTACTCCGGGCAGTGGCGTACCGGCCAGCAATACAAACATTCGCATACCATATGCCGGTAGCAATGCGGTGGTAGCCGGCGCTTTCAATATGGGTTTTGTACCGCTTAACCAAACCATGCGCACCGCCGAAAAAAACGTGTCGTGGTACCGCGGACCGCTGCTTCCCTATTCTAATGCCGGCGCCAACCACCTGCAGGTGCCCATTCCTTCGCCCGATGCGGCGAACGTATTCGACCCCACTACCGGCATGCTCGATACTTCCTATGCGGCTGCATGGACCATCGGACGCATGGTAGCCCTTCAGGATACTTCTTTTTCCACCGGACTATACAACTGGAAAAAAGGCCTGGCCCAACAGGTGAACAACAATGTAGAGAATACGCTGATGATGCAGTATTTCAATGTGCAGCCATCACCACAACCTGGCTTATCGCAACGCAGTGGTAAGCGTGTATCGTTGCTGCCGGGCAGTATTTTCAAACAAACAGTGCTGAAGCTAAAGCAATAAACCCATTATGAAAAAGACATTGACAAGAGCGCTTCTTCGAAAAAGCCTGGCTGCTACTTATGCCAGTGTGGCAAGTATCCAGGCTTCTCTCACCGATCCCGATCTGCCGGATGACCTGGCTTCCTGGTTGAGCCGCCTGGCATTGCTGAATGGGGTGCCATTCAACTACCTGGTGCCTGATGAACGGATGCTGCCGCAGGAATCGATCCGCTTTTTTTACCTCGACCAGAACTGGGTAACAACTTTGTGCGACGGCGCCTTCAGCATCGGACGCAACCTCACTGCCGATACCAGCAATGCCATGCTGAACCTCGATGCGGCGGTATTGCCGCAGTCGCTGCAAAAGACCAACGAATTCACAACAAAAGTGCGTTCGAAGAAACTGGGTACCGATCCGCCTCCTGCGCCTACCATCATCACCGGGTTTTTATTGCGTTCTTCACTGGTGCTCGATTATCCCAGCCTGGGCGTGAATGCGTACCCCAAAGGCGGTACGCCCGATGATCAGGATCCCGACATGCTCGATATACTGCGGCTGGAACAACTGGGACCAAAATCCGACACCATGATCTGTCTTATTTCGGGCAATGCCTGGCGCATCGACATACACGAAGCGCCGCAGGCACTGCATTATGGTATCGACTGTTTCAATGATAATTGCCAGGTGAAAACGGTACCCGTGCTGGCAGTAAAGAACCTGCATACATTCACCATTACCACTACCACTAATCCCAATGGCACCAAAGTGCAAAGCGTTAACATGAGCGATACCTCCACGCCCACCGACATCAGCAACACTTTCAGGTCGCCGGCTACCCGTGTACTGAATATGAAGGCGCTTGCGGGTACTATTTCAAATGCCAACAACGGGGCAACGATAGATGCCGCCATTATGGGCTTCGAAATGACCGAAGGCATAGGCATGGTAAGTTTCATCAACCAATAAAAGCACCCGATCGTATGAATGCAATCGTTCCGCTGAATATCGCCGCACTGCGCGTTAATCAGAATGATTATGATAAAGTAGCAGGTAATTTCCAGGGCAAGACCGCCCTGTTCGAAAAAATGCCCTGGGCCGACCCCGGTGACAGCTATACGAATATGGCAAGTACCGGCGATAAAATTTTTCAACCGCTGGGTTTAACCAGCAGCGGCGGTCCGCTAGTGAGCCCCACCAACTCGCTGGGCGCGGGTATTCATCTGCATTGGGAATTGCCCGATTATTTCAAAAAAGGACAGCAACTGCCCGGTAGCTCGAATATCTTATTCCCGCATGCCCCAAACCGTTGGCTGGTGACCCGCTATCTCAGCATCTATGACCAGTCGACCAACAGCTATGCCGCGCCAACGGCAAAAAGCTGGATCGTGGAGAGCGACTATATTACATCTGATAAACCTTCCGACGGGCGTCCCCATATTACCGTGCCCTTGCCCGTAAACCCCGCTTATCAGCAACAACCCTATATGTACATGGGCCGCGTGGTTGACCACAGCAGTTGGAACCCTTCCACCGAGCCGGCTTCCAGCTACCTGCCTTCGCAACAAGACACCGATGGCAATCCCTGTTATCTCACTTCAATTGGTTTTGTGGGACCTTATTTCAGTTCTTATTATCCCGAATGTTGCAGTGTGTTTGGTTTTTGGGATAATTTCAGCGATCTGCCCGATGTGCAATCGGCCATCAAAAGCAATAACCCCATCCAGTTCCGCGCTACCTACCAGGTGATCGGATGGCTGAACGATGTAAGCACCGACCCGCTCAACGATATCAGGGACCAGGTAACGGAGCAGTATAATGATTATGTGCAACGCTGCCTGGCAAACAATACAGTGCCTGAAATGACGCCGCTGGATTTCTTCAGCCAGATAACCGCACAAAACCTGAAGTGGACCTTTAACAATGGCGATCTTTCATACAGTGTAAATGACGAATACCAGATCACACAACTGAACCTGCCCACGCAAACACTTTGCGCCGGCACTATGCAGGAAGTAGTATGGAACATGACCAGCAATACAGGCAGTACCTATTTTCTTTCTTCGGGGCAAAGCAATATGTCGGTATGGAATGCCAATACCGAAATTGCCATCGGCAATTCAACAGAAGAAGCGCTTTCGGCACTTCTGAAGATCGATATGGGGCAGGATACCGACGACCCAAATGTACTTACGAATTACGAATACCTCCTCGATGCCCTGCAACTGGGTTTGCTGAACGATATTGAAAAAACGCCCAACAAACTCATTACACTCGAAGAAGCATTGCACAACAATGGGTTTGAAAATATTTCGGGTGGCTTCAACTGGCTGATCATAAATACAAAGCAGGGCACCAACGATGGCAGCACCGAAGACACAGAAATAACCCTGCCGCTTACCCTGGCCGAACAGTTGTACCTGCTGAACAGCGTGCAAAAGCAGTACGATATGGGACGCGGCGCGCTGAGCCTGCGCCGTAAACAACTGTTCATGGATTGGGTAAGGTACGTGAAAATGTTCCAGGGCGAAACCAGCGACAGCTATATACAGCAGGGCACAATGAATAATTTCATCTACACGTCCACCGCCGGTGAACTGAACGATGTGATCAGCTATGGCAACAGTGTAGGATTGCTGCAATATACCATCGATGAAGAAACCGGGCAGGTAAGTGGCATCATAGCACCTGGTTCGGGCGTAAGCACCAGCAGCCTGGCATATGCCGTATATAACAATTACCAAACGGTGCTGAATGCACTTGCCGACATCAACAAGCAGAATACAAATGCCATATGGACCCTGCAATGCGATATGGCCGATTATTTCCAGATGCCGGCAGAACCCGTGATCTTGATGGAAGGGGATATGATGGAACCGCCGCAGCGGAATGGCGATGGCGATACCACCTTTGTGCGGTTAAGCACCGAATTGCTTACTGAACTGCTCATCAACTACAATTCGAACAACTTCACTGTCAATGCAACGGCTGTTCCCGGCGTACCGGCTGTGAACACCAATATGCCTGCCGCCATACAAAGCGATGCGCAAACCCTTATCGGCGAAGCTTTTCTCACTACTCCCATGCTGGCTGGTCAGGTAGCATCGGCGCTTGCTTCGGCAGGCGGTAATGGCAACCCGGCAGTAGCATCGCCGGCAAATTGTACGCTTTCGCTGATGTATGCACAGGGAGGACTCAGTCCGCTCGACATTGCCCCCAATCCCGGTGGCGTTCCTACACCACCCGCCAACAGTTTATTTGCATTGATCAATAGTAGCACCTACCAACCCGGCACTGCGCTGGTCATTAATGTAACAGGTCCGCAGGCGCTGAGCGTAACCTGGACCAATGCCAACAACGACGGCTATTCATGTGGCAGCGTGGGCTGGAATACGCAAAACGCATTGCCTGAATTTGCTGCCAACCGTGTAGATCCTTTCATGCCGATCTTTATGATCTGGAATGTGAACCTGTCGCCTTTGCAATGGGTGCAGGACCACGGTAACCAGTTGTACGCCGCTACCAACATCACCGATTATTTCAACCTCGATGCCGATGGGGTTGACTATGTATACAAGATGAATGGTACGGCTCCGCTGCCTTTTACATCGCTCACTCCGGTAAGTTATGATGACGATGCTACCATGCGCTCGGGCGCTACCGGCGTACTCTCTTTCCAGATCACCAATTATATTAATAACAATCCAACCGACCTGGAAGACAATACGCTGAAGCAGATAGCCGCGTTGTACGATAACCGTAAGATCCTTTCGCAGTCCATGAGCGGTTTCAATAGCAACCTGGTACTTACTTCCTATGTGGCGCAGGTAGCAGTAGAAAACCTGGTTGCCGGGCGAATGGATAGTATTACGCCAAGGATAAATACAGCCGCCGGCGCTACGGCCAACGACAACTGGTACGATGATGCCTTCACCAACCTGGAACCCATCCCTACCGGTTTGCTGGCACAGGGAAATTTCGGTCCGCTGCGCGCCGGGTTTATGGACATCCTCAGCATCGAGATCGTTGATGCATTCGGACAGCGCATGGACCTGCAAACAGCAACCCGCAGTCCACAGGGCGGTCTTAGTTGCATTACATCCTATGCCATGACGCCCAACGAAAACGATAAGCAGAACCAGGGCCGCATTTACCTTTCGCCCCGTATTGTAACACCCACAAGGACCTGGTTCAAATGGTTGTCGGCAACGCATAATAACGAAGTGACGGGTGTAAGTAATGATTTCGTGGAAACGAACAGCCACCCTGCTACCGCGCCTATTTGCGGATGGGTAATGCCCAACCACCTCGATAACGATCTTTTCTTTTACGATATAGATGGTTCCGCCATTGGCACCTTTGGTGTTGAACATGGTCAGAACGTATACCGTACCCGTGCCGGTAATATTGCCAATGCCGGCACCAGCGAACAGCAGCTCGCTGTAGACATTGGCCAGCGTGGCACGCCTACCGTTAACCCGCATGTGGCTAATTTCATGTGGTTCCTGTTCAACCAGAGCGGCGCTTTTCTTGAAGACATGATGACGGCGATACAGGATTCGGAAACCTTTGTAAGCCCCTCCAATTATGCGCAGGACAATTCACTGGCAGTGCTCATCGGACGCCCGCTGGCAATTACGCGCGCCATTCTGGGACTTGAAACAATGGGCAACCTGCTGCCGCTGAACCAGGCGGATAACAATGCCCAGAGCCCCTTTCCGCAGGATGTGAACAACCAGCGCTACAGCTACCCCACCCGTATGCCCCATAGCAGCGCGAACCTGGGCAATGTACTTTTTCCTGTCCGCCTGGGTGACCTGGCGAACCTCGACGACGGGTTGGTAGCCTATGTGCTTGAAACAACTAATAGCAACCCGTACACTCAACAGCCTTTATACATGCCCGCTGCTAAAGCCTTCTGGAAAAATGGCGTAACGCTACCTACCGATACCACCATACAGGTTACGTTGAACCAGCAACCCATTGCCATTACCATGCTGGTAGACCCGCGTGCTGCGGTGCATGCTACCACTGGTGTACTGGCCGTAAGCGAATTGGTGATACCACCCGATCAGTATTCTGATATCATGAACAACCTGGCGGTGAACTTCACTACGCGCCCCATGCTGCAAATGGCGCAGGGCATGACCGTTCCCCTGCCGGCAGAAAGCGGGTATTCCTGGTCGTGGATAACGCCCGGCGCCGCCAATACCACAGCGCTTAAGGCCAACGTGATGAATGAAACCCCAGTGTACGGCTATTCGCCGCAGGTGCTGCAGGAAGGATGGTTGGTGCTGAGCCCCATACCACCGGAAAATAATCAACAGTAATGCTTTCATATAACATTAACTTATTAACAGCATGAGCACTTATGCCGTTTCTTCCGATCCTGTTTACTTTTCCATGGCCAATCCCGATGCCGGCAACCAGCCCCAGCTCTATGTAGAAGTTACCGCTACGCTGAATATTACCATTGTGAACAATACCGGCGCCGATATTACCCTGCAAGGCGGGAACGCCGATACGGCTTCGGGCATCGAGCTGTTCATGCCCAATTTTTTTACCGCCGATCAGAAAGCCGGAATGACCATCAACAATATATCGCAACCGGGCTGGAGCTTCAGCTATGATGCTCCGTACAAAGGGCTGCTGCTCGCGTATGGAAATACATCGGGCACCTGGGCAAAAGATACCAGCCTTACCTTTACCATCATCAATGTAACAGCCACTGCATCGCCGACCATTGGTGCAGTGAACGTGAATCTCAACAATCTCAATGGTCAGAATGTGCCTGCCGGTTTGCAATCGCAAAACCTGGCACTCAACAGCAGTGCGCCTCCACAGGCGGTAGACCTTACTACGGTGTTGAACCTTGGCCTCGACAACCAGGGCACCGTTTATGTTTCTGCAGCAAGCGACCCGCTGAGCAATACCATTTTCCTGAATATCAACAACACGGCGAATACGCCTTTATACAACGATACCAAACCCTGGACGGGCAATCCCACTGTTACTGTTTCTTTCGTGTATGGTAATACCGCGGGTGCCCTGGCGCCTGCCGATAATTCGGGGCAGGCCTGGGATATTGGCGTAACCCTGGTTACCAACCAGTCATGGGTTTTCAAAAACCCCACCAATACCGGGGATGGCAATACACCTGTATGGACCCTTTATCCCCAAAGCAGCAATACAGGCATTATCGGTACCGGCAACGAGGCCAACCTTACATTTGCCTTCAACAATATCAATTCGTTTACGCCAGCCGGTCATACGCAAATGATGGTAACGTTCAACAACTTTATGATGAACAGTACCACGGCATACAAACCGGTCACTTTCATACTCGATATTTCGAAACAGAACCCGCCTTCTACCCGTGGACTCTTCAACTTTTTTGGCACCAATGGCTCTATCATAGCCCTAACGGAACCTTCACAAACCATACAGATCCCCTTGCGCTGGGCGATGTTCTACGTAGATAATATCAAGCTCATTTGTAATATTCCCGGGGCACCCATGCTGCAAAAAAATTATTTCCTGCCCGACCAGTCGCCAAACATACAGCCGCTTGCCTATGATACCTATACATTGACGCTGCCCATACAGGTATCGCAGGAAACGCCCGTGTTCATTACACTGCAGGCTTTCGATAACAACAATAATTATCTCAACGCCCTGCAGTTTACCGTATTCATATCGGCCAGCTTTTTTGTTGATCCGAACGGACAGGTGTATCCAACAGTTTTCCTCAACAATCAAACCTGGCTGGCGGCCAATTACAATTATAATTCAGGCAATGGTTGTGTGGCCTATGACAACAACAGCAGCAACCGTAAGCAATATGGCATGCTGTATACCGAAGCGCAGGCGCAGACCAATACACCGGCCGGCTGGCGTATACCCAGCCAGGACGACTGGAATAATCTTTTCACTTCGCTTGGCGCCAATGCATTTGCCGCATTGATCAACGGCGGCAGCAGCGGCTTTAATGCACAGGCGGGCGGCATGGGCGATAATCTCGGCAATTTCAACAGCCTCCTGGCTACAGGTTATTACTGGACCTCCACCGCCAACAACCAGCAGCCGGGAAATAATTTCGACACCGCTTTCTTCCTGACGCAAAAATCGGTGAACGCCAAAAATTCTATAGACAGAACCTATTTTCTTTCCGTTCGATATGTCAAGAATACCTGATCCCTCCATCTGCCTTTGTATGATGGTAAAGAACGAAGCGCATATCATCCGGCGCGCATTGGAATCGGCACTGCCGTATATAGACTATTGGGTGATTTGCGATACCGGTTCAACCGATGATACGCCTGCCGTCATTGCCAATGTGATGCAGGACAAACCCGGTCAACTATATCATACCACCTGGAAAAACTTCGGGCGCAACCGCAGTGAAGTACTTGAACGGGCGCGTAGCCATGCCGATTACCTGTTGATCATGGATGCCGATATGACGCTGAATGTGAAAGCGCCTTTCAGGCAAAAACTGCAGCACGATTTTTACGAGATCCGTTACGAAGGCAGTCTCGATTACTCGCAACCCATGCTCATCAGCAGCCGTCACCAATGGCGTTACATCGGTGTTACCCACGAATACCTTCATGCAGAAACTGCCACGGAATGGGCTTTTTTGCCCGAAATAAGTCTTACCCATTATGGCGATGGCGGTTGCCGTTCGGATAAATTCGGGCGCGATGTGCAATTGCTTACCGAAGCGCTGCAAACCGAGCCGCACAATGAACGGTATATGTTTTACCTGGCGCAGTCGTACAGCGACCTGGAGTTGTACGAACAGGCATTGTACTGGTATGAAAAAAGAATTGAAAAAGAAGGCTGGGATGAAGAACGCTGGTATGCCCGTTTGCAGCGTGCCGACATGCTGCGTTTGCTGGGACGCGCATGGACGGACGTACAGGCTGCCTACATGGCGGCCTTCGATGCAAGACCCTGGCGCCTTGAAACATTACATGCCATGGCCCGTTATTATCGCGAAAATCACCAGTACTTGCAGGGATACTGTATGGCATCTATGGCTTTACAGGACCCGCCTTACCCGGCAAATGATAAACTATTCATCGATAAACCGGTATATGATTACCAGTTGCTGTTCGAGTTCATGGTCTGCGCCATTGCCTGTGGCCGGGTATCGGAAGCCATTATAGCCGCCAACCGTTTGCTATGGCAGAACGATTTACCGCAAGGCATATACGAATACACCATACACGCGCGCAAAATGGCTTTTGAACTGATCCACGGCAAAGGCCGTGACATGGATGAAACGCGCAACCGGCTGGTGGTGATCGTACCATTTCACAATCCGGGCCGTTTCCTGGGTGAATGTGTAAGCAGTATGCTGATGCAGGATTACCCGAATGCACAGGTGATATTTATAGATGATGCTTCTACCGACGCCAGTGCGCATTTTGAACCACCGCAAGCGCTCGATGCAGTGCTGTTGCGCAATCAACAAAAAATGGGATCTGCATACAATATATACCAGGCCATCACAACCTGGTGCCGCCCGGATGATATTGTGGTTTGCCTCGATGGCGATGACCAGTTGGCCTGCCACAATGCGCTTTCCATCATCAATGAACAATATGTTCGTTACGATTGCTGGATCATGTACGGTCAATATATGGATGCCGACGGATGCCTGGGCGTTTCAGCACCCTATGCCTCACCAAAAGATTTTGCCACCCTGCGACAGGGCTGGCGTGTATCGCATATCCGGACTTTCCGTGCCGGACTTTTTATGGCTATTGCCGACCAGGACCCGGACTACAATTGTCTTAAAAACAGCGAAGGCGAATGGTTACAATCGGCAACAGACACCGCCATCATGTTCCCTCTTATGGAGATGGCCGGCTTTTACCGCGTTATTTTCAACGAAACTATTTTATACCGGTACAATAACCGGAACCCCGTGAGTCATCATTTCGTGAACCGGCCTGCACAACTGCACAATTTTGAATGGGTATGCAGCATGCGCCCCTTTGCGCGTGTGGCCGGGTATTATCCTTCAACTATTTTAACCGATGTATTATGATCGCTAACGTTAAAACCCAATCGACTACCGCACTTTCTGAAAGATCGATACAGGAATTCCTGCACAAGGCATCGCTCATCGGGCACGACCATGAACCATTACTCAGCGGTGAAGAGATCACCACATATTTCCATTTGCATGATTTTAACATTGCACGCCAGGTGCTGAGCAATGCCACGGATGAACAGCACCGCCTGCGCCTGCCTACATTTTATAGTGCCGCACATGAACTGCGCACCAAGCTGGGACAGGGTAAGCACGACCGGGGCGAAGCCGTATTATTTGCCGGTGCGCCCATATCAGAAAAAGATGCCAAAGGGATCAACCGGCATTTCCCGTTGTGTTTGAAAGGCATTTCGGTGCTGCACAAAGTAGTTCCCAAAGGAGAAACCTGGGACCTGACCATGCCGCAGGAAATATGGAACCTGGGCGAAATGGAAGAATTGTACACCATTGTAAATATCGGCACCCTTGTGCTGGAAGAAGGCGCCAAAGTAGTAATACGCGGCAATGTGTTCTCCTTGCTTTGCCAGCGGTTCATTACACTGGGCAATGCCGGTGCTGATATAGATTACCAGGTGGGCATAATGCCTACACCTTTTTCGGTTGATTTCGGGCACGGTCCGCAAAACGGCATCCATGGCGAAAATGGCTCGGGCGGTTTGCATGGCCGTGATGGTATACAGGGTATTGCTGAAGCAAGTATTCTTGGACGTTGGATACCCGAACAGCCATTGAACGAATTGCACGGCGCCGATGCAACCGATGCCGAAAACGGCACCGACGGCGGTAAAGGGCGTAATGGCGGTATGTGCAAGCTGGCTGAGATCACCATTCGTGAGCTCGAAGGACGGCTGCATCTTTTTTCACAGGCCGGTGCCGGTGGTGCAGGTGGTGACGGCAGTGATGGAGGCCATGGCGGTAATGGTGGCAACGGCGCACCCGGGTTGGATGGTTTCAATATGAAAGTGCCTGCCGGCAACGGTGGCAATGCCGGCAACGGCGGTAACGGTGGCCGTGGCGGTAATGCCGGTCATGGTGGTATTTCTTCCAATATTTATCTCAATGTGCCGGAAGAAGCGGTTGGTCATGTACGTATGACGGCTTTCTGCTCGGTGGGTGGTATTGGCGGTAAAGGCGGCAAAGCCGGATTGGGCGGCAAAGGCGGAACCGTTGTGCCGATGACCGATGCCACGCTCAACGGTGTGCCCGGTACCAACGGACATCATGGAATACCAGGTAAGAACGGGCTCCATGGCCGGGGGCGACATGCAGCAGTATGCTATCTCAACGATCATAAGTATCATTCATCATTTTCTTTACCTAAACACTACACATTATGAAATTGAGTTTTAAAGAAAGGGCTGAGCGATTGGGGCATTCCCTCGAATTGCTTGAAAAGGGAATACCCGTTACCACCTTCATTACGGTCAAGGACGTTGACCAGTTGAAAGAGATCACGAATTTATTCATCGACCGGGAAAACAATCCCAACATCGGCGCCCAGCTTTTCGGCAATGTTCCATTAACGGATGTACAGAACGACCGTACGGCGGCAGGTACCCTTCGCCGTGTGAATGAATTTATTTATGGCGATGCTGAATTGCATCCTGCCGACCGGGAACGGATCAAGGGCGCCTTCCCGATGCAGATACAGGCTACTTCTGAATCCAATTACACGCCTACTGGGCCTAAGACGTTCAATAGCCCGGTAATACCCTTGACATTCAACTATGGCACCGTAACGCTGAACCAGGGTGTTTATATCAATTTCTACAACACGGTGGTCAATGGTTTTACCATGGATACCTTGGTGCGCAATGGGGACAACGGCAATTCCGAAATCGGCGACTTCAATATTTTCGGCGCCACCGGCGCCACCGGCACCAACGGCAGCAAAGGCGCCACCGGCACCAACGGCAGTAAAGGCAGCAAAGGCACCTGTACAGTATCGGGTTCAGAACCCGGCGACAAAGGCGGTAATGGCGGAAATGGTACAGCAGGCGCTACAGGCGGTGCCGGCAACCCCGGTGGTCCCGGATTGGCAAGCTGCCAGGCGATATTTACCATCAACAATGCAATCACCACCAGTACGGGCAAGCCAGTAGTTTTCTTCACCCGTTCTGGTACAGGTGGATCGGGTGGTAACGGAGGCACGGGCGGCAATGGCGGTAACGGTGGCAAAGGCGGTAATGGCGCCAATTGCGAATGTACCGGCACCAAAGGTGGTAATGGTGGTAACGGCGGCTCCGGTGGTTCAGGTGGCCGTGGAGGTGATGCAGGGAATGGGGTGAACTGTGCAGGGGATATCACAGTTATGATACCCAGCGCTATGGCAAGCATGGTAACCAAAGGCAGCGCCACTGCGCCTCCGGGTAATTTCGGACAGGGCGGCGCTCCCGGTGGTGGTGGCGCGAAAGGTACTGGCGGTGATGGCGGTAAAGGTCATGGCGACGGTACCAATGGTACCAAGGGCGCTACGGGTTCACAGGGCAATCCAGGTTCAGCCAGCCAGGTAAGCGGTACGCCGGCTACGATCACGATCAATGTTTCGTAGTATTGAAAGATTGTAATTCAAATATTAAAAAGGCGTCTCAGAAGTAATAGGCGCCTTTTTCCTGTTTTATGAGATGTATAGGGTGTAATAGAATTTAGAGAAGATTTCTTAGTTGAAGAGTTTTGGGAAGATATTTTTAAAAAGTCCGAAGTGATTATTATCTTTTTTAAGCAGCTTTCTTCCTTATGATAATAATTCAATCGAAATCTACTTCAATATACACGGCCAATCAGGGGAAACAGATAAACTTTAGTGGTATGGTTCTTAGCCATAGTGTCCAAGAAGATAAATCATGAAATTCAATTCCAGCCCTTCAATAAACAAAAATGCACGAATGATTATCCTAAATGAGTATTAAGGCTTTTTCTAAAACATAAGCTCATTATTAGTATGATAGGTAATTAGCTAAAAACGAATCGATCAATTAGTTTGGATTTATCAGAAACAAACTATGAGACCGAAGTACACATTATTGACCGATTCGCAATGGAGAAGTATAGAAAAATTATTAACAGACAAAAGAAAGCGCAAATTTATGTATAGAACTCATTTCACAAATAGGCATTGGTGGTTGATAATCAATACTTAAATGGTAATTATGAAATGAGTTCTAATATTAATCAGTTTGGTGGGAAGTAATTATTTTCCGGTTTTCAATTCATCAATCTCATGTTGTTGTTTTTGCAGGCGTTTTTCCAGATCGATGATATAGAGTGTCAGCTCTTCTATTTTCTGCATTTGCAATTTCTGCATTTCACCTACGTCAAGCCCTTCAGCAGCAATTTGCTTTTCAGAAGGAATATCAGGTAGTTTATTATTAGCTTTGATATGTGCTTCTACATCTTTTAATGCAGGAAGTTTATAGTCTGGTGAAAATACATAGTCAGCCCATGATTGCGTTACTTTTAATTTGGTAGCGCCTATTGTTCCATTTACAGCCAGTTTATAATTCGCCGGCACGGAGGTAAAACCAATCGCCAGGCCGCCGCTATTTAAATAAGAATCGCCATTGGGGCTTACATAAGCAGTCGTCACATGCGAAGTGCTGTTGTACAACCTTAAAACACCGCTGGATTCTATAATCGCCCTGGGATAGGTATTATTTCTATCTCCAAAGAAAAGTCCGCCATCAGCGAATAAGGCGATATTGTTGACATCAGAATACAATGCGCCATAGGTGTTCAGATAAAGGAAGTTGCCGCTGAGCCTGATATTCCCGGTAACGTCAAGTGGTACGGTTGGACTGGAATTATTGACACCTACATTTCCGGCGGATGTCATAAAGATACCTTTGGTAGAGGAGTTATTTGACGCAGCAGTTTGTATCGCAAAAGTGTTGCTGTTGCGGAGGAAACCCATACCTGCGGTAATAGATCCGGCTCTGACAAAGGAAAGGTGAAAGGCATTATCCCCCTGATCAGCCAATCTTGATATCTGTACTTTACCGTAAGCACCGGCATCATACCATTCGCCAAAATGGACTTGTTCTGAAAAGCGGGAAATGCCGCCTACGTTCAAGGGGAAGGCAGAGTTAACGTTACCGCCTACCCCGATGTAGTTGGTGCGGAGGGTGTCGTAGCTTGTTTGGGCGAACATATGTAGATTGGCTCCAAGGCATAGGAAAAGAAATAATTTCTTCATAAATAATTCCGTTTATTAAGGAACAATGTTTAAAAATAAAACTGCGGGAAATTAGCTAAAAACGAATCGATCAATTAGTTTGGATTTATCAAAAATAAACTATGAGACCGAAGTACACATTATTGACCGATTCGCAATGGAAAAGTATAGAAAAAAATATTACCCGACAAAAGAAAATGTAAATATTTTCTTCAAACCATATTTAATGCTATTCTATGGATTTGCAGAACGGGTTGTCAATGGCGCAACCTAAGCAACGAATTCCATTACTGGCAGATAGTTTACTATTACTTTAACAAGTGGAAGAAGAATGGATTCTTTGACGATGTCACGAAGAAGGTTGTACGAAAGGAACGAATGAGGCAGGGCCGAAATTATGCTCCTTCTGCAGCAGCCATTGATAACCAGAGTATAAAAAAAGTCCATTCATAAATATTGAAACTGGCATTGATGTCGGAAAACATATTAATGGCCGGAAAAGACACCTGCCAGTTGAAATGGTATTCGAAGAGCTTATTCCCCTGGCAACATGCACAGCACGGCAAATTGCCATTCACCACCTTCCCTAACCAGAAGCGGCTACACTGCTGCCTGGTTTCGTGTGGAATTACATAATTTTAACACTATGAAAACAACCCTCACATTACCCAATAACTTCATGATATTTTCCAATGAACCAATCATATCCAGATTTAACTATAAAATTAATTACCATATAGCAAAGTTAATAAAAGGCCGGCATGAATATGCCCTGTACCTTGCACCCCATTTCGTAGGGATAGTATGGTTCGACGATACCCTTGGCTATTGGGTAGCTGAAGTATTTCTGCATCATACTGAATACCGCGGCTCCTACCTCGCTGAAACACTGGTAGAATTAGCAGATGAGATAGACGCTGCTTACAGAGATGATGAGCCAAGAACATATTATAATCATTGAGCAAGCTGTCGCCACCCTATCCCGCCTGGTATATATTACTTCGTCTCATCTTGAATTTATGCCAGTTTAAGTCATTTAAATTCCCTAAGAATGGAATAGCTCCATACCTTCCACTTAAATATCCTTTTCTTATATCAATGGTATTATGCTCTTTAAAGTCACTAAGTGAGTATAAGCTGGTGGCCCCAATAATGTTCTTTTCAGCAAACCAAATTTCATCAGGCCTAAAAATTTCCTGATCTAAAAGATTTGATTCATGGGTAGTAAAAATCAGTTGTCCTTGCGTTAATTCATCTCCAGAAAATTTACTTATCAATTTTTTAACTATGAGAGGGTGTATGCTCCTTTCAATTTCATCGATTATAAAGGTTGAAGATGAATTCACAATACTATTTAATACTGGTAAGTATTCCAATAATCTTTTAGTACCATCCGATTCTTCGCTGAAGTTGAATTCAAACTTTTCTTCCTTCTCCCCCATGTGCTCAAATACCAATCTTTTCTATTTGGTGACCATGTCCAAAATCACAAACAATAAAAACTGCTATTCCATTCGTTGCAAATAAAACTCGAACCTAATCCGGTCAGGATAATAACAGTTTGCTGTAAATGTTCGCATGCCTTCTCAAATAACGCCTGCCAGAACCTGTACCCGCGCAAAATGCTTTTCATACTAATAAATGAATATGCGTTGAACTGGCTTGTGCTTCTAATAGTCTATAATTACATTGACAAATCTATTACTAACCAATAAACCTTAATTTTGCCCCACAAATAAACTATATGGCAGGAACGATACTCATAATCGACGATGAAGAGAAGTTACGCAGCCTGATGAAACGCCTCATCACATTGGAAGGTTACAACGTACTGGAAACCGGTAATATCAAATCAGCACAAAAGTTACTCGATAAAGAAGAAATTGATGTCGTGCTCTGCGATGTAAAACTACCCGACGGCAGTGGCGTAGATTACGTAAAGACCATTAAAGAAAAATATCCTTCTGTTGAAGTCATCCTCCTCACTGCCTATGGCAACATCCCCGACGGCGTGCAGGCTATTAAAAACGGGGCTTTCGACTACCTCACCAAAGGAGATGACAATAACCGTATCATCCCTTTGCTGAACCGTGCCCATGAAAAAGTGTTGCTGCAAAAACGTATCGAAAAACTGGAAAAACAGGTAGGACAGAAATATAGCTTTGAAAGTATCCTTGGTAATTCCCGCCCCATCTCCGATGCCATCGCTCAGGCCAGCAAAGTAGCCCCTTCCGATACGACCGTATTATTATTAGGTGAAACCGGCACGGGTAAAGAAGTCTTTGCCCAGGCTATTCACAATAATAGCAGGCGCGCCGGCAAACCCTTTGTAGCCCTGAACTGTAGCGCCTTCAGCAGGGAATTATTGGAAAGTGAACTGTTCGGTTATAAAGCCGGGGCTTTTACCAATGCCACCCGTGATAAAAAAGGATTGATTGAAGAAGCGAATAACGGCACCATCTTCCTGGATGAACTGGGTGAAATGCCGCTGGACTTACAGGCCAAACTACTCCGCGTATTAGAAACCGGGGAGTTTATAAAAGTAGGCGATACCAAACCTACCAAAGTAAATGTACGCATCATTGCAGCGACAAACCGGGATCTGAAGACAGAAGCTGAGAAAGGGCTTTTCAGGGAAGATCTATATTATAGACTGAATGTATTCGCAATTACCTTACCTCCTTTAAGAGAAAGAAAAAAAGATATTCCCGCTCTGGCGGAATACTTCATCCAGCTCGCTGCCAATCGCAATAACCGAAAGCCATTTACTATGTCGCCGGCATTTGTAGAGAAACTGCAATTGCATGAATGGAAAGGGAATATACGTGAGTTGAAAAATGTATTGGAACGGGCGGTGATACTCGCTGATGGGGATGAATTGAAAGTAGAGCATTTACCTTTTGACCTGCAGATAGCAGATAAGTCCTCAAATATACTGTCTGCATTTGATCTCGCAAGTGTAGAAAAGTTACATATCATTAAGGTGTTGCATCATACTAAAAACAATAAAACAGAAGCAGCAAAGCTATTAAACATAGGGCTTGCTACGCTGTATAGAAAGATTGAAGAGTATAAACTCTAGCCGGCCGCAGGCCCCTCCAAATTGATAAAACCCTCTCAAAATGAGAGGGTTTTATTATTTCACTTATTTTACATTCATATTGTAAATCAACCACTTAAATTAGAAAAAACACCCCGGCACACCAATTGGCCTCACTCCCCATATAAAAATCATTTTTTATGAACCAATATGAAGCCGCTGCCGAAATCGCAGATGAAATCCCTTCCATCCAAAAAGAAATAGTCAAAGCCCCCGTATTCGGCTCTGCCTATCTCTGTATCAAAGTATTGGCTAATTATACCCTGAAAATGATCCAGGACCATGAAATCAGAGAAGTACAACACTCCATGCTCCTGGCCGAAAAAATCTACAACAAAGGTAATCAGCTGGTAAAAACAGCCATCGAAAACGTATTCATCTACAGCTTCAGCGCCATGAAAATGGTTTGTTCCCGCCAGGAATGGCAGGAAATACAAAGCAAGATGCCCGTTAACATCTTCTCTATTTATATCCAACAATTACACGCTTAAACATATGCTCACATTCATCTACCTGCTCATCTTAGCAGCCTGTTTTTACATCTTTTATAAATCTATTGACTTCTTCGAAAACATTTAAGCTATGATGACATTACTTCTGATCATATCCGTCCTCGTATTCATCTACCTGGTGTATGTGCTCTTAAAACCTGAAAAATTCTAAAATGAACAGCGAAATGACAGGCGTCTTAGCCACTTTTTTAATCACCTTACTGATTGCTTTCCCCCTCGGAAAGTACATTGCCAAAGTGTTCAGCGGGGCGCCCACCTTTACCGACTTTCTCCATCCTTTTGAAAGATTCCTCTACCGCATCTGCGGCATCGATCCAAATAAGGAAATGAACTGGAAACAGCACATGGTGGCTTTATTAACCATCAACCTGGTCTGGCTCATCTATGCCTTCTTCGTACTCCTGTTCCAGTCTCACCTTCCCCTCAACCCGGATGGTAATGCGAGCATGACTCCCGATCTGGCCTTTAATACCAGTATCAGTTTTCTCGTCAACTGTAACCTGCAACACTATTCCGGCGAATCCGGATTAACTTACCTGACACAGCTCCTCGTCATCACCTTCCTGCAATTTTTATCTGCAGCAACCGGTGTGGCAGCGGTAGCGGTGCTTTTTAAGGCGTTTGCAGGCAAAACGACTGAGAAGCTGGGTAACTTCTTCGTTTTCTTTATTAAGACGATCACGCGCCTGTTATTGCCGTTAGCTGTGATCATGGCTATCATCCTCGCCTTTAGCGGTACGCCTGCTTCCTTCGATGGCAAGGATACCATTACCACCCTGCAGGGTGATACGGTACAGGTATCCCGTGGCCCGGCTGCCGGCATGATCGCGATCAAACACTTAGGTACTAACGGTGGTGGCTGGTTCGGCGCTAACTCCGCCCACCCGCTGGAAAATCCCAGCTACTTCACCAATATGGTGGAAGCCATCGCTCAATGTATACTTCCAATGGCTTTGGTGTTTGCCTTTGGGTTCTTCATCAATCGCCGGAAACTCGGTTATGCCATCTTCGGTGTGATGACCATTGGTATGCTCACATTGATGATCCCCAATATGCTCTCCGAACTGGGTGGTAATCCTGCCCTTGCAAAAATCGGGTTGCATGATCACAGTGCCATGGAAGGCAAGGAAGTCCGCTTCGGCGTAGCAGCTTCTGCTTACTGGCAGGTGATGACGACCATCATCTCTACCGGTTCGGTGAACTCTATGCACGATAGTTCTATGCCGCTTTCCGGCGCCATGCAACTACTCGGTATGATGATCAACTGCTTTTATGGCGGTAAAGGTGTGGGCCTGCTCAACTACTTTATCTTCCTCATCATCGCCGTGTTTATATCCGGTCTCATGGTAGGCAGAACCCCTGAATTCATGGGGCGAAAAGTAGAAGCAAAGGAAATGAAGATCGCTGCGATCATTGCCCTCTTCCATCCATTCCTTGTACTCGTGAGTACTGCTATCGCGGCTTATCATCCGCAGGCGGGATGGTTGAATAATCCCGGTCACCATGGTTTTTCAGAGATGTTGTATGAATATACTTCTGCCTCCGCCAACAATGGTTCCGGTTTTGAAGGGCTGGGTGACAATAATATCTTCTGGAATATCAGCACGGGTCTGGTGATGTTGTTAGGTCGTTTCCTTCCAATCATTGGTCCGGTAGCGATCGCAGGTATCCTGGCCGGCAAGAAATATACACCTGAATCAGCAGGTACGCTGCAAACGGATACGGCTACTTTCGGTATCATGACGTATGCTGTGATTATGATCGTAGCTGCACTGGCTTTCTTCCCGGCTTTGACACTGGGACCTATTGCTGAATTCTTTCAACTTTATTAAATAGTATCTGTCATGTCTAATTATAAATTTGCCGGCGCACTGAAACAGGCTTTCGTGAAGCTGTCTCCAAAGATCATGTTCCGCAACCCGGTCATGTTCACCGTTGAGATAGGTACTGCTATCATGCTGGCTGTGACCATATATACCTACTTTACCGGCGATCGCTCACAGGGGGCGCCCGGATATAATCTTACGGTCTTTATCATCCTGTTTTTAACCCTACTCTTTGCCAACTTTGCAGAAGCTATCGCCGAAGCAAGGGGAAAAGCGCAGGCGGAAAGTCTGCGTAAAACAAGAGAAGAAACCCCCGCCAAAAAAATACTGGCAGTCGGTGAAATCTTTATGGACGAAGTGAAAATAGTTCCTTCCTCCCAACTGCGCAAAGGTGATATCTTTATTTGTGAAGCCGGAGATATGATTCCTATGGATGGTGAGATCATTCAGGGTCTAGCCACCATAGATGAATCTGCCATCACAGGTGAATCTGCGCCGGTGATCCGCGAATCAGGCGGAGATAAAAGCTCTGTAACCGGTGGTACCAAAGTACTGAGTGATAAAATTAAAGTGAAGGTAACCACGGATCCCGGGGAAAGTTTCCTGGACAAAATGATCGCCCTTGTAGAAGGCGCCAGCCGGCAGAAGACGCCGAATGAGATCGCCCTTACGATCCTGCTGGCTAGCTTTACACTGGTTTTCATTATTGTATGTGTGACACTGAAACCTTTTGGTGACTTCTCACATACGCCGATCACCATTGCTGCATTTGTCTCTCTCTTTGTGTGTCTTATTCCTACTACTATCGGTGGCTTACTAAGTGCTATTGGTATAGCAGGTATGGACCGCGCCCTGAGAGCGAATGTGATCACAAAAAGTGGTAAAGCCGTGGAAACCGCTGGTGACCTGGATACGCTCTTGCTCGATAAGACAGGTACTATTACTATCGGTAATAGAAAAGCGACTCATTTCTGGCCTGCTTTTGCTATCGGTAAAAAAGAATTTTTCGAAGCTTGCGTATTGGCTTCTTTAGCAGATGAAACACCTGAAGGTAAATCGATCATTGAATTAGCTGCGGAGAAAGGTATCAAAGCCAGCAGTTTACAGTCGACCGGTGCTACGTTTATTCCATTTACAGCCGAGACACGTTGTAGTGGTGTGAATGTAGGTCACCTGCGTATTCGTAAAGGGGCGTATGATGCGATTCGCAAACTTGCAAATTCATTTCCTGCTGAAACAGAGGAGAAAGTAAAAGAGATCTCTTCCAATGGTGGTACGCCACTGGTGGTGAGTCAGAATGAACAGGTAATGGGTGTGATCGAATTGCAGGATATTATCAAACCCGGTATCCGTGAGCGTTTTGAACGTTTGCGCCGGATGGGTGTAAAGACGGTAATGGTGACAGGCGATAACCCACTTACGGCTAAATTCATTGCAGAGAAAGCAGGTGTGGACGACTTCATTGCCGAAGCAAAGCCGGAAGATAAAATGATTTACATCCGTCGTGAACAGGAAGGTGGTAAGCTCGTGGCGATGATGGGTGATGGTACAAACGATGCGCCTGCACTGGCACAGGCGGATGTAGGTGTGGCGATGAACAGTGGCACACAGGCGGCAAAAGAAGCAGGGAATATGGTGGACCTGGACAACGACCCTACCAAACTCATTGAGATCGTAGAGATCGGTAAACAGTTGCTCATGACCCGTGGTACATTGACTACGTTCTCTATTGCCAACGACGTGGCTAAATATTTCGCCATTGTGCCGGCGCTGTTCGTGACAGCTATACCCGCATTACAGGGACTGAATATTATGCACCTGAAAAGTCCGGAGAGTGCGATCCTCTCTGCTGTGATCTTCAATGCGCTTATCATACCGGCATTGATACCACTGGCACTGAAAGGTGTCGCTTATAAGCCAATTGGGGCAAGTGCGTTGTTGCGCAGAAACCTGTTTATATATGGTCTGGGTGGTGTAATCATCCCCTTTATCGGTATCAAACTGATAGACCTGTTCCTGTCAATCTTTATGTAAAATTTGAAATTATGAAAAAGTATCTCTTGCCATCTATAAAACTCACCCTAATACTGATCTTAGTTTTAGGTGTAGCCTATCCACTGTTGATTGCAGGTGTCGCACACTTTGCTAATGGACAGGGCAAAGGACGCACAATAACTGTCGATGGTAAAGTAGTAGGTTACGAAAATATAGGACAGAAATTTACTGAAGATAAATATTTTCAGGGTCGTCCTTCTGCTGTAGATTACAATGCAGCAGGCTCCGGTGGTTCAAACAAAGCAGCGAGCAATCCTGATTATATCAAAACAGTACAGGAGCGTATCGATACCTTTATGGCACATAATCCCGGTACTGCAATGGCAGACATTCCAAGTGAATTAGTTACTGCATCCGGGAGCGGTCTGGATCCGGACATCTCTCCCGCTGCTGCGGACATACAGGTAATCAGAATTGCTGCTACCCGTCATATAGACGTCAGTGTATTGCACCAATTAATCGCCAACCACACAGATAAATCGTGGTTAGGCCCGGATAAAATTAATGTCTTAAAACTCAATATCGCGCTGGACGCGTTAAAATAATTTGCACAATGGAACACGACCGGATAATCGTCAGAAAGGCGACTCTTTCTGACATTAAATATGCTGCCACAATTACGGATGAAATGGAAGCTTCGGCAAAAGCCAGGGGGACCGGAATAGGAAAGAGACCTGTATCTACTATTATTGACAAGATCAGGCAGGGAAAGGCAGTAATAGCGGTGACGGCTGATAAAGTTTGGGTAGGATTTTCTTATATTGAAATATGGGGGCATGGGGAGTATGTGTCCAATTCTGGTTTGATAGTGAACCCTGCCTTTCGTAATATGGGGGTCGCTTCCAGGATTAAGAAAAGAATCTTCCGGTTATCGGGGGAACTGTATCCTGCAGCAAAGGTATTCAGTATTACGAGTGGGTTGACGATAATGAAAATGAATACCAAACTGGGATTTGAGCCTGTTACATTTAGTGAGATCACGAAGGATGAGAATTTCTGGGCAGGGTGTAAGGGTTGTGTCAATTATGACATTTTACAGAAAAAGGATTTTAAGCATTGCATATGTACAGCGATGTTGTATACGCCGGAAGAACATGCGGGATTGCGGGTAGGCGTGCGTGCAGGGGAACAGGTGGTGGTTCAATAAAAAATTCCTTTTCAGGATAAAAACAAAACAGCCTTTCTTTTCATGACTGAAAAAGAAAATAATGTCCAACATTTCCTCGACCTGATCCGTCAGTCCAGAAGAGGAAAATTTAAAGTCTACATCGGCATGAGTGCCGGTGTAGGCAAAACCTATCGTATGCTTACAGAGGCAAGGACCCTCCTGCGGAACGGTGTCAACATCCAGATCGCATACATCGAAACACATAACAGGCCAGAAACCCACTCCTTACTGGAGGGGTTGCCTGTTATACCCCGCCGCCAGCTATTTTACAAAGGCAAGATGCTGGACGAACTGGATATGCAGGCGGTATTGAACCTGCACCCGGAAGTAGTGGTGATCGATGAACTGGCGCACTCTAACATAGAAGGTAGCAAGAATGAAAAACGCTGGCAGGATGTGATGGAGATACTCGATGCGGGGATCAATGTGATCAGCGCGGTGAATATACAGCATATAGAAAGCCTGCAGGCTTCAGTAAAGAATATTACGGGGATTGATGTATCGGAACGGATTCCTGACAACGTTTTAATGCAGGCAGATGAAGTGGTCAATATTGACCTCACAGCCGATGAGCTCATCACCCGTTTAAAGGAAGGGAAAATTTATACCCCGGATAAGATTGCGGTAGCCATGAAGAACTTCTTCCAGCCGGAAAAGATCTTACAACTCCGTGAGCTGGCATTGAAAGAAGTAGCTTCGCAGGTGGAGCATAAAATTGAGACTGCTCTTCCACGCACAGCACACCTACGCAGTGAACGCTTTCTGGCCTGCATCAGCAGTAATCATGCTATAGCCCGCAAGGTGATCCGCAAAACGGCCAGACTGGCGGCGTACTACCAAAGCCGGTTCTATGTGTTGTATGTACAAACGCCAAAGGAGAATATGGACAGGATCGAGCTGGCCTCTCAGCGCCATCTGATCAATAATTTCAAACTGGCAATGGAACTGGGAGGAGAAGTACTGAAAGTAAAAAGTAGTAATATTGCCAAAACGATCATGACCACAGCCGAAGAAAAGAACATTACCACTATTTGTATGGGCAAACCTCATTTGAATGTATTGGGGATGGTGTTGAATACGGCTGTATTTTCCCAGTTGCTGGGGAAGTTGTCAGAATCGGATATTGATATTATAATTCTGTCATAAGATGCGCCTGAAAACGAAATTAAGTATAGGCATTGGTTTTTTATTTACGGCCATCCTTGTATCCGGATTGCTGGGTATCTTCTCTATCAATCTGATGAAGAAAGATGCACATCTTGTATTGAAAGATAACTACGAGACGCTGGTGTATAGCAATAATATGTTGCAGACACTCGAGGAGTTTCATACGCATCCTGCCAGTATTCAAACCTTTGAGCAAAACCTGGCTAAACAGGAAGCGAATATCACAGAGCCCGGTGAGGGTGCGGCGACAGGCGCTGTGCGGGCGCTTTTTGAGCAGTTAAAAAAATCACCATCAAATGACTCACTGCAACAATTATTAAGAGAGAAAATATACCTGATCAATACCGCCAATCAACAGGCTATCTTTGCGAAGAACAATATTGCGATGTCTAATGCAAAGCGGTTTAGTAACTGGCTGGTGCTTATCTTTTCTTTACTTTCATTGATTGCATTTACACTGGCGGTGAACTTCCCGGGTATTATCAGTGAGCCTATCAATGCATTATCAGAAGGGATCAAATCTATTGTCAATAAAGACTATTCGCGCAGGATACATTTGAATCAGCATGATGAATTCGGAGAGCTGGCACAGGCTTTCAATACGATGGCGGAAAAGCTGAATGAATATGAACATAGTAATCTTGCTAAAATTAAATTTGAAAAATCCCGTATTGATACGATCATCAACCAGATGAATGATGGTATTATCGGGATAGATGATACCCGGCATATTCTATTTGCAAATCGCGTAGCAGAGAAGTTGTTAGGGTTGAAAGAAATGGAGATAGCTGGTAAGTATGCCCCGGATGTGGCGTTGCAGAATGATCTGATGCGCAGTTTATTGCAGGAGAATAATAAGGAGAAGGAATTGAAGATCTTTGCGGATAATAAAGAGAGTTATTTCCATCTTGATGTGATCAATGTAGATAATAATGAGCGGGTGATCGGGCAGGTGATTGTGTTACGGAATATCACGCCTTTCCATGAGTTGAATGAGGCAAAGACGAACTTTATTGCGACCATTTCTCATGAGTTAAAGACACCTATTGCCAGTATAAAAATGAGTGCGCAGTTATTGGCGGATCATCGGGTGGGTACGGTAAATAAAGAGCAGGATGAGTTGATCAGGAGTATTACGGATGATTCAGACAGATTGTTAAAGATCACCAGTGAGTTGCTGAATATGAGTCAGGTAGAAACGGGGCATATACAGTTGAAGATAGCGCCTGTGAGTCCGGAGATTATTATTGAAAATGCGACGAGTACAGTGAGTTTTTTAGCACAGCAGAAGAATATCAGGGTGCGGGTGGAAGAAGCTGGTACTTCATGTAAGATGCTGACGGATCCGGAGAAGACGGCGTGGGTGTTGACGAATTTTTTGACGAATGCGGTGAAGTATTCACCGGAGGATGATGAGATTGTGTTGACGACGACTATTCATCATAATAATATTTCTTTTACGGTGGAGGATCATGGGAGGGGGATAGATGAGAAGTATTTGCCGAAGATTTTTGATAGGTATTTTAAAGTGCCTGGTACGCCCGAGAAAGCGGGGACAGGGTTAGGGTTGTCGATATCGAGGGAGTTTATAGAGGCACAGGGGGGAAAGATATGGGTGAATAGTAAGTTGGGGGAAGGGGCGACGTTTGGGTTTAGTTTGCCGATAGTGGTGTAGCGGGTGGATGTGGTGAAGAGGTGGAAGTGGTAGAGCAGGTGGCTGTGGTGAAGAGGGATGGCCATGGTGGTTTAAAAGGGGTTCATTGTCTTGTAGCGGGTTGTCCATGGTCGTGTAGAAGGTCTTCATGGTGGTGTAGAAGGTACAGACAACCACTACTATTACTGCCATTCCAGTTAATGTAATAGCAGCAGTTGTCTGAAGTGATTTTATAATCTTGCGTATACGCGAACAATTGGTCTTGGTCTGACGATTACGACGCTGGGTGGAGGTGGTGGGACTGGTCTTGCGACCACCACGAATCTTGCAGGTGGAGGTGGAGGAACTGGCCTTGCGACTACCACAACTCTTGCGGGTGGTGGAGCGGCTACGACTACTCTATGTACTGGTCTTACAACAACTACCTGCGCGGTTGTGCCTACGGCGCAAAACAAACCCAAAACAGAACAAATCAATATCTTTTTCATGGAAATCAGGTTTTTATTTTATTCTTACTAAAGGCTAAAGTGCCTGAGCTGATCGTTAGCTCTTACTATTTTTATAATTCTCTCTCATTTCCTCTCTTCTCGCTTTCTTATTTTCCTGAAATTTCTTAAACTGATCGTCAGACAATACTGGTTTCAGCGCGGCATCCCTTTCCTGATCTGCAGTCTTGAATTTCTGTAATTTGGCCAGTTTGCCACCGTTGTCCTGCTTAATCCCTGCCAGTTTGGTCAGAAACTGCGCATTGATATCATACACTTTTTTGTACTGATCATCATTCAGAGAAAGATGTACCTGCATGGTATCAGTGATTGCTTTCGCAGCCTGGTCCTTCTTAGTTCCATCCTGTGCAAATGCACCCTGGCACATTCCCAAAAACAATACAAAAATTGTAATTAATCCTATTTTGTTTTTCATGTTTTAGATTTATAGCAAATAGACAGAAATTTACCCAATAGGAGCTTTTTTTCTCCGGTGAAGCGGACAAATTCAAGGGTGAAGTAGTGTATATTTGGAGATCTTACTAAAAGCAGGTATGGGGGAACAAGTCCCCGGTGAAGTATTGTACATTTGGGAACCTTATTAATGCGTTAGTTATGAGGGTAATAGTTACCGGTAATAGCGAACAAGTCCCGGGTGAAGTTGACCATTTGATAACCTTGTTAATACTGTAATTATGAAAGTAATAGTTACCGGTAATAGCGAACAAGTCCCGGGTGAAG